>CACOCY010000039.1 GCA_902625725.1 uncultured SAR116 cluster alpha proteobacterium | reverse complement strand
CCTCACAATCTAATTTAAGCTGATTTATAGCAGAAATATCTGCCGTAACACAATCTAGAGGAGCTGCTTTGCCATGTAACTTGCTTTGCAACACAAGTTCCGCTCGATAGGGCGCCAACACTGAAAGGTCAGCTTCACAGCCCAAATCAGTTGAAAAATCAAAATGGCCAAAAGCACAACCTATTACATTCTTGTGTTGCATTAGTTCTTGTATCGCTGCTAAGCCTTTAACAGTTTCAATTAGGCATAAAATTTTTCTTTCAACGGAATGGAGCAATAGCCATTTTTTTATTGAGCTGACATCTTCTGATTTGGAGAGCATAATTCCGACCTCGCCGCATTTCTCAATACAGGCAAGGTCTTCTCGAACATGAGGACTGTTCAAATCATTGACACGCACGTAAATGTTGGAGTTCTTTTTATTTAGCGCCAACAGATTTTCCCGCGCTTTTTCTTTTTTGGCCTCAGACACAGAGTCTTCCAAATCAATAATTATGGTATCTGCTCCAGATTGAAGAGCATGGTCAAAACGATCAGAACGGTCACCAGGCACAAATAACGGTGTGATTGGCATGAAATTGGTCATAGAAACGCCTCACCCCACATAATGATTTTTTTATTTTCATTACAACAATATACAATCAGACTTTTCGTCTTTTTGTTTTCAGCTAACCAAAGGTAAGCTTTTTCGCCCGATATCAAGGGAGCAATATTTTTATAAACAAACCTTTTTGGAACTTCACCTAAATGCGCCGCAGCTAAATTTAAAAGCCAGGTTGCCTGCAAAGGTCCGTGTACAACTAACCCTTTTTGTCCTTCTACTATTTTGGCATGGTCAAGGTCATAATGTATTCGATGTCCGTTAAAGGTAACTGCAGAATAACGAAATAGCAAAATAGGATCGGTATTGAATACTGCCTTTTTCACCGCTAAATAGGGTAGTTTTTCCAACTTTGATTTTTTTGAGATATCATTTTTTTGCGACATATCATTTTTGTTGTTTTCCTTAAATACTAAACGTTGTTTTTCGCTTAGCATTTTTTTATCTTTTACAAAAAACTCATGGAATATAGTTAAAAAATAAAGCTGTCCTGAGGCGCCTTTTTTGTGCTGAATATCAGTTAAGACGGACGTTTTTTCAACGTTATCATTGACCTTAAATAGTTCAGAAATGACGAGTTCCCCTCCTGCCCACATCCTTCGAGGATACGGGATAGGTGGCAGCAGGGAGCCTAATTTAACATGACCATCAACCCCAAGATTTTTAGAGGGTTGCATCTCAGGTGCAAGACACCAATGAATTCCTAAAGGAGTTGGAACATTAGGAAATAGCTGACCATCTAACATTGTTTTAAATTGCGAAATAAGTCTGCTAGCGACTTGGTCATTACTTCTCCTTGTTTGTGCTGTCCAACTTCCAAATGTTATAGGCTTCATTTTATGAAGACTCTAGTTTGCATTCGGCATGGTACTACTAAAACCAGATAAAGTAGTAGCTTGCTTGTCATACCAATTTAGAAGCTGTGGTCTGTTTTTTGACCAATTATATACATTTCTAAACGATAAATAACCAAGACAAGCAGCCAGCGCTATTGAGCTACCTGCATAAGGCTGATTAGGAGCCCATCTACAAATATGTTGTTCCAAGTAATCACATCCTCTTTTTATTTTTTGTAGATGATGAGACCGCCACAACTCTGGAACTGGCTGGTGTCCTGAAAATCTATCTGCATATACCCATAGAATTGCAGAATCAATTATACCTTCAGCTAAAGCAGCCTGTGTTAGTGCTAAATCTCTAAAACTACCTGTTTCTGGGAATAAAAATTTATCTGATTGTCGCTCGAGAAAATCCAAAATCACTCTGCTATCATACAGAGGACTTCCATCTTGTTTTATTAATATAGGGATTCTGCCTGTAGGGTTTTGAGCTCTCAATGTATCTGCTGGATCACTTGTGTCAGCAACTTCAAGTGTAATATTATCACGTAATCCTAAATGATGGGCTGCGAGTAAGATTT
>CACOCY010000038.1 GCA_902625725.1 uncultured SAR116 cluster alpha proteobacterium | reverse complement strand
ATTGGCAGAGCGTCCTGCAATACTGATTGGAAGGGGTGTTCGATTTTCTAAAGCTGAAAAAGAGATAAGGGAGTTCTCCCAAAAATGGGAAATACCTGTAACTTATACTGCATCAGCGCCAGATATATTTGGTTCTTCAAATGAAATGTCTATTGGTTCTGTTGGGGCTATGGGCTGTTCGAGAGCAGGTAATTTTGTTGTAGCCAATTCCGATTTTCTAATAGTCTTAGGCTCCAGACTAAATTCTTTGACTACAGGAGTAGATTTTTGCAAATTTGCCCGACACGCTAAAGTTTACGTGATTGATATTGATAAAACAGAACATGAAAAGCAGACTATAAATATTTATAAACTGATACAGACCGATATTAAATGTTTCTTAAAATCCATTTTGAAATATCAACAGAAACGCTCGTCGTTAGATTGGAAAACGAAATGTTATCATTGGAAAAGTATGTTTGGAAAAGTTGAAAAAACATTTCAGTCAAGAAAGGAAATCGACTTGTATCAATTATCAGACAGTCTCAGTCGTCTGGTTCCTACCCCATCTTCCATCATAACAGATTCTGGGTTAATTGAAGTTATTTTGCCATCAAATGTTGTCTTTAAAGACGGTATTAAATGTATCCATCCTGCATCTCAAGGGACAATGGGATTTGCTTTGCCCGCAGCTATAGGGGCACAATTTGCGGATAGTAGTCCTGTATTTGCAGTTGTAGGGGATGGCTCAATTATGATGAATTTACAGGAACTAGAAAGCATACGATTTCATCAATTACCTCTAAAGATTTTTGTTATCAATAATAATGCCTACTCAATTATAAGGAGGAGGCAAAAGGATCTTTTTCGAACCCGAACCGTTGGAACCGACCCTAGTAATGGTATTAGTTGCCCAGATTTTAGTAAAGTAGCTAAATGCTTTGGTTTAAACTTTTTGAAAATCAGATCCGTTGATAATTTAGATGATGGCATCAAAAAAGTTATAGAATTAAATGGGCCTGTGCTATGCGAGATCATTGGGAGAGAAGACCAGAGTTATATTGAAACGGGAATTACAAAAAGCGTATCAAGTAGAAAAATAGTTAGAAGGCCATTAGAGGACCAAAAACCTTTTTTAGATAGAGAGTTATTTATTTCAGAAATGATTGTTGAACCCATAGACCAATAGAAAATAAAGATGGCAAAATTAGAACTCAGAAATGGAAAAATTATTGGTGATTTTTTAAAACCTTATATCGTGGCAGAAATGAATACCAGTCATTTTGGAAATATTGAAGCTGCTCAGGAAATGATTTTAAAGGCAAAAGAAGTTGGATGTGATTGCGTAAAATTTCAATCATGGACCTCTGAAACCCTATACTCAAAGGCATTTTATAAGGATAATCCTATTGCTGAAAGGATGGTTGCAAAATTCTCCCTCTCTGAGCCGCAGTTATATTCATTATCACATTTTGCAAAAGACATAGGTATTGATTTTTCTTCAACACCCTATTCATTAGAAGAAGCAAAATTTCTTATTCATGAATGTAACGTACCTTTTATTAAGGTAGCCTCGATGGAACTGAATAATTTACCATTCTTATCCAAGCTGGCGAAATTATCTGTTCCTCTTGTTTTGTCAACAGGTATGGGAAATATGGACGAGATTAAAAATGCAGTTTTAACCATAGAAAATAGTGGAATAAATCCCAGTTTAGCTATCTTGCATTGTACATCGATTTACCCTGCTGAGCCAGCAGAAATAAGATTACAAAATATAATTGGACTCCGAAATGAATTCAATAATAACCCTATCGGATACTCAGACCATTCTGAGGGTTCAGAATTGGCTTGCGCAAGTGTGGCACTGGGGTCTTGTTTGATTGAAAAACACTTTACTACAGATAAGAGTAAAATTGGTATGGATAATCAGATGGCAACGGAGCCAGAAGATATGGCTAAAATGATAAATCAATGTCATCGTGTGTATGCAGCGCTTGGCAGTGAAGAAAGAATAATAAGTGAAGCTGAAAAAACTATGTCTCTTAAAATGCGTAGAAGTATGATTGCTA
>CACOCY010000037.1 GCA_902625725.1 uncultured SAR116 cluster alpha proteobacterium | reverse complement strand
TAGCCCATAATCTCTAGCGGTAAGGAAATATTTTTTGAAATACTTCTCCATTGAAGTAGCGCCGGTGCTTGGAATACATATCCATAATCCCTGTCTCTTCTTGCATTTTGAGGGGTTTTTCCATTCACAGTGATTTCGCCACCGGATGGTTTTTCTAGGTCTGCAACTACTCTAAGAAACGTTGTTTTACCGCATCCGGAGGGTCCAATGAAAGATATAAAATCGCTCTTTTCAACATTTAAATTTATGTCTTTTAAGGCGTGTACCGCGCCGTCGTTTGTCTCAAAAATCAAGTTAAGATTTTCAGCGTGAATGACTGATTTCTTAGAGATAGATTGTTTCATCTATATGAATTCCTTAAACCCTTTTATGGGGAAATAATTTTTAATATCAAACTCCGGCTGGCATATTATTAGGGTCTCTTATCACCTTTCTTGGGGCCGTTAGCTCTTTCCATGTTGATAAGGCCCTGTTTGTTGCACTGAAAGGTTTGCGTTCGACAAAACTTCCGTGTCCCTCCCTAGTCTTTACTTCATTTTCCTGAATGGCAACATATCCTTTTGATAATGTAAAACGCGGTAAACCTTTTACAGAAAAACCCTCAAATACGTTATAATCGATAGCAGATTGTTGATTTTTTGATGAGATAGTTTTTTCTCTAGCAGGGTCCCATACCACAATGTCTGCATCTGCTCCCTCTAAAATAGCTCCCTTTTGTGGATAGACATTTAATGCTTTTGCTATGTTAGTAGATGTAACAGCTACAAACTCATTCATTGTCAAACGACCTGTGTTCACACCATTTGTCCAGAGAAGTGGCATTCTATCCTCTAAACCTCCCGTTCCATTCGGTATTTTTGTAAAATCACCAACACCAAATCTTTTCTGTTCAGTTGTAAATGCGCAGTGGTCAGTTGCTACGACCTGCAAGGAGCCTGCTTGCAAACCAGCCCATAGGCTGTCTTGGTGCTGCTTGTTGCGAAATGGAGGTGACATCACCCTTCTCGCAGCATGGTCCCAGTCAGAATTAGAATATTCACTCTCATCTAAAAGGAGATGCTGAATTAATGGCTCTCCAAAAACTCTCATCCCCTTTTGTCGTGCTCTCCGAATTGCTTCATGAGATTGTTCGCAAGACACATGCACTACGTACAAGGGAACTCCTGCCATGTCAGCTATCATAATTGCTCTATTGGTTGCTTCTCCCTCCACTTCTGGAGGACGAGAATATGAGTGTGCTTCTGGTCCATTATTTCCTTGTTCCATCAGTTTAGCTTGTAATTGTGCTACCACATCACCGTTCTCAGCGTGCACTAACGGCATTGCTCCAAGTTCTGCACAACGTTGGAACGAGGCGTACATTTCATCGTCATCAATCATTAAGGCACCTTTGTATGCCATAAAGTGCTTAAATGTATTAATTCCTTTTCCAACTACTGTTGGCATATCGTTGAAAACTTCCTCACCCCACCAGGTAATGGCCATATGAAATGAATAATCTGTCGTTGCAAGCGATGATTTGTTATCCCAAGCTTGAATTGCTGTTAACAAAGATTGCCCAGGTGACGGCAAGCAAAAGTCAACAACCATTGTTGTTCCGCCAGACAGCGCAGCGCGAGTTCCAGATTCAAAGTTATCGGAGGAATAAGTTCCCATAAAAGGCATCTCAAGATGGGTATGAGGGTCTATACCTCCAGGCATTACATAACACCCTGTTGCATCTAAATCTTCTGAACCCGATAAGTTTATGCCAATTGAGACAATTTTACCTTTTTCAATCAGAACGTCAGATTTATAGGTTCTATCAGCTGTCACAATTGTACCATTTTTTATGACTGTACTCATTAGCTTTATCTCCTTTATGTTTTTCTATTCATCAATAACGCCTGCTGTTTCTACAACTGCATGAAAAAGTACATCTGCTCCAGCAGTGGCCCATTCTTTAGAAATTTCTTCTGCTTCATTATGCGATAAGCCGTCAACGCAAGGGCACATAATCATCGCTGTCGGAGCAATTCTATTAATCCAACACGCATCATGTCCTGCTCCTGAAACGATATCTCTATGCGAGTACCCTAATTTCTTTGCAGAGTTCCTAACTGCGGAAACACAATTTTCATCAAATTTTACAGGGTCAAATTTTCCGGCCTGTTCAATTTCCATTGTAAGCCCAATTTCTTCACATATTTTTTTAGCGCCTTCTCTCAAACGCCGCTCCATGTCATCGATTACTTGTTGAGTTGGATGTCGAAAATCAATTGTGAAAACTACTTTGCCAGGAATAATGTTTCTCGAATTAGGATAAACATCACAATGGCCTACAGCTCCAACGGCTAGTG
>CACOCY010000036.1 GCA_902625725.1 uncultured SAR116 cluster alpha proteobacterium | reverse complement strand
GCTCAGTTAAAAAAAACTTGTATGTGTGCTTGCTTCAAGTCTTCATCTTTTAAAGTTACTAATCTCAGTTCTATTAACTTGATCAACCCTGTTTTCTCTATACCAAAGATAAATTCCTGATGCCACAATAAGAGAAATTCCGAAGAATGTAAAATTAGAAGGAATATTGTCAAATATCATGAAGCCAAGAATAGTAGCGCCAACTATCTCCAAATATTGAAATGGAGCGAGTAAGTTTGCAGGTGCCTTTGTGGTAGCAAAAACAATTAATAGATGTCCTAATGCTCCAACTAGACCGAGCAAAAATAATAACTGATATTCCTTCCAATTTGGGTTTACAAAATGTAATCCCTCAGTGTCTGGAAAGGCAAGCATTAATAGTGCTGTTATTGGACTGATAATGATGCCCATTTGGAATTGTAACTGTAAGGGAGTTATTTTGTCAGAAAAATATCGAGTAATAAGCATATACACCGCAAAACAAAAAGCAGCGATAAGTGGCAGAAACGCGATTACGCCAACTGATGCAAACTGAGGTCTTATGACGATAAGGGCGCCTGCGAAACCTATTACTATAGCTACAACTCTTCTAAGCCGAATAACTTCACCTAAAAGAATTACTGATAGAAGCGTAAGTATCATCGGTTCAACAAAGAAAATAGAAATGCTATCTGCTAATGGCATGTGTTTTACGGCAATAAAAAAGCAGAATGTTGTGATTCCCATCGCCAGCGCTCTAACTATTTGCAATCCAAGATATTCATAGTTAAATTTTAACCTATTTGTAATCACTAAAATGGGAAACAAAAGTAAAACTTGTAAAACAAATCTAAATAATACGATTTGTCCGGAAGAAATTCCTCCTTCACCCAGTATTTTTGCGATACAATCTAACACAGGTAAAAGCAACATAGCTCCGCACATCATAATGATTCCCTGCCGCGTCTTATGAAATGTAACGTTGCTCATCTATTCATTAATACGCTGTTTTACACGCATTTTCCATAATGTTTTTGTATGCATATTAAATTTATGGCCGTTTTATAAAAGCTTAAAACCATATTTTTACGGTTTTTAGAATAAAAAAAGAAATAAAACTAAAATACAAATCTCTGTGTCGTTATTTCTTTGAAGCAATCTGTTTATATCGAGAAAATGTCATGATTAAATTCCAGCGAATTATTTCCTTTATTGTAGCTCCAATTTTTTTGGCGGCGTGCAGTCTTTCTACTACTCCTTATACCACCTCTAATCATACTATTTACAAAAAAGTGGCACAGCAAGCGGATCCGGTCGAGGTAGTATCACAACCTAATCCTGTAACAATAAGAACAGATGTTGTCGATAACCCGCAGCCACCGAAAAAAGAGTTTGACCAACCAATTGCTGGAACTGAGAAAATCATAATGAGAGCCGACTCTATTTTAAATTCTGAGAAAAGTTGTCATAAAATTATGACTTTGGGGCTGGCTATTTCTGAGGATTATAATCAAGCAATGACATCGCTGAAAAATAGAGCATTTTTAGTGGGTGGAAATGCCATTGCAGTTTTAAAGTTATATGAAGACCACGACGCCTTTGCTGCAGCAACCTCAAACATGACCGTAGAGCAAAAAGAAAGTCACATTTCAGCAAGCAATGTTTCAGGGATTGTGGCAAATATTTATCAATGTCTTTGATGGATATTAGCTATTAAATCAGAGATTTGAGTATTCATGAGATGAAAAAAATAAGATTTATTTCAATATTTTTTGCTTTAAATGGCGTTTTTCTGCTTTCACCAGGGTTTGCAGATATATTGATTGATGAATCTGCAAGCACTTTGACCGCTAACAGCGCAAATAATATTGGTGTTGGAACATCCGCTTTAGGAAGTTTAACATCTGGTGAAGATAATATAGCAATTGGTGACAACAGCACTAATTCATTGACGACTGGCTCTCAGAATATCACATTTGGCGATAACAGTGGAAGTGGTATTACCAGCGGCCAGGAAAACGTTGCTATTGGCGATAACACCCTGGCTTCGAGTGGCGCAGGTTCTGGCAATATTGCTATTGGAAGTGCTACATTAAGTAACGCCACTGGCAACGACAATATTGTTATTGGACGTGATTCTGGTAGCAGTATAACGACTGGCCAAGGTAATATAATTATTGGTAACGATACTGGTTTTACTCTCTCCAACGATAGTTATAAACTTATAATCGATTCTGATAGTTCTTCAGGAAGTCCGCTTATTGAAGGCGACATGCAAGCGAACACACTTACCATAAATGGTACTTTTAATACTGATAATATGACTTTAGATGAGAATCTTTCTGTCACTGGTACATTAGACGTCACAGGGCTTTCTACTATGGACAATACATCTATAACCACTTTGAACGTGACCGGAAATTCCAATTTAACCGGAACATTAGATGTTACCGGAGACTCAACTTTTAGTACTTTAAGTTCTACAGGCCTTGCTGAATTTAACACAATGAATGTTGACAACGGTGCAACTATTGACTCTGGTGGGTTTACTGTCACAGGTGGTGGAGCTTCCATCACTGGTGATACGACAATTACTGGTAACTTAAATGTTTCTGGTACAGTCACATCAGCAAGTATAGTGAGTGCTTATGATAATATTACTGTAAGTGATACTGCAAACATAAGTGATTTGAATTTAACAGGCGTAGCATCGTTATCAGACA
>CACOCY010000035.1 GCA_902625725.1 uncultured SAR116 cluster alpha proteobacterium | reverse complement strand
AGTAGGGCAGGGAGGATGGTCAGGCTTTCCGCCGCACAAGCATGATACAAATAGGTCTCCAGATGAGACAAAACATGATGAAGTTTATAATTTTAGGTTTAAACCAAAAAGCGGCTTTGGGATGCAGTTATTACAATCAGAGAATAGTAGTACTGGAGAGGCATTTCATATAACAGATAGCTCTAGTTTTGTTATTCCCGCAGGTTATCATCCATGTGTTGTCGCTCCTGGTTATGAGATGTATTATTTTACTATTTTAGCCGGACTTTCTCAGAGGCCTCTCGTGCAATATTTTCAACCAGAACATGCATGGCAGATCGAAACCATCCCAGGAATTAAAGATATGATAGCAAAATTTAAATGACTATCGCCTCACTAGAACCAGTTTTGTTTCATGCTAGGCAGAATAGACAGGCTATAGCAGGGTTAGTAGTGCTTGGATGGGAAGATGTAACAGCATTTGTAGCTGCGGCAGAAGCCGAAAATATGCCAGTGATATTGCAGGCGGGGCCTGGGTGTAGGGCTCACACACCATTATCAATACTTGGACCTATGCTTCGATATGCTGCAGAAAGGGCGTCTGTTCCAGTCGTCTGTCACTTGGACCACGGATATGAAATTAAAGAAATA
The DNA here is from genome assembly GCA_902625725.1 of uncultured SAR116 cluster alpha proteobacterium. Taxonomy (GTDB): domain Bacteria; phylum Pseudomonadota; class Alphaproteobacteria; order Puniceispirillales; family Puniceispirillaceae; genus UBA5951. Next base: position 2,090 of record CACOCY010000035.1, on the reverse strand, counting down.
GAAGAGGCTATCGAAGCAGGTTTCTCATCAGTCATGATTGATGGCTCAAAAAAGCCATTATCGCAGAATATAGAAATAACAGGTCGAGTTGTATCTATTGCGCATAAAGCTGGTGTGAGCGTTGAGGGCGAGATTGGTTTTGTCGGTTATGCTGGTACTAAAAGCTCAAAGGGTACAAAACCGAATGAAGCAGTCAAGTTGGTAGAAGAGACCGGTGTTGACGCACTTGCTATTTCGGCGGGAAATATTCATTTACAAACAGATAGCTCTGCCATAATTGATGAGAAGTTAGTGCAGAAAATTTCGCAAAAAATCGCATGTCCAATTGTACTCCATGGGGCCTCTGGAATTCCATATCAGGTCAGACGAAGGCTAGCAAAAAGTGGTCTTGTTTCAAAATTCAATATTGGCACTGAATTACGACAGGTATTTGGTAGTTCATTGAGAGACACTCTTGCCAATGATCCAGATCTGTTTGATAGATTGGCAATTCTAAGCGAATTACACACTCCCCTCTTCGATGCAACAAGAAAGGTTATATCAAATCTGAAATAGGCGACGTAATTTCCTATAAGCAAGGCATCTTTCTAAGAAAAAAAAGAATATAAGAATTAGGCCTTATAAAAAATCTAGCCAGCGAAGCTGTATGTTGTTTTTGTCGTAGTATAAAAATCAATTGCGGCACGTCCTTGCTCACGCGAGCCATAAGATGAGTTTTTACGACCACCAAATGGAACATGATAATCAACACCTGCCGTAGGCAAATTAACCATAGCCATTCCCGCTTCTGACTGGCGCTTAAATTCTCTTGCATAATAAAGAGAGGTTGTGCAGATAGCTGATGAAAGACCGAATTCAGTATCATTTGCGGTTGCAACAGCTTCATCAAAATTATCCACTTTAATGATAGATGCTAAAGGTCCAAAGATTTCTTCACGGGAGGAACGCATTTGGTTTGTCGCATTTAAGAAAATGCCAGGCCGCTGAAAGAAACCTGTATTACGCTCTGCAAGATGTTGACCACTTACCACTTCACATCCCTCATTACGCGCAATTTCTATATAGGAAAGATTTGATTTCAATTGTGTTTCTGAGACCACAGGGCCAACTTGCGTTTTTGGGTCAAGAGCTGGTCCAACAGATAGGCCTTCCATTTCCTTCACAAAACGCTCAACAAACGCATCATATATTTTTTCGTGAACAATAACTCTTGATGAAGCTGTACATCTCTGTCCTGTTTGGTAGAAGGCACCGTTAATTGTCACTGGAATAGCTACATCCAAATTAGCGTCTTCCATAATAACCATCGGATTTTTGCCACCCATTTCCATCTGAATTTTTTTCATATTTTGAATTGCGCCTTGCGCAATTTTTCGCCCTGTTGGTACTGAGCCAGTAAATGAAATACCAGCGACAGCTGGATGAGAAACTAGGGTTTCCCCTATATCTTCTCCTCTAGCCACTAGCAAGTTGAATACACCAGCAGGTAAGCCCGCTTCTTCCATAATTTTGGTCAAATAATAAGCACTTGTTGGTGTGATTTCTGATGGCTTAAGTACTACTGTATTTCCATGTGCTAGCGCAGGAGCGATTTTCCAAGCAGGAATGGCTATAGGAAAGTTCCAGGGTGTTATGAGCACTGTAACGCCAATGGGTTCTCTTACGATTTCTATATCAATGTTGGGACGTGTTGAAAGATTTTGTTCACCGGTTCGACGGATTGCTTCTGCAGCGTAAAATTGGAAAAACTGACCCGCTCGAAACACTTCCCCTTTTGCTTCGCCTAGTGTTTTTCCTTCTTCCCGCGCCAGTATTTCCCCCAGCTCGTCCTGCCTCGATATAACGATGCGGCCTATTGTGTCTAAAATATCAAATCTAGTTTGAGGGTTGGCATTTTTCCATGTGGAAAGTGCCGCTTGCGCTGCTTCAATCGCTTGATTTGCTTGATTTGTGTCTGCAAGCGCGTGTTGTGCTACTACTTCACTAAGGTCTGAAGGATTAATATTTTCAATTTCTGATGTTCCTTCAACCCAATCACCAGCAATATAATTTTGTAATAAACCGTCAGCCATAATTTTACTCTCCCTTTG
>CACOCY010000034.1 GCA_902625725.1 uncultured SAR116 cluster alpha proteobacterium | reverse complement strand
GATGAGAACTGTAAATAATCTGCTCTTACAACTTGAGGCAACTCTCGAACCTTTGTAAGGATAGATTTGTCAATTTTACCATCAACCTCGATTAATGCGATAGCTTCTTCTGTTTCAGTTTTTCTGCCTAAATGAAATGTAGCTATATTGATATCCAATTCACCAAGCAAACTTCCCATAGCTCCAATAAATCCAGGACGATCATAATTTCTTACATAGAGTAAATCTGATGGGAAATCAGATTCTACTGAAATCCCTTGAACCTCTATAATTCGAGGCTTGTTTCCACCAACTAGAGTGCCGACGATACTTCTTTCACCGCCTTTATAGCTTGTGGATACTCTAATCATTGTCTCATAATCACATCTTCTATCATGCTTTACAGTAGAAATCGCAATGCCCTTAGAAGTAGCGATAGCGTTTGAATTTACTAAATTTGCTGAATCCATATTATGTAAAAACAAACCAGCCAATATTGATGCGGTGACGGGTGAATCATTTAGATGAGCAGATTTACCTTCAAATTCAATTCGCACTGCGGCTAGACCATCCATTTCAACTTGCCCTAGAAACTCTCCTAACAACCGTCCTAGTAACATATAAGGTTTTAAAACAGGAGCTTCCTCAGATGTAACTGAAGCCATATTCAATGCGTTTGTTATGGCCCCATTCTTTAAATATTCAGACATTTGTTCAGCAATCTGCAATGCAACCTTTTCCTGTGCCTCTATAGTCGAGGCACCTAAGTGAGGTGTTGTGATAATATTTGGGTGTTCAAATAAAACATTCTCCTTAGCAGGCTCAGTTGAGAAAACGTCTAATGCTGCACCAGCTACATGACCTGAATTCAACGCTGCAAAAAGTGCAAGTTCATCTATCAAACCTCCTCTAGCGCAATTTATAATCCGTATCCCTTTTTTAGTTTTATTTAAAGCGTCAGCAGAAATAATATTTCTAGTAGAATCTGTAAGAGGTGTATGAAGTGTTATGAAATCTGCCTGGGAAAGCAATTCATCTAGTTCAACTTTTTCAATTCCAATATCTTTTGCGCGTTCATTTGTGAGGTATGGATCATATCCTATAACTCTCATTTTTAGACCCAATGCCCTGTTAGCTACGATAGCGCCAATATTTCCACATCCAATAACGCCAAGCTTTTTATTTGTTATTTCTGTTCCTATGAATTTTGACTTCTCCCACATGCCAGCAACGGTAGATATATGTGCCTGCGGAATTTGCCTGGTAAGAGATAACATCATCGCAATTGCGTGCTCAGCAGTAGTTATAGCATTCCCAAATGGTGTGTTCATTACCAAAATACCGCTAGCAGTGGCAGCTGGAACATCAACATTATCAACCCCAATACCAGCTCGTCCCACAACTTTCAAATTAGATGCAGCCGACAACAATTCGGATGTAACTTTTGTTGCAGAACGTATGGCAAGACCATGATAATTTCGTATGATTTTCATTAATTCCATTGAAGAAAGTCCAGGTTTAAAGTCAACTTCAATGCCTGCAGACTCAAAAATACTTATTGCTTCAGTTGATAAATTGTCACTAATTAAAACTCTTAGCATTAGGCATTTCCTTCTTGGATAGTTTTATTTGTTTCTGTTCCGCAAACACAAAATCAAGCCAATCCGTCAGATATTTAATGTCAGAAGCTTCAACCGTCGGTCCACCCCATATTCGCAATCCTGGTGGTGCTGTTCTATAGGCGTCAATATCAAGAGCCACTTCTTCTTCTTCTAATCGTTTTGTAATGGCTTTTACAAAAGCCCTTCTATCATCTTCTGGAAGCAATGAAATAAAGGGGTCTATTATCTTAAGGCATATAGAGGTACTGGACCTTGTTTCCGGCCTATCTGCGAGGAATTCTGCCCACTCAGATTTCTTCACCCAATCCGATACTACCTTTAAATTTTCATTACTGCGTTCCACAAGAGCTTCCAAACCGCCAATTCTTTCCGCCCAATCTAAGGCAGCATGTAAATCTTCAACACATAAAAGCGACGGTGTATTTATTGTCTCTCCCCTAAAAATTCCTTCGATCAATTTACCATTTTTTGTTAATTGAAATATTTTCGGTATAGGCCAAGGAGGAGTAAAACTTTCTAGTCTCTCAACAGCTCTGGGAGACAATATTATCACCCCGTGCGCTGCTTCACCACCCAATGATTTTTGCCAACTAAATGTTGCAATATCTATTTTATCCCATTCAAGGTGCATGGCAAAGCAAGCTGACGTTGCATCTACAATTGTTAGGCCCTTCCGGTCTAATGGTATCCAGTCTGCATCCGGAATACGGACTCCAGAAGTGGTGCCATTCCAGCAGAAAACAACATCATGTTCAAATTTAACTCGTGAGAGGTCTGGTAAATCTCCCCAATCAGCTGAATGTATTGTAACATTAGATATCTTCAGTTGCTTCGAAACATCACTCACCCATGTATGTCCGAAAGATTCCCAGGCTAGTATATCTAATGGTCTGTCACCTAACACACACCACATTGCCATCTCAATAGCCCCAGTATCTGAAGCCGGAACGATACCTAAGCGATATCCATTAGGCAGTCCAAGTAAAGAAGACATCTTATCGATGGCATTTGACAACTTTGTTTTGGGTATTAAAGCTCGGTGCGACCTACCGTGCGGGGTATCAGATAAATTGGTTATGCTCCAGCCAGGAAACTTTTTTGTCGGTCCTGATGAGAAAAGCGCACTATACGGCTTTTTTGCTGGTAGCATAGCAAACCTCACTTTAGTAATGTGGTCATCCATTGGGGGACGACGACCCAAAATGAAAA
>CACOCY010000033.1 GCA_902625725.1 uncultured SAR116 cluster alpha proteobacterium | reverse complement strand
AAAATTATCGAAAGTAACAGGACAATCATCTAAAATCTCATCATATAATATTGCTCGCCCACGAATTAATGAGTTTTTTTCTACTTCAAAAAAAACACCGTAACATTGAGAGTTACAATAAAATATTGACCCCTTTTTATTTTTGATTTTTTTTGTGGTTCCATCAGTTAACAATATTTGCTCTTTTTCCATAATGCCTGTCATTACATAGCACATATCAGTCTTGTGGTCAGTTTGTGAATATTCTTGAATTTTAAATTTTAATGGCATTCCCACATAGTCATCTCCAAATTTATCCTGTCTATGCGTCCATTTATCTTTTGAAAATTTTTGTGGCTCGCCCGTGAGACAATCTGCAACTGCCCAACTTTCCTTACTCATAACATTGTAAAAATAATTGCCTCTCTCATCGTTCATGCCTCGACAATCGTCTAATTCATCCTCGACATCATTTGCTTTATCAAACCATCCTAGCGCATGAATTGGATATCCGTCCATTGCGTACCCGATGGGACGCTTCATCTTTTCAATATATGTTTCCCCTAACTCTTCAATTAAACAAATAGGGGCAATGTGATAATGGTAGTCATCTCCCCGCCCCGCATGACCCCCACAAACATCTAATTCTCCTTGAAAGAATGTGTTAGGTCTTTTTCCTGTTTCAGGATTTATTGGCCCTTGTGTATAAGGGTCGAAAATAGGTATACCATTTACAGCAACTCCTATTGCGCCGGTATCCGTTAAAGCAGGTTGAACTGCTTTTTTAGGCGTTCTGGTAATTTTATATTCATATTTATGCACCCGAGGAAATTGCTGATTTGTAGCAATAATACCCTCCATCATAATATGAGTTTCGTCAGGTAAGCCTCGCGAGGTGAAAAAGACTGATTTCGAACTACATTTAAGGTTTGATACTTCGTCTGTGTAACATTCCTTATCACACATGCATGACGATATTTCGTGAGCATAAGAAATATTAGTCCATATTAGACTAGCTAAAAGCCATATAATCCACATACAAATCTTCTTCTTAGACATATAGTTTTAAAAGACACAACAATAGGTATACAGTTTAGTCATCCTGCGTATTTTGACAATAATAACCAAACATTTTATTCTAGTGTCATTTTGAAAGGCCAAAATTGATGAATAACTTTAATTGGAAGGACCCTTTACTATTATCCGAACAATTAGGCGAAGAAGAGAAATTAGTTCAACAAACTGCATCCCAGTTTGCCTCAATAGAATTATCATCACGGCTTAAATCTGCTCTGGATAATGGTGGGATTGGAAGAGATGGATACCAATTAATTGGACAGGCCGGATTATTTGGCGTCACCTTGCCACAGGAATTTGGTGGGTCTAATGCTTCGCATATTTCATATGGACTTATTGCCCGAGAAATCGAGCGGATTGATTCTGGGTTTAGGTCTATTTTGTCGGTTCAATCATCGCTAGTAATGTATCCAATTTTCAAATTTGGTTCATCCTGGCAAAGAAAAACCTATTTAAAAGGACTAGGTTCGGGCGAACTTATAGGGTGCTTTGGTTTAACAGAGACTGAGGCAGGTTCTGATCCAGCCGGAATGAGAACAACAGCTGTTAAGACATCTTATGGATATCGCCTAAACGGTTCCAAAACTTGGATTTCCAATGCATCTATAGCTGATATATTTATTATCTGGGCTAAATCAGAAGAAGACAATGGGAAAATCCGAGGGTTTATAATTGAGCGAGGAACAAAGGGACTTCAAACAGACAAGATAGATGGGAAATTATCTATGCAGTCAGTGGATACTGGTTCTATATATCTAAATGATGTTGACGTAAAAGAAACCGCAATCTTACCCCACGCCATTGGCCTAAATGGTCCTTTTTCATGCTTAAACCTTGCGAGATATGGAATCTGCTGGGGTGTTATGGGAGCAGCGGAGGATTGTTGGTTCAGAAGTCATGAATATGGCATGCATAGAAAACAATTTAATCGCCCTCTTGCGGCAACTCAAATTTATCAAAAAAAGCTTGTTGATATGCAAACGGATATAACATTGGGATTGCAAGCATGCCTTCGACTTGGACAATTGCTTAATAATGGCAAGGCATCCCCTGAGGCAATTTCTATTCTGAAGCGAAATAATTGCGAAAAAGCGTTGGCAATCGCACGTACTGCCCGTGATATGCATGGAGCAAACGGAATACAAAGAGATTATCAGATAATGAGACATCTTTTAAATCTGGAAACCGTAAATACATATGAAGGCACTGCTGATATTCATATGCTTATTTTGGGGAGAGCTCAAACAGGTATTCAAGCATTTAATTAATAGATTATTCCTCGGATTAACCTCAAAAAGAGATCCTTCACGGTTGACTATTTTGAGTCATAATAGTCTCAAATGGCTATAAAGTTCCTCGGCTATCTCTAGTGCAATGCTAATTATTTGCCTTACAAACAATTGAGAAATTTTACGTTCCCTCTCAGCATTAGCTTAATTGTTTTAACTAATTATTTCGCCCTCATCTATTTATTTGCACTCCATGCCACCCTTTAAAAATTTAGCGACGCCGCTTTTAACCACTCTCAATAACAATCATAGAACTTGACATGCATTAATAAAATCTATTCTTGATGCTCTTGGTCGCATTTCATCATAATCACCATAACCGAGGTTAATTAGCATATTTGATCGCCAACTAGTACCTGAATAAAAGGCCTCATCTACAAGCAACTTGTCAAAACCACTCATAGGCCCACAGTCTAATCCAAGTAAACGTGCCGCAATTAACACATACCCAGCTTGCAGCCATGATAACTCTCTTGCAAATTTGTCACGTTCCCGTTCTGTCAATGCTTCTATTTTAGCCGCGTCTCTGTGAGGCGCTAACAATGGAATATATTGATAATAATTTATATCATAAGCAACGATTATCGTTACAGGAGAGG
>CACOCY010000032.1 GCA_902625725.1 uncultured SAR116 cluster alpha proteobacterium | reverse complement strand
ATTGTTGAAGCAATGACTGATAATCGAAATAGGACTGCATCCGAAGTTCGTTCTCATTTTTCTAAATTTGGAGGTTCATTGGCGGAGACAGGTTCCGTTAGTTTCATGTTTGAAAAGGTGGGGCAAATTATCTATCCAAAATCTGTAGCTGATGAGGATTCTATGTTTGATGTAGCTTTAGAAGCAGGTGCTAATAACGTGGAAACAGAGGAGGATTCCCATATAATTACCACTTCGCCAGAAGAATTTAACGCTGTACGAGAAAATATGGAACAACACTATTCTGCGCCATACGAAGCTGGTTTAATATGGTTACCCCAGAACAGTATTGCAGTTGAAGAAACGAATGCTGGCACACTTATCAAACTTTATGATGCTCTTGATGAAAACGAGGATGTTCAAAACGTGTTTGCTAATTTTGAAATTTCTGATGAGATTATGACAAAACTTAATGGATAGCTTTTTTGGTAATTGAAAATAGCAATAGGCTTGAGTTACGTATGCTTGGCATTGACCCTGGTCTACAATGTACAGGGTGGGGCATTGTTGTTCAAGATGGATTGAAGCTGACGCATTTAGCTCATGGTACAATTAGAACCGAAGCTTCTTGGTCATTTGCTAATAGGTTAAATAAAATTCATAATAGGTTATCAGAAGTTGTTATAGATTGGAGCCCTGACGTAGCATCGATCGAGCAGATTTTTGTCGCAAAAAGCGCTAAATCAGCTATAAAACTAGGTATGGCTCGCGGTGTTGCCATGCAAACATGTGCAGCAAAGGGACTTACTTTCATAGAAGTCTCTGCTAAACAGGTAAAAAAAGCTGTAACTGGGAGCGGCGCTGCTGGTAAAAATCAAGTGTCAGCGATGGTTCAAAAACTGTTAAACGTAAAGCCCAAAGCATTAGATTCAGCGGATGCGCTTGCAATAGCAATTGCGGGTATCAATATTGGCTCAGGTTATGCCGCCACTTATGAGCAAGATTATAGGAAAACGCCTAAACAGACTTCTAGACTACAACGAGCGATAGCAGCGGCTATTGCAAAAGAACAACGGAGATGAAACAACTATGATTGCACAGTTAACAGGGCAAATTGTAGAGCAAAAAACTAATGCGCTTATACTGGACGTGCAAGGGGTTGGTTATCTTGTTGCTGTTTCAACGTCTACTTTAAATCAAATTAAAGAAGTTAATGGAAATATCTCTTTATTAGTTGAGATGATTGTGCGTGAAGATGCGATTACTTTGTATGGGTTTTATACTGAAGAAGAGAAATCTGCTTTTAACCTGCTCCAATCAGTTCAAGGAGTAGGTGCAAAAGCTGCCCTTTCAATACTTTCTACCCTTTCGCCAGAAAACCTCAAAGAAGCAATATTATCGTCAGATAAGAATATGGTGAGTCGCGCGGAGGGAATTGGTCCCAAACTAGCACAAAGGATTGTTAATGAATTATTTGAAAAAGTTGGAAAATTACCAACTACTTTGCGTAATTCGAAGAATATAAAAGTGGCACCTCTTATTCAAAACCAAAAAGATGTTTCTCAAGATGCGTTATCAGCGCTATTAAACTTGGGTTATTCTCAAAGTGAGGCTTGGAGCGCTGTTCAGAAAGCATCAGCAAAGTCAGATGTCAATGACATAGAACAGCTATTAAATAACGCACTGAAAGAGATTGGGCAAAAGTAATGAATGATAAAAAAAACATTCAGAATGACCAGCGTTTAGTGAGTGGAATGAAACAAGAAAATAATGATATAGCCTTGCGACCGAGAAAACTTGCAGACTTTATTGGACAAGGTCTTGGCAGACGTAATTTGGAAACATTCATTACAGCTTCTGTCCAACGTCAAGATTCTTTAGACCATACTCTACTTCATGGCCCCCCAGGTCTTGGAAAAACAACAATGGCACAAATTATTTCAGCTGAGTTGGGAGTAGGTTTTCGGGCTACTTCGGGTCCAGTAATTGCTCGCGCCGGTGATTTGGCCGCATTGCTTACTAATTTGGCACCAAGGGATGTTTTGTTTATAGACGAGATTCATCGTTTAAATCCAGCAGTGGAGGAAATATTATACCCCGCTATGGAGGATTTTCAGCTTGATCTCATAATTGGAGAGGGACCATCGGCACGTTCTGTTAGAATTGATTTGCCCCAATTTACCCTCGTAGGCGCAACTACTCGGGCGGGTTTATTAACAACCCCGTTGAGAGATCGATTTGGGATCCAGATGCGTATGCAATTCTACTCAGCACAAGAATTAGTTGATATCCTATCTCGACAATCAAAAAAAATGAATATTAAGCTGGCTGATGACGGTGCAATCGAAATAGCAAGAAGAGCCAGAGGAACGCCACGTGTCGCAGGAAGGTTATTAAGGCGTGTGAGAGATATAGTAGCCGTAGACGGAGCTTCGATTATTACAAAACAGGCTGCTGACTCTGCGCTTTTAAGATTGGAAGTGGACAAACAGGGGCTAGATCAGATGGATAGAAAATATCTGGCCTGCCTTGCTAATAATTATGGTGGTGGTCCTGTGGGGGTGGAAACACTCTCTGCTGTTCTTGCAGAACAGCGGGATATGTTAGAGGAAGTAATTGAACCGTTTTTGCTACAAACAGGATTATTAATGAGAACTCCAAGAGGGCGATGCTTATCCAAATTAGGTTGGAATTATCTAGAGCTTGAACCACCTAAAGAGATGACTGCACAATTAGAACTTTTAGGTCGACAAGCAGATTACGCCGACGAAAATTTAAAATAGATGCTTAAAAAGAGGCTTAGAAAATAAAACTAAATTATATGCCGCATTTATACTTTATTTGTAAAAAAATAGTTTGAGAGCATTGATGAACGGAAAAAAAACTAACTTAAATGGCACTATATCTGGAAAAAAGCATTCATATCCATTAATTGTCCAATATGAAGATACAGATGCTGGAGGTATCGTTTATCATTCAAACTATCTAAATTATGCAGAGCGGGCCAGATCTGCATTTTTGCGCTGTTTGGAAATAGATTTATATTCGTATCTAAAAATTGAAGGAAGAACAATTGTGATTTCTCGCATAGAAGTTGATTATTTAACTTCTGCCAGGTTAAATAATCAACTTTATGTCGAAACATCTATCGTTGAAATTGGAA
>CACOCY010000031.1 GCA_902625725.1 uncultured SAR116 cluster alpha proteobacterium | reverse complement strand
TGCAAAGCTACTACAGCATGACCAGCCTCATGATAGGCAGTAAGTTTTCTTTCTTCATCGGTCATAACCATAGAACGTCGCTCTGAACCCATCATTACCTTATCCTTTGCCTCCTCAAATTCCGCCATAGATACGGTTCTACGCCCTTTTCGTGCAGCGAGAAGAGCTGCTTCGTTGACAAGGTTAGCTAGGTCAGCACCAGAAAAACCAGGGGTGCCTCTTGCGATTGTACGGGGTTCTACGTCGCTAGCCAATGGAGTTTTACGCATATGGACTTTTAAGATTTTTTCTCTTCCTATAACGTCAGGGTTGGGGACTACCACCTGGCGATCGAATGGTTACAGATATGGCCCGTCGAATGGTGACTGAATGGGGAATGTCAGAAAAACTTGGGTTTTTAGCTTACAGTGGAGACGAACAAGAGGTTTTTCTGGGACGGTCTGTGACCCAATCAAAAAATATCTCAGACAAAACGGCAGACGTTATTGATGCAGAGATAAGAAGAATTGTCGACGAAGCTTATATCGGCGCTGAAAATATTTTGAAGAAAAATAACATTGAGCTTGAACGTTTGGCTTTAGGTCTTTTAGAATATGAAACGCTTAATGGAGATGAAATAAAAATTATTGTTGAAGGCGGAAGTCTATCAAGAGGTGAAACCGATGATGACACAACCCCAACCCCCAGGCAAAAACGTCCAAGGTCTGGCTTGCCAACTGGAGGTCGAAGTAGAAAACAAAACGACTCTCCCGGAGCTGAGCCTGTTTAGGCATATAAAACCAAGATATAAAAATGCAGCATAATGTCTGCACGCTTTAAAATTAAACATACAACATCTTTGAGTAATGTTGATGATAGGGCCTATTGGGTAAAACCAGTGCCACTAGATAAAGTTGGAGCATCAAATTTAGCCAATACAACCTTATTTAAAATAGCAGGTGGTAACAAAGCTTTCGTTGAAATTGATATATGCTCATTTGAGCGTAACTCAAACTGTGTGTATCTTTGGCGTGGTAGTGTTTTAAATTGGTTAAAGGAAACTAAACTCAAGCAGTCTGCAGAAAAAAAACTTAATGACATTATTGAACCAAGAGCAGAATTTGCTGGACTAAACATGTGTCATAACCATTTAATGGGCATCGTCAATGTTACTCCAGATAGTTTCTCAGATGGAGGACAGTTTCTAGTTCCTGAAAAGGCAGTTCAGCATGCAGGAAAGTTAAAACAAGATGGAGCTGCAATAATAGATATTGGCGGGGAGTCCACGAGACCAGGGTCAAATAAAATTGACTTATTGGAGGAAGAGAGAAGGGTTTTACCTGTCTTACAGGAGCTATCAAAACACAATTCATTAATTTCTGTAGATACTCGCAACCCAGTAATTATGCGTAAAGCGCTCTATCTAGGTGCAAGGATTATCAATGATATTTCTGGTTTCAGGAATAGAGAGGCTATTCAGGTTGTTATAGATGCATTTAAGAACGGCTTTTCTCCACATGTTATAATAATGCACATGCAAGGTGAGCCATCTACAATGCAAGAGGCCCCAAGTTACAATTTTTCTCCTATTGATATTTATATTTATTTAGAAAAGCAGATAAATTTACTTGTTTCATCTGGATTGCCTAAATCGTGTATCGCTGTAGATGTAGGATTTGGTTTTGGTAAGTCAGTATCGGATAATTTAACCCTTATCGATTGGATGCCTATGTTTCACGGATTGGGTGTGCCTATATTAGTTGGTATTTCTCGAAAATCTACGATCGGAAAGATTGATAATAACGCTGCAGTTGACAAAAGACTGGGCGGGTCAATAGCCTTAACATTACGGTCTATTGATGCTGGTGTTCAAATGATACGCTCACATGACATTCAAGAGACCATGCAAGCAATTAAACTGTGGCAGGTAAGCTAATGTCATAACTTGCACAAATTATACGAGGACTATAGTCTCGTAGGGTTAACATAAGATTGGTAGGAAAATATGGCAGGTATATTTGGCACAGACGGGGTACGCTCTCGAATAAATACGGGTCCTATGAGAGCTGAATTTATAGTGAGGCTTGCGTTAGCAGCGGGTGAATATTTTATCGCGGAAAATAATAGTTTTCGCAAAACATCAAAGCCTATTGTGGTTATTGGAAAAGATACTAGACTGTCCGGTTATATGATTGAGGCAGCTCTTGTATCTGGGTTTACATCAATAGGTATGGATTGCAGATTGACTGGCCCCATCCCTGCAGCAGGTGTCGCCTATCTTACTCGCTCTCTTAGAGCTGAATTAGGTGTTATGATTTCAGCTAGTCACAATCCTCATTATGATAATGGTATAAAGTTATTTGGTCCGGACGGATTTAAGTTAGATGATAATATTGAATTAAAAATTTCTAATTTACTACAAGGCTCAATTTCACTTGCAGAACCAGATTTTCTGGGTAGAGCAAGACGAATGGAGGATTCTGTAGCTCGTTATGTGGAGTTTGCAAAAACAATATTCTCACCAAAATTAAGTTTGAATTCACTTAAAATTGCGTTGGATTGTGCGAATGGTGCTGCATATAAAACGGCTCCAGAAACTCTTGAAGAATTAGGAGCAACAATTATACCGATATCAGTTGAACCGGATGGTTTAAACATTAATTGCGATTGTGGCGCAACCGCCCCTGAGAAACTAAGGAAAGCTCTTATGTCTCATTCGGCAGATATTGGTATTGGGCTAGATGGAGACGCGGATAGAGTGGTCTTGTGTGACGAAAAAGGAATTCTTCACGACGGTAATTCCGTCCTTGCTGCACTTGCACTAGATATGCATTACCATGGAAATTTAACAGGGCCAGTTGTTGGAACAGTAATGACCAATCTTGGCCTTGAGAGATTACTTAAGGATCAAAAAATTCCATTCAAAAGATCCGATGTTGGTGATAGATATATTTTAGAGACACTGCGACGTGATGGGGGGAATCTGGGTGGTGAGCCTTCCGGTCACATTCTGTTGCCAGAAGTGACTCGCTGTGGTGACGGTTTAATAGCAGCTTTAAAAATTCTTGAGCTTGTCGTGTCAAGACAAAAACCTGCTAGTGAAATATTAGAATTATTTAAGCCAATACCTCAGAAGCTAGTAAATCTCCCAAATTTAGATAAGAAAATTCTAGAGAACAATATGGTAA
>CACOCY010000030.1 GCA_902625725.1 uncultured SAR116 cluster alpha proteobacterium | reverse complement strand
TTATTGTTAATGGATGAACCGTTCGGAGCTCTAGACGAAATCGTTCGCGATCATTTGAACGAACAGCTTCTTGAACTCTGGAAGAAGACAAAAAAAACAATTTGTTTTGTTACACATTCAATACCTGAGGCGGTTTATCTGTCCACCAAAATTGTTGTAATGTCCCCGCGACCGGGCAGAATTACTGACGTTATTCATTCTGATTTACCATCTAACCGGCCCCTCGATATCAGAGAAAGTCCCAGATTTCTTGAAATTGCACAAAGAGTTAGAAAAGGTCTTAGAGAGGGTCATATTGAAAATTAAAAATTTACTGTAAGGAACAATATTTTGTTGTTTGCTATTAAAAATAAGGTGATACCAGTTTTAGCCGTTTTGTCTGCAATAGGTTTTTTGTGGTATGGGTTTACCATATTTCTTAATTCTCCATGGCAAATACAGAATTATGAAAAAAGTTCAATTGAATGGTCATATTTTGATTTAGCAAAAGATACAATGGCTCATGAACGCCCTATTCTGCCAGCCCCTCACCAAATATTATCTGAAATATGGCAAACAACAGTTAAAAAAAAGATAACGTCAAAAAGGTCTTTGATTTTTCATAGTTGGGTAACCCTTTCGTCAACGTTAATGGGTTTTTTTATGGGTACAGCAATGGGTATTACTCTTGCTATTTTTATTGTTGAAAATAAAGCCATGGATAAATCCCTTATGCCTTGGATAATAACTAGTCAAACTATACCTATACTAGCTATTGCTCCAATGATAATTGTTGTTTTGAACGCTGTAGGATTGTCTGGACTTTTACCGAAAGCTATGATTTCAGCTTATCTTAGTTTTTTCCCGATCACGGTTGGAATGGTAAAAGGTTTGAGAAGTCCTGACCCTATTTTGATAGATTTAATGAGGACCTATAGCACATCAAGATTGAAGTTGTTTTTTGCCCTAAGGCTTCCATCATCGGTATCATTTCTGTTCACTTCCATGAAAGTAGCGATTGCAATTAGTCTGGTTGGCGCCATAGTTGGAGAATTGCCGACAGGGGCAGTAGCAGGTCTTGGTGCCCGTTTATTAACTGGTTCATACTATGGTCAGACAATACAAATTTGGTCAGCACTGATTTCTGCAGCCACACTGGCAGCCATGCTAGTTATTTCGGTTAATATTATTTCACAAGTCACTTTCAGACTAATGGGTATACAAAAGCCATGAATATGCAAGGAATTCTAAAATATAACCTGGCATTGCTAAGTTTCATCTGTTTTTTTTCTATTTTTTTTGAAAGTAATAGTCCTTATATAGTATATTCAGCATTATTGTTCGCAATAATATCCCTATCCAGATTAAGTTCTCTTATTTCCAGAAAAATTAGGATCTTAGATGATTTTAAGTTGGATCTTATTGTTAGTTTAGTTGCAGCATTACTAATAATAAGAGAACTTTCAGACACCTTTGGACTAACCCTTTGGCTCCTATCAATTTGTGCCTGGCTTCTCTCTTGGTTGGCAGTAGAAAAATTAATGAAAGAAGAAAGTAAAAGCTATCCGTTTATATATTCTTTTGGAATTCCAGTACTCTTTGGTTTTTGGCTTTTATTTTTTTGGGAAATAGTAACGGTAGGTCTCGATATACCGACAGTGATTTTACCTCCACCATCTATGATAGGCATAAAATTTATAAGTTCATTAGATATTCTTTTTGCTGATTTTCAACAGACATTTATGAAATCTGTGTTAGCTGGCTACTTTATCGGTTGCAGCAGCGCATTTATTTTTGCAGTGTTAATCGACAAAAACGATTTTTTAAGAAGAGGGTTATTGCCAGTTGGCAACTTTATATCAGCGCTACCTATAGTCGGTATAGCTCCAATAATGGTCATGTGGTTTGGTTTTGACTGGCACTCTAAAGCCGCTGTGGTCGTGGTAATGACTTTTTTTCCTATGTTAGTGAATACTTTATCAGGACTTAATTCTTCATCTTTGATAGAGCGCGACCTTTTAAATACATATGCTGCATCCTATTGGCAAAATCTTTTTAAACTTCGTTTGCCTGCAGCCATGCCATTTATTTTTAATGCGTTAAAAATAAATTCTACACTAGCTCTTATAGGGGCAATTGTGGCAGAGTTTTTTGGAACACCAATTGTTGGGATTGGATTTAGAATTTCAACTGAGGTAGGCCGTATGAACTTAGATATGGTCTGGGCCGAAATTGCGGTTGCAGCAATAGCTGGTTCTGCAAGTTATGGTGTTTTAAGTTTAATTGAGAGGCTTGTAACTTTTTGGCATCCATCGTACCGTTTAAAGAATAATTAAGAAGGAGAAAATAATGAAAAAAATATTGTCAACAATATTGGTGGCTGGATTGGCTATGTCATCCTCTTTAGCTTTTGCTGCCGATAAACTTACCTTGCAGTTACAGTGGGTAACTCAAGCTCAATTTGCAGGCTATTATGTCGCACTAGATAAAGGTTATTATGACGATGAAGGTTTAGATGTAACTATTAAGCCTGGCGGGCCCGACATTGCACCACCTCAAGTTTTAGCAGGTGGTGGCGCAGATATGATGCTAAACTGGATGCCCTCTGCTTTGGCTGCAAGGGAGAGAGGTGTTCCCATCGTAAACATCGCACAGCCATTCAAATCTTCTGGTCTTCAATTAACGTGTAGAAAAGAGACAGGTATAAAATCACCAGCCGATTTCCGCGGTAAAACAATAGGTGTTTGGTTTTTTGGAAATGAATATCCATTTCTTTCTTGGATGAGCCAACTTGGTATTCCAACAAATGGAGGAAGTGATGGCGTGACTGTTCTTAAACAAGGTTTTAATGTAGACCCGCTTTTGCAGAAGCAAGCAGATTGCATCTCCACAATGACATATAATGAATATTGGCAGGTAATTGATGCCGGAGTGTCACCAGATGATTTGGTAGTTTTTAAATATCAAGACCAGGGTGTGGCAACACTAGAGGATGGAATTTATGTTTTAGAAGATCGTTTAAAAGATGCCAACTTTCAAGACCAAATGGTTCGTTTCGTGCGTGCTTCGATGAAAGGTTGGAAGTGGGCTGAAGCAAACCCAGATGCCGCTGCAGACATTGTGCTTGATAATGATGCTACAGGTGCACAGACAGAAAAACATCAACGAAGAATGATGGGAGAAATAGCAAAGCTCACTGCAGGTTCTGATGGAACACTTGATCCAGCTGATTACGAAAGAACTGTAAGTACACTTTTGAAGGGTGGATCAGACCCTGTTATCTCTAAAGCACCAGAGGGAGCTTGGACACACATGATTACCGATAAGGCTCTCTAAATTAAAACATTGATACACAGTATAGCCATAAGTTTAATTACTTATGGCTATTGTATTTTCAAAACAGTTATTTCTATTTAATTTGGTGTTGATAAATTTACAGTTACGTTCTTTATCTCAGTAAAACTTTCTAACATACCGTTTAATGAAAATTCTCGTCCTATTCCAGATTGTTTAACCCCTCCGTAGGACTGTCCTGGCATTTGACCTAATCCTTGATTTACCTGAACCCAGCCTGCTTCTAAAGAATGAGCTGCTTTTAGACCTTTAGTTATATCTCGTGTCCACACATATCCTGCTAGTCCATAATGACTATCATTAGCCATCTTAATTACATCTTCCTCATCGCTCCAACTGATTGCTGTTAATACTGGTCCAAATATTTCTTCTTTTGCAAGACGCCAATCGTTTGTAGTATTGGAAAATATTGTGGGCAACGTAAAATAACCCTTGCTCATTTCTCCATTTTCTGGAGGCATACCTCCGCATATTAATTCACTAGATGGATGATCTAGTCCTTCTTTTATATAATTTAGAACTTTAGAAAACTGTTTTCTATTAATTAATGCTCCGATATCATTTACCTCGTCTAACGGATCTCCAATCTTCAATTTTTCTAGCTTTGAAATTAATTTCTCCAGAAAACTATCAAATATTTTTTCATGCAAAAATAATCTCGAACCAGCAGTGCATGATTGGCTTTGACGGGTAAATCGCATTGCCGCCATTACTCCCTCCACAGCCCAATTTTCATTTGCATCTGGATAAACTATTGAGGGGCTTTTTCCACCTAACTCAAGCGAGACAGGGACAACTCGTTCCGATGCAGCACGCATGATCAGTTTACCCACACCTGTCGAACCTGTAAAAGAGATTTTTCTAACATCTGGATGTTCTATTAAAGGAGTACCGCATTCTTCTCCAAATCCAGTTATCAAATTAACAACTCCTCTTGGTAAAAAATTCTGACAAATTTCTGCGATCCTAAGGATGCCTAGAGGCGCATCCTCGGCAGCCTTCATAACTATTGTGTTTCCAGCACAAAGCGCAGGAGCTATTTTTAATGCCCCTAATAATACAGGTGCATTCCATGGTATTATTGCTCCAACAACACCTATGGGTTCACGCCGAGTATAACTTAGAAAATTCTTTCCCAGAGGAATTGTCTCACCTTTCAACTCTCCTCCAAGTCCCGCAAAATATCGAAAAATATCAATAACTAATTTTGCCTCAGGCCTTGCTTGTGTTCTAATAGCGTTGCCAGTTTCCTTGGCAATCATAATAGATAAATTTTCAATTTCATTTTCAATTGCATCAGCAATTTTAAAGAGTAGCTTTCCTCGCTCTCTCGGGTCTATTAAAGCCCATTTAGGAAAGGCTTTAGACGCTGCTTCCACCGCTAAATTTACATCGTGTTTGTTTCCACGCGGCACAGTAGCAAAAATTTCCTTT
>CACOCY010000029.1 GCA_902625725.1 uncultured SAR116 cluster alpha proteobacterium | reverse complement strand
ACAATGGAATAATAACTATGTTGACCACGTGCAAATAACTGTTTCTGAAACAGTTGGATTGGAACAACGTGCTTCCTATTATGATGCTTATGGTGCTTTGCGTGATATGGTTCAGAATCATATGTTACAACTATTATGTTTAGTTGCAATGGAACCACCATCTCATTTTAACGCTAACCAAGTGAGAAATGAAAAATTGAGAGTTTTACAAGCACTGCGAAAAATAGAAGACGATGAGATACAGGTTGGTCAGTATGAAAATTATACACAAGAGCTTAACGCCGAAAGCAATACAGAGACATATGTTGCAATGAGGGTGAATATAGATAATTGGCGTTGGGCTGGTGTGCCCTTTTACATACGCACAGGTAAAAAGCTGGGTTTGCGTGCGAGTGAAATTGTAATTACTTTTAAAAACAGACCACACGATATTTTTTCCAAACAAGGAGAGAATGCAAATGAAGAGTTTCCTAATCGACTTGTAATACGTGTGCAACCTCATGAAGGATTAAGATTACATCTAACATCAAAAAAACCAGGTCCTGGAGGGATGAGATTATTTCCCTCAGAGTTAAATCTTTCATTTGATGAAACGTTTGCGGAAAGACTACCCGATGCTTATGAACGACTTCTTATGGATATTGCGCGCGGAAATCAAACTTTATTCATGCGCTCTGATGAGGTTTTAGCAGCATGGGATTACATCGACCCAGTGATCGAGAAAGTGCGAAAAAGAAGTCCAGAAATATATTCTGCTAACTCAATGGGACCTGAAGATAAAATTCTAAAAAAAGAAGGACGGTATTGGTTCAACCCAATATTGAATAGAAAAGAATGACATCACGGGCTCAATCCATTGCTCAGTCGATTTGCAAGTCTCTTCAATCTGAAATCTCAGAATTCGGAAACGCATCTTTGGTGGTATGCGGTGGCACTAGCCCAATAAGAATTTTTGAATATTTAAATTCGATCAAAATTGACTGGCATTTTGTAACAATTTTTTTAGTAGATGATAGATTGGTTGAACCACAATCTAAATTTAGTAATCAGATGCTTCTAAGAATCCATTTGCTAAAAAATATAGCAAAGCGGGCAATATTTATTCCCCTGTCCACTGAATTAATGTCCATGAAACTTATACCCCCACAATTTACTGTTATGCTGCTGGGAATGGGTAAAGATGGTCATTTTGCCTCTTTATTTCCAGAGATGTTGTCACACACACTAAATTCTTCCAAACTTAATATGGAATTTGAAGTCTCAGCTGAGCCTTCAATTTTAACTACACCTGCGCTTGGTAACCCAAAATTACCCCGAATTTCTATGAATCTGAGCCTCATTTTAAAGAGTAAAAGGATTATTCTTCTAGCAAATGGAGAGGAAAAACAAGCAGTTCTGCAATCGGCAAAAAAAGATAAAATGCTTCCTATTTATCATCTATTAAAACAAACCCTTGTACCAATCGAAGTAGAAAATTTGTAGTAATGACAGACTTACATCCAAAAATAGCAGAAGTATTAGCGCGTGTTAAACTACGAAGTAAAAATAGCCGAGCTGCCTATCTGACTGCCATTGATGAAATGAATAAAGATAAAGACCAAAATAGAGCCGTTGTGTCTTGCTCAAATATTGCTCACGCTGGTGCTGCTGCAGGTGCTGACCAAGAAGATTTTCTTGCCAGTAACAAGCCCAATATTGGTATTGTCACCTCTTTTAACGACATGCTTTCAGCTCATCGGCCATTTGAGACTTTCCCAGCCATAATAAAAGCTGCTGCAAGAACAGTCAAAGCAACGGCACAAGTTGCTGGTGGGGTTCCAGCTATGTGTGATGGTGTCACACAAGGACGCCCCGGCATGGAACTTTCATTACTTTCAAGAGACGTAATTGCGATGTCTACGGCTGTAAGCTTAAGTCATGGAGTCTACGATGCTGCCTTATGTCTTGGGGTTTGCGACAAAATCGTACCCGGGTTAGTTATTGGCGCTTTGTCCTTTGGTCATTTACCCTGTGTTTTTGTGCCTGCTGGACCAATGAGTTCTGGACTCCCTAATGATGAAAAAGCATCTGTGAGAAAAGCCTTTGCAAATGGTGAGGTGGGCAGAGATACTCTTCTGAAAGCAGAGTCTAGTGCTTATCATGGAGAAGGAACATGCACATTTTACGGCACAGCAAACTCAAATCAGATGTTAATGGAGATAATGGGTTTGCATTTACCAGGTGCTGCCTTTCTCCACCCTAACAGTGACATTCGGCATGCCGTAACGGTAGCATCAACTGAACAGGCCGTCTTTATTAACAGAAAATCCAATGACTATCGTCCAATAGGAAAAACATTGGATGAAAGAAGCTTCGTTAATGCTATTATTGGACTTCATGCAACTGGTGGTTCTACAAACCATACTTTGCATTTGCCAGCAATGGCTGCCGCAGCTGGCATTAAATTAACCTGGGAAGATTTTTCTGATTTATCGAATATTATCCCATTATTAACCCGTATATATCCAAATGGGAGTGCTGATGTTAACCAATTTCATGCTGCTGGAGGATTAAGTTTTGTAATAAAAGAATTACTTGACAATGGATTACTTGATGGCAGTGCTGCATCAGTCTGGGGGAAGACCATTAAAGATTATGCATCTGAACCTATTTTCAAAGATGGTAAACTTGAATGGCGTGCTGCCCCCCAAAATTCTTCTGATTTAAGTATTTTGAGACCGATAAATAAACCACATCAGCCTACCGGCGGATTAAAAATGTTATCAGGCAACCTGGGTAAAGCAGTTATGAAAATATCAGCTGTTGCCGAAGAAAATCGGGAGATAACTGCACCGGCTCAAGTTTTTTCAAACGAGGCTGATGTAAAACTAGCCTACAAAAATGGTGAGCTCAATAAAAATGTTGTAGTAGTCGTTCTTGCGCAGGGCCCGCAGGCTAATGGAATGCCTGAATTACACGCTCTAACGCCCATTCTCGTGAACCTACAAGATAAGGGATTTAAGGTGGCTCTTGTCACAGATGGGAGAATGTCCGGGGCATCTGGGAAAATTCCTGCTGCAATTCATGTATTTCCTGAAGCGGTAAATGGCGGTAATATTGGTCGCATTCAAAATGGTGACATTATTACTATAGATGCAACTTCAGGAAAGCTTGAAGTAAAAGAAGAAATTTCAAGTAGAGCTTCTTTTTCAATTTCATCTAAAGCCAACCCAAACAGTTTTGGAAGGTCGCTTTTTGCACAAATGAGAGGCCAATCCGCCAATGCTGAGGCTGGAGGAGGAATTAGTATTAATTTAGGACAATATAAATGAATATTTCAAAAATTTTATCATTAGGTCCAGTTATGCCCGTAATTGTTATAGAACAGCCTGACCACGCCATTCCTTTAGGTGAGGCATTGTTAGCTGGAGGAATAAAAACAATTGAGATTACATTACGCACAACGACGGCACTCAGTGCAATTGAATATTTGGCAAAAAGTTTGCCTGAAATTTATGTTGGAGCTGGCACCATTCTTACCAAGCAAAATGCGGCACAAGCCAAAAATTCTGGTGCCAAATTTTGTGTAAGCCCTGGAACCACCTCCTCCATTATTGATGCCTGCAATGAATACAATATACCTTTATTACCTGGCGCCAGCACAGTCTCCGAAATGCTTACATTAAGTGAGGTAGGATTTTCAGAAATAAAATTTTTTCCAGCATCCGCAGCCGGTGGAACACAATTCATAAGATCACTGGCTAGTCCACTACCTAATTTGAAATTTTGTCCGACTGGCGGCATATCTTATGAAACAGCTTCAGAATGGCTTTCCTTAGTAAATGTGAGTTGTGTAGGTGGAAGTTGGATAGCACCTGCAAAAGACATAAATGATCAAAACTTCGCAGAAATAACTACTCGAGCAAAACAGGCGACTAAGTTAGTCAATTAAAAGAATGCAGCTTACTGATAACCCATATTTCAAAATACTTGTTAAAGAAGCTAAGGAAATTAATTCTGTATCTCTCAACAATTTGATAAATCAAAAAAATCGAGTAAACGATTTTTGTTTTTCATTGGACTCTTTATGGGTAGATATAACCCGTCAATTTATCACACCCTCAATCTTTGATAATCTAATCAAACTTGCAGAAGCGTCAAAGGTTGAAAAAAAGTTTTCTGAGCTTGCAAATGGTAAACCAATCAATAAAACAGAAAAGAGGCCAGTACTTCATACGAAATTGCGGCAAAAAGATAGATACGAATCTGCTGAATGGCAAAAACTTGCCTCGTTTAGTGAGCAGATCCGCTCCGATAAAAATATACATACGATTGTTAATATAGGCATTGGTGGCTCTGACCTGGGGCCTTCGATGGTTACGAACGCTCTAAAACCTTTTTACGGTAGTCAAAAGATTAAGTTTGTATCAAATATTGATCCAGCCGACTTAAATGATAATTTAGCGGACTGTGATCCTAATAGAACCTTTTTTCTAGTCACCTCTAAAACATTCACAACAGCGGAAACATTACAAAATGCTTCACTAGCGAAAAGCTGGTTAAAGCAAGAAAATGTTACCCCATCTGATCAAATGGCGGCAATCACAGCTGCCCCATCAAAAGCTATAGATTGGGGTATATCAGAGGAAAATATATTTGATTTTTCTGATGGCATTGGAGGCAGATACTCTCTTTGGTCTGCAGTAGGCTTGCCTATTATGATAGCTATTGGAATTAAAAATTTTATATCATTTTTAGAGGGAGCTTCGGAAATCGATAAGCACGTTTTTAATACTCCTATTCGTAATAATATTCCAATAATATTGGCGCTATTAAGGGTCTGGAATCGAAATTTCCTAAATATTCCTATGCATGGCATTATGCCTTATGACCAGCGTCTTTCAATGCTTCCAGCTTGGGCACAACAGTTAGAAATGGAGAGTAACGGAAAGGCTGTTGATATAGATAATGAAAAATTACAGGTTCCGGCATCTCCTCTAATTTGGGGTGAGTCTGGAACAAACGCACAGCATAGCTTTTTTCAATATCTGCACCAAGGACTGGAAAAACAGAGTTTAGATATTCTAATCCCTAGAAACGCTATTGAGTGTAATCTACCCGAAGGTTGGAAAGAGAGCCACAAAACCCTGATTTTAAACGCCTTGGCGCAGGCAGAAGCACTGGCTATTGGACGTAAAAACTTCGAGGAGCCCCACAGAAACTTTCAAGGAGAGAACGTATCAACCATAATTAGCTGGGATAAATCAGATCCTTTTAATTTAGGATGTCTATTAGCTTTATACGAGCATATTACAATTGCGAGCGGGTTTCTATGGAGTATCAATAGCTTCGATCAATGGGGTGTAGAGCTAGGAAAA
>CACOCY010000028.1 GCA_902625725.1 uncultured SAR116 cluster alpha proteobacterium | reverse complement strand
AGGAAACAGAATAGAAATTGATCTGGGAGAAAAAGTTGGTTTCGGCTCTCGCGAAAAATATGAAACTTTTGGCGCATAATACTCTTAACGGATTCGGAGGTGTTGGAGAGGGAATGTCAATGCAGGTTTCTAAAGACGGAAGACGAATTCTTTGGATCGCACATGAAGGTCCTCCTAAAAACTTTACAGGGGTAGATGTAACTGACCCCCGCAATCCTAATGTAATCTGTCAAACAGAATTAAAGCATGGTAACATGAGGTCTAACTCACTTGAAGTGTGTGGTGATATTTTAGCCGTTGCCTATCAAGTCTATGAATTAGGTTTGCCTGAAGCTGGAGTGGAACTATTTGATATAAGTCGACCGGAAAACCCTTGCTCAATTAATTTTTATTCGACTGCTGGTCCCCATTCTAGGGGGGTGCATTGCCTTTGGTTTGTTGATGGTGAATATATTCATATATCAAGCGGTGCGCCTGACTTCACACCAAAACATCCAAGGGACGATCAAATTTACCAGATTATTGATGCAAGAAATCCAACAAAAATGGAGGAGGCTGGTAGGTGGTGGATGCCTGGAACAAAAAAAGAAGATGAAGAACCGGTTCCCGAGAGAATCATCCCAGAACCGTTAGAAAATCTTCGCGGTGGCGACGCATTTAGATTACATAACGCGAATGTTTACCCATCACACCCCGATAGAGCATATTTAGGCTATATTGACGGCGGTGCTTTCATTCTCGATATTGCCGATAAAAGTCAACCAAAAATAGTTTCTCATTGGTCCCCACATAATCCATATCCTGGATTTACTCATACAGTCATGCCTTTATTTGACCGGGGTCTCATAGTCGTAACAGATGAGTGTATAAAAGATGATGGTGCAGATTGGCCAAAGCTTACATGGATACTAGACGCACGCAACGAGCAGAATCTTGTGCCAATTAGTACTCTTCCTTTGCCTCCAGTTGAAGAATATATCCAGAAAGGAGGTCGTTTCGGGTCCCATAACATACACGAAAATAGGCCAGGTCCTTCTTTTCATAGTGAAGAGGTAATAATTGGATGTTTTTTCAATGCAGGCATAAGAGTATATGATATTAAAAATCCATATCAGCCAGAAACTTTAGCTTATTTTGTTCCAGAGGGTCCTGAAAATTCTAGGGTTCCATCAATTCAAATGAACGAGGTATATGCAGATGAAAACGGCATTATATACGCAGGTGATAGGTGGGCAGGTGGACTTTATGTTCTTGAGATGGATATTTGAGTGTTTGCAAAAAAAATTCAATGGAAGTAAATAAATTAAATCCTGATTTCATTATTATTGGTGGTGGTAGCGCTGGATGTGTTTTAGCAAACAGGTTAACCCATCAAACATCCCATAATGTTTTATTAATAGAGGCAGGACCAGCCGACAAAAATCCATGGATTCACATTCCAATTGGATACGGAAAAAATTTTAGAAACCCAAAAATCAATTGGATGTTTGAGACTGAACCGGGAGAGAAATGGGTAAAAAATCGAGTACCCACTCCTCGTGGTAAAGTGATCGGCGGGTCAAGCTCTATCAATGGGATGGTTTACATGCGAGGAAATCCAGACGATTATAATCACTGGCAACAATTGGGTAACGTTGGATGGGGTTTTGAGGATGTTCTTCCATACTTTAAAAAATCACAAAAACAGCAAAGAGGAGAGGATCATTATCATGGTACAGGAGGAACATTATGGGTGAGTGATCCTGCTGAAACCCATCCAATTGCAGAGGCGTATATAAATGCAGGAATTGAAGCAGGGTACAATTTTAATCCAGATTTCAATGGAACCACTCAAGAAGGTTTTGGTCCGATACAATGGACCACAAAGAACGGCAGAAGATCGAGCGCTGCTACAGCCTACTTAAATCCAGCAAAATCAAGAAAAAATTTAACTATTATTTCTAACGGGCTTGTACATAAAATTATTTTTACGGGTGTGCAGGCAGTTGGTGTTGAATATGAAAATGCTGGCCAAAAATTTTTGGTTTTTGCAAGGAAGGAAATTATTTTATCTGCAGGTGCTATCCAGTCACCGCAGATTCTTCAGCTATCAGGGGTTGGAAACGCTGGATATTTGAAGCAGATTGGTGTTCCTATCATAGCGGATTTGGGCGGTGTAGGAGAAAACCTCCAAGACCATGTGAATGCACCATTATTATATAAAACCAGATTATCTTTTACTGCTAACAAACTATACCACGACCCAATTCGCAAAATTAAAGAGGGCTTGAAATATGTTTTTTTTAGGAAAGGTATGCTCGCAATGGGTGCATGTTATGCTGGGGGATATCTTAAAGTTCAGCCAGATGTAGCTAATCCTGATATTCAGGCATTGCTTTTATTGTTTAGCACGGAAGATTTAGGAGGTGTTCCTCATAAATTTGATGGAGTTACAATAAATGTGGCTCTGATGAGACCTGAAAGCCGCGGATTTGTTAAAGCAAAAAAAGCTAACGCTTCAGTAGCACCCATTATTCAACCTAACTATTTAGATGCTAAAAAGGATCGTGATACTTTAGTTGCGGGAATGCAAGAAATTCGAAAAATTATGAGAAAACCCGCACTTAAAGATGTAATTTTGTCTGAATATAGCCCATCTTTAGCAGTGAATAGCGATGATGAGTGTTTAGATTTTATTCGTAATAGAGCGAGGACATCCTATCATCCTGTTGGTACTTGTAAAATGGGATCGGACAAAATGGCGGTCGTTGACGACCGGTTGAGAGTAAAAAAAGTATCCTCTTTGAGAGTTGTGGACGCCTCAATTATGCCAACTATTACTTCTGGAAATACAAATGCACCAACAATTATGATTGCCGAGAAAGCGGCAGAACTGATTTTATCAGATTACAGAAATTAGAAGTCTGGGTGTTTGATTTTAAACGGTCTGAAAAATATTCATAGGAGAATAAAATGAAAACACGTCAATTAGGAGAATTAACGGTATCTGAATTAGGTCTTGGCTGTATGGGTATGTCCGCAGTTTATGGAGAAAAAGACGATAAAGAGTCTATAGCGACGATACACCAGTCAATAGAAGCTGGATGCACGTTTCTTGATAGTTCAGATGCATATGGTAACGGTCATAATGAAGAATTATTAGCAAGAGCACTAGTTGGAAAAAGGGATAGAGTAATCTTAGCTACTAAATTTGGAAATTTAGGAATGATTAACCCGCAGACACCAGTTAACGGGCGTCCCGAATATGTAATAGAAGCCTGTGAGAAAAGCCTAAAACGTCTGAATACTGATGTCATCGATTTATATTTTCAGCACAGGGTAGATCCAGATGTACCTATTGAGGAGACATTTGGGGCGATGGCACAGCTTGTTGAGCAGGGTAAAGTTAGGTATTTAGGAATTTGTGAAGCCAGTTTTGATACAATAAAAAAAGCCCATGCCACCCATCCGTTGGTTGCTGTACAGACAGAATATTCACTTTGGTCGAGAGAAAATGAAGACCTAATTGATGAACTCGCTGACTTAAATATTGGTTTTGTTAATTACTCACCAATGGGTAGAGGTTTTTTAACGGGCACTATAAATTCAATTGACGATCTCATGGAAACAGATGGGAGAAGAGGACACCCAAGGTTTGCACCGGATAATCTGAAAAAAAACACACTTCTCTTGAAGGCGCTATTAAAAGTAGCAGAGAATAAAAGGTGCACAATGGCACAAATTGCTATAGCCTGGACGATGGCAAAAGCTGCGCATGTTGTGCCTATTCCCGGAACAAAAAAGCGCAAGCTTCTTAATGAGAATTTAGCTGCTGCAGAGATAAATCTTAGTGCTTCAGAGATGGAACTCTTAAATTTCAGTTTCCCTGTGGGTATAACGGCAGGGACAAGATATCCAGAAAGGTTAATGGAAGGATTAGGTATTTAAAAAAAACAGCTATTGGAATGCTATTTAAATTTATTTTCGATTTTAAAAAAGATACAACTTTTCCAATTACAAAAATGTGGTGGCATATTCATTGCAAAAATAGCAACAAAAGGATTTCAAATAGGGAAGCAAACTTCTATGGATAACCAGAATTCACCTTATGTTAAAGGTTTCTTTGACCCTGAAACGAATACAGTTAGCTACGTAATTTGGGATAAACAAACAAATGTTTGTGCAATTATAGACTCAGTTTTGGACTTGGATTATTCCTCTGGAAATATCAAATATTTAAATGCGTATAAATTAATAAAATTCATTAACGAAAATAAGTTAAAACTCTCATGGATAGTAGAAACTCATGTACATGCCGACCATCTATCCGCCGCTCCTTTTATTCAACAAAAATTAGGAGGTAAAATAGCGATATCAAAGGAAATTGTAAAAGTTCAAGAAATTTTTGGCAAAGTTTTTAACGCAGGTACGGAATTTGAGCGCGATGGCAGTCAATTTGATTTGTTGCTAGATGATGGGGACACCTATGAGATTGGTAATCTAAATGCAAAAGCTTTGCATACTCCTGGGCATACCCCAGCTTGTATGGCACATGTGATTGAGAATACAGTATTCGTAGGTGACACTCTGTTTATGCCTGATGGCGGTACTGCAAGAGCAGATTTTCCAGGCGGCGACGCACGCCTTTTATACAGGTCGATTCAAAAATTACTGTCTCTCCCAGATGATACGAGAATGTTCGTTTGTCATGATTATATGCCTGATGGAAGAGATGTTAAGTGGGAAACAACAGTGGCCGAGCAAAAACGGAATAATATTCATATTGGAGGTTTCACGCAAGAGGATGAATTTGTAAAATTAAGAGAGAAACGTGATGCCACTTTGAGCATGCCTAAACTCATAATACCATCAATACAAATAAATATGAGAGCTGGCAACATGCCTCCATCCGAAGACAACGGAAGCACATATCTAAAAGTCCCCATATCTGGAATTAAAAATTAATTATCGCCAATAAATTGGCCTTATTTTGGCATAAAATTTTATTATACATCGATTTATCTCAATATAGATGATGATACTTAAAATTAGCCAAGATGATTAAGTGTGATTATAGTAATATGCTACACAAGACTATAAGAATTGTTTTTCGACAATTGTACAAATAGAATGACCTGCAATAAGATGACCTTCTTGAATTTGCGGTGTTTGTGTTGATGGAGTCTTCAAAAGAAACTGACACATACCGTCTAATTGTCCCCCATTCATTCCTGTCATTCCTACAACGCAAATTCCCATTTTCGTCGCTGTTTCGACTGCTCTAATAATATTTTTTGAGTTACCAGAAGTTGAATAGGCAAAAAATAGATCACCACTTTTGCCAAGTGCTTCTATCTGCCTTGAAAAAAGCATTTCATATCCATAATCATTTCCAATAGATGTTAATATTGAGCTATCTGTTGTTAGCGCTATTGCCGGCAACCCCTCCCTGTTTGATAAAAATCTGCTGACATACTCGCCGGCCATATGTTGGCAATCTGCCGCGCTTCCACCGTTTCCTGCAAACAATAATTTGTTCCCAGACTTTAATCTTTTAA
>CACOCY010000027.1 GCA_902625725.1 uncultured SAR116 cluster alpha proteobacterium | reverse complement strand
AAGCAGCAACCAAGGTATTTAGATTGGTTTGCAATGTTGAACCTTGAAAGGCCTGTGTTGCCCAATTATGATTAGTGGAACCCAAGTTCACGCCGTTGATTCCAAAGACAAGAGCTGCCATGTCCTCTTGATTTGCAGCAAGACTTAACCTTGTCGCTTCTGTAACCACACCTTCAGTTACAAGGGAATCGGTATGCACCACGTTAGCCTTATTGGATTGTCCCATAACGGCTTCTTCAACTATATACTGGCCTGGAGTTGCGTCAAAAGCAGTACCTGACGAACTTACTAGCTCAATAGAGCGACCAAGTGTGTCAGATATCACGAACTGATCGTAAGCACTATCGTACGCAACACGGACATGATCTGTTGGTCCTCCACTAGCAGCGCCAACAGTTTGCAATTTTCCTTCAAATACCGCAGCCTGACCCCATCCAGTAGTTATTGACCCATCGAAGGCAGATTTAATGTTAATGGTAAACGATGTTCCGCCGTCTATCCTGAACTTTAAATTTGCATTCGCCGCTGTAATGCTCGTTCCATAACCACGTGTCAGCCTTACTTCGCTTGCAAGTGCCTGTTGGGAATTCAACTCATCGGTTCCTCCAAGACCCTGTAAACTTGAGACTGTGAGAGAGCCATAACTAGAGCTGAAGTCCTCTACAGCAAGGTCACGTCCTTCTGTATTAGTGATAGTAAGCACACCATTATTATAGTCGATTTCAAATTCATCAGACGTAATCTTGGTGTCCCCAAAGGTAGCAAAATGAGCTGATAGACTGTCCTCAACTGCTTGCTTGATAGTTGCATCTGATTTATTCAATCTTTGAATATCTAGAGCAGTTCCAGTAAAATCCATGTAGATATTACCTGCACCATCTGTGATTTTGAAACTATACTCAGCTTTAAGGCTAGAGTCCGCGGTGCCCCCATCATTTGCATATCCAAAAGTATTGCTGAAGTTAAGAGCAATCTGGCTTTCACTAACAAGACCTTTCGCGGAAGCTGTTGAGAAGGTGGCTGTGCTATCTTCTTGAAGAAGAACTGGCTCTACAAGTGCCGATGAAGCGGTATCAGCTATGTCAAATCTAGCTACACCATTTCCGGTGCTATCATAGTTAGATATTGAAAGCCCGCCTGCAGCAGCATGATACACAACTAGTTCACTACCGTCATCAGTCCAGCCCACAGAAACATTATTCTGTGCGTTTGCATCTGTTGATAGCGAGCCGTTATTTTGCTCATCAGTTCCAAAGAAATATCCAGTACCTTCACCTTGTGTAATTTCAAGAGAACGACCCTGAGCATCTTCTATTGTAAATTGACCAGAACTCTGCGCTACAACAAGACTGTCGTCAAACGCGCTTTGAATAGCATCACGCATTGATGTTTGAAGCTCAAAGCGAGTTACTGCTGAAGCATCACTTGCATTAGCCAATACCCTGCTCTTAATGTCGATATTTTGAGTAACACCATCAACTGTTAATGAGAATTTGAATAACTCATTGTCTGCAGTGTCGGCTCCTAATGTTGTAGCATCAGTTGAAGCTGCATTGGCAAAACCAGTTACTGATGTATCAACAGCTGATTCTTTCAAGCCAATGTTGATGCGTTCTGCAAAGTCAGCTCTAGAATCGGCATCAGCAGTTGTAAGCGTCATACCTACACCAGTTACCTTTGGCGCACTATCGTTCACTGGATCAAAGGATGTACCATTTAAAGCGTTAGAAAGCGAGGATGCGGCCTGAAACGTATCATTGTCGATCCTTATCGCAAAATAAGTATCGGAAGATCCAAGAGCGGCGTTAGCTGAAGCAGTAAATTTATCACCGGTTCTAAACCCATGGTTAGCGAGTGTAAAAGTTTGGTTTGCTGTGGAAACAGCAGTCACAGTCTGCTTACTATTAGCAGAACCCATCTTGTAAGAAAGACCAGTATCATCATCCTTAAGTTGGAAACTGTACACATCATCTATGTCAAAAGACAAACGACCAATTTCATCACCCACTCCAGAAGTCGTAGTTGTGGAAGTAGACGTTGATGTAGTTGTTGTTGAGCCTATGCCCAAAGAAGAAGCTCCTACATTTGAGATGCTCAAGCTGACATTTTGGTCTGCATTCGCGCCTATCTGAAACGATTTGTTTGTAAATGAACCATCTAACACATTGATTCCATTGAATTGTGTTGTAGATGAGATTCGTGAAATTTCATCAGACAATTGACTGACTTCTGCCTGAAGATAAGCACGGTCAGTATCTGAATTTGAATCATTAGCAGATTGAACCGCCAATTCACGCATGCGCTGAAGGATATTTCCGATTTCTTCCATAGCACCTTCGGCTACTTGAGTAACAGAAATACCATCATTGGCATTTTTAATTGCAGCCTGAAGACCTCTAACTTGGGCCTCCATTTTGCTAGAAATTGCCAATCCAGCAGCATCATCGCTTGCTGAATTAATCCGAAGACCGGATGATAGGCGTTCCATTGCCTTTTCGAGCTCGTTATTTACTTGTCTAGTATTATTTTGAGCTAAAAGAGAGGCAACATTTGTGTTGATTGAGACCATAAAAAAACCTCCTGAAATGTAGTCATCAGGAAGGTCAACGTCTTATTAAAAAAAAGTTTAATAGATATTTAACTTTGGCACGATATTTGCCTTGCAAAAACCCTAAAAAAAAGAAATCAATATTGTACTAAGCAATTGAAAATGCGACACAAAACAAGTTTCATGCCAAAAACGGAAAATATTAAAAAAAGTTTAAAAAAAAACTAAAAAAAATTAGTTTGTACAGAGAATTCTATAATCTTCTTCTGTATTGATGTCCGTAACTTCTTGTTCAGATACAACAAATGGTTGAAGGCTTGCTCCATAAAAGCTTTTCTCTTTCAGAAAGGATTTTGTGTTTGCCCAATAGAAGGTTCCATTGCTCACAAAGCAATCTTTAAACTTTTGGGACTGAACCTCTTTGAATTCTGGATTCATGAGAATCAAGTTGCCAATTTCATTTTTTATTAGGGCCTGCTGTGGAGGGTAATTGTATAAGGAAACTCCCATTAGAAAATTACAGTCGGGAAGTTTATAAAACTCTGTAAAAGATTTTTGTATTGTTTTAGCGCTAAGTTTTACGGCTGTTGCATAAATACAGCAGAAAAAGTCTATTTGATAAAAATTCGTAATTATATCCGTACAGACTTCTACCACGGTAGAAGTATCTTTTGATAATTTATCATTTCTTTTAATTGTTTTTGCACCACACTCCTTGGCATAACTAAGAATCTCGTCATCCTCTGAAGATACTATTACCTCTGAGAAGACATTTGAGGCGATTGTATTTTTAATGGAGTGTCCAATTAATGGAGTACCTTTCCAAGGGAGTATATTTTTTCTAGGTAATCGCTTCGAATTTCCTCTTGCCGGAATTATAGCTATAGGTTTTGAGCTCAATGTCTTTTTCACACTTACATAACTTGGTCTAGGCCAATCATGGTTCCAGCTGGGATATCATTTTTTGCCAATTTAAAGCAGATATCATCAAGCCTCTCAGGCCCAAGACCGAAACCTGGGCGCCTATATTCAATAAGTTCTTCCGTGATTTTAGTCCCTTTTTGAATATGCGACTTGGAAAAAATACTTCTTCTGGTAGCATATCTTTTCTTGAGGTCAGGATTTAGCTTCCTTTCAGTGTCCTTTATTGCTTGTTCTACTTCTTTTATTTCCCGAACAAAACTTGTGGCCTCTTTTTCCTCCAATGAAAACATATGTTCAACGGACGGTGTGGCTCTATCAAGAGTAATCGTTTTTTCGATCATATTTGCACCCATGCAGACGGCTGCAATATTCATATGCCATCCAGGAGTGTGGTCTGAAAAAGCAATCGGGTAAGGAAAAAGTTTTTTAAGTTTGCTGATTTCAGTGAGTTGTACATTATCGAGATGTGCTGGATAACCAGTAGGACAATGATGAATTATAATATTTTTGTTGCCTTGTTCCTCAATTTTTTTAATAGCAAAATCAATTTCCTCATATGAAGCATTGCCTGTGTCAAGTTGAACACACATTCTTGTTCTAGCTGCTTTTGTAATTAATGGGATATGATTAATGTCTGAGGATGCTATTTTAACTGTGGATGCTCCAATTTTATTAATTAATTCTAAATGATGTTCTGAAAAAATTGTCGCAAAGAATTCAATATCAAGACTATCACAAACTTTCTTAGTCTCTATCCATTCTTCATCTGTCAGTTCTCTTCTTTTTAAAATGTCAAAGAGAGGCTCGTTTATAGTTTTTGTATCTCCACTTAATTTATTAGCGAGAATTTTATATTCAAAAAGCTGATTTTTATCTGCAACTAATTGATCTGCGTTAAGTATTTGAAATTTAATTGCATCAGCTCTGCATTTGGCTGCAACCTCAATCAATTTTTTGGCTGAATCAAATCCATCAATTGTAGGACCAGCTTCCAGAGTTACGTAACAAGGTGCATTATCGCCAATGCTTTTTTTCCCAATCTTAATCATTAATTTCTCCAAAAAATTCTATAAATTTTGAAATGATGTAATCCAGTTGCTCAATCGAAATATCTGGGTATAGAGGAAGACTGATTGACCTTGAGTAATAATTTTCTGCATTTGGAAAATCAGTACTATTAAACCCTAATTTCTTAAAGTATGTATTCTGATAAATTGGCCTGTAATGAACACCCGCATGAATATTTCTGTTTTTCAAGAATTCGTATAATTTTTTTCTGGTATCGCCGTTCTTGGTTTGGCATACAAACAAATGCCATGCTGAGTCTGCAGAGTAGGGGGGCGTACTTAGCGGGAACGATTTTAATTTATCTATATAATATAATACGATCTCTTTTCTAATTTTTAGAAAATCACCTATTCTTCTCAACTGAGATAGTCCTAATGAAGCATGCAAGTCGCTCATACGATAATTATAACCAAGCTCTTGCATGTCATATTTCCAAGGCTCCTCTTTGTCTATTGATCTCACAATTCCATGAGAGGATAGGCTCCTCATTTTCTCGATTAATTTAATATTGTTACTCGTTGCAAGACCACCCTCTGCAGAGGTAATAATTTTTGCAGGGTGTAGACTAAAAACGGCTATGTCAGAAAATTCGCAACTTCCAACTAATTTATTATATTGTGTTGCACCAAGTGAGTGAGCTGCGTCTTCTACTATTTTAATATTATATTTTCTACAAATAGAAGCTATGCTCAGCATGTCAGAAGGTCGTCCTGAAAAGTGCACGACTATTAAAACCTTAGGTAATTTATTTACTTTTTTTGCTTTATGTATTTTTTGTTCAAGTAACTCTGGATCAAGATTGCCAGTTTTAATATCTACATCCACAAAATCAATTTCAGCTCCGCACATTAATGCTGCAGTAGCAGATGCAACAAACGAAATCGGAGAAGTCCAGACTAAATCTCCACTTCTAACATCTAACGCTAAACAAGCAAGATGAAGAGATGAAGTAGCACTATTTGAGGCAACTGCCCCAGTGCTGTTTACCATCCTGGAAACTGTATTCTCAAACTCAGTTACTACATTGCCTTGTGTAATCGGTTTAGTTTGTAAGCAGTCTGACACAGCATGAACATCACTTTGATTGATTGAATGTTTAGAATAAGGAATAGGAATTTCAAATTGAAATTCGTTTGAAATTCCTATCTCCTCTCCAGTGAACTCTACCTTATTAAGCAATTGCTTGTACCTTTTCTTTTTTAATTTTATGTACATCACTTGTTTGAACTTTTTTAGTATCAAGTAAATTTTCATTTCCAAGAAATGTGGGTTCATTTTTAAGGTCATTTAGGGACAGATATTTTGGGTTATTTTTAGAGCAATAAGAAAACCCAGCTTTTACTGGTAATCCATTCTCACTGCATCTGTTTGTGCTAAAATTATCAGCTTTTGATTCAAACGAAATACTTGGCTTAATTACAAAATGATCTTCAAACTCTAATGTCAAATGAGAGTCATCTGCAGGAACCATTAATTCGTGAAGTTTTTCTCCTGGTCTTATACCAATAAAGTCTAGCTTTAT
>CACOCY010000026.1 GCA_902625725.1 uncultured SAR116 cluster alpha proteobacterium | reverse complement strand
ATGAACCCCTTTTACAATGAATTGCAATTCTCGCCGTTGGATGACATCCTAGCTGAAGCCTCGTCCATTCGCGATATTCATTGGGGCAAAATAATCACATATTCAAGAAAGGTTTTTGTGCCGTTAACAAATATGTGTCGCGATACCTGTGGTTACTGCACCTTCGTAAAACATCCTTCTGACCCTGCTGCTCGAATTATGACGCCAGAGCAAGTCTTGAAAGAAGCAGAAAAGGGACAAGAAAAGGGATGTAAAGAATTACTATTTAGCCTTGGAGAAAAACCAGAGCTTCGTTACAAGGAAGCAAAAGATTCCCTGAATTTTCTTGGTTATAAGCATATGACTGATTATTTGGCTGACATGTGTCAGCTAGTAATATCTGAGACGTCGCTTTTGCCTCATGTAAATGCTGGAACTCTATCTGATTATGAGATTGATAAGCTCAAACCTTTTAGTGCTTCAATGGGGATGATGTTAGAGACAATTTCAAGGCGTCTTGCAAAAAAGGGAATGCCTCATTTTGCGTGTCCTGACAAAAGTCCTTTACTCCGAATTAGAACTATCAAAAGGACTGGGGAGAAAAAAGTGCCTTTTACAACGGGTCTGTTAATCGGTATCGGAGAAACCTGGTCGGAACGACTTGAAGCTCTAGAAATGATTAATTCATTAAATCAAAAATATGGGCACATTCAAGAGGTAATTATTCAAAACTTTCAGCGCAAACCTGATATTAATATGGCGGAGCATAGCGAGCCAACCCTTGAGGATATGTTGCGGACAATAGCAGTTGCAAGAATAATTCTTGACCCGGAGATAAGTTTACAAGCACCTCCTAATCTTCATGAAAGACATATAGACTATTTGCAAGCGGGTATTAATGACTGGGGTGGAATTAGCCCTATAACTATAGATTTTATTAATCCACAGCATGAATGGCCAGAAATACTCAAACTAAAAGATAACTGCGCGCGAGCAGATTTTGAACTCAAAGAGAGATTGACCATTTATCCCAGATTTATCCAAGAGCATAGAACTTATTTAGACTCAAATTTGGCTAACAAAATATCGGCCATGTCAAGAGGGGATGGCCTTGCTTTGGAACAGACATTGGAAGCTGCAGAATGAACAGTTTAAAGAACATTGGCGATTGCTTTCCTAATAAGGAATTGGAGAAAGTAATTGGAAATGCAACTAAAGAGGTAAGTTATATCTTGCACGGTGCACTGGAAGGAAAAGAAGTAAGTGTGTCTGGCGGTACAACTTTATTTGAACAAAGAAACATACAAGCGCAAGCCAATAGAGAGGCTATTTATGCCACCGCGGATTTTATGCGAGCAAGAGTAAACGGAGAAAAAGTAAGTTTTGTAGTAAACAGAAATATTAACTTTACAAATGTGTGTTACATGGGTTGCAGGTTTTGTGGCTTTGCAAAGCGAAAAGAGGATGAAAACGCTGAATGGCTCTCACTAGAAGAAGTGACCGCACGAGCGCAAGAAGCTTGGGACCGCGGTGCTACCGAGGTTTGTATACAAGGAGGGTTACATCCAAGTATGCCTGGAACTTATTATCGAGATCTCATTCTCGCAATAAAGACTGAGTTGCCTAAAATACATATTCATGCGTTCTCACCATTCGAAATTTGGTATGGGTCTCGTAAAACTAAAATGAATTATCGTGATTTTATAGCGGATTTAAAAGAATGTGGATTAGATTCTATGCCCGGAACAGCTGCAGAGATTCTTGATACGGAGGTGCGTAAAAAACTTACTCAAAACAAACTAAGCACGGAAGAATGGACTACAATTATTCGTTCAGCACATTCTGTTGGCATGCCCACTACAGCGACCATAATGTATGGACATGTAGATGGACCTGCTCATTGGTCAAACCACATAGCTCTTTTACGCGAAATTCAGCGTGAGACTGGTGGATTTACAGAATTAGTTCCCCTCAGTTTTGTTCATAGCGATAGCCCACTTTATAAAAACAATCCATCCCAAGTGCGCCCCGGGCCAACAACCGAAGAGGTTGATTTGATGCACGCTGTTTCACGAATTATGTTGAATGGGTTCATCAATAATATTCAGGTCAGCTGGACTAAGTTAGGAATAGAGCGTGCTATTCAAATGTTGACACGTGGCGTGAATGACTTGGGTGGCACATTGATGAATGAGAGTATTTCGCGTTCTGCTGGTTCTAAGCATGGTCAAGAAATAACTGCCTTTGAACTGTGCAAAGCTATTAAATCAATGAGTCGAGTGCCAGCAAGACGCAATACGAATTATGAAATTCTGGAAATCTTTCAAAACCATGATCCCGAAAGATTGTCTCCGTTAGTCTCCAGAAAAGGTAAAAATCCACTGTCATTTTTAGATATGTTCCCCGAGGTTGTCAAATGACCAACGTAACTCTAATAGCTGGGGGAGTGGGAGGGGCTAAAATGGCTGAGGGGTTTGACATGTGTAAAGAAGTTGAGCTCACAATTATCGGAAATATTGCGGATGACGATGAATTTCACGGACTATGGGTATCGCCTGATATTGATACTATTATTTATACTTTGTGCGGCAAAATCAATCGGAGTCAAGGGTGGGGTGTGAATGATGAGGGTCATCGCGCACTCGATGTTTTAAAAGAACTTGGAAATGAAACATGGATGTTTTTAGGGGACCGAGATTTTGGTTTACATATTTACCGAACCAAAAGACTTAAGAATGGCGACCGTCCAAGTGATATTACTCACGACATATCTCAAAAATTCGGAATAACGTCTAAAATAAATTTGCCAACAGACGATAAAGTTCAAACTAGAGTTAGAACAACTGAGGGTTGGCAAACTTTTCAGGAATACTTTGTTCGAGATAAATGCGTTCCAGATGTTTTGGAACTCCATTATGAAGGGTTATCACAGTCCTCAATAACTCCTGAAGCTGAGAGTAGCATCGTAAATGCTGAATTAATCGTTTTAGCGCCATCTAACCCTCTAGTGAGTATATCGCCAATTATAGAGATTCCTGGATTTAAAAAAGCA
Source organism: uncultured SAR116 cluster alpha proteobacterium (assembly GCA_902625725.1). Taxonomy (GTDB): domain Bacteria; phylum Pseudomonadota; class Alphaproteobacteria; order Puniceispirillales; family Puniceispirillaceae; genus UBA5951. The sequence continues at coordinate 3,213 of CACOCY010000026.1, read as the reverse complement.
CTTCAAAATACGAACGTGCCAATCATAGCGGTATCACCGTTAATTAATGGGAAAGTCATAAAAGGACCAGCTGATAAAATGCTTGCTTCTCTTGGCCACAGACCAGATGTATTGGGAATTGCGCAATATTATAAAGATGTTATATCTCATTTAGTAATAGACGAGCAAGATAGCAGGTTTTTTGAAGATATTAATTCTATTGGTATAAGTCCCTACAGCACAGATATACTTATGAGAGATGCAATGGATAAAAAACGTCTGGCTCTAAAAATACTGGAAATTTTTTGCACCTTGGAGGCAAAAGCATGAGCACTTTAATTACTATTCCGATGAAAAATTTGTCAGAATGTAAAACGAGACTAGCAGACAGTTTAGGTATAAAGGCGCGTTCAGATTTAGCTCGTCTGCTATACGTTAGAACATTAGAGTTTATTAGTCCTTTGGCTCATAAGAATGGTTTTGATGTTGCTGTAGTCACAAGATCGCCAGAAGCTGTCTCGATAGCAAAAACGTTTGAAATACAAATTATTTCAGAACCCATTTCTGGGACATTATCTGACGCTGTAAAATTAGCTTCACAGTGGGCCTGTGCTAATGGGTATGAAAGGCTTTGTGTGATACCTGCTGATTTGGTGGCACCAAACAAGGAAGAAATGATAAAATTTTTAAAAAGCAAAGCAATTGTGACCATTTGTCCCTCAGTGGATCAGGGCACAAATGCATTGATGCTATCTCCACCAAATGCCATTGATTTTCATTATGGTTCTCGCTCAGCATTAGCACATTTTAATGCAGCAAAGATTGCTGGTTTGAAACCAGTTCTGATGCCGCTTGAAAGTTTAAGTTTTGATTTGGACCATTCAGATAGTCTCAGTCGAGCATATTCAGTGGTTCCTGAAATTAGGAAAGTTTGCAAATGAATAATGCAGTCCAAATTTCGGCAATTCCCGGAGTTCCAGATATTAAACCTGGTGATAAACTTGATAAGATATTGGGGGAGTGTTTGGAGAAAAGTGGAGGAGTTAGGGAGCACGATATTTTATGTATTGCACATAAAGTCGTTTCAAAAGCTGAAGGTAACTTAATTAAATTATCAGACGTTAGACCGTCTAAAGAAGCAAATCGATATGCTTTGGAATTGAATAAGAGCCCAGAAAAAGTTGAAGTTATACTATCACAGTCAAAAAGGGTAGTACGTGCCTTTAAGCATCCGAGACAATATGAAGGAACTATGATCTGTGAACATAAGCTTGGTTTTATCTCGGCTAATGCGGCCGTTGACGAGTCTAATAGTGATTTTGGAACTTTAATCACTCTGCCAGATGCTCCCGATTTAAGCGCAAAACGTTTAGGTAAGTCGTTAGAGAAGCGCTTTGGGGTAACGCTTGGTGTTGTCATCACAGATACATTTGGTCGACCTTGGCGTCTGGGTCAAGTAAATGTCGCCATAGGCCTTTATAAGGTTCCCACTAGAATATCTGAAATAGGGACCAAAGATGGATGGGGTAGAGAGCTTTTTGTTACAGAACCAGCCTTTTCTGATGAGATAGCTGCCGCTTCTGGATTGGTTATTACCAAAGCAGCAAAAACGCCTTTGGTTTTGGTCCGTGGTGCAAATTGGACACCACTTCATTCAACAAAAACGCAAGATATTTTGCGTGATAAAGCGGAGGATATGTTTAGATGACATTGGCGATACTTGGTGGTACTGGTCCACAGGGACAAGGGCTTGCTCTTCGTTTTGCTAGAGCAGGGATAAATGTGGCCATAGGCTCTCGTGACCAAAATAGAGCCTCGGAGATTGCAGAAAATCTGTGTAATAAACTTCCTAATGGCAACTCACATATTACTGGTTATGATAACCAAACAGCAATCCAAAAAGCTGATGAGATGGTAATCCTTGCTGTACCTTGGTCTGGACATAATTCAACACTTCGGGAGATAAAAAACGAACTTAAAGATAAAATTTTGATAGATATAGTTGTACCCTTGAAAGAGGGCGACCCAAAAAAAGTTGGAATGCCACCAGAAGGTTCAGCGACCGAAGCTGCTCAATCGCTACTAGGTAATAAGACACCAGTTATTGGGGCTTTGCATAATGTTTCAGCTCATACATTGAATGATATGGATGCAAAAATTAACTGTGATATACTTGTATGCGGAAATGATTTAGATTCAAGAAAAAAAGTAATGAAATTAATCGAAAGACTTGGTGTTAAAGCCTACAATGCGGGCGATGCGGAAGCCGCGCGTTGTATAGAGGCCTTAACAGCTATTCTTATTCGTATTAATATATCAAAAGTGGTACCTTTTAGCCATGCAGGTATTAATATCTGGGCGCCCGAAAAATAACGTAAATGGAGGAAAAAATGGAATTTGGCATTACATTCAAAGGTGTGGTTGACCCAGTAAATGCTAGAAAGCTTGTTGCTCAGGCTGAAGAAGCAGGGTTTGCGTATTGTTGGTTTTTTGACAGTCATATTTTATGGCGCGATAGTTTTCCTGCTATGGCGATGTGCATGGAGCATACGAAAAAAATGCGTTTTGGTCCATGTGTAACAAACCCAAACACCAGAGAGTGGTCACAGGCTGCATCACTTTTTGGGTCTATGGCAAAACAATCAGGTGGTCGTTTTGACATTGGAGTTGGTAGAGGGGATAGTGCTGTGCGAGTTATGGGTCGTAAGCCAGCTAAGCTCGCCAAGATGGACGAATTTATTGAGGTTGTTAAGGGATTAATAAGAGGAGAGGAAAGACAGTATGGGGATGTACCAAACCCTATTCAATTTCCTTGGGCAGAAGGTTACGAACTGCCAGTCTGGGTAGCCGCTTATGGTCCAAAAGCACTTGATAGCGCTGGACGAATGGGAGATGGCCTTATCCTTCAAGTGGCAGAGCCTGCAATTTGTAATTGGCTTGCTGGTCAAGCTATAGACGCCGGCAAGGCTAATGGCCGTGATATGTCAGGTTATAAAGTAATGGCAGCAGCGCCTGCTTATTTGGGAGATATGGATAAATGCCGAGAGGCAACAAGATGGTTTCCTGCAATGGTTGGTAATCATGTTGCCGATATTGTAGAAAAATATGGCACAGACCGCGAAGACATACCAGAAACACTTACATCATATATTAAGGATCGTAAGGGTTACGATTATTCGAAGCATGGGCAGTCTGATAATCCTTATTTAGATTTTATTACGGATGATATTATAG
>CACOCY010000025.1 GCA_902625725.1 uncultured SAR116 cluster alpha proteobacterium | reverse complement strand
AAAGAGGGGTCAGATCTTTCAATCAGAATTTTCTCTCCCTGATCAATTAATTTATCTTTATATAGGGTTAATTTTTTTTGTAATGGCTTCATATCGTCAAAAACGATTGAACCCAAATTCCCAGTGACAACAAGCCTATGTTCCTTATAAGGAGAATACCAGCTCGTATGCATCATTGCAGTGATACCTCTGGGAAAAACAAAGTTAGAAGAAATAATATCTCCACCGGCATTCGTAATATGACTAGCGCTATTGCATTTGATAGATTGGGGCATATGTTCTACTAGACCGAGAATAAGAGAGATATCATGGGGACATAAATCAAAAAGAGCAGATTCTGATTTTAGTATTCGGCCCATAGCAAGACGGTTTGCCTGAATGTGCTGTAATTCCCCTATAATTCCTTTTTTTACTAGTTTTTTTATTTCTTTATACGCTGGATGATATTGCAGTAAATGTCCTACCATAACTTGTTTTTGTGCTTTAATTGCATTCTGTTCTATTGAAAGTGCAGAGTTGACGGACAGTGCAAGGGGTTTTTCTACGTAAACATGTTTACCCGCTTTTAATACATCACATGCTAATTTTTCGTGAGAATGAGCATTTGTTACAATCATCACACCAGATATGGAGGGATCATTCAAAATTTGTTCAAATGAAAGAGAAGGACACGAGAATAGTTTTGAAAATGACGAAGCGCGCTTCTGATTGGTATCACAAATAGCGGCTAGCACACCTAATTCTGACGCATTACGAGCGATATTTTTACCCCAAACACCACATCCGATCATAGCAACGCTAATACTCAATTTTTTTGCTTTCAATTTAAGTGATTTTTATATCGAAAAATTTAAACTGCTGATAACCAAATAGAGTATTTACGTCAATCGTTGCTTTTCGTAACTTTACCTGTGATAGAATTAATAAGCGGTTTTATTCTAGCTTAGCCTCTTGTACTAGGAATTGTATAACCTATTATATATGCATCGCTAGGAAGAAAATCGTTATTTGTATTTTTTAGGTTATTGAATGTCTGAAGATATTTTACCGGATGCATCATCTTTATTTCAGGAAACTCTCCCAATTCATCCTGATATTGTTATTTCTCAATTAGTAGGATTGAAAATTCCTATAGAAAAGTTCCATCACCCACCTCTAAATACAGTGAGTGAGTCAAAAAAATGTAGGTATAATATGCTTACAAAAAATGATGGTGGAGGACATATTAAAAATTTATATTTACGCGACCATAAAAAGAATAATTATTTAGTTGTTTTGCAAGAAGATAAAAATGTCGATTTGAAAAAATTATCATTATTAATGCAATCCGGTAGATTATCTTTTGGAAGTGCAGATAGGTTGTTTGAAAATTTAGGAGTAAGACCAGGAGCAGTTACCCCATTAGCTATGATTACAGGAGTTAGAAAGGGGGTAAAGTTTTTTATCGACAGTGAATTATTTGAAGTTATCAAAGTTTATATGCATCCCTTGGTTAATGATTTTACCATTTCGATGACACCAAGTGAATTAGAGTACTATCTGGAATTTTTAGGCGTGTATCCGACCAAGTTAAATTTATAAAATAAATAGAGGGGAATTAAATGTCATTGTTGATTGATGAAAATAACTCATTTGCGCCCGTAGATGTAAACGCTGCAAATATTATGTCAGAGGTTATCGAGGCGAGTTCAGAACAGGCGGTCATTGTGCAATTTTGGGCACCTTGGTGCGGACCTTGTAAACAACTAGCGCCGGTATTAGAGAAGGTTTGCGCAAAGTATAAAAATGTAAAATTAACTAAGATTAACATTGACGATAATCAGGAAATAGCAGCACAAATGAGAGTGCAATCGGTACCAACTGTTTTTGGGTTTGTTAACGGACAACCGGCAGATGGATTTGCAGGTGCACAACCAGAGTCAGTGGTAAACCAGTTTGTCGAAAAACTTTCAAAACTAGCACCTGGACAGCCGGATATATCTGCTTTGCTAGATGAGGGAACAGCAGCTCTTAGCAAGAATGAAACAATTATAGCTATGGAGGCTTTTCAGAAAGCTCTCTCAGTTTTCCCTGAATCTGAAGAGGCAATAGCAGGATTTATAAGATGTCTTATTGCCCAAGGTGAAAACGACGAGGCAGCAGCTGTCATAGAGCAGCTGGACGACGACATGCAGAAAAAACCCATAATTCAGGATGTTCTAGCTGCACTAGCAGTAGCCAAAAAAGGAGCCGACGTAGCGCTAGATCCTATTGAATTGGAAGGAAAAGTTCGTTTAAATCCAAAGGATTTGCAAGCTCGCCAAGATTTGGCAATAGCTCTTTTTGCTTCGGGCAAACAAACAGACGCTATGTCTCAGTTATTAGAATCTATTAAAATTGATCCCTCCTGGAATGAAAACAAGGCTCAAACGCAATTATTAGAATTTTTCACAGCATTAGGACATACGCACCCAGATGTAATAAAGCTGAGAAGGAAATTATCCAGCTATTTATTTTCCTGACGGGCAAACTATATTTGGGGAAAACAGTATTTAAAATATTTTTACGATTTTCAGATGAGGAATAAATGACAATTCGAGGCCCTTTTGAACCTGAATTTAAAGACCTACCAAGCGAAATTCCGGTTTTTCCTCTGTCTGGTGCCTTGTTGTTACCAGGTGGCGCGCTGCCACTAAATATTTTTGAGCCAAGATATCTTTCTATGGTTCGAGACGCAATTGCGAGCCCGCTTAGATTGATTGGCATGATACAGCCAAATAAAGAGAAACGCTCAAACCCATACTACTCGACAGGGTGTGCAGGCCGTATTTCTAGTTTTACTGAACAGGAGGATGGAAGAATATTAATTACTCTCTCAGGATGTATTCGTTTTAATGCCATTAATTTTTCAGAGGGTCTCTTTGGGTATCTTATGGCAGAAGTCAATTGGCAAAACTATAAAGAAGATTTAACGATTGACGAAGCGCCTATTGATAGAAGTAAACTATCTGCTACCTTAAGACAATATTTTGATGCAAAAGGTTTTCAAGTAGACTGGTCACAGTTAGAATCTTGCTCAGATGAGAGGCTTGTTAGCACTTTATCAATGATTTGTCCCTTTAATGTTGCAGAAAAACAAGCCTTGCTGGAAGTAAAAGGTCTCGCTAGTAGAGCAGAATTATTAATAACAATTTTACAAATGTCTTGTCATGATGATGACAATGCTGAAAATGCTAAACACTAAGCCTGTTAAACATAGAAATGTCACCAAATAAAAATAATATAGAAAATACCAGTACAGCGCGGTGTTTGTTAGATATTTTGGTCTGTCCGGATACCAAAAGTCTTTTGATTTATGATAAAAAGGAACAAGAACTAATTAGTGTTCAAGGTAAAAAAGCATATCCAATTGAACAGAGTGTTCCCCTAATTAGCGAAAATCATAGCCGATTGTTATCTTCTAGTGAAATAGATCAATGGCAATTAAGTTTGAAACGCAAATAGTTTGCGGTAATTGAAATGATTTCAGATAGTATTTCTGTAACTGAGATAAGACTTCATAAAGATAAAAAGACATTATCAGTTCAATTTAACGACGGTTTTCAAACGCAACTATCAGCAGAATTGCTTCGCGTAAAGTCTCCGTCAGCGGAAGTGCAGGGGCATAGTGTTGAGCAAAAGAAAATTATTCGTGGAAAACAAAATGTTAAAATAATTGGCATAGAATATATTGGAAATTACGCGGTAAGATTATTGTTTGACGACGGGCACGAAACAGGGATCTACAGTTGGGTTCTTTTATACGATTATGGTGTGCGTCAAAAAGCACTTTACGCTGAATATAAAAGGAATTTAAATTTAGAAGTATGAAAAATATCAATTATTTAAAAATCACGCATCAGAAAGCAACCGAGCAGAAGTTAAAATTCCACCACTCGCTAAGTGAGAGATTTGATGCTTGATTGGCAAAATGTCTATTAAACCTAACCCAATATTTGTCAAACTGGACGGAAAAATCTTAGATTGAAAACTATTGTAGCTGAATAGGCGGTTCAATCCTTGCGTAATTCCAATAATTGCGTCAACTTCAACACGCCGTCTGGAACGATATTCGGTTAATATAGTTGAGTGTGAGAATGAAAGTCCGTTTTTTCTTGCGTTATCAAGGCAGTCACAAATCACGGCTATGTCGGCAAGCGCAAGATTAAACCCCATGCCCGCTAAGGGGTGTATTGAATGACTAGCGTCTCCAGCAAGAACCATTCCGGGTCTTCCCATGCTTTTGGTAAAGGACGGTTTTAATGTCCAAATATTCCGCTCAGAACAAACTCTAATGTCTTTGAAAGCGTCTCCAAGAACATTTATGATTTGCCGCTCAAAGTCTGCATCAGATAACTTAAATGCGGCGTTTGCTTTGGTGTTGCTTAGAGACCAAACAAGTGCGGCCTCTTTTTCTTTTACAGGCATTAAGGCTATCGGCCCATCGGGTAAAAATCTTTGAAATGCTATGTTATTATGTAAGCGGTTTAAATTTACTCTTGCAACAATAGCCTTTTGGTTTGCAACCATAGATGTTCTGCGTAATCCAGCAGCTTTGCGAGCATGGCTGTCAGCACCATCACAAGCAATTACTAAATCAGACAGCCACTGCTTGCCACTGGTATCTATAATTGTGACGTTATTATTATTATGAAAGAAGCGCAGATCCCCCTCATAAATTTCAACGTTGGGGGGTGATTTTGCACTCTGATTATGACAGGTTTCAAATAAACTTCTATTTTGTAATGTCCATGCCATGGGCTGGTTTTTCAAAGAGAGACTTAGGCTATATAAATCCACAACTCGGTCAAAACAATCGGTCATAAATTTATTCGTTGAGACCAGAATATTTGTAATTTCTGTTTTCTCTTCCGCTGAAAAGGACCAAAGATTGAGACGAGAAAGCATCTTTTGGCTGGCAACGTTAATTGTTGTGGTTCTATTATCATTCAAAAAAGGCGTTTGGGATAAAAGCCGAGCATATTCAAGGTTAAAATAGTCTAAAGCTTTGCACATTACTTCAGCTGTGAGTCCGTTTCCAAGTACAATTATTGGTATTTTTTGCGCCATGATCATGTTTTTTCTATAAAATATTTCGATATTATCAATTTACACAGGTCTACTCTAGATTCAGTTCTTTTTATAAGGAAGCTTTTCAAACATCCAGCTGCTTTCCCAGCTTGTATGTCTGTTTCTTTATCGCCTATCATTATTGATTTATTAAGATCAACCTGCCATTTGTATGATATCATCTTTATCATTCCAGGAAGTGGTTTTCTGCAATCACATTTTATAGTGTCAGTTTTTTCAGGATAGTCTGGATGATGTGGACAGTAAGCAATATCCCAAATATTACCGCCTCTTAATGCCACCTGTTTGGTTAAATGTTTGTTATATTTAAACATATCCGCTTCATCAAAATATCCTCGAGCAATCCCAGATTGGTTTGTGACAATAAACACAGGTATTTTATAGGAATGTAAAAAAGCGAGAGCCTCAGCGCTATCCGATAAAAAGGCGAAATCTGATATTTTCCATGTATATCCATGATCTTTGACAAGTGTATTATCTCGATCAAAAAAGATGGCGCCAGTCATTTGTTAAAAACCTTTATGGGCTATAGTTGTTATGGTTGCACTAATGTATTACAGTCGGATTATTGCTATGCCGATATGCGCTTAACTTTATATATGCAGACTTGTAAATGCAAAATCCAGATTTTTTGATATTTAAAGATAATATGTTTCAAAAGACACGTTCTCTGGTTAGCGAGATCTCGCCTCCTGATGGTGTTTGTGAAATAAACATGTCAATCGGTGAGCCCCAACAATCCCCACCAGACTTTATAACAAGAATACTTGCGGAAAAAAATTGTGACTGGCGGAGCTATCCGAAGATAAAGGGGGATGTAAAATTTTACGATAACGTGAAATATTATCTTAATTCGAGGTTTGCAAAACTTGGAGATTGGTTAAGCCCTCTTGATAATTTTCTTCTTCCGGTACCCGGAACTAGAGAGCCGCTCCATATGCTTGGATATTGTATGCGAGGCACTAAACCTAATTCAATTGCGCTTGTAACTAATCCTTTTTACCATGCCTGGCGTGCTGCCGGATTAATAAGCGGAAGTAAAATACAACTAATGGATGCTTGCTTGGAAAATGGTTATTTACCTGACCTTAGACAGCTAGATGAAATAACTTTGTCTAATACAACTATAATGTATTTATGTTCACCCACAAACCCACACGGCGCAATAGCAAGTGAACATTACCTTAAGCGGGCATTGATGTTGGCTCGCAAATATAACTTTTTGCTCGTTGTTGACGAGTGTTACATAGACATTTGGCGAGATAAGGCACCATCAAGTGCCCTTGAAGTTGCTCGAAATTTTACCAGAGATGGAGACAAAAAACTAGCTAATTTAGCAGTTTTAAATAGTCTATCAAAACGCTCAAACGCGGCTGGTTTGAGAGCTGGTTTTTTATGTGCTGATCCAGAAATTATATCGTCATATTCGCAAATAGCGGCGAATGGCTTAGCGCTTGTTCCAACTCCTTTATTGCGAGTATCCGGCGAAATTTATCGTGACACAAACCACAATAAGATAGTGAGAGCACATTATAATGATGCATTTAAAGTAGCGCAAAAATACTTGAATTGTTCTATTCCAGACGCCGGATTTTTTCTTTGGCTTCATGTTGGCGATGACCTCAAGTTTACTCAATTGCTATGGAAGCACATGGCAATCAAAGTTATCCCAGGCACTTACATGGCTGTTGCTGGAAAGGGCAAAAATCCAGCATCCGGATATATTAGAATTGCCTTGGTTCATGACCTTGATATAA
>CACOCY010000024.1 GCA_902625725.1 uncultured SAR116 cluster alpha proteobacterium | reverse complement strand
GTTAATACAATGGGGCCTTCGTTTACAGCAAGAACAATACATTCCCCATCTGCGTCGGCTACCGGTTTGTGTATAGCTCCTGTTTCTTGGATGGAAATATCACCGGGCCCGTATGTTCCATATTCGTCTGTAAAACCTCCGGAAAGAACAAGTGTTACTTCATTGCCATCGTGGGAATGACTTGGAACACTGCATCCTGGAGCAATTCTATATAATTTGGCACTACCAAATTGATCGCCAAAATCTATCGACTGTTCTGAGAGGCCAATGCCAATACGTTTCCAACTTCTTGGGCTGTTTACATCTTGCGTATAGTTACGTAATGGGAGAGGCAATAAATTGTTATCATTGCTCACGAGTATATCTGTGTCTTCAAATGAGTCATCACTTAAATCAATTTCTGCCATTAATTTTTCAAAGCTACCCTCTGATAAAGAGACTGGTTCAGAATTTTCTATGAGTGCTCCCCCAATTTGTAATAGCATTCGTATTGATTTTGCGCTTTCTGGATTCATTGAAATATGGGTTTCAACCAACACTTCAAGCGACAACGGTAAAGTTCCATTGGCATAATCAATTAGCAAGGATTCCAGCAATGTTAATGTGTTTTGCTTATTCATGTAACTAGTCAATACCCCTCAGACTCTTCTAGCTGTGTTCTCAATCGATTTATAGCAAGTCGAATTCGAGATTTTACCGTTCCCAAAGGTAAATTGGTCTCATCAGCTATTTTTCTATGTGACTTCTCATCATAATACGCAGAAAGAATCAATTTGGCTTGCTCTGGAGGTAAATTTTTTAGTGCTTTTTTGATTTTTTTTTCTTCTTCTACTCTTTGTAGTATATCGTCACTCTTGTCGATCGGCTTTTTATAAAATGATGGGTCGTTAAAATCAGGCAAAGGCCGTCTATCTTTCCGCAATTTATCAATGCGTTTATTGCGTGCAATCGTAAATATCCAAGTACTGGCTCCGGCACTTTCTGGATTAAAGGTCTCAGCTTTACGCCAGACCATTATCATTGATTCCTGACAAACTTCTTCAGCGGTCGAATCATCTGACCCTATCCTTAATAAAAATGATTTTAATCTAGGGGTGAAATGCTCATACAGTGCTTTAAAGGCAGACCTATCTCGATTGTTGCCTACTTGGATTAACAGTTTATCCCATTCAGACAGGTTTTTTTGATTATCATTAGAGAAGCCAGATCCCATAGACATATCTAACGATGAAATTATTTCTGCGACAACCCTAAAATTCATTAAATTATCTAAATATTTAAAAATAATGCGTATTAGTAATTAAAATGAAAAAGCACTCAAAAAAACACCCATACAAAAAATTATGGCCGTAACCAAAATTTTGACACAATTATTTTAAATAAACTCCTTATAGCACTTGCTTCATGTTAAAAGTTTTGCGATTTATTAGCGAGTAATCTACAGGTCTTTTTACAATTCGGGAAATATTCATGAAAAAATTAACGCATGGTGTAGGATATGTTTAAAAAAATAGTCGTTTTCTTAAAAATAATTGTAATCTGCCTTAGTGCAACGAAACTTTCAGCCTCTGAAAAAGTACAATTAGAAAAATTTAATGACTGGTCAGTTTTAAGGCAAGAAACAGATGCAGGGAGATTGTGTTATATAACTAGCGAGCCTATTGAAAAAAAAGGTGATTACAAGAAATCAAATCGAGGAGAAACTAGGGTTTTTGTTACCCATGGTCCAGGTAAGGCTGAACGTGATGTTGTTTCCATAGTTGCTGGGTATATATTCGAAAAACAATCCGAAGTAGAGCTAAATGTAGATGGAATGAAACAAACTTTTTTTACTCTTGAAGATAGAGCATGGTCTTTCGGACAAGATGAGGATAGAAAAATTATTAGAAATATGAAACGAGGGAATAAACTCACGGTTAAAGGGGTTTCTAGTAGAGGAAACGCAACGATAGACGTATATTCTCTATCTGGATTTACCAAAGCAAAGCAGATGTTGGACAAGATCTGTCCGTGAATTGAAAAGATTAAAATTTGTTATTGTAGAAAATACGGTGACCTCTTATCAACAAGGTGCAATTGAATAATCTCGGACTAAATTTTACAGACTTAACAGGTCTTTCATTTTCGGAATTAAAAGACGCCGTCGTCAGACTAAATTTGCCTTATTTTCGCGCAAAGCAAATATGGAGTTGGATTTGGCGACACGGTCTAACTGATTTCCAAGACATGAGCAACATTTCTAAACCGATTCGCTCGTTACTTACAAAGCGCTTTATTATATCACGTCCCTCTATCAGCAGACGTCTTAAATCAAAAGACGGTACAATTAAGTGGCTTTTAAGACTCTCTGATGGACAGGAGGTTGAAACAGTCTACATTCCTGAGAAAGATAGGGGTACTATTTGTGTTTCAAGTCAAGTAGGATGTACTCTAACTTGTTCTTTCTGTCATACGGGCACACAGCGACTAGTGCGCAATTTGACTGTTGCAGAAATATGTGGCCAAATTTTACTTGCCATGGATGAAATTGGTGATTGGCCTGCGGGTAAGCTTAATAGAAGGTTAACAAATATAGTATTAATGGGGATGGGTGAACCCCTATTTAATTACGACAACGTGGCAAAAGCAATGAAAATCGTTATGTCTGGTGAAGGTATCGCCATATCAAAGAGGCGGATAACTCTTTCCACTTCAGGTGTTATACCTGAACTTATTCGTTGTGGAGAGGAATTAGGAGTAAACTTAGCTATAAGTTTACACGCAGTAAATGATACACTTCGAAACCAACTCGTACCAATAAATAAAAAATATAATTTAAAAGCCCTTGTGGATACAGTTCGAAATTATCCTAACTTATCAAACTCTAGAAGAGTAACTTGGGAATACGTAATGCTTGATGGGGTGAATGATAGTCAAGAAGACGCAAAAGCTTTAGTCAAAATGATAAGTGGAATTCCATCTAAAATTAATTTAATTCCCTTCAATCCCTGGCCGGGTTCTCCATACAAAACTTCTAGATCCAACAATATAAATAGATTTGCGGCGATTGTCTTAAAAGCAGGCTACGCTTCTCCAATCCGCACGCCTAGAGGTGATGATATACTGGCGGCGTGTGGCCAATTGAGGTCTGACTCTGTGAAAAAACGTGCAAGAGAGAGAGAGAGCAAATATGAAGGCAAAAGTCCCTAGCAACAGCGACAATGAACATATATTTATAAAAAACTTTCAGTAATATGGAAAATTGGTATGACAAACACTTGCACAACTGAAATAGCCAACTTACATTAGTAAAAGTAAAATTTGCAGTGTAAAAGGAGTATTCACATGCAAGATAATCGTTATGCTAACGTTTCTTCAGCACAGGAAACCCAAATTGATGTAGGTCTACGCCGCTACATGCTGGGCGTTTACAATCATATGACAACCGCGCTTGCTTTGACAGGCTTATTTGCATACGCCATGAAGTGGGCGGCGATGACAATCCCTGGCGTTGCGCAAACTGTATATGGGTCCCCATTGCAGTACATTATAATGTTTGCACCATTTGCATTAGTTATGTATTTAAGTTTTAAAATCCAAAAATTGTCCCCATCTACTGCACGAAATATGTTTTACTTATATGCTGCATTAATGGGCTTATCGTTATCTTCCATCCTTCTTGTCTTTACCGGGGAGTCCGTAGCAAGAGCCTTTTTTGTGACAGCAGGTGCTTTTGCTGGTTTGTCGATCTATGGATATACCACCAAACGCGATTTAACAGCAATGGGTTCGTTTATGATTATCGGTTTGTTTGGTATAATAATCGCTTCCATAGTAAATATATTCGTAGGTTCGGATGTGATGCAGTTTGCAATATCTGTTATCGGCGTTTTTGTATTTGCCGGGCTTACAGCGTGGGATACACAGACTATTAAGTCAATGTATTCGGCAGCAGATAGTGCAAAAGCTGCAGCAACTAAATCAATTTATGGAGCTTTAAAGCTATACCTTGATTTTATTAATATGTTCATAATGCTTTTGCATCTTTTTGGTAATAGAGAATAGTGAACTGTTAACTGTTTTAACTTATTAAACGAAGCGCTCTTGATACATTGAGAGCGCTTCTTTTTTTATAAGGAGAAATATTGTGAATACAACTTTAGCACAATATTTATCACGGTCAATTGAGCGCAATTCAGTGGGTTTAGCTGTTAAAGATACAATTATTTGTCTCAGCCAAGCTTCAAAAAATATAGCTCATTTCTTGTCCAAAAATGGCTTGTTAAACAATGAAATGGGAATTCAGACTGGTGATGTTAACGCCGATGGAGACTCTCAAAAAGCTCTAGATGTTATTGCAGACCACGAAATTATAAAAGCAATTGCTAACAAGGATGTGGCCGCATATTTCTCAGAGGAGCAAGATACGGTTTTACTCCTTGAACAAAAAGGAAATCTTATTGTTTGTGCTGACCCGTTAGATGGCTCTTCTAATATTGACAACAACATATCTGTTGGCACTATATTCTCCATTCTTCCACGGAAAAACGACAGCTTTGAGATAGACCACATAACAAATGATGCACTTCAGCCAGGGGTAAATCAGCTCGCAAGTGGTTTTTTTATGTATGGTCCGCAAACAACATTAATTTTGACAATTGGAAATGGTGTCGCTGCGTTCGTTCTTGATAACGATGAGTTTGTTCGAATGGACTGGGAACCAAAACTAACCCATAACGGCAATCAATTTGCTATCAATATGTCAAATATGAGGTTTTGGTCTCAAAAAGCACGAGATTATATTCACAAATGCTTAGATGGTGAGGAGGGCACTTTTGCAAAAAATTATAATATGAGATGGTGTGGCTCACTTGTTGCTGACGCATGGAGAATATTTAGAGAGGGCGGAATATTCCTTTATCCAGAGGATAGTAGAAAGAATTATGATACAGGAAGACTCAGGTTAATATACGAGGCAAATCCAATAGCTTTTTTAGTTGAGCAGGCTGGTGGGCGAGCATCTAATGGTAAAACAGAAATTTTAAGTATCAAACCAAATGCTATACACCAAAGAATACCATTGATTTTTGGGTCTAAAAAGGATGTCGCAAACTACGAAAACCAATAAAAAAACGGAAATTGAACAAAGAAAATTATACGAAACAAGAGGAAATGATATGTTAGTTACCTTGAGGCAATTACTAGACCATGCAGCCGAAAATGAATATGGCTTGCCCGCCTTCAATATTAATAATTTAGAGCAAGGGCTCGCAATTTTGATGGCTGCGAAAAAAACTAATTCACCTGTAATCATTCAGGCCTCTAGGGGGGCAAGAGCTTATGCCGGTGATTTATTGCTTCAGGCGTTGATTAAAGGATTGATAGGAACATATCCGGATATTCCTATTTGCATGCATCAAGACCATGGTAATTCGATGTCTACTTGCATGACAGCAATTCAATATGGTTTTTCATCCGTGATGATGGACGGCTCTCTTGAGGCGGACGGAAAAACAGCTGCCGGTTATGAATATAATGTATCTGTGACCTCTTCGGTAGCTCAGATGGCTCATTATGCCGGTGTTTCCGTTGAGGGGGAGCTCGGAATATTAGGCTCACTTGAGACAGGGGAGGGCGAGAGTGAAGATGGCCATGGTGTGGAAGGTAAAATCAATCAAGACCAATTGCTTACAGATCCAGATCAGGCAGTACAATTCGTAAAAGCGACAAAGGTAGATGCATTAGCAATTGCAATGGGGACAAGCCACGGTGCATATAAATTTTCACGAAAACCTGACGGAGAAATTTTAGCCATGCATGTTATAGAAGAAATTCATAATAGGTTACCTAATACACATTTAGTAATGCACGGGTCATCTTCCGTACCGCAAGATTTGCAGGATATTTTTAACAATTATGGCGGTGAGATGCCCCAGACATGGGGAGTTCCCCTTAAAGAAATTGAACGTGGAATAAAAAATGGTGTGCGAAAGGTAAACATTGATACCGATTGCAGACTTGCAATGGCCGGTGTTATTCGTAAAGTTGCACAAGAGCAAAAAGGCGAGTTTGATTTGAGAAAATTTATGAAGCCGGCTAGAGATGCCATGGAAGCAGTTTGTATAGATAGATTTGAACGCTTTGGTGCTGCTGGGCAAGCTGATAAAATTAAACCACTTTCCCTCAAGCAAATGGCTGAAAAATATCAGACAGGTGAATTAGATCCTGTCGTCAGTTAGTACTAATAGCGTTAATTATTCGTATTTGAAATTATTAGAGGATCAAGCCGTCTATCGAGCAAGTTAATTCTCCAGTCCAAATGTGGTCCGGTTGAGCGCCCCGATGAACCAACAGTGCCAATTTTTTCTCCTCTTTTTATTTCATCGCCTGTTTGAACAGATACTGAATGAAGATGCGAATAAGTGCTAGAAATATAATCGCCATGTGCGATGATTACTGTCCAACCGGAAAAATACAAATCCTCCGCCATAACTATTTTCCCACTTGCACTTGCTGATACAGGTTCGCCGAGAGGTGCGGCTATATCAATTCCAAAGTGCGGCTGTCTAGGCGTACCGTTTAAAATACGCTGGCTTCCAAATACACCAGTTATCGTGCCATTTACGGGCCAGTCAAAACCATTTATGAAATAGTCTGCTGATTTTCCTTTAATTGAGCGTGCTTTTTTTACTAATTTGGACTCTTTTGCTATCCGGTTTCGGACACTTGAGGGAGGGTTTATCATTCCGGCTGGTAATCCCTCAATTTTTTGTATTTTGTAATTTCGCTGAGTTGGTCGTAAATTTACAGAGAAAGGAGAGCCGTCTTTGCAAAGCCCTTCTATCATTCGAGAAGCTAGCTCATCTCTATGAAATCCAACAACAAACCCGTTTTCGCTATTCAGAGTTACTTGCTTACCATCAAGCTTTATTTCTATTGCATTACCTGAATTAAATAGTATCAGACCTCCTT
>CACOCY010000023.1 GCA_902625725.1 uncultured SAR116 cluster alpha proteobacterium | reverse complement strand
TGCTGTGTCGGTGATATCATAATCACTCGCACTGCCGTCGTAGCCAGAAATGGCTTGAACCGCAGCCGCATCTACTGCTTCAATAGCAGCTCCAGAATCAACAATAACTCTTTCCGCATCATCAAGACTTCCAGCGGAACCATTTGTTCCGTTAACCTGGTCAGCAATATTCTGAGCTGAATCTTCAACGGTAAAATCTATATCTGCTGTAAATGCATTCAAAATGGCACCATCGGACGCATTAACGTTATTGGTGACATCTACCTCAATACTACCATTAGCAAGTACTTCGTCGTTAGCAGAGATGATGGCAGCCGAATCATCTTTAATATCATAGTCACTAAATGAAGCGTTATAATTCGTTATATCTTGTATTAATTTGGCCTCTTCAACATCAATGTAATCATCGGTTGAAACAGGAGAACCAGAAATCGCCGGAGAACCAGAAATCGCCGGAGAACCAGAAATCGCCGGAGAACCAGAAACTGATAACGAACTTGTGTATGCAAAACTGTCAGTCACAATCACATCGTTAGCTTCGTTGAGTTCTGTTCCATCGCTACTTGCTGAGTTTATTTCGACAAGAACATTTTCGGCATTATCGACAACATTAAATTCAATGTCAGCCGTAAAAGCATTTAGCTGAGCACCAATATCAGCGTTAACAGAACTTTCATTAGTAGATATTAGATCTACACCGGCTTGATTAAGAACGGCATCACCTGCAGAAATTAAATCAGCAGCATCGTCCTGAATGTCTAAATCACCAGCACCTGTATATCCGCTTATGGCTTGAATAGATACGGCGTCATCAACATCAACTGCACTTCCTGACAAAACCTCTATGGAGGCTGCGTCATCTAACCTTCCATAGAAACCCATATATGGGTCTACCTCGGCTGCTAAGTTAGTGGCTGTATCAGCAACATCAAAATCGATATTAGCTGTGAAAGCGTTAAGAATAGCTCCATCAGAAGCATTGGCCGCGCCTGTAGCTGTTACGTTAATATTTCCATTTGCAAGGGTGCTGTCAGAGGAGCCTGTTAAATTGGAAACAGAGTCACTAATTTCATATGAAACGCCGCCCTGCTGCACACCTTCATCATAACCAGATATTGCTTGAATTGCGTCAGCATCAGACACATTAACTGTTCCGCCTGTAACAAAAATTCTTCCTGCATCATCCAGGTCTGTGGAGAAGTTACCAGCCCCAGTAACTTCTGCTGCAATAGCCTGAGCTGTATCCATAATGTCAAAATCGATATCAGCACTAAAGCTTGTTAAAGCAGCACCATCAACCGCAGTCACTTCATCGCCGCCGTTAACACCATTGATAACCTCAACATGGCGAACACCAGGGTCATTCAATACTGTATCTTGAGCCGAGATCAATTCGGCAGCGGTGTCTTCAATTTCATAGCTGCTTCCACTGGCGTCATAACCTGATATGTTTTGAATGGCTTCAGCTTCATCAGCACTGACAGCGAATTCAACTTCGGAGGTAAATGAGTTTATAGCCTGAACCACGCCTGCTTCGTCTAATTCTGTTCCAAATTTTCCATCTGCTGAAACCTCAGCTGCCACATTTTCGGCCGTGTCTGTTACGTTAAAGGAAATAGCAGGATTTAATGCGTTTAATGCAGCACCCTCAGATGCTGTTGCAGGACCATCATCAACGCTGATAGAAGACACACCACTGACATCTAATACATGGTTTCCAGCAGAAATTAAATTCGCAGCGCTATCACTAATATCATAATCGCTTTGTGTGCCTACATATCCTGAAATATCTTGTATTGCGTGTGCTTCTTCAGCTGTTACATCTGGCCCACCACTTGCGACTACAACAGAATTGGCTTCATCCAACTCATCACCAACATTGGCGCCAGCTACTTCGGCCGCTAACTCAGATGCCGTTGCATTAACATCGAATTCAACTTCGGCTGTAAATGCATTAATCGTGGCTCCATCTGAAGCGCTAACAGGTCCATCAGATACAGTTACAATATCGATGCCCGCTTTATCTAAAACCTGGTCGCCACCAGATAAAATATTCATCGCACTGTCTGAGACATCGACATCGCTCTTAGTACCGGCAAAATTTCCAAGTGCAAGTATGACCTTTGTTTCTGCTACCGTAAGGTCTGGTCCTAGACCATTAGCCACAACCTCCGAGGCGTTAAAAATACCCGAACGAGCTTCACTCCCGTTATTTTCACCATCTACGATATTTTTAGCCGTGTCTTGAATGTTGTAGGTAGGACCATTGTTAAGCGGAGTAGCAAAATTGCCATTTGAAGCCCCAAAATAAAGAGTTGCCTCCTCAACAGTGAGGTTATCGGTACCTATATTTAGGGCACTCGACACAGTGGGTGCTGTTACATCATAATTACTAATCTCATAACCGTTAGGTGCATTTACAACTAAAGAAACATTTTGGGTAAGTGCGTAAAAAGTATCGCTTATCGAAAACGAATCAACGCCACTGGTCTCTGCTTTATTTCCGACAACAACGGAGGCTTCTTCGATACTCAAATTACTGAAGCTCGTTCCAGGTGCATATTTGATGGTATCTACGTCTACCATTGCATCAAGCTGGACAGCCTGTGCATGAGACGCACCTGTTGCTGTAACATCCCCTGAAGCGAAGATAGCAAAGCCATCTGAATTTAAAATACTGGCTGCGGTATCCTGTATTGTAAGCTGAGACGAGCCAGGAAAATTAGTGGCATGAACGAATGCTTCCGCTTCTGCAATAGTTGCATTTGTCAAGTTTGCAGATGTGAACTGGTTTGCACCATTAGTACCGTCATCTAATGAGTAGCTAAAATTCACATTTGGGTAATTAGTATTTAAATCAATGGCTTCTGAGAGGGTTACGTCGTTTACGTGCACATCTTTGAACGTAAATGACACTGATGTTCCATTATATACAACATATGGATTTTCCAAAATAGATGGGATAGATGAAGAGCCTAATCCTGCATTTACTGTTGATGCGTCAGCTGCGGTTAAATTTGCATATGTATCTGAAATAGAGATATTGGGTATTTGTGATGCATTAGCTGCTTTCAATACAGAGAGAGCTTGAGAGACGGTCAATCCCATAAAATTGGCTTCGCTAGCTAATACGCTAGTGTCTATAGAAAATTTATCAACTTGAGACGGTAAATCATAGGAATAGAAGGAGGCACCATATGTCTTAGTGCCAGATACAAAAGACTCAGCATCATCTATGGTTGATACGGTTGCATGAACCTCATGAACATCTCCCAATATGGATGAGTTTGTTAAGTCTGATATGTGTGTATCTAAATTCGATACGGTATCAACAATACTAATTACTGATTCGTCTGTTAAACCATTTGTTGCACCAGAAGCACTTTGCAACAATGAGAGTGCTTCATCTACCGTAGCTCCCGTAATAGAAGCCGCACCAGTTAATGACGTATCAAGAGTAAAATTATCAACGTTTCCGTCATTTTTTAGAGAAAGAGCGTCTTCTTTTGATGAAACATTAGTCGCAGTTACATCTCCAGATACATTGAGTGTGGAAGAAGATGCAGTTTTAATATTAGCAGCATCGTCCGTAATATCGTAATTAGATGAATAGGAGTTGTATCCAGATATCGCTTGGATAGCGACCGCTTCATCAACAGTTACATCTCCGCCCGAAACAAAAACAGCGTTTGCATCGTCTAGCTCATTCGCATTGCCAGTGCCGACTACTTCTGCGGCAATTGCATCAGCGGTATCTCTGATATCAAAGGAGATATTGGCACTGTAATCAGTCAAAGTTTCACCATCGGAGGCTGAAACGGGTCCGTCAGTGACGGTAACAACATCTACTCCAGATACATTTAAAATAGCATCTCCACCGGATAGAATTGCGGCAGCAGTATCGGAAATATCGTAATCACTGTTACCAAAATCATACCCGCTAATGTCTTGGATGGCGTCTGCTTCGCTTACCGTTACATCGCCACCACTAACAATGACTGAATTTGCCTCATCTAAAGAATAAGGGGAGTAGCTTATCGCATTGTAAATTTCGTCCGCATCTCCGCGCACATCAAATTCTACTTCAGCTGACAAACCGCCAATAGAAACGCCCTCAGAAACGCTAGTAGGGCCATCGCTAACTGTAATTAAATCGACACCAGAATCCAATAAAACGGGGTCGCCTGCTGATAGGATTGCTTGCGCGGAATCTTCGATGTCAAAATCGCTATTTACAGCGTCATATCCGCTGATCGTTTGAACTGCTTGAAGTTCGTTAATATCAAGGTTATTTTCAGAACTAGAACCCGTCCCCCTTGTAAGCGTAACAGATTCCGCATCATCCAGGTCAGTAGACGAATTCGAACCGGTAACTTCAGCTGCAACGGCCGCTGGATTATCATCTACGCTGAAATCAATATCAGCGGTAAAGGAATTTAGAATGGCGCCATCTGAAGCAGTTACATCACCGTCGGTAACATCAACATTGATATTTCCGTTGGCAAGTACAGAATCTCCGCCACTTGCAGAAACTATATTAGCACCAATGTCATCGATACTATAACTTGAAGATGGATTATAACCTGGCAATGCCTGTATAACTAGCGCTTGGGAAACATTAAGAGCCTGCCCGCCATCAGTTGCTGTTACGTTGGCAGCCTCACCAAGAGAATCTGCACTGTCAAAAATATCCTTTGCTGTTCCCGAAACATCAAAAACAACTGCTTTTGTCATTCCATTTAAAGAAACACCATCAGTTACTGTGGAGGCACCAGAATTAACCGTTACTATTCCAACTTCCGCAGAATCTAAAATCGCGTCATTGGCCGCCAAAATTTTTGTATCGCTATCTGCTATGTCTACGGTACCAGAACCCAACACAACGTCGTCTAACCCCTTGAGAATACTTAGTTGTTCGACTGAAATAGGATCGCCCGAGATAACATTTATAACATCCGCATCCGCAACCGCTAAATTTTCAAGTGTATTTGAACTGGTGGCAAAATCAACGATTTGTTTGGCTGAAGCATTAACTTCAAGCGTAAATTCAGGAGGAAATGTGCTAACGACATCAGATAAAATCTTCATTTCGTCTAATGAAATCGGAGAGGTTGTTCCAGATGTAACTTCTGCACTCTCAGCATTTTCCAAAACAGTTTGCGTATACGAACCGTCAAAGAAAAGCAAATTATCAGGCGTATCTTTGAAACTCACAGAGGTAGCAAAACCTTCGACGGAACTTAAATCAGATACCGCAAGCTCAGTTATGGATACGTTACCAATTTTAGTAACTGTACCACCCTGCAAACTTGATAAAGTGAGGGTGCCTGAGGCAGCATTAAGGTTGGAAAAAGATGTCTCTAAGTTAATTGTAGTTACTAGCGTCTCTGAGGACAAATTCTCATATTGAGAAATTGTTGCATCCTCAACGTTCAAACTGCTTGGACCTGTAGAAAGACCATTCAATGTTGCGAGTTGTGCGCTAACCTCTGTTGCTGTATCAACGATACCATAGGATGCAGGGCTATTGACTACCTTAGTATCTTGAGCCGCGATTGCCTCGCTAACCGCTATTTTTTCAGAACCACTCTCGACGGCACTTAAAATACTACTTTCAATTGAAATGCTCTGAACATGTGGTGCGCCAACTAAGTCAGCCAATTCGTCCATGTGGGCGTTACCAGCTGTGACAGATGACACACCGTTTAATGCTCCTCCAACGCCAAAAAGCGCCGCAGAATCTAATATTGTGCCAGCATTATCTAAAATGCTTATTGTGCCCGGCGTAGGAGAATTAGTCGCATTAGCGCTCAACGCAAGTTCAGCGCCATCTATTATGATATCCGTAAACGTTTCACCTGAGGCGAATGTATATGTGAGACTAACATCCGTATTTGCTCCGTTATTCGCATTAACAAAATCTGTTCCAGCATCGAGTGCTATAATTTGATCAACAGTGGCTTCTGTTGCCGAAATACCTGTGATTTTTAACAATGGCGATGAGGAGACAGGGTTTCCGTTCGCATCCACAATAGATTGTGCATCCAACTGCATAAGATTGGCAGCTGTATCCGAAATCGAGGCTGCATTTATTGTTCCACCTGTTATATCATCACTTGTAAGGGCTAAAAACTCTTCAACAGAGATATCTGATAAATCTGCCCCTACCAGATCGGCATGAAGAGTATAATTAGAAAGAGTGCTGTCATTAAAATCCTTAACAGCTTGAGCAATATTTGGGTCACCCAAATCAAAATTTAAAACGGCATCTGCGGGATCGAGTAGAGTAACGCTTTTTCCTGTAAAAAAACCTGAATTAGCATCGACACCCGCTTGTCCATCGGTTACTTGATAATGGGTTATATGAAAAGGATGAGAATGGTGGCCTAATGTAGAGGCTGCAATATCAGAAGCATTACCAACCAAACTAACAAGTTGGGCGTTATGGACTAAATCTGTTAACGCTGTTTCTCCATAATTGCTGAGAAAATTTTCAAAACCCTCAATTGTATCAGCCACAACAAAGGAATCCTGATGTGACCCGTACCCGTTACCCGCGCCATTGTAGAGTGAGGTACCTTCTATCGATTTAAGATTTTCCAAGGTTCCATATAACGTGTAACCACCACTATGCCCTCCATTCCATGAAGGGTCAGGTGTGCCATCAAAATATATAAGTTGATTGCCTGGATCAGCTCCCCCAAACATCGAACTCGCACTGAATGAAGCTGAAGTGTCGACACGGAGATAACTTGGATTTGCAAAAAAGGTCAGGCCAGGAAATTCTTGAAATTCGAATTCTAAGGCATTGCTTTTGTAGTAGTTAGCAGAACTATTACTAGTGCTTGCTGTGCTAAGCCAGACTGTTCCCACATTAAATTGGTTGCCTACCATGTACGAATAACTTGAGCTCGAGGATCCGCCTACACTCGTTACAGTAACGTTTTTCAGGGCAAAAGACTCGGTCAAATGAGTAAGCGAGTGGTTCCAAGCCTCCATAGACGAAACATTAAACGGCGGCTTAGGAGAAACATGCATATCTAAATCCCAATTTGCATTTTGAGATGCATGCCCCACTTTATTCGAAGACATGTTGACTGCAGCGACCGTTGTTATTGAAACAACCTCGGCAAAATTAGAGCCGCTATCTCCGGCTCCGGTCTCACAAGACCAAAAGTTTATAGTACGGGAGTTAATATCTAAATCTTTAATCGCACTTGATGATAGTTGAGAAATGCCGCTGACCCACTGGCTCTCCCCAACAAATTCACCATTCACATATATTCCGCCAGGCGCACCATGCGCTAGAATGTTTAATTCGAACGTCTCGTTTTCCGAAACGATGTTGGTTATCGACTCAAACAGCGTTTGTCGTTGAATGGGTATAGGTAGGCAGTTTTGATTTAGGCCCTCAAGAAGAGTGCTTACGTCAGATATCGTAGGGT
>CACOCY010000022.1 GCA_902625725.1 uncultured SAR116 cluster alpha proteobacterium | reverse complement strand
GAGGTTAGCGCCCTATCAAGAACATATTTAGGATTTCTTTCTGGAGGAAATCCGTCAACGAGCATTGCATAAGACGACGTGTTGCCAATTAGAAGGGCAACTCCTGCAATTCCGGTAGTCTTTAGTAGTTTGCGCCGATTTAAAAAAATCGTTTCAGATGTTATTTCATTTTCTGATATTTCCCACGTTTTTTTATTTCTAATAAACATCTGATAACCTTTTAAACAATTCTTTAAGTTCTTTTCGATTTAAGCCAGAGTTAAGTAAAGTCAATCAATCTTTATTCTATTGTAGTGCATTTGTTGCGCGCTCTATCCTGTTAAGTGCCTCTGTCAAAAGCTCATCACTGGTTGCGTAAGAAATTCTAAAGTAAGGCGATAGACCGAAAGCTGTTCCTTGTACACAAGCTACCCCCTCCGCTTCTAATAAGTAAGTCACATAATCAGAGTCTGTTTTTAGCAGAGAACCATTGGGAGTTTTTTTGCCAATCACACCGTCACAACTAGGATAAACATAAAATGCGCCATCTGGCATATTACATTTAAGGTTGCTTATTTTATTCAATCTAGCAACTACTAGATTTCGCCTCCGTGTAAAAGCAGCATTGTTTTTAGAAAGAAAATCTATGGGGCCCTCTAGCGCTGCAAGAGCAGCATATTGAGCGATTGTATTTGGATTAGTGGTTGATTGCGATTGTATCTTAGCAATACCTTTTATCAATTCTCTGGGACCAGTTGCGTAGCCAATACGCCAGCCTGTCATGCAATAAGCTTTGGATACTCCATTACAAGTTAAAGTTCTTTCCTGTAAGTCAGGAGCAATTTCTACAAGTGTGGAAAACTTAAAATCGTCATAAATCAAGTATTCGTACATATCATCTGTCATGATATGTACGTGTGGATATTTGCGTAAAACTTCTGCCAGTGACTGAAGGTCAGCTGCTGTATAACCAATACCAGTTGGGTTTGAGGGGCTATTTAGGATGATCCACTTTGTTTTCTCAGTTATTGCGTTTTCAAGTGCATCAGGACTAATTTTAAAATTCTGACTTTGACCGCATTTAACAATTACCGGCCTCCCCTCAGCTAGTAGTACAATGTCGGGATACGACACCCAAAATGGAGCAGGTATTATCACTTCATCCCCTGGGTTTAACGATGCCATAAAAGCATTAAATAAAACCTGTTTTCCACCAGTTCCAACTGTGATCATATCAGGGGTACAGGAAATATTATTGTCTCGCCCAAATTTATTGCAGATTGCTTGTTTTAATTCGGCGATACCGTCCACTGCAGTATAGCGTGTTCTGTTTTCAGCCATCGCTTCGTTTGCTGCCTGCTTTATGTGTTCCGGAGTATTAAAATCAGGTTCGCCTGCGCCAAGTCCTATTATATCCTGTCCAGCTGCTTTCAGCTCATTTGCCATCGCTGTCACAGCAACAGTCGGGGAGGGTTTTATAAGAGATAAGCGGTTAGCAAGCATCATTTTTCCTATATTTTAAAGTTTTGTTTGTTTAAAATACTCTCTGATTCTGTTTGATGTCTATAAAATTCTTTCGAAATCCTATTAATATGTCTTAGTAAAAACATAAGAAAAAATTCTACTATTCACCTCTAGCAAAAATCATCTTCACAACCTAACTTATATTAATGGAAGCTCATGTAGAAATATTGACAAAAAACAGGCCCCGTAAGTCAGCTAATTTCAAGCTTGTTTCAAATTTTGCACCAAATGGCGATCAACCTAAAGCCATTCAATCTTTATTAAAAGGGATATCAGAAAACGAAAAAGATCAGGTCTTACTCGGTGTTACAGGTTCGGGGAAGACTTTTACAATCGCACACGTGATTGAGCAAACAAAAAGACCCACTCTTATTCTAGCACCAAATAAAACATTGGCAGCTCAATTATTTGGAGAGATGAAGGGTCTGTTTCCAGAAAACGCTGTTGAGTATTTTGTCTCCTATTACGATTATTACCAACCGGAAGCCTATGTTCCACGCTCTGATCTTTTTATTGAGAAAGAATCGTCAATCAATGAACAAATCGACAGACTTCGCCATTCAGCTACGCGTTCTTTGCTTGAACGTGATGATGTAATTATCGTCGCCTCCGTCTCTTGTATTTACGGTATTGGTTCAGTGGAGACTTATTCTGAAATGACACTGAAACTCCAGACAAACAGTGTACTGGAAAGGCAACAATTTCTTCGGAGGCTAACAGAGCTGCAATATAAGCGTAACGACCTCAA
Source organism: uncultured SAR116 cluster alpha proteobacterium (assembly GCA_902625725.1). Classification (GTDB taxonomy): domain Bacteria; phylum Pseudomonadota; class Alphaproteobacteria; order Puniceispirillales; family Puniceispirillaceae; genus UBA5951. The sequence goes on along the minus strand of CACOCY010000022.1, from coordinate 6,056 downwards.
TTTTGTAAGAGGAACTTTCCGAGTAAGGGGGGATAACATTGAGTTATTCCCTGCTCATCTTGAGGATAGAGCATGGCGAATAACCTTATTTGGTGACGAAATAGAGAAAATATGGGAATTTGATCCCCTTACTGGGGAGAAAATAACTAGGTTAGATAAGATAACTATATTTGCCAATTCGCATTACGTAACACCAAGACCAACCCTACAACAAGCCGTAAAATTTATTGCATCAGAATTACAAGACAGGCTAGTTGAGTTTAATGAAGCAAGTAAATTACTTGAAGCACAGCGAATTGAGCAGAGAACGCAATTTGATCTAGAAATGATTGAAGCGACAGGCAGTTGTAACGGGATAGAAAATTATTCAAGGTATTTATCTGGAAGAAAACAAGGGGAGCCTCCTCCAACCTTATTTGAGTATTTACCTGAAAATGCTCTTTTAATTGTGGATGAAAGCCATGTCACGGTGCCCCAGATTGGAGCTATGTATAAGGGGGATTTTGCTCGAAAATCAACTTTGTCAGAATATGGGTTTCGTCTACCCTCCTGTCTTGATAACAGACCTTTAAAATTTGAAGAATGGGAAAGTTTTAGACCTCAGACAATACATGTATCAGCTACCCCAGGGAAATGGGAATTAGAGCAAACAGGAGGCGTTTTTGTTGAACAGGTTGTTCGACCTACGGGGCTTATCGACCCCAAATGCATTGTTAGGCCAGTTGAAACACAAGTAGATGACATTATAGCTGAAGCGAGAGTGTCAGCAAAAAATGGAACGCGTGTTTTGATTACTACTTTGACAAAAAAAATGGCAGAAGCTTTAACTGAGTATATGCATGAGGCTGGAATTAAAGTTCGTTATGTTCATTCAGATGTGGATACGTTAGAACGTGTTGAAATTATTCGTGATTTACGGCTTGGTGTGTTTGACGTTCTTATAGGTATTAACTTACTGAGAGAAGGACTTGATATCCCAGAATGCGCTCTAGTTGGAATTTTGGATGCGGATAAGGAAGGCTATTTACGTTCTAGAACTTCATTGATACAAACTATTGGACGGGCAGCTCGTAATGCAGAGGGAAGGGTAATCCTTTATGCAGATAAAATTACAGATTCTATGCAGTACGCTATTGACGAAACAAAGAGACGTCGTGATAAACAGCAAGCATGGAACAAAGAAAATGGTATTACTCCTGAGACGATTAAAAAAGAGATTACAGACATTCTCGACTCCGTTTATGAGAAAGGCGATAGGGTTACAATAAGAGCAGAAAGTAAAAACGTAAGTCTTTTTGGTAAAGATGTGAAAACGATAATATCTGAGTTAGAGGCTAAAATGCATGATGCAGCAGCAAATCTTGAATTTGAAGAAGCAGCAAGAATACGTGATGAGCTTAAAATGATAGAAAATAGACAGCTAGGTTTAGATACGCCCGAGTGATTGATGAATCTATATATATCAGACAGCACTAATAACAAAATCAATAATTTAAAATATGTAAGTGAGTTAAAAAAAGAGAAAAAAGTTTTTTGTTAAAAATAATATAGTGAATTAGGTGGTCGTTAAATTATTTACATTTTCGGAGGTTTTGGCAGTGATTGTTCCTTCAATGAACAAGCTTTTTCCATTTCCGATTTCAACAGTTTCAATTTTTTCGAAAATAGTTGTTTTTGGTCGCTTCGCACCAGCTTTGATTGCTTTTCTTTCTGATAAATTTCGGACTTCTTCTTTACCAAAGTCAACCGCTTCATTTAACGATTTGAAATCTTTGACACCGTTTGTTGAATGAACTCTGAAAATACTCTCTTGTGTTTGTGTGATGGTTAATGAGCTTTGCTGACATATTGAACCAATTGCTGCTCCGATGGCACCTGCAACCTCTGCAAACTCTGGTATGATTAGTGACGTGTCTAAACGCTCTGCAATTTCTGGATAATGCGTCACTGCTGATGCTCCAATTGCGATTATAGGGACCGATAATTTTATCTTATGTTGCAGTAAACGGGATTTTTGAGAGATGTTAAATAAAGCTGCTTCTATCGCGGGCGTTTTAAAAGCAGTATAAGCCGTGGCGTTATCTTCCGATATTGATGCACCAGCTATCTTGAGTGCGGATGCCGAACTCAAATAGTTTAAACATAGTAGCGATAACTCTTCAGCAGATTTCGCAATTATATTACCTTTAGAATTTTTCTGCCTTGCTGATAGAAGTGCCCCTAAAATAGCAGCTTTAGTGTTATAGATGTTAAATTTGTAAACAACATGAGAAGCATCTGTTGGTGTAAAACAACTCAGTTGTGCAAGCCCTTTACTTAAGAGATTTTTAATAGCACCCAGAGCAACTTGTGTATCAGCGATATCAGCTAACGCAGAAATACCACTTTTTATTAGTCGTTCTGCCATTATCATCTCTGATCTTGAAAGCCAGGCAGGGATTTCCCCAGACACTAAAGGAATAACAAACTTTCCGTCTGTGCGTAAAGCTATAGGCGCAGATAATTGCTGTTCCATTATATCAAGACATGCGGGAAATTTTTCTGCGAGTAAACATAGAGGCAGCGCTCTGCGTGGTCCAAGGTTTATCGAGGTAATAGATGTATCTTTATCTACATGCATTTCGGAGTCACCACCGAGACCAGTAGTCCATATCTTTACTGCTTTGACCATTGTGTTCCAACCACCAATTTCAGCACCATCAGAACTCAGTTTGACTGAACCATTTTTTAGCATCGCAATATCCGTGGTCGTTCCCCCAATATCACAAACAACAGCAGTATTTTCATTAGCTAGAAATGCTGCACCTGAGACGCTTGCCGCTGGTCCAGATAAAATAGTTTCGATAGGGTACTCTTTTGCAAAGTTAGCAGAAACAAATGAGCCATCTCCTTTTACAACCATTAATTCGCAATTAAGTCCAATTTGCTGCATTTGTTGTAGTGTTGAATTAATGAGATTTTTAAGTAATCCAATTATTTTTGCATTTAAAAATGTAGTAAGTGCTCTTTTTGGGCCACCAAGTGATGCTGAGAGCTCGTAACTACAACTAACGGGCATATTAGTGTGTTTTCGGATGTATTCACGTACCTTTAATTCATGTTCGGGATTGCGCGTCGCAAAATGACTAGCAATAGCAAAGGCGGATACTTTTGAGGTTAACTTTTCTATTTCCTTTGGAAGAGATTTGGTATCGAGTGGAGATTGCAATGTTCCATCTGAATTATGACCACCTTTTATAAATAGAACCGGATTTTGGCCAATTGCCTCACCTAACTTGCATTGATTTAATGTATCTTTTTCAAATCCAATAAGCACTAAGCCAACATTTGAACCACTATTCTCAACAATGGAATTTGTGGCAAGTGTTGTTGACAAACTTACCAATTCTATGTCTTCTATCGCTATTTTCTCATTAGTATTTGACGAAAAACTTAACTTGTAGTCAGGCGCTTCAATTCCAAGCACAAGGCGAATTGCACTCCCAATCCCAATAGATAAATCTTGTGTAGTGGTAAGAGATTTTGAAGTTTTAATTATAGAATATTCAGCAGCATCCATAATTACTGCGTCAGTAAAGGTTCCACCTGTATCTAGACCAAGTATTTTTGCCATTATCTTTTTTGCCAAAGAATGATGTGATTAATTGTTTTGGCTGACTAATATTTAATTTATGTAGAGCAAAAGAAGTTAACTATCCATTCACCGACAATTTCTCCATCATGGGAATTAGATAACGAATTAAGTGCTATATTTGTTTTATCATGCCCAATATTTTTGGCTCGTAATGTGATTAAATCTTTTATGTACTCGCGAGAAAATTCTGGGTGACCTTGCATTGACATTATATGTTCCTCGATAGTGAAAGCGGAAAAAGGACAAAAATCATCCCCACTTAATAAAGTAGCGGAATCAGGCAATTTGATAACTTGATCCTGATGCATATATATGAGTTGGAGTTCATCTAAACGGGGCCTCATCCAACCTTTTTGGTTGAAAATTTCGTGCTTTCTTATCCCTACTCCCCAACCTTTTGAGGACTTTACTACCTCCCCCCCAAGCGCGACAGCAATTGCTTGATGACCAAAACAAAATCCGGCAAGTTTTTTACGTTTAATATGAACGTCTCTAATAAAATTATATAACTTTTTCATCCATTGCTTGTTTTCATAGACACCGGAGGCTGAACCAGTAATGATAAAACCATCAAATTTGTTTATTTCTGGGAAAAACGGTCCCTCTAAAACAGGAAAACTAATAAGCTCTATTAAAGGCATAATTTGTGCGTTTCCAACAAGAGTTCTGAACATACTAGGATAATCGGGATAATGTGCAGGAAGTTTTGGATTATTGACACCTGTTTGTAGGATTGCTATTCGCTTCATTCTTATCTCAATTGGAACTCATTATAAATTTATTGCTGAGTAGCGTAAGTTCACATTTTCGAGTAAGCAAGTGCAAATTGTTTATCCTCTAAAATAATTTAGGATGAACACACGAACTGCGCTAGACAGTCCATATACTTGCTGGGAACCCCTGTTTGTATCTATTTCAGCTACTAAAGATGCAATAGAAATATTCCTTTTTTTAGCTATTTCATTTAACCCATCCCAAAAAGGATTTTCGAGAGAGATGGACGTTGCATGTCCTTTAATTGTGAGTGACCGTTTTCTAATCATAAAGGTTCAATCCTATTTTTTTTCAAAATTCCCAATAATTTCAATGTGTGCTGTCCAACTAAATTGATCTAATAATTTGAAATTTTTAAACCGATATCCTCCTTGCATAAGTATTTTGGCGTCATTAACAAAAGAAAAAGGGTTACATGAAACATAAGTTACTGAGGGACAGTCAGACATTGCTATTTGCTTAATTTGTGAACAAGCGCCGCCTCGTGGAGGGTCTATTATTATACCTTGGAAATTGTTTAAAAAATTATACAAGAGAGGTGCTTCCATTAAATTACGTATTTCAGTCTTAAGCAAGTTATTTTGATTTGCTCTTTGATATCCCAATTTATAAGCATTAAGACATTCCTTATGACTATCGATTGCTGTAATACGAACTTCTTGTGCTAACAAACTAGCACTCAAGGTCCCGATTCCTGAAAATAAATCCAAGCAATTTTCCATGTCCTTATAGGAAAATAATATTTGTTTTTGTAATATTTCTTCACCAAATACAGTGGGTTGAAGAAAACTGCCCGGTGGTGGTTTAATCTCAATGCCACACCAAGTAATCGAGGGTGGGCTATTCTGGTAAATCAACCTTTTTTCTATCTCCCCATCATGGCAAAGAGAAATTCTTCTTATTTCAGTATTAGAAGCCCAGCTTGCTAATTCCACCTGTACGATATTTGATAATTTTCGATCAGTAGTTAGTAATATGTCACTTCCAGTTTCATATTGGTTTACTCGAATAGATAGTTCTGTCCCGATGGGCATAGTTTTATCAAGTCCCTCGAGTATGTTTTGCTTGGTTTTCAGCAATTCAGCACTTAAAACAACACATTCAACTAGTGGAATGATTTGATGTGTGCCACTTTTTAAAAAACCAATATAACTCTTTTGTTGTGTTTTCTTAAACTTGAAAGTTGCTCTGCGTCTTTTCTGATCATTTGATGCTATCAGCCCGTCAAATTTAGGCGCTTCAATTTCTGATTTTCGGAATATTTCAAGCGTACTATTTCTCTTCCATCTAAGATAAGAAACATAGTCCATATGCTGAAGCTGACACCCTCCACAATCTAAATACGAATTGCATCTTGGCAGTTGTCTTTCAGGTGAGGTTATGATTACTTCTATTAGGTCACCATCAATCCTTTTACCTGATTTTTTGTTGGGTCGAACACGAACAATTTCCCCCGGAAGCGTTTTAGGCACATAGATTTTGCTCATATTTGGTTGTTTTTGATATTGTTGAATAAAATGGCCGACACCATTACCCTTTTGAGAAATGCTGGTGATTTCAACTTTTAAATTAGAGTTGTTGTTGTGAGAGCTTAGTTCATCAACTCCTGCCCTAACTTTTATATTTCGTTTTGTTTTGTTTTTACTAT
>CACOCY010000021.1 GCA_902625725.1 uncultured SAR116 cluster alpha proteobacterium | reverse complement strand
GGAGAGCAAAAATTTATTTCTTTTTGAATTATTATTATCCAGATTCACAGAAAAAACGCTTTTTGTGTTAGCAGTCAATATGTTATATTGTTGACTAGTGGCTTTTATTTGGACATTTGACAGCTGCCCATCTATTTGAAGTTTATGCCAATGAATTTTATCTTTATTAGCTTCTTTCACTGCTGACAACTCAACTGACGCGAAATCAACAACTCCTCCTAACGAGTGCTGTGTAATTACATCCTTTAATAACAACAGCGGCTGGTTCGAGAGATAGGGTAATATCACCTTAACCGGGGTATCTCGTGTTTCTGCCGTTGCTATAATTTTTGTATTGGAGCTTCCAATATTATCTAACTGAATTGCTGCCTTTAATTTCAATTCAGGCTCAAGAATAAGTACCAGATTAGAAAATACCGCACTATTTTCAGATGCATCATAATCAAACCATCCAGAAAATTGAAGCGGATTCAGATTATCCTCGAACTGCGCATTAATTTTTATTTTTTTTGAGTCAAAATGACCGTCAGCAGAAGTTAAATTAGTTCCTTCAAATTCTGCATTCAGCTCACCAGAGATGAAACCCTCAAGTAGTATTTCCCTTACAACCTTTGGTAAGTATGCTCGAAATGTTCTAACATCTACCGATTGCATATTAGCGGTTGCCTTCCAAACCACATCAGTAAGACTTGCATCAAGACTTAAATCTATTTTGCCAATATCTGAGGTTTCTACAGATAATACAGCCTTCAATTTATTTTGTTGTGATATAAACGCATTAAAGCTTGCAGCGCTAATGATTATTTTATCACTTTCTAAATTCCTTTGGTCCACTATTTGGAACTCGTCTAGCATAACCTGTGTTTTTTTAGGAAAATTTATTACGGATAATGTTTCAGACAAATCTGAGATTATTTCAGATATAAATTTATTTAAATCTTTTGCTTCATATAGTGTGACCAACCCTCTTTTTGTGGTTATATTATCAACAATAATTTTTAATCCGCTAATGTTTACTGCTTCAGGTATTCCGCTGAAAAAAATGCTTTCGATACCAAATTTTAATTTACTTTCCGGCACAATAAAATTCACTTTTGGCCCGATGATGCTCATATTTTCAATTTTTACTTCAATCGGAATTACAGAGAAAAAAGAGGTAACTTCTACATTTTCAACCTCAACAATATATTCAGGAAAAAAATCTGAAATCTGCGTTTTAATGATTTTTTCTATAAATTTATCTTGATGCTCAAATAAAGGAACATTTACCGCATCAATAAGAGGACCTAACATAATTACTGACACTATAAAGCTAGCTAAATCAAAAAGTATATTTTTGTGGAAAAATCTAGCTTGTTTTAAAAACAGCATCTGGTGCCTTTTAACTAATTAAAGTCATATAAAATATTGTCCTAAATATAATACACAAAGTGAGTATTTCTGCCATAGCTTCAATTAAACTGCTAGATCTTTGATTTAGTCTGCGATAATTACTATATTATTAAAACATCATACTGTCACGGAGTACGTACCGATGCTGGAAACTGGATCAAAAGTACAAGATTTTACTATACCGACTGATCGTGGATATTTCACTTTATCCGATTATCAAGGAAAAAATGTAGTATTGTTCTTCTTTCCAAGAGCAGATACTTCTGGCTGCACAAAGGAGGCGGTATCGTTCACTAGCTTATTAGCAGAGTTTGATGCGGCAAATACAGTAGTCATCGGAATTTCTAAAGATACACCTGAAAAGCAAGCAAAGTTTCGAGCTAAACATTCCCTAGAATGCATATTAGGTGCCGATAATGAAACAGATATATGTGAGAGATTTGGTGTTTGGGTTGAGAAATCGATGTATGGAAAATCCTATATGGGTATTGAGCGTTCAAGCTTCTTAATTGATCCTGATGGAATGATTACAAAAGTATGGCGTAAAGTTAAAGTACCTGGTCATGCAGAAGACGTTCTAGCTCAAGTACAAGCTGGTGGGTAATGCTAAAAAGCAATATCTGCCCGGAGCTTTTATAAGCATTTAACCAAAATAACGCTATCTAGAAGGCTCGAGTGGAGAGGCAAATCGTAGCATTGGTAAGGCTTTTAAGGCAATCCAATACCGATAAATCAGTTTCTGTACCCTTCTAGCACCGCAAAGCTATAAACCTCTTTTACGACCTCTAAAAGATTTGCCACCGTGAAAAATTGATTCCCAACTAACAGAACGAAGCACGCCCAAAAATGCAATGTCAAACATTAATTAAAAGCAATTGACGTCTCCATTGTTATGATAATATGTTTTTGAAGCAATCAGCTTCCATTTGATAATACGAAAGATTGGAAAAACGTTGAGGATGATTCGGCCATTTGTAATATATAACAATAAGTAAGTGTCTATCTCGTCATACCAACCTTAGCTGCAAGACCAGCTTCAATAAATTCATCAATATCTCCATCCAGCACCGCTTGAGTATTTCCAGTCTCAACTTGTGTTCTCAAGTCTTTAACCATCTGATAGGGATGTAAAACATATGAACGTATTTGGCTTCCCCAGCCATTATCAGCCTTTACTGCATTTCCTTCAGTTATCTGATTTTCTCTTTTCTGAAGCTCAGCCTCATATAATCTAGCTCTCAGCATTTTCATTGCTGTAGCTCTATTCCTATGCTGCGACCTGTCTGACTGACATTGAACTATTATATTCGTTGGAATATGTGTGATACGAATTGCGGAGTCAGTAGTATTCACATGCTGACCACCTGCACCAGATGCTCTAAATGTGTCAACACGCAAATCTTTTTCCTCGATAGCAATATCGATATTATCGTCAATTTCAGGATACACCCAAATGCTGGAAAAGCTAGTGTGCCTCCTTGCAGAACTGTCAAAAGGAGAAATTCTAACCAGTCGATGAACCCCAGATTCCGTTTTCATCCAACCATAGGCACTATCACCAATAACTCTTATGGTAGCTGATTTTATCCCTGCCTCATCTCCATCTGCCTCATCAATAACTTCGAATCTAAATCCCTTTTGTTCTGCCCATCTTGTATACATTCGATAAAGCATTGCAGCCCAGTCTTGTGCTTCGGTTCCTCCTGCACCTGAATGAATTTCAACGAAACAATTATTTTTATCGGCCTCGCCTGATAGGAGAGTTTCAATCTGCTTTTTCCCAGCAACAATAGCAAGATTTTGAACAGCTTCTTCAGTTTCTTTTACGAGCTCATTATCTTGTTCCTCTTTCGCCAGTTTTAGCATCTCAAGTTGCTCGTTAAGACATTTCTCCAACTCATCTATACTTTGAATACGTGTCTCAAGCATCGTTTTTTCTCGCATCAAATTCTGTGCTTTTTTCTGGTCACTCCAGAAATTCACTTCAGTACTACTTTGTTCAATCTTTGAAATTCTTAAAAGTGCCTCTTCCAAGTTTACGTGTTTTTTCAAAAGCTCGATGGATTGTTTTATGGTATCTAGAGCGTGATGTGTTTCTGCTTGCATAATTATTTCTTTATGAATCTCTATACTTCAAAGTGAAAATATAACAAATATAAAATACCACTTACAACACTTATTAAGTGGTAGCTATTAATATAAATCAGGAGTGTTTATTTTACTGTCTGTTGGCAGGTCAATGAAATTTGATGTTAATGGAGATTGTCCTGGTTTAAATACCTCCATAACTACATTTGGATCAGAGAGTTTTACCTGATAACCTTTTTCCGCATGGACAGGGTATAAATTTACACCATCAGGTCTTCGAAACGGAATTTTAGGGGCATTTAACAAAGCCCTAGTCATAAATGATTTAAAAATTGGGACTGCTACAGAGGATCCTGTTTCACGTTTTCCAAGTGGCCTTGGTGTGTCATAACCCACGAAGACACCCGCAACTAAATCTGGAGAAAATCCTACAAACCATGCATTTGTATTATCATTAGTGGTGCCAGTCTTTCCAGCGAGAACCAGCCCTGTTTCCAACAATTTTCTTCCTGTCCCTCTTTTTATCACTCCTTCAAGCATTGTGATAATTTGATAAGCCGACGCAGGATTAGTTAATTGCTCCCTATTGTCCGGCAAAATTGGAACAGGTTGTTTTTTCCATCCCGAATCCACGAAGCAACTGACGCATCTGCGATTATCATGTCGCATTATAGTTTTACCATATCTATCTTGAACTCTATCAATTAAGCTTGGTGTAATTTTCAATCCACCATTGACCAATTGACCATAAGCTGCAGTGATCCTCACCAATGTAGTTTCGCCCGCTCCAAGCGCCATAGAAAGATATGGAGGTAAATTCGAATTGATGTCAAATTTCCTTGCATAAGTTTGAACTGCTGGCATGCCAATAGCCATAGCTAGTCTAGCTGTCATCAAATTACGAGATTTTTCAATTCCTACTCTCATAATTGATGGACCATAAAATCTTTTTGTATAGTTTGATGGTTTCCATTTTGGTAGTCCTGGTCCTTGGTCTATCGCCAGTGGCGCATCAAGAATTTGAGTAGTTGGGCTGTAACCTTCATCAAGTGCGGCGAGGTAAATGAAAGGCTTAAAGGCAGACCCCGGTTGGCGATAAGCTTGAGTAGCTCTGTTAAATTCTGAATCACTAAAATTGTACCCACCAGACATTGCTAACAATCTACCAGTATGGGGGTCCATTGCAACAATAGCACCCTCGACGAGAGGTCTTTGTCCCAATGCCCAATGTGCTGGATTTGACACATATTTGTCTGTTATCAAATCTAATGCATTTTCGGGCCGTTGCACGATTACTACGTCTCCAACTTCAAGCACCTCCTTTAATGATTTTATTTTTGGTGGCCGTATACCGTCATCGTTTCGCGGAGGATAAGCCCATTTTGCAAGTGAAAACGGAATTACTCCCTGAAAACCATTCACATAGATAATAGCTTCCTGAGATTTAACTTGTAATACTAAGGCGGCATTTCTTCCTTTTGGCAAAGAGTTTGTAATACGCAACAGCTGGGCATCCACATCTTGTTCTGGGACTATTTGTGTGACAGGGCCTCGCCAACCCTGTCTCCTATCTAAAGATTCCAATCCATTTATCAATGCCTCTCGTGCAAAAACTTGTAATGTCGGATCCAGTGATGTTCTAACTGACAATCCACCACCGTATACCATATCTGAGCCATATAAAGTTACTAGCTCACGTCTTACTTCTTCGGTAAAATAAGGTGCCTCAGCTAAATCAGAACCTGTTTGCGGTCTAACTCCTAAGCCGTAAGATTGTGCAAAAACTTTTTCTTTTTCATTGATATAGCCATTTAAAAACATTTGTTGCAAAACCCAATTTCGTCTTATTAGAGCATTGTTTGTTTCTTTTACCGGATGATAATTATTTGGGGCTTTTGGCAGCGCAGCCAAATATGCTATTTCGTGCAGTTGTAGTTGATCTAAAGGCTTATCAAAATAATTTAACGCCGCTGCTGCAACCCCATAACTTGATAAACCTAAATAAATATCATTCAAATAAAGTGCTAATATATCGTCTTTTTGCAAGGCATGCTCTATACGAATAGCAAGAATGGCCTCTTTAATTTTGCGATCAACTGATACTTCATTAGTAAGCAAAAAGTTTTTTGCGACCTGCTGAGTAATTGTTGAGGCTCCAATTGGTCTCTTACCAGTTCCAATATTTGAAATATTTGTAATTATAGCGCGGGTTAATGCCCTTAAATCTATGCCAAAATGCTGATAAAATGATTTATCCTCAGCAGAAAGAAAGGCAGCTATAAGGTCTGGTGGCATTGCTTTTGTTGGCAAAAATAAACGTTTTTCCGTTGCATATTCCGCCAGCAATGCCCCGTCCCCAGCATGTATACGGGTAACAACAGGCGGTTCATAATCCGCAAGTTTTGCGTAATCAGGCAAATCTCTGCCAAAAGACCAAAAAACCCACAGAATTCCACCAACACCAACTATAGTGCAAACTATTAAAAAAGTTAAAATTCCAAAAATCCATTTCATATTTTTTTTTAAACTCTCTTTAAGGCAAATTTATGACAAAGAGAGATATTACCTTTTTCAAATGTTAACGCTGAGAAGAATTTAGATACTTTAAAATAGCGTCTGCTATCTTTTTTGTTAACTCATCAATATAACTAATATCTTTTAAATTAGCCTCATCTTGCTTATTCGTTAGGAAACCCATCTCAACTAAAACAGAGGGAATATCTGGCGACTTTAATACTGCAAAGCCGGCAAATCGATGGCCTCTTTTATCCCCTCCCGGAAAAGAGCGTACTTGTTCTAATATAGATTTTGCTACGTAAGTGGATTCGTTCATTGACTCTCTCTGAAACATCCCCAAGAGAGCATTAGCAGCTAGAGGATCTTGAATAGCTAAATCTGGTCCACCAAGCAAATCTGCCTTATTTTCACGTTCCGCAATTATTGCCGCTTCTTTGTCAGACGCGGTATCTGATAGAGAAAATACGGATATTCCGTAAGCATTCGCGTTTGGGGCAGCATCAGCGTGGATGGAAACAAATAAATCTGCTTGATGTTGACGCGCAATCGAAATCCTATCTCGAAGTTTAATATAACTATCATCTTCTCTGGTCAGCCTCGCGATTACCTGACCCGTTTTATTTAAGTGTTCTGCTAAGCGCTTGGATGCTCTGAATGCAATCTCCTTTTCTTTGGTGCCTGAATATCCTATAGCACCAGGATCTTTACCACCGTGACCGGGATCAATTGTTACAACCCATCTCTTAGGTCTTTTTAATGGAGATAGAAGTTGCACAGCTTTGCCAGAGAATTGAATATTTTGGAACTCTTTTTGCTGATCTGCAGACTGACTAAAACCTTTGTTAATAATCTGATTTTGTATAATTGTATCGATTTCATTATTAGCGAGATACGGAGTTTTTTGAAGTGCTGCTCTAGCTAACGAAAATGCCGTCTTACCTCTATCCAGTATATCAATTACTATTTTGTAACCCACAAACTCAAAATTTTCATTTTTTTGAGGCGTGATTATAAATGCTGCTATCGGGGCTGCAGGTTGTGATAATTCAAAAACTAGTCTACCAGTGTTTTGGTCTGGTTTGCCGTATCTGTAAGAGTCAATAGGGCCGATGGATAAGTTACCTGACTGTTTTAAAATGCTTGATCCCCATTCTGCATGGGCTGTGTCTATAACAAGTCGGTAAGGATCTTCCAGCAAAAAAATCCGTGATTCCGGATTATTACTTGTCTCAACAACGATTCGTGTAGCTGGACCAAATAATTTTTTAAAACCCTTAACGTTTTGAATTTCAGCAAACTGGAAATTGGTGTAGCTATTTTGTGTGTCTGCCGTGACAAAAGACACAATTCCCAACTGGAAACAAATACATAGCACAATGAAATTTATGGCTCGCAAAAACATAAAAAAAATTTTAGTTATATTAAGAACTGGTATTTAAAATACTTTCTAATGTTAATTGGTTACCAACTTACATTGTTACCCAAAAATTTTCTTACCTTACATCTGTAGCTTTATAGCTTAAACGCTCTAAAAAGCTAACAAACAAATAATAAAATAAAAATACCTATCAATAAATCATATCAATTTTCTTTTCCTAATTTTTGTTTCATGTGATATGACGTTAATCGTTGTGAAGTGAAGTTTCGCAGCGATAATTTTTGTGAGAAAATTATTAATTACCAAAAATAGATTTAAACGGAATACTTTACACATCAAATATTTTATCCAGTCAGCAGAATGAAGAAACGAACAATGACTATGATACCAAAGCAATTACTCTACTCAAAACTTAGCTCGACCGGGCAACATGGTAATGAAAATCTTAGTCCCATATATACCATTCTGAATAATTCTGGACCAACACCAGCTATTGAATATTCGTCTTGCAGCCGTGCCTATTACAGCTTGCAAATGACAGAGAGACATACTTATGAACAAAAAACTACTTATCGACGCCCACCAACCCGAAGAAACGCGAGTTGTCCTACTTAACGAACAAAAAATTGAGGAGTTTGACTACGAAAATAAATCAAGGAAACAACTAAAAGGCAACGTTTATTTAGCGCGTGTAACTCGTGTGGAGCCTTCATTGCAAGCTGCTTTCGTGGAATATGGCGGCAACCGCCAAGGTTTTCTTGCTTTCAGCGAGATACATCCAGACTATTACCGAATACCCATAGAAGATAGAGAAGCTTTGAAACAAGAAACGGAAACTATTGCGGTATTAGAGGAGGACGATAAACCGTCCTTAAAAACAGAGCCCCTTGAAACAATCGATAGCGAGGAAGAAATTACTAATTCTAGGAAGAAAGTACTTCCAACTGCTCTACATAGATATAAAATTCAAGAAGTAATTTCCCGAAAACAGATATTGCTTGTGCAAGTTGTTAAAGAGGAACGTGGTAACAAAGGTGCGGCGCTTACGACCTATCTATCTCTAGCTGGACGTTATTGTGTCCTAATGCCGAATAGTAATAGAGGTGGAGGTGTTTCACGCAAAATAAACAACCCCACCGATAGGAAGCGTCTAAAATCAGTAGTAAGTGAATTAGATATAGCTGATGGCATGGCTGTAATTGTGAGAACAGCAGGCTCAAAGAGAACAAAAACCGAGATAAAGCGTGACTATTCGTACCTTACGAAATTATGGAATGATATTAGAACGAACACAATGAAATCAGAGGCACCATGTCTGATTCATGAAGAGGG
>CACOCY010000020.1 GCA_902625725.1 uncultured SAR116 cluster alpha proteobacterium | reverse complement strand
TATAGGAGAAAATATGACACGCATAGACTTATCCCCCTTTTATCGGAGTGCCATCGGCTTTGACCGAATGGCAAATTTGGTAGATAATTTATTTCATACAACAGATTCGGGCAATTCCAATTTTCCGCCTTATAATATACAAAAAATTGGTGAAACTGATTATAGAATAACCATGGCTGTTGCTGGATTCGATGAAAACGAGCTCGATGTTACAATTCATGATGGCACTCTCATTATCGCAGGACGTTCGGAACAAGAAACGGCAGATGATGATAAAACATTCCTTTATCGAGGAATTGCAGGAAGGCAATTTGAAAGGCGTTTCCAACTTGCTGATTTCATTGAAATAAAAAGCGCTAGTTTAAATAAAGGTCTCTTGCATATTAACTTAAAACGCGAGATTCCGGAGAAAATGAAACCCCGTAAGATATCTATTGATAATCAAAATGCTATCGAGAAAAAGGTACATTAACGTTTTGGTTATAATATTGAGGACGGTATTTATTACCGTCCTTTTGAACATCACTATAAAGAAAATTAATCAAATCAAGCAGTTTGCTTCACAGTGGCTTGAGCGGCGGCGAGTCTTGCAATGGGAACTCTAAATGGAGAACAAGAGACATAGTCGAGCTTAATACTTTCACAAAAAATGATTGACTTTGGGTCTCCGCCGTGCTCACCACAAATACCTAATTTTATGTTTGGGCGAGTTTTTCTTCCCTTTTCAGTTGCCATTTCAATAAGTATTCCAACACCATCAACGTCGATAGAAACGAACGGATCTACAGGGTAAATCTCTGCCTCTGAATATTCTCTCAAAAAACTTCCAGCATCATCTCGACTAATACCTAGCGTAGTTTGCGTTAAGTCATTTGTTCCATAACTGAAAAATTCTGCGGAGCGTGCTAATTCGTCTGCTTTAAGTGCAGCCCGAGGTAACTCTACCATTGTACCGACCAGATAATCTATATTCTGGCCACTATCATTCATAACCTCTACTGCTACACGATCAATAATTTCTTTACAAATTTCTATCTCTTTGGCAGTGGCAGCTAAAGGTATCATTATCTCAGGAATAGGAGGAGCAGCCTCTTCAGCAACTGCAACAGCTGCTTCGATAATCGCCCGTGCCTGCATTTCACAAATTTCAGGATAGGTAATAGCAAGTCGACAGCCACGATGACCTAACATTGGGTTTGATTCAGAAAGCCGTAAAGCACGAGCCCTCGCTATTTCAATCTCCACACCAGCTGCATTTGCGACATCAGCTAATTCCTCGTCCGTGTGAGGTAAAAACTCATGCAATGGTGGATCAAGCAACCTTATGGTTACAGGCAGACCAGACATAATTTGAAAAAGAGAGACAAAATCCCCCCTTTGCATTGGTAATAGCTTTGCTAGGGCCGCTGATCTCCCTTCCTTAGTATCTGCAATAATCATTTCTCTCATAGAAACAATTCGATCAGAGTCAAAAAACATATGTTCAGTTCGGCATAATCCAATTCCTTCTGCGCCAAACTCGCGCGCAACACGAGTATCTTCAATTGTTTCAGCATTGGTGCGCACGATCATTCTACGTTCTGAGTCTGCCCATTCCATTAAGGTTGCAAAGGCATCTGACAATTGTGGCTTTATAGTTGCAACTTTTCCTTTATAAACCTGCCCGGTGATGCCATCTATTGTAATAATATCGCCTTTCACAAGCTCTTCAGCACCCATAAATACTCTTTCAGCATCAATATCAATTCTTAACTCCCCTGCACCTGACACACAAGGTCTTCCCATGCCCCTTGCAACAACAGCAGCATGACTTGTCATTCCTCCTCTAGCTGTTAAAATGCCAGCTGCTGCGTGCATGCCATGTATGTCTTCTGGACTAGTTTCAACACGGAGTAAAATTACTTTGCGTCCTTGATTTGCTATTGCCTCTGCTGAGTCTGCATCTAAAACTATCTCACCTGAAGCAGCGCCGGGACTCGCTGGCAAACCCTTAAGCAGAAGCTGTTTAGGCACATTTGGATCTAATGTAGGATGTAAAAGTTGGTCTAGCGATTCTGGCTCAATTCTGCAAATTGCTTCTTTTTTTGAGATAATTCCCTCATTCGCGAGGTCAACAGCAATTGCTACAGAAGCTTCCGCTGTTCGCTTGCCTGATCTCGTTTGTAGCATATATAATGTATTTTTTTGGACTGTAAACTCTAAGTCCTGCATATCTTTATAGTGTATCTCAAGTTTATTTCTAACCTCATCCAATTGGCCAAAAACGTCCGGCATTTTCTCTTCCATTGATTGACCATTTCCGCCACTTGACTCCTTCGTGAGAGGGAACGGGGTTCTGATACCTGCAACCACGTCTTCACCTTGAGCATTGATTAAATATTCACCAAAAAATTCTTTACTACCGTTAGACGGATTACGCGTAAAGGCGACACCGGTTGCGCAATCATCACCCAGATTTCCAAAAACCATCGCTTGCACGTTGACGGCAGTACCCCATCCAACGGGAATTTGATTTAAACGTCGATATGTGATCGCACGCTGATTCATCCAACTTTTGAATACAGCTCCTATAGCACCCCATAATTGTTCGAAAGGGTCCTGAGGGAATTGACTGCCACTGTGGTTTTCTACCAAGAGTTTGTATTTAACCACGAGTTCCTTTAAATTATCCGCATTAAGGTCGGTATCTTCTACAACGCCCGCTTTGTGTTTTGCATCTTCAAGAATATCTTCAAAAAGATCATGATCGACTCCTAAAACCACATCACTATACATCTGGATAAATCGACGGTAACTATCAAAAGCAAAACGAGGGTCACCCGTAGTTTTGGCAAGACCATCGACTACTTTGTCATTTAATCCCAAGTTCAGAACAGTGTCCATCATCCCTGGCATAGATGCTCTTGCACCAGACCGAACAGATAAAAGGAGAGGCTTAAAACAGTCGGCAAACTCCGTTTGTGTTTGTTCTTCAACTTTTTTCAAAGAATGGAGCACTTGGTGTTTTAATACTTCTGGATAAGTTTCTTTATTATCATAATAGTAGTTACAGACCTCCGTAGTAATCGTAAATCCTGGAGGTACTGGGAGACCAATGGATGCCATTTCTGCAAGATTAGCTCCCTTCCCTCCTAGAAGGTTACGCATACTTGCGTCTCCATCACATCCATTTGGACCAAATGCATAAACCCATTTATTTTCTGACATTCCTATTACTCCTACAATCGTATGGTCTATTAAACAAACTAAGGTATAAGATTATTTCTCAATTTTTTCGAAATCAGCAAGCAACTGAATTTTACTACATACGGTTGCCAACAAATTTAATCTATTATTGCGTATTTTTTCGTTATCATCATTAACCTTAACGGTCTCAAAAAACTCTGTTATGGGGTAATAAAGAGAGCTAAACTGTTCAATTGTTGCGCAAATTTGTTTTTGAGTTTCTCCAACATCATCTGGTAGAGCTTTAACGGCCTTCAACAACTTTTTCTCTGCTTGAAATTCACATAAGTTTTCATCAACTCCAATTTCATCTATGAACTCAAAAAAAGAATGCGAAGTGTTGACTTTTCCTTTAACTTTTTCTGTCTCGGCAAAAATCATGTTAGCAGCCCTTCTCCAACCCTCAAGTAATTTCACTCCAGCCGGCGTTCCAAGCATATTTTCCAATGCTTTTACTCTCTGAATTTGTCCATGAAGGTTATGAATGTCAGCATCAATAATTGCCGCAGAAACAACATCATGAGGGCTGCCATTATCTCGCATTCTGACTTTTAATCTCTCTGTGATGAATATTGCCAATTTATCATCAACCTTCTTAAACCCATAAAGCGCGGCTGCCTTGATAAAAATTTTGTCTAAGGGTATTTGAATGGCGCGCTCGTCGATCATTCTCAAAATGCCGAGTGCAGCACGACGTAAAGCAAAGGGATCCTTTGAACCAGTAGGTCTAACATTAGCTCCAAAAAATCCCACAAGTGTGTCAATTTTGTCTGCCATTGATACTGCAACACCTTCTAATGTTTCTGGCAATCTGTCTGCGGCACCTTTTGGCAGATAATGGTCTCTAATTGCCAACACCTGAGAAGCTGCCACTGCTTGTACGGAAGCGTAATAGCTGCCCATGACCCCCTGTAATTCTGGAAATTCGCCAACCATTCCGGTTACCAGATCTGACTTTGATAAGCCGGCTGCCTTTGATGCGTCAGTCTTACTACACCCCGGAATAAATGTTGCTATTAGAGCCGCTAGTTTTTCCATTCGGTCAACCTTATTACTTAGCTGACCAAGACCTTTGTAAAACATAATACTATTCAGCTTTTCACGATAGGTCTCTAATGATTTTGCGCAATCAGACTCCCAGAAAAATAATGCGTCAGACAATCGCGCGCGCAAAACACGTTCATTTCCTCTAATAATAACCGCATCAGTTTGTTCATTTGGTTTTCGATTAGCAACTAATAAAAAATAAGGTTGTATTCGCCCATTTTTGTTCTCTAGCGCAAAATACTTTTGATGAACTCTCATTGACGTTACTAGCACTTCGTCAGGCAAAACCATAAATTTTTGATCGATTTTTCCACACAGAACATTCGGACATTCAACTAATCCGCAAACTTCATCTAGAAGCACTTTGTCACTACGTAATTGCAAACCTTTCTGTTTTGCGAGCTCCAAAGCACTATTCAGAATCGAACTTTTTCTTTCGTCAAAATCAACCAAGACGTCCATTTCACGCATTTTGGACACATAAGAGTCAAAGCTGGAAATTTCAAAACCATGGCTGTGATAAAAAGAATGGCCATATCCCACATTGGTGTAATCGATGTTCATGCCACCGCCTAAGTCTAAGTTACCTCTCAATAAATTTCCATCCAAGACTACATTAATTTGATGTAATGGGCGAACCCAACTTAATTTTGAAGTACCCCAGCGCTGACTTTTAGGCCAGGGAAATTCTGAAACTAATTTAAAAATTATTTCAGGAATAATGGACTCTATATCTCTTCCTTTTTCTATTAACTCAGCAAAATGAAAAACACCCTTATCAGTATTTTTCTGCACCAATTGCGAAGAGGAAATACCAATCGATTTGCAAAAGCCGTCTATTGCTTGCTTTGGAGCATCTATTTTCGGCCCTCGTTTCTCGATGAATTTATCTGCCTGCTCCTTAATTACAGAAGACAATCCAACTGCCATATGCCTTGGTCCAATTGCCGTTTTAGGGTGATTAGCTGATGATAAATCTAGTAATCCTAAATTCACTAGAGAAGCAGATAAAAATTTAGCCATATGACTTATTGCATCTTTCTGCATACGCGCTGGAATTTCTTCACAGATAAATTCAATGAATAGTTCGCTCATATTGAATTGCTCTCAAGTGTTTTAGCAATCCAAGCCTCGCAGCAACCCTTTGCGAGATTTCTTACTCTCCCGATATAATTTTGGCGTTCCGTTACGGAAATGACACCTCTAGCATCAAGTAGATTGAATAAATGACTAGCTTTCATACATTGATCATATGCAGGTAGAGGTAGTGCAGGATTAATTGCAAGAAGCTTCGTACATTCCGCCTCTGCATCATTAAAATGAGAAAATAAAAGGTCTGTATCTGCTATTTCAAAATTCCATTTGGAAAATTCTATTTCCGGTAATTTAAATATATCGCCATATAGCTTACCTCCCAAAGAAGCAGGCACGCCGTCCCAATCAAGCTCATATACATTTTCGATTTCCTGAATGAACATTGCCAATCTCTCCAACCCATAGGTTAGTTCGAGAGGAACAGGGCTACATTCAATGCCGCCAACTTGCTGGAAATAAGTAAATTGAGATATCTCCATTCCATCACACCAAACCTCCCAACCAAGACCCCATGCTCCAAGAGTGGGTGACTCCCAGTCGTCCTCCACAAAGCGAATATCATGTTTATGTATATCTAAACCTATCGCTTTTAGCGAACCCAAATATAGCTCTTGTGCATTAGCGGGAGAAGGTTTAATGATTGTTTGAAATTGGAAATAATATTGAAGTCTGTTCGGGTTTTCACCATAGCGGCCGTCGGCTGGTCGTCTAGAGGGCTGAACGTAAGACGCTTTCCAATAAAAATCTGGGCCGAGTGATCGAAGTGTTGTTGCAGGATGAAAGGTCCCAGCACCCACTTCCATATCATAGGGCTGAAGGATTACACACCCATGTTTTGCCCAATATGCTTGGAGGTTTAAAAATATGGATTGGAAATCTTTTTGCATCGACCAGTAGCATCTTTATAAGTTTGTTGCAAAGCTACATCAAAGCACCCGAATTAATCAACCATTTGATTAGTCAAATATGCCAGAATCAGCACATTCACATCTCTCATCAGCTGCAAAGGTTGCACATCTGGAACAGTAAATAGCATCGAGGGTATCATTGTCGCTATCTTGCTTATTAGCTGGCTTTTCATTATTTGCGTCACTTCTCTCTTTTAAAGCTTGTCTTTTTTCTACAAAGCGAAAAAATTTCCAAACAACAAAGAGTATCACACCCAGCCATATTAATTTAGAAAGTGAAAACATTTATCACCATACCTTGTAAAAATAACTAACGTTTACTGACATCAAAAAAACCATTGCTCCTAGTTATATTCCAAATCTTGCCCAGTGATGCCTATTTTCTAGCTCATCCAAAAGCTCTAGGAAAATCACTTTGTCCATCCTTGCTGAACTACCTACCAAAGGGAACAAGCCCTTTTTCTGCGTTACTTGCTTAATCTTTACCTTCTCTCCAAACTTTTCAGTCAAAACGGAATGCATTGCTCCTATTCCATCTATCAAACCTAGTTGTTTTGCTCTCTTACCAGTCCAAAATGACCCATTGAATAAGGGTTCTTCTTCATTTAATTTCTTTCCCCTTCTTGACCTAACGTGCGCAATAAAATGTTCGTGTATATCGTTTTGTAAAACTCGCAAACGGTCTACATCCTTTTGATTTTCATCTTTAAAGGGATCTAAAATACTTTTTGACTCACCACTTGTGTAAACACGTCTCTCAATACCAAGCTTGGAAATAGCTTCAGCGAAACCAAAACCAGCAGAAATGACCCCTATAGAGCCAATAATTGAAGCTTCGTCAGCATAAATTTCATCTGCGCAAGAGGCAAGCCAATACCCTCCAGAGGCTGCAACATCTTCACAAAAAGCTATAACAGGCGTGCTATTTTTTTCAGCCATTTGTCTAATTCGCTTCCCGATCAGAGCAGATTGAACAGGGGAGCCACCCGGGGAATTCACGCATAAAATTACGGCTTTCTGTTTTTTATCGGAGAACGCTTTTTTGATAATCGGCTCCAACGTGTCGTAATTTAAATTTTTACGAAGCGAACTTCCACCTGAAGCAATGACACCAGCCAATCGTATAACAGTAACTCTTGGCACGTCAGTTTTCCAAAACATTAGTTTTGACAAGAGGGACATTTTAACTCCGCCTTTGGTATTTCATTCATATAATTGATATAAGATAATATAGCCTTTTTATCTTTCTATACCCTTACCTTTCATAGCAAGAGTAGCGATTGAAGTCAAAGAGCCATCTGTGTTATGTAGTATGATTCCAGGCAAGACTATACAACTTGTTCTGCTTTCCTTTCTGGCAGTGATAATCATTCGATTTGCTGGACTTCCCCTTACTGGCCAGATAGGAAATAAGGTGATTTCCCCCATTCCCTGACTGAAAAAAATAGAAATAACCTCATCTGTCCTATCTGCACGAATGATAAAACTTACATACCCTTTTGGCTTACATGCCCAGATAGCTCTCATAATCCAATCTCGTAAATTCAATTTATCGCCCAAGTGTGCAAGATTTCGATACCTATTCTTGGGCTTAGTTCCTGTCAACTTATGAAAAGGAGGATTGGCAAAAATATGATCAAAGTAAGATTCAAAATTTTTGGGTAAATTTTCAATAGATGTTTGTTTGGCTACGATCTGTCCTGACATGTCGTTTTTAAATATATTTTCTTTCAGCAATTCAACAATTAAAGGATCTTTTTCGACTGCTATAATCCTACACTCTGGGTATCGCCACGCAATACCCAGCGATACAGCGCCAACACCCGCTCCAAGTTCCAACAGATTCCCTTTTTTGGCGCAAACGTAGGATGCTAGCAAAACAGCATCGCTTCCAAAACGATAGCCATTTTTAAGTTGTTTTAATTGAACCTTTTTCCGGAAAATAAAATCAATAGTATGATTTCTGAGATAATCGTTTTCAGCTTCATTGTTCATATTCTGAATTTCTCATATTCTCTCTCTTTTTTTTAGAATGCAATAAGTTGATACTAATCATCATAAAATTCTTGTGCATCTTGCAAGATAGTCTTAGCAGAAAGAAGAAGATTTTTTTGAACCATAATGCGTTTGGGAAAAGCTCCTATGCCTGCTTCGAGCATGGATATATGTTGGTCAAAAACAACAAACGGGATATTTGAATCATCAAGTAATGCCTGTAAATAGGTTAACCTGACCATATTTGTTGTTTTGACTAATTCTACCATCTTCAGAGTTTAGCAAAGAAAATAGTAAGGTAAAAGGCTATTTGAGTTTAGAGTAACATGAAATATTATCTTGCCGAACTATAGACAACACTCTAAATCTGCAAAAGAAACAGATTAGTGAGTCGAGAAAACATGCCAGATGAACCATCTTTAAATCCACTTCTTGCGGTTACGCATCAGGCAATGTCTGAAGTAAATAAAGTTATATTAGACAGGTTACAATCTAATGTATCACTTATACCTCAATTAGCTGGACATTTAATCGCAGCAGGTGGAAAAAGATTGCGACCCATGCTTTGTATAGCTGCATCAATGGTAAGCTCTCAAAATAATAAACAGCCACCTAATGCTGCTCTATATCTAGCAGCGTCCGTGGAATTTATTCATAATGCAACACTTCTTCATGATGATGTCATTGACTCCTCTGACCAAAGACGTGGTAAACAGACTGCAAATGCATTATGGGGAAATGAAGCTAGCGTCCTAGTAGGAGATTTTTTGTTTGCACGCGCCTTTGAGCTTATGGTTGAAACCAACGATATTTGGATTTTAGAAAAACTTTCTGTCGCAGCAGCACAAATCACAGAAGGAGAGATCAAACAAATGTCCATGTTAGGACAACCTGATAGTGCAATATCGGATTATTTTTCAGTAATAGAGGGTAAAACAGGTGTTTTATTTGCCGCGGCAGCACAAACTGGCTCAAAAGTTGGAAATGGGGATAGTGATTTGTGTAACGCTTTCTACGACTATGGCTTAGCACTTGGCAATGCATTTCAAATTATGGACGATGCACTGGATTATGGGGCTTCGGAAAGACAAATTGGTAAAGATCTTGGTGATGATTTCTCAGAAATGAAGATTACGCTGCCAATTATTTTAGCTTGGCAGGATAGCTCTGATACAGAACGTGATTTTTGGGAAAGGACATTCCGTATAGGAAATCAGAGGGATGGTGATTTCGAACAAGCAAAGGAGATAATTAACAAGTATAGCTGTATTGAGCGTTCTCTTGATTTTGCAACAAGTGAGGTGCAAAAAGCATCAAATGCTATTTCCGTTATTCCAAACTCAATATTGAAAGATGCTCTGATTGAAGCAGCCGAATTTGCAGGTCTAAGAAATAGTTAATAACAGATGAAGGCCACTATTTTATTCACTGAAATAAAAAATTTAGCAGACAAGGTTTAGTTTTTTATCTAAATAATCTTTTTCTCCAAACATCCGCATTTATTCTGTTAATATCATTTTAATAGCTAAATTTGAGATTGCCAATTCGCACAACATTAAAATTATTCACTGTGTTATTTAGTTATCCGTTTTGATTATTTTCAAACACTCTCACTAGTAAGACTACTTGCTTATTTCTGAAGAAACCCTCTGACATGCCAGCTCAAA
>CACOCY010000019.1 GCA_902625725.1 uncultured SAR116 cluster alpha proteobacterium | reverse complement strand
TACTCTAATCTGGTGTGTGCCCCATTCGATAGACTGTGATTTTGTGTATCCTTCTGCGGCATGCTTAGTAGCACAATAAACCGCTCTATCAATGCCACCAACAACCGCCATCTGGGAAGATATAGTCATCAAAGAACCCGGCCTTCCAGCATCAATTAATTTTTTTGCAACAGCTTGATTTAAAAAATAACCAGCTTTTATATTAAGTTCAGTGACAGCATCAAAATCTTCAATTGTTGTATCCAAACTTGAGCTATGACGAGCCATACCAGCGCTATTTACCAATATGTCAAACGGAAGTTCATTTTCTATCATTTGTTTAGTTGCATTTACATCTGTAACATCCAAAGGATAAGAGTTTGCATCCCAGCCCTCAGAAACCATCTGGCCTTCTAGTTCTTTAAGTGTATCCGCTGACCGAGCCACTAGTGTAACAGCTGCTCCTGCCTCACATAGTGCAACTGCGCATCCAACACCAATACCGGATGATGCCCCAGCAACTAAAGCACGTTTCCCAGTTAGATCAAATGATGGTGTACGTGGAAGCGGTGGAACCATGTTAATATCCTATATTATTGTGCAGCATCACCATATCCAACATTCTGGCCTCCGTATCGTCTAACTCGAACGTTACATTGTTCTGCGTGTCCAACAAACCCCTCTAAGATACATAATCTTGAACCATAGGCACCAATTTGTGCCGCTGCTTTGTCTGTCAAAATCTTTTGATAGGAATGTGTTTTTAGAAATTTTCCAACCCATAAGCCCCCAGTGTACCTTCCTGCTTTTTTTGTAGGTAATGTATGGTTTGTTCCAATTACCTTATCACCATTTGCAACATTTGTACGGGGGCCTAAAAATAAAGCGCCATAGCAGGTCATATTTTCTAGAAACCAATCATCTCTGTCAGTCATGACCTGCACATGTTCTGAAGCTATTTCATCAGCCATTTTTAGCATTTCATCATAGGTATCGCAGACAATAACCTCTCCATAATCTTGCCAGCTAACAGAGGCTGTTTCGGCTGTTGGCAAAATTTTCAGCAACCGGTCTATTTCTTCTAAAGTCTGATGAGCAAGTTTTTCTGAATTTGTAAGCAGTACCGCTGGCGAATTGTAACCATGCTCAGCTTGACCTAATAAGTCCGTCGCGCACATTTCTGCATCCACCGTATCATCCGCGATAACCATCGTTTCAGTCGGACCTGCAAATAAATCAATACCAACTTTACCGAATAACTGTCTTTTTGCTTCAGCTACAAAAGCGTTTCCTGGTCCAACCAGCATGTGAACTGGTTCGACCGTCTCAGTTCCAAGAGCCATAGCTCCGATACCTTGCATACCCCCAAGTACATATATTTCATGGGCGCCGCCCATATGCATAGCTGCAATAACAGCAGGGTTTGGCTTGCCATGGAATGGTGGCGTTGATGCAACAATGCGGGGCACTTTAGCTACTGATGCGGTTAAGACAGACATATGTGCAGAAGCAACCATTGGAAACTTTCCAGCAGGAACATAACATCCAACAGACTGAACAGGGATATTCTTATGGCCTAAAATTACACCAGGCAATGTTTCAACTTCTATGTCTTGCATTGATGCCAATTGCGCCTCTGCAAATTTTCTTACCTGTGTCTGTGCAAATTTTATATCATCTAAATCTCTCTTAGATACTTCAGATATCAGCGATTTAATTTCGCTTTTAGAAAGTCGATATGAAGCAGGAGAGTAATTATCAAATTTTTCAGCAAGTTCCCGAATAGCAACATCACCCCTCGCTTCAATATCTGCTAATGTTGACTCCACAATTTGACGAACCTTAGCATCATCTTCAGACCGCTCTAAAGCCGATTTGCCTTCTTTTAAATATCTAATTGCCATTATCACCCCTCAGCTTTCTTTCAGATTGAATGAGACTTTCGTTTGGTCTTCTATAAAGTTCCATCAATCACATATTTTAAAATTCTAGTAATTTGTTCTGGAGCATCTACCACTGCCAACGCTGCACCGTCAACTTCCTTAAGTGCATGCTGATGTTCAGGGCCGTGCATTATTACCAGCGGTTTACCTAGAGCCGCAGCAAACCCAGCGTCAAAGGCAGCGTTCCATTGTTTATATTTATCACCAAACCGAACTACAACGATATCCGCCTGCTCTAAGTATGTGCGTGTTCTAATGGCATTAAGTTTAGCCCCTTTATGGTCATGCCAAAATTTGGATTGTTCTGACCCCATAATTTCTACACCACAATCATCAGATGCTCCGTGGTCCGTTACGGGAGAAGTAAACGTAACAGGAAGCTCGGCAGCAACAGTTTGTGCCTCAATTATATTACGCCAGTCAGTATGGATTTCACCAGAAAGATAAACTGTCCAATGCATTGATTTGCTCCTAAAACTAAATACGATACTATATTATCATATATGGTAATAAAATGAGTACAATGAAAGAATAAAATAAAGCACTATTGCGTATCATGGAACTAGATTAAAAATTTTTATCACAATAAATTTAAAGCTTACCAAATCACCAGTAACCAATAATTTTACTTGCGATTAGGCTGGTTCAATGATTAAAAAAAGGTTGAAAAAATGAAAAAATTTCAAATAATTTTTGCAGGTTACGGCCCTGAAAATACAGCATTTTCAAAGTCTCTCAAAATAATGGGGAATAAAATTGCTAGACAATTTCCTAATCTAGTGGACGTACAATATGTTTATAATGTTATGGACCTAGGCTATAAATCTGAAGATATTTTGTGGATGACAGAACAAGGTATATTGACCATAACCTATCAGTCAACAAGTTATCTAACAGATGATGTTCCAGAACTTAGCTTTGTGGATCTACCCTTTTTGTTTAGAGATAATGCCCATGCCAGAAGCAGTATGGATGGCGCACTTGGTCAATATCTAACCAGTAAAATCGAAGACAGAAAGAACTACAAAATACTAGGTTATTTGGAAAACGGTTTTCGGCAGATATCTAATTCTTGTCGTATAATCAAAAGCCCGCATGATATGAAGAACATGAAAATAAGAGTCTTACCTAGTGAAGTTCATTCTCGTTTTTTTGAGCTTTTGGGCGCGACTCCTATGCGAATGGATCTGACGCAGGCGATAACTTACATTCAAACTGGTGAGCTTGATGCACAAGAAAACCCCTACACTAATACCACTACTTATGGTGTGCATCAATATCACAAGTATCACACACTTTCTAACCACTTCTATATATCACGTGCGATAATGTGCAACAGAACCCAATTCTATCAATGGCCAGAGCAATTAAAACAGGCAATCATAGCTTCTGCAGTGGAAGCTATTCAATGGCAAAGAAATCAAATTGAAACCGATGTGATAGAGGCAGAAAAGTTGATTTTAAATTCAGAGGGACAAATACATAATCTCACACCCGAGCAAACTGCACTTTTTAAAGAAAAAGTAGCGCCAATGTATAAGGATGCAAGGGAAAAGTTTGGTGATACACCTTTTAATTATATATAAAGATACTGAAAGACATAATATTATTCAAACTTTACAATTAGCAAAAACTACTATTATTTTTCTTTACTCTATTAGAGACAACTTTCGTCTATCTTCTGGATGATCGATGTCTTCTGCAAACTGTCTTTTTTCCCAACTAACACCGTTTATTGCTGACAGATAGTCTACAAAAATCTGTCTTCCTCCCTGATCACCAGATATATTTCGTAATTCGTCAAAAAACGCCCTTCCCCAAATAACCGGATTTGAACGCTTTCCGTCTAAAAGAGGGAGTGTAATTCGAATATCTGACTTTGGTAATAAATGATGGGATTCAATAAGTCGATTGATTAAATCTGTAGTGACGAATGGCATGTCTCCTAACCCAATTAGAGCAGAATCCCATTGTTCAGCTAAGCTTTCTATACCAGCACTTACTGAACTAGCTTGTCCTTTCCCGTAGTTAGGATTATAAATGAATTCAACATCTAATCCCAATAGAGCCTCTCGCACAGCTTTTTCTTGAAACCCAGTCACAACTATAAGTTTACTAATTTTTGATTTGAGATACGTTTGGACAATCCAACTTATCATTGTCATCCCATTATTCATTGGTAATAAAAGTTTGTTGTCAGTCCCCATTCGTGTTGAACTTCCAGCCGCAAGAAGGATGCCAGCAACTTTCTTTTCCATAGAAACCTTTTTGTTAACTAGTTTTCTTGGTAGAGGCCTAGACGCAATATCTGCGAGCAGGCCGCCAACAGCCATGCTTGACAACTCAGATTTAGCCAACTCAATACCTGCCAGTGATTTTTGTAGCAGCCAATCAAGCCCGTTTAATTTTGGTGAACGAGCGCACCCCGGCATCCCCAATACAATCATCCCATCCCATTTACCAACCATGGAGAGGTTGCCTGGGTCAACCGGAAGACCAAAATGAATTACTTCGCCACCGACCATCCTAAGAGCTTTTGGTAATACGTCCAACCTGTCTGCTATAGCCGATGCGCCACATAACAAAAATGCCTGTGCACCTTGATCTCTCGCCCTAACTAGCGCTTGACTAACATAATCAGCAGAGTGTTCCACTATCTGACAATCTATAAGGGAGCACTCTAGTTGAGCCAATCTTGTCCGCGTAACATTTTCTGTAGCTAGAAGTATCGATGGCTTTGTATTTGCAAACGTAGTTTGTATAAGGCTAAAATTACGAGAAATAATTTGGCAACATGACAAAAGCTCTCCGCTCTTAATCAATTTTATGGCTTTGTCTATAGAACGCTTTGAGACAGCGTAGGGAATAATTTTTAAAGTAGCAACCATTTGACCTTTCGTAAGGAGTTGGTCCGGCAGAACAGTTGCGAATGTAATTGCTTCGTCTATTTCATTAAGCTTATTAATTCTTTTAACATCTAATCTTGAAATGCTTAAATGCTCAGCAATAAAATTTACCCTCCCTGTTACAGGAGCAGATAACTTAAACCCTTTTTTATAAAACGCGGTTGAAAGTAAATTTGCCGCTAAATTTTCATCAATATCTCCTTTTTGAAGACTTGCAACTAACAAATGTTCTATGCCCATTGAGCGAAGGCTTTGTAAATGAGTTTTGGATAGTTTAGTGCCCTTAGGTATTTTTCCATTGGGGATTCTGACTGGATATACCAGCAAGTCTCCAAGACATGAACTAATAGGCTTTTCCCCAAACTTCATTTAGTTTTTCTATCCTTCTTGAAGGGTGCGTGCAGCTTTCTGGGAGCATACAAATTCTTCACGTACATTCTTTATTTGACACATTGTTAAAGTTAATGTCTAGATGAAAGCGTATATTTATTGGGCCATTAGAAAATAAATTTTGAAAACAAATGCGGACTGTCATTTTTGTACACCGGTAAATATTTTAAACAGGATTCATTTATATGGCGCGTGTTATATCGTCTCGAAACCTTTTTAGCTTTATAAAATCCGCATTTGTAGCGACAGGTTTCTCGGACAGTGATGCTGAGATCACCGCTGACCTTATGGTACAAGCAGATATATCAGGCCAAGCTGGGCACGGTATATTTAGGCTTCCTCAATATATAAAAAGATTGCAGGAAGGTGGAATGAACCCAACTCCCAAATTTCGAATACTTAAGCAACGGACTGCAACTGCACTAATTGATGGCGATAATGGAATTGGGCATTTGGTAATGCGCCATGCAGCCGACATAGCAATCAAAAAAGCCAAAAAATGCGGTGTGGCTTGGGTTGGTGCGAGAATGTCAAATCATGCAGGACCTGCGTCATTATACACAAGATATGTGCTCAATAATAATATGATTGGTATTTATGTTGCAGTTGGTAGCGCAAATCATATGCCGCCATGGGGCGGAACTGACCTGCTTTTAAGTACGAACCCTATTTCGGTTGCTATTCCATCAGGAGTTAACCCGCCAATAATTCTCGATATGGCAACTACTGTTGCTGCATATGGAAAAGTGAAAACATTGCTTCAATCAGGCGGACAAATGCCAAAAGGATGGATGATAGATAAAAAAGGAAACTCACTTACAGACCCAGCTAAATCAGGGGATGGTTTTCTACTTCCTATTGGAGGTCCAAAAGGATATGGTCTAGCGCTGGTTTTTGGAATTCTAGCGGGCACTTTAAATAATGCAGCATTTGGGAAAGATGTTGTTGATTTTAATGCTGACAATAAAACAGTCACAAATACGGGCCACTTTATTCTTGCCTTAGATATAGAGGCATTTATGGATTTAGTAGAGTTTAAATCGCAAATCGACATCGTGTGGAAAGAGATGAAGTCCTCAAAAAAATTACCAGACATTTTAGAAATTCGTCTACCTGGCGAAAATTTAGCGAGGACAATTGAAAAGAAAAAAGCTTTGGGAATAGAAATCCCAACGCCTCTCTTTACGAAATTGACGCAACTTGCAGACGAGCTATCCATTCCCAGTTTGACTTAAAAAAATCAATATGTCTTTTTAAGAGATTTTATATTTAGCTAATGTGAGTGGTTACCACCCTTTTTAAGAGAAGGGTAACCAATTGATGTCTGAAAAACTCTTTATTTACTTAGATATACAGTTCTAAACAAAAAAATCTATTCCGGCTTGCGAGCGATATAAAATATAATCATAGTGTAAATAAATAGTCCAAAACGCAAATTTGTTATAAGTCAATTAATGCCATCAAAATCCTCAAAAATTAGTAAAATGAATTACCCACCAAACTCTCAAAAAACATTTACTAAAATTAAATTTTTTGAAATGTTTTGGGTATTTTTTAAATTGGGATTAACTTGCTTTGGCGGACCAACTGCGCATATTGGATTTTTTCACAATGCGTTTGTTGAACAAAAAAAATGGTTAACTGCCAAAGAATATGGCGAGCTTGTAAGTTTGTGTCAATTTCTTCCTGGTCCAACCTCTAGCCAGGTTGGTATGTCAATTGGCTTAAAATGTGGCGGCTTCTCTCAGGCACTGGCTGCCTGGCTAGGTTTTACTTCACCATCTTTTCTAATCATGATTGGCGCAGGTTATAGCATTCTGTCGTTTGATGGAGCCAGCTTCTCTACAACATTACATGCGCTGAAATTGCTTGCTGCCGCTGTAGTTTTACAAGCAGTCCTATCAATGGCGAAATCACTTACACCCGATTGGACACGAAGATTTTTGTCATTAATAGCAACCATTATTTTGGTAGCAAATCCTTCAGCTTTAATGCAAATATCGGTTTTAGGTGCTGGGGTACTTGCTGGCATCTTTGTAAATCGCCACAGAGAACTAAAAACAAACACAAGTGAAAAATCTACCGAACAAAGTTCTTTCACACCTTTTATAGTGAAAGCCGGCCCATTTTCAGCTGCGCTTTTCTTTCTAATTTTATTTGCCCTACCATTAATTGGTTTGATTCACACTTCCCTCACATTAGAAATAGCAGCTATATTTTTTCACTCTGGAGCGTTAGTTTTCGGTGGTGGCCACGTGGTGCTACCATTACTTCAATCCCAACTTGTCCCAACTGGATTGATAAGCCATACTGACTTTATGGCTGGATACGGAATTGCTCAAGCCATACCTGGACCACTTTTTACCTTTGCTGCCTACTTGGGTGTTATCTTGCCAACAGGATTACCATCTTGGTTGTCCGGTATATTTTGTCTTGTCGTTATATTCCTGCCATCTGTTCTGCTAATTTTTGCGGTTATACCTATCTGGGATAGAGTTCGGGATAATCAGTATATACAATCTGGATTATATGGAGTTAATGCAGTTGTTGTTGGCTTGCTACTAGCTGCTTTGATAAATCCGATTCTTATGCTGAGTATTGATAGCTGGATTGATATCGCAGTTATATTAGCGCTTTATCTGCTCCTTTTGTTCAACAAACTTCCTATCTGGTCAGTCATTTTTGGTATAGGTATCTTTGGATATTTATGGTCTTTCATTTAATTAAAAATATTAATTTATAAAAAATAACAGATTTTTAATATGCAAAATGCCTACTGGTGTAAAAGGTTGAAACATGGAATATGGTATGTTGTATATTAAGCAATATGGAAATAGTGTGTGAAAAATGATACGAGCTGAAGATCACAGGCTTATTAGCGGTAAAGGCAAGTTTACAGCTAATATAAAACCATCTGAAACTCTGGTCGTGAAATTTTTGCGCACAACCATTGCGCGTGGTTACATACGTTCAATCAATGCAAGTGATGCTAAAAAATTACCTGGCGTTATTCGTATTTTTACCGCAGATGATATGGCCTCTGACGGAATATTGAATATGTTAGATACAGCAAAGCCAGTGCGTGATGATGGCGGTGTTATTATTAAATCAAGCAGACCGATCTTAAGTAGCAATGAAATTAGACATTTGGGTGAACCTATTGCGATAGTCATAGCAAAAACATCAGATGAAGCAAACGATGCCGTTGAGGCAATTACTATTGATTATGACCATAGCGATAACGCTTATTTGATTAATGGAAAAAAAAATGGCCTGCCAGTGTGGCCACAAGCACGGGATAATTACGCTTCTTATAATAGAGTCGGGGATATCGGCAGGGTTAAAAAAGCCGAAGAAAAATCTGCTCATTTAATTACATTGCCAATTCATATTTCACGAATCACAGCTGTCGCTATGGAACCCCGCATTGCTATGTGTAGTACCAACTCTAGAGGTAAGTCTATTTTCACTACTAGCACTCAAAATCCTTTCGCACTTCGTGCGGAAATAATGCAAACCTTCTCAATAGAAAAAACTGACATACAAGTAATAGCGCCTGATGTTGGAGGTTCTTTTGGAATGAAGGGCACTCTTTATCGAGAGGATGCAGCTGTAATTTGGGCAAGTCGTAAGCTTGGAAGTACACTTTGTTGGTCTGCCAATCGCAGTGAAGCATTTTTAAGCGACGAGCATGCACGTGCCATGCATGGACAAGCACGCCTTGGGTTGGACAGTAGTGGTAACTTTATGAGTTTTTCAGTATCACTTGATGTCGATATTGGCGCATATATATCAAAGCGCTCTTTTAGCATGTTGAATAATTTAGGAGGCATTGCAGGACTTTACGTAATCCCCGCAATAGCTGCAGAACTTCGATTTAGCTATTCCAATACAATGCCAATTTCACCCTACAGAGGCGCTGGAAGACCTGAAGCAACCCTTATGATAGAGAGCGCAATTGACGAGGCGGCAAGGGTTATCGGAATGGATAGAGCAAAATTACGCGCTAGAAATTTGATTAGACCTGAAATGTTACCCTATCAAACAAATTTAATGTTTAATTATGATAGTGGTGATTTTCCAGCAATCTTAGAGGAAGCACTTCAACTTTCCGACTATCATAATTTTAAAAAGAGGCGTGCAGCTTCTATAAAAAATGGGCGGATCAGAGGTATTGGGATAGCAACTCACATAGAAGTTGCTGGTGGACCATTTGGCATGAAAATTAAAGAAGTCGCACGACTAAGAATAAGTAAAAAGGGTGATATTACTATTGCTCCAGGAAGTATGTCAGTCGGTCAAGGTCTGGAGACTAGTTTTCCTGACATTGTTGCAGGGGAGCTAAACATTGATGCAAATAGAATTCGTTATTTTCAGGGGGATACGGATTATTTACCAAGTGGGAGAGGAAGCGGCGGCTCGGCGGCAACAATCACTGGTGGCTCTGCGATTATTAATGCAACTGGAATGTTGCTTCAAACAGGCCGTGAAATCGCAGCTGATGTTCTCAAATGCAATATGTCAGATATTAAATATGATAGCGGTAATTTTTATAAAAAAAATGTTCCGGAAAATATGCTTGGCTGGTCTGACATAGCCCAATATAGCAATCATCCTGACGGCCTTGACATAATAGGTGAATTCACTCCTTCTGCACCGACTTACCCTAACGGGTGTCATATTTGCGAAGTAGAAATTGATACAACTACTGGCAAGTGTTTTATTTTAGACTATGTCGCAGTCGAAGATGTGGGTACTGCTTTATATCCTGCTTTGATAGAGGGTCAAATTCTTGGTGGTATTGTACAGGGCATTAGTCAGGCATTAGGTGAGTCCCTTATTTATGACGAGACAGGTCAATTATCGACTGGTTCTTTCATGGATTATCAAATGCCAATTGCTTCAGACTTTCCGAATTTCAGAATTAAGACACATCCAATCAAAACCAAAATCAATCCCCTTGGTGCTAAAGGTGTTGGGGAGTCTGGAACTGTTGGTGCGCTCGCTGCTACATTGAGCGCCATTCAACATGCTCTAAATTCTGTAGGAGCAAATACTGTTCAAATGCCAGCAACTCCTCACAGAATCTGGCAAAAGTTAAAGCAAATTAAATAACCTTTTTTATTGAACAGACCTGTTTATTGATAGGGATTTCTTGAGTAATTGTGCAACATGCAGAGCTTTTCGGGAGGTACCATGTTCAATTTGGCATCTACAGGATGTCCCATCAGCAACAATAATGTCGTTGTTATTGCTTTCTCTTACCTTAGGCAATAGATTTTCCTCTGCCATAAGCATTGACACATCATAAGTTGAAGCGTCATATCCAAAGGCACCTGCCATTCCACAGCAACTACTATCAATGGTCTCGACTTCTAAGCCTTCAATCATTGATAAAACCTCCTCTATCGGCTTAACTGCATCGAAGGCTTTCTGATGACAATGACCATGTAAATATGCTTTTCCATTATTTACAAGCCTCATTTTTGGCTTATCTTTGGCTAATAATTCCTCGAAGGTAACTGCCATTTTAGCTATTTGTTTTGCCTGCTTTGTTGGCAACAACGACGGAACCTCGTCTCTAAGTGCAAGCAAGCAAGAAGGCTCTAATCCAACAATAGGAATTTGCTGCTCTGCGAAAGGTGCTAATATTGAAACAAGTGTTTGGGCTTTTTGTTTTGCTTGTTTTATGAGTCCACTAGATAGATAAGTTCTTCCACAACATAGTGGTTTATTTCTTGGGGTTTTTGGAATAAATACCTGATATCCAGCAGTCACTAAAACATCGGTTGCATCTCTTATGATTTCTGGGTCAAAATATCGGTTAAAAGTGTCCACAAACAAAATAACTGCTTTGCTATCATTGGAGTCTTCCTGTTTAGGCAAATTTTGCAGAATTTCCTTATCTTTAAAATAGTCTAAGCGCCAGGTAGGCATGTCACGTCTCGACGTAAAACCAATCGTCTTCTCAATGACATATGCCAGCGGAGCCAGTTTATTTCGAAGATTCATGAAAAAGGATAATTTAGATGCAATGGGAGCGTAATCTGGTAGAAATGCGATTAGTTTATCTTTCAAGGATACGCCTTTGGCTGCAGAACGTAAGGCTGTTACCTCCAACTTCATTTTAGCCATATCTACAGAAGTTGGGCATTCTCGCTTGCAGGCCTTGCAGGACACGCAATATTTTAGGGTTTCCTCCATATCATTACTGATAAGAGCCTCTGGACCTAACTGGCCAGATAATGCTAAACGCAAACTATTTGCCCTACCCCTTGTTGAATCCCTCTCTTCCTTTGTAACCCGAAAGGAAGGGCACATGACACCGCCTTCTAGTTTTCGGCAAGCACCATTATTATTACACATTTCTATTGCGCCCTGAAGACCACCCGATTTTCCAGGCCATGCTGACCAGTCAAATATCATTGGCAAATCATCTGCCTGGTATCCAGGCGCAAATCGGAATAGTGTGCGCTCATCCATTTTTGGTGCATCAACAATTTTATTTGGATTAAAAATCTCTAACGGATCAAAAAAATGCTTAACTTCCGCAAACAACTGTACCATCTCAGAGCCGAACATTGTCTCATTAAATTCAGATCTCAAAATGCCATCTCCATGCTCACCTGAATGAGACCCACCAAATTGCTTTACAAGCTCAAATGCTTCTTCAGCAATGGCACGCATGGCCTCAACATCACCCTTTTTCTTCATACTAAGTACAGGACGTACGTGAAGACATCCGACAGATGCATGAGCATACCATGTTCCAACAGTATCATATTTTTGAAATATTTTTGTTAATCTATCCGTATATTCTGCAAGATACTCAAGCTCGACGGCACAATCTTCTACAAAGGAAACTGGCTTTGCTTCTTGCTTCATTGACATCATAATATTAAGGCCCGACTTTCGCATTTCTGATACACGCGACTGTTGCCGCACATCCTCTACGCGGACGACACCACCTCGCCATTCCTCTGGTTTATCCCATCCAAAACCAAGGTCTCTCATCATGCCTTCAAGCTTTTCTAAACGTTTAAGATTTTCGTTCCTTTCATCTTCTGCGAATTCGACAATTAGCAATGCCATAGGATCACCAACAACTACTTCACTTATAATAGGTTGAAATATAGATATAGAGCGTGCCAAAGATAGCATGGTGTCATCAACTAACTCCACGGCTACTGGCTCTAATTTAATCAAATGCTGTGTTGCATCCATTGCTTTATAAAAGCTTGGGAAATGACAAATACCCATAAGCTTTTGCGCCGGCAATGGTGACAATTTAAGTTTAATATTCGTAAAATATGAGAGAGTACCTTCAGACCCTAGAAGTAAGTGGGCAAAATTTATGCCATCACCCTGTCTTCCTTCAGGCCTTGCTGACATGGCATCCGGCACCAAGGCATCTAGATTATAACCGCCTACCCGGCGAAGCACTTTTGGAAAACGTTCATCAATCAGATTACTATTATTTTTTCCTAGATTCAGAAGATATTCCCGCATTTCATCGGGCATTTTACTTTCACTCTCGGGACCAAATGTAACTTTTGTTCCATCTGCAAGAATACCATCTATCGATAATACATTATCTCTCATAATACCATACCGGATGGAACGTCCGCCGCAACTATTATTGGCTGTCATACCCCCGATTGTAGCTCTACTTGATGTGGAAACGTCAACTGGAAACCAAAGTCCATAAGGTCTTAGCTGCCTATTTAAATCGTCTAGTACGATCCCAGGTTCAACAATACAGCTATTTTCATCCAGATTGACAGAAATTAAATTATTTAAATATTTGGTATTATCAACAACTATTGCGTGATTTACTGTTTGGCCACATTGTGATGTTCCGCCTCCGCGTGGGAGGATGGGTGTTCCAGTTCTACGACAAAACGATATAATATTTTCAACATCAGCTTGTGTTTTTGGCAATACCACCGCATGAGGCATCATTTGATAAATTGAAGCATCAGTGGCGTATCTACCCCTTTCAAATTGACTATCGAGGAAATCTCCCTCAATTATATTTTCTAATTCATTTAGCTGAATGGGTAAACTGCCATCTGCCATATAAAAAAACCCGTCTTTAAGATATACAAATCGAAATTCTAGATTTAAGATACTCCTCGTATTGTTTTTTTCAATCCCAGTTTATTTCATCTTATAAGATATTAAAAAAACTTAGGAGATCTTTGTGTCACTCAACCAATTCCAAACAGGTCGTCATTTTCTTCAAATACCTGGTCCAACTAATGTTCCGGACCGAGTGCTCCGAGCCATGGACCGGCCAACAATCGACCACAGGGGACCCGAATTTGCAGCACTAACTCAAAGGTGTCTCAATGGCATTAAAACAATTTTCAAAACTGACTCTAATGTTGTGATATTTCCAGCCTCTGGAACTGGAGCATGGGAGGCTGCGCTAGTGAATACGTTGCAAAGCGGCGACCGTGTATTGATGGTTGAAACAGGTCACTTCGCGAGCCTCTGGCAAAAAATGGCAAACAAACTTAATATTATGACAGAGTTTCTAGAAACAGACTGGCGTAGTGGGGCAAACCCTGAAAAACTTGCTGAGCGCCTTTCTGCGGATTCCACACACAAGATAAAAGCAGTGTGCGTTGTACATAATGAGACCTCAACCGGATGCACCTCTCCTATTGCCGAGATCCGCAATGTTATGGATGATATCAATCATCCAGCGTTGCTCATGGTCGATACAATTTCTTCTCTTGCTTCCATAGACTACCAGCATGACGAATGGGGAGTAGATGTAACAGTAGC
>CACOCY010000018.1 GCA_902625725.1 uncultured SAR116 cluster alpha proteobacterium | reverse complement strand
TAATGAATTGTGAGCTAGCGGTACATTCAGATGCAACAAAATGAACTTAAAGATCCGTTTGGCCGTATTGTGGATTATGTTCGAATATCGGTTACAGATAGATGTGATTTTAGATGCGTTTATTGTATGTCGGAGCAAATGACTTTTTTACCAAAAAAAGAGCTATTAACCCTAGAAGAAATAATGGTTGTATGTGATAGCTTTATCGAACTTGGTACTAAAAAAATACGTCTTACCGGAGGAGAGCCTCTCGTAAGACGAGATATCATCTACCTGATTAAACATCTTGGAGCGCATGTAAAATCAGGGAATCTAGAGGAGATCACAATAACCACCAATGGAAGTCAGCTTTACAAATTTTCAGACCACTTATTTGAAGCAGGAGTGAGGCGTATAAACGTGTCAATTGATACATTAGAAGCAGAAAAATTCATGCAGATTACTAGATGGGGAAAACTTGATGTTGTTTTGAAAGGTTTATTTGCCGCAAAAAAAGCTGGTTTAAAAATCAAACTAAATACGGTTGCTCTCAGAGGTATTAATGATAATGAGCTTGCTTCGATTCTGAAATGGGCAGGTGAACATGATTTTGATATGACGATAATAGAGGTTATGCCAATGGGCGATATTGGAAGCGAAAACAGATTGGACCAATATATCTCTGTTAGCGAGATACAACAAAATTTATTGAAGCAATTTAATTTAATTGAAAGTAGGCATCAAACACCAGGACCAGCAAGGTATTTTGAAGTTGCTGAAACAGGACAGCGTCTTGGATTCATAACTCCATTAACACACAATTTTTGTGAGAGTTGTAATCGTGTTAGAATGACTTGCACAGGTCAATTATATTTATGTCTTGGACAGGACGAAAATGCAAACCTTGCTCTGGCATTGCGCTCTGGCGGGAAAGACGCTTTAAAGGCTGCAATTATAGAGGCGATAAGTCGAAAACCTCTGGGGCACGATTTCATGATTGAGAGAGGTGCATCCAATCAAGCAGTTTCAAGACATATGAGTGTTACTGGAGGATAGGCCATATGAATAGTGTCTTTCTAGACAATATGTTG
The DNA here is from genome assembly GCA_902625725.1 of uncultured SAR116 cluster alpha proteobacterium. Taxonomy (GTDB): domain Bacteria; phylum Pseudomonadota; class Alphaproteobacteria; order Puniceispirillales; family Puniceispirillaceae; genus UBA5951. The sequence goes on along the minus strand of CACOCY010000018.1, from coordinate 14,341 downwards.
TCACTATCTAGAATGACTGGACATGGCGCTATTTTTGGTTTTGCTGGCTATTCAGGTTCTGGAAAAATAACTATTGTTGAGAAATTAATTCGTTATTTTAATCAAAAAAAATTGAAACAGCTGTGGTAAAACATGCTCATCATCAATTTGAAGCGGACCATAAAGGCCAAGATAGCTATCGTTTTCGTGTTGCTGGTTCGCGTCCGGTATTGATATCCTTAAGTACACGCTCGGCTCATTTTGTTGAAAATGAAAATAAAGGGGAGCCAGGTTTGGGAACGCTTTTGTCTCGCGTTGAGCCCACAAGACTTGTTCTTGTAGAAGGCTTTTAAAAGGAGTTCGTTCCCAAATTAGAGGTTTGGCAAGTGTCGAACCAAACGCCTTTGTTTTTTTCACAAGATAAAACGATATTGGCGATGGTAACAGATGATGAGATACTTTATCTTTCAATACCGAAATTTAAAATGAATGAAATAAAGAAAATCGCTAATTTCATTATTTCTTTGGCACACATCAATTTTTAGGATTTTTTATTTTAGTAATGATAGAAAATGCAAAATCAATATCTGAAGTTGCAAGCTCGTTACAGCAAACCATAACCCCTATGGAAAGTCGAGAGGACATTAGTTTGAATTCTGCATTAGGTCGGATTTGTGCAGAACACATTTACAGCCCTTTTTCGATTCCAGCAAGCCGAAACGCGGCGGTAGACGGATTTGCTTTTCACTTTGATTGGGTTAACACTCATCCTGATCATATATATGAGGTAGTGGCTGAGATTAGGGCGGGGCACCCTTACGACGGAGAGTTACTGCCAGGACAAGCAGTTGCTATCTTCACTGGTGCGATTGTGCCAGCAGGACTGGACTGTGTTGTTATGCAGGAAAATTGCTGTATTGAAGATAAAAGTAGAGTTAAAATTTTGACTCCTCCTAAACAGGGACTAAACATCCGAATGGCCGGGGAAAATCTAATAAAGGGTGAAAAAATAATTAGAGATGGCCAAAGAATTACTGCCGCAGATATTGGTCAATTATCAGCAGTAGGGAAATCAAAAATATCCTGCTATTTTGAATTAGCAGTAGGAGTTTTATCTACTGGTGATGAAGTGATAGACGCGTTCACTACACAAAGTCTTTCAAAGCTTCAGAAAGGCCAAATTTACGATACTAATAGGCCAATGCTCCAAGCAATGGTCACCAGAGATAATCATTTATGCCATGATTATGGTATAATTATTGATGATAAAGATTCGTTGCGGGAAGCATATAAAAGAGCACTCGTAGAGAATAATGTTGTTATTTCTACGGGCGGTGTATCGCAAGGAATTGAGGATCATACCCAAGATGTTCTAGCCTCTTTAGGTTTTAAAGTTATTTTTTGGCGTATTGCGATGAAGCCTGGCAGACCTATGGCTGTTGCAAGAAGAAAAAATCAGCTTGTGGTCTGCCTGCCAGGAAATCCAGTAGCAGCTTTTGTATGTTATCGTTTAATTGTTGCTCCCTTGCTAAATTACTTGCAGAGTGGGTCATTTAGAACCCCGCTTCGTATTGCTCTCCCCGTATTATTTAGTCATACTAAATCTATAAATAGGGCAGAGTATTTAAGAGCTAAGCTTGTGGAAAGCGAAGATGGTAAAACATACATTGATTTGCACGGTAGAAAAGGCGCTGGTGTCATTTCTTCTCTGACAGGAGCTGATGGTCTGGTAGAAATTCCAATTGAAAATTTGGGAGTTGAGCCAGGAATGGTGCTTTATTTTCTCCCCTTTATGGAAAGGTGCTTATGAAAATTTATTATTTTGCATGGGTGAGAGACTACGTCGGATATTCTTATGAAAATATATCTTGCCCAAAATCTGTTAAAACAATCGAGCAACTTGCGCATTATTTAAAAAAGCAATCGGATGGCCATGCTCTTGCTTTTGAAGATCTAAACGTTATCCGAGCAGCAATAAACCATCAATTTGTTGCTAATGACTCTAAGGTTAAAGATACAGATGAGGTCGCCTTTTTTCCGCCAGTAACAGGGGGCTAAGTTGATTAGGGTATCTATTCAGCAAGAAGAACTAGACGTTACGGCAGAAATTCAAATGATGCGCTCTAGGTCGGTTGGAGCAATCACCACATTTTTGGGCACGGTAAGAGATGCCTCACAAGATAGTTCCCTTGTATCTCTCACACTTGAACATTATCCAGGTATGTCAGAAAAAGCTCTTGATGATATTGCTTGTAAAGCAATGAAAAAATGGTCACTTGAGTCAATAACAATAATACATCGCGTAGGAAAACTTGAACCAGCAGAAATCATTGTGTTTGTAGGATGCGCATCAGCACATCGACATGACGCTTTTGATGGATGCCAATATGTCATGGATTTTTTAAAAACTGACGCTCCATTTTGGAAAGCTGAGGAAACAAAAGAGGGTGTGGTTTGGATTACAGAGCGCGAAACTGACAAAAGAGCTGCAGAGAACTGGCTATTACATGAACCAAATAAGATAGACTAAATTTCTTTTGAAATCCTTAAGGTCGGGTAGGCTGTTTTGGCATTATCAATAATACCCGTTTCAGATAGCAGTTTTGTAAAACAACTTCTGGTATTTTCATGACAGGCAGCACCCGTTTGGTCTACCAGAAGCAAAATGCAGTCTTTATCACAATCTAGACGAATCTCTCTAATAATTTGAGTATTTCCAGAAGTATCGCCTTTGCGCCACTCCGATTGCCTTGAACGGGAATAATAGATTGCTTTTTTTTGTTTTAATGATTTAAGCAAAGTCTTTTTTGACATCCAGGCCATCATTAATACCTCACCACTATCCCATTGTTGTGCTATTGCTGGGATTAAACCATCCGCATTAAACCGTAACTTCTCGATGAATTCAGTCATTTTTTTCTCGTAAAATAAACAAGTTGGCTTTTCAATTTTTTATTATATTTTTAGCTTGCATCAATATTTGGTAGAAGTGAAATATTAAAAATTTTTGAGATTTATTTTTTGTTTATTTAGACAAAAATTTTTAGTTAAGAGAGAATTCGGCACATTGGGAATAAACTAAGAGGGATTATTGCTGTTTATGAAAAATCTTTGACAGCCAGAGCTACAAGGCGTATTCAACGAGTATTGTTTCATTCCCTAGCTGAATTATTAGTGAATTTTTTGGAAAATAGGTTTTGTAAAAATAGCATAGCGTGAGATGTTATTCTCCCAGTTCGAGGGAAATCCGTATGTCAAATAAGAATAAAATTCATTCTGGCCTTGCAGAGGCCATGGCAGCACGATCCTATGAAAAAATGACTCCTGTGCAAGAGGCTGTTCTTAAAATCGAAAAGGCTGATGCTGATCTTCTTGTATCTGCTCAAACCGGTTCTGGCAAAACGCTCGCCTTTGGCATATCTATCGCAAATACGTTATTAGCTGAAAAAAAGGAATTTAATTCTCCAAGGCTGCCTAACGCTCTAATAATTGCGCCAACAAGAGAGCTCGCTTTGCAGGTTAGAAAAGAGCTTGAGTGGCTTTATGCTAGAGTAAAGGCTCAATTCGCTTCTTGCGTTGGAGGGATGGATCCAAGGGCTGAGAGAAGAATGTTGGAAAGTGGAGCTCATATTGTCGTTGGAACCCCTGGTAGGTTGCGGGATCACGTTGAACGTGGAGCATTGTGTTTATCAGATATAAAAGCGGTTGTACTTGATGAAGCTGATGAAATGCTTGATATGGGATTTCGTGAAGATTTAACTTTTATTCTAGAAAAGGCGCCTGTGAGTCGAAGAACATTGTTATTTTCTGCAACAGTTCCTGCGCAGATTGCTAAATTAGCTCGCACCTATCAGAAAGAAGCCATTCGCATTTCGGTTTCCTCTTCAAAACAACAACATTTGGATATCACCTATCATGCTATAAAAATTCACCCTTCTGATAGAGAAAAAGCTATCATTAATCTGCTCAGATACTATGACGTAAGTGGCACAATTATATTTTGTAATACTAGGGCTGCTGTTACACATTTGGCCTCAAGATTGAGTAATCGTGGAATTTCGGTTGTTGCCTTATCTGGAGAACTCTCTCAGAAAGACCGAAATTTTGCACTTCAATCAATGCGAGTTGGAAGGGCGGAGGTGTGTGTCGCGACGGATGTTGCGGCTAGAGGAATTGATTTACCAAATCTTGATTTAGTTATTCATGCCGACTTGCCTCAAAGTGATGAGGTAATGTTACATAGGTCTGGCCGAACAGGTCGTGCAGGACGAAAGGGCACGTCTATTATATTGATTCCCAACAGAAATTTTAAAAGAGTAGAGAGAATGTTTCGAAATAATGGTATAGAGCCAAGTTGGGTTGGGCCCCCATCTGCGGAACAGATAATTGAACAGGACAGAATAAAGATATTAAAATCAGAATTCTTAAATGCTCCTATAGATGAAGCAGAAGTCGATATAATCCAGAGAATAATAAAAAAATACTCTCCAGAAACAATCGCATCAGCATTTGTTCGTAGTCAGATGGCGGGTAAATCAGCGCCAGAAGAACTTTCTAGCATTAACACAGCGGGTCCAGCGGATTTTTCTAATTCAACTTGGTTTGAGTTATCGATAGGCCATAGAGATAATGCAGAGCCAAGATGGCTCGTTGCTATGTTATGCCGGATAGGAAATATGGATAAGTCACTAATCGGCGATATTCAGATTCATAATTCAACCACATTTATTGAGATTGCCTCAAATGGTGTTCAACAATTAATTACTGAATTAAAGCCTGATAATTTAATTGAGGGAAAGATTGAAATAAAGGAACTGCTAACCGCACCAGAGCGCATTCCCACAGTTCGGGAACGTAAATTTTTATCCTCTAGGCGGGGAGTTAAGTCGGAAGTAAGGTCTCGTCAAAACACAAAACAAAGTTTTAGATTAAAGAAGGAAAAAGATAATAAGCAAAAATCAAAAAACCCTCAGTTTGGAAGGGCTAAATCTGATTTTATAAAAACTAACAGACACCAAAAATCAGAGGGCGTTAAGAAGTTTGAACCTCAAGGTCAAGAAGTGCAAAAAAAGTCATCTAAAACACTCAAGTTAGATGGAAATACCAAAAGCAGGAATAAAAATATAAAAGGCGAACTAAATGACAAGACCAAAAAAAGCCGAAACAGAAAGAATAAGATACTCAGAAAAGTGGAGGGTGGAAAAGTACCATTAAAGCGCAAGAGAGTGTAAATTTACAAGTTTAGACGTTGCCGTAATTCAGGTATATTCTTTGCACCAATTTGAACAAGCGCATTGCTAATCTCCTCTTTAAGTATTTTTGCGACATGATCCCCCCCCTCTGCACCAATCGCAGCTATTCCGTATAAAAATGGTCTACCGACTAAAACAAAGTTTGCTCCCAATGCTAAAGCCCTTAAAATATCAAGACCGGAGCGAATGCCACTATCAAATACAAGTGGAAATTTAGCCCCTACTGCTTGACGCACGGAGGGCAAAACAGAGATAGAAGCGGGATTGCCATCAAATTGTCTGCCACCGTGATTTGAAACTACTATTCCATCAACACCTACTTCCACCGCTTTTATTGCATCCGACGCTCGCAAAACGCCCTTCAAAAGAATTTTACCTTTCCAACAACTTCTAATCTCTGATAAATAGTCCCAGGTTAAAGACCCGTTTAATTGCTCTCCAATAAATGTAGATATTGGCTTTGAAGAATTTTTAGGAGCATACGGTTCCATATTTTTAAAACGAAGTTTACCTTTTAATTTAAGTGAAGCAAGGGCCCAGCCTGGATGTCGCAAGATTTGAAAAAATATTTTAGATGTTATTTTAGTTGAATTTCTAGAACCAATAGGTGCTCCAGCTTTCCTCATATCTTCTCTTCGGCTGGGGCTTGGCACATCGCCTGTAACTACTAGAACGCGCATACCTGCATTTTCCGCTCTGTTCAACAAAGAATTCATAATTTCACGATTGTGAGGGGGGTAAAGTTGAAACCACCCTAATCCATTACTTTGTTTACCAATATCTTCAATGCTTGCGCCAGCCACTGTGCTAAGAGTGTATGGAATATTTAACCTTGCTGCCATTGCTGCTAGATTTTGTTCCGATGATGGCCAAATTAACGAAGATAGTCCAATGGGAGCTACACCAAAGGGCATAGCGTACTCTTGACCAAGCAAATTTGTTTGCAGATCAGGTTCAAATCTGCCATGCATTAATTCAGGAGTGAATGTAATTTCATCTAGGGCTCTACGATTTCGAGCCATGGTATTGCCACTTCCTGTACCAGCTTCAAGATATGCATGTATAAAGGGAGGAATTTTCTTAGAGGCAACTGGCTCTAAATCCTGAATTCTTGGATATTTTGACATTAAGTTATCTGTCAAAATAAAAAACTCCTTTTCTAATACGTTCAAGTTTTTTCGAGAGATAAAAAATCATAGTTTTAATCTTAACCGGCAGAATATTCAATTTTGAGAAAATAGCATTTTGATTTCTTTAGTCAAAGCTCATTTAAATCCTTCTAATACTAAATTTCAAAATATAACACAACATGAGCCTTTTTTCACTATTATTTAAATTTAAGTATGGTTGAGTTAATCATCATTAGTTGCTACCTAGATTAACAAAATTATAATCCTACAATGTGAAATCGCTAATTGTATTCTAACAGATGTTAAAAAAAATATAATGATTACAATTATAAAAAGTTGGAGATCTCGGAAAGTAGGAAAACCGAGACCTCCAGTCTGGGGGAAGACTTGTTTAAGTCTTATATATACATTTGTAGATATTGAACGTTTTTGCAAGCATATAATTTTTTTATTTGAATAAAAAAAAGATTGGTTTTTATGGCTTTGTGGGGAAGTTATTAATAAAATCAGACATTTTCATTCCCGTTAGAAAAAGCGCGATTGAAAGTTGTTGTTTAATAGTTTCTAAAGAATTTAAAAGTTGCTCTTCACGAATTTCTAATGTTTTAGTTTCCAAAGAATTTAAGATTATGGAAGCGCCACCGCCGATGTGGCATCCAAGCCACAAAAGTTTGGCTAAATCAAGACCATCGCGTAATCCCCCAGAACCAATTATTGTGACATTTTTAAGTGATTGACGCATTTCAGGAAGTATATCAGTAATTATATGCCCCCAATCAAGGAATGGTGTATAGATATCACGTTGCTTGCTTGGAAGACGTGCAGCCTCTATTCTCGCCCAATTTGTGCCAGCGACACAGGCAACATCAATATAATGCACCCCAACATTTTGTAATTTTTGTGCGACAGCTAAGCTAATACCTGCGCCTACCTCTTTAACAATGATCGGACATGGCAACATTTTAACGGCACCCTCAATTGCATTAAGCACGCCGCACCAGTTTCGCTCTCCTTCTATTTGAATTAATTCCTGAAGCGGGTTCAAATGAATGGCGAGTGCATCTGCTTCCAGATCATCTATTGCAGCTCTAGCGAGGTCTAGGCCATTTTCTTGCGCTAGCTGAATACCTCCAATATTGCCTATTAAAGGAATATTAGGTGCTAATTTACGTATTTTTTTCTGACTTCTGCCATGTGCAATGCTAGTGCGTTGACTTCCTAGGCCTAGTGCGACTCCGCTCTGATTAGCTACCTTAGCGAATGCAGCATTCAGTTTGTCGCCACGTTTGGTGCCACCGGTCATGCCTGTTATCATGAATGGAAAAGATAATCTCTTACCTAAGAATTTACATGAGGTTTCAATTTCTTCAAAATTCATTTCTGGAAGCGCATTATGAGGAAGGGAAATCAAATCGAGAGGGTGAGCAACGGAAGGACGAGAGACTTCAGACTTAGCGAGGTCAATATGAATGTCTTTACGATTGGCGGAAATCAGGTCCTTTTCAGTTGGATTAATCATGGCACTTAATTCAATTTTTGTTATTATATTTATCTGAATAGGGTCTAAATACTAAGTCAATGAGCATCATATGTGGTACTGTTAAAGCAGCAAGACCAATAAAAATGGTTTGTAGAGCGGCATCGCTAGTTGTCATATTCAAATTTAAATACCAGTAAAAGCAACAGCCCAATAACCAGCTACTAACAGAAAGAACAACAGCACTTATTATCATCATTTTTTTTGTGCCCATAGGCTGAAGTTTCTCCCAAACAAAAGTAAAATGTCGTCTGCTGTGAATAAAGCAAAAGTATACTGCAAAAGTCAGAAGTGGAGGTGCAAAATAAGCTAGTATGATTAAAGCTATAAACTCAAAGGTAATAAAATAGTGTTTAGACCGAAAAGTATCGTATAAATGAAGAAATCCTGCAATAAACCAAAATAGAATAAGTATTGCTAAACTTTTCCATAAAAGAGGAGCTACGCCATCTGTCAAAGTAGAGAAAAGCTCCACCACTTCCTTTTTTTTGACTATGGGTAACCAGATAGCCACAATACCGCCATGAGCAATTATATGTGGCCATTTGAGTCTAGTTGGATACGCACTAAAATCTGCCATACCAAAATGGATAACGCTTATAATGAGAAATATCAGAAGAGAAAGTTCTGGGAATTGCTTCCATATCAAAACAACTAGCACTGCTAGCAAAAGATAAGATAACAATATGCCCGTTAATCTAGCAATCTTTTTATTAGAAGAGATCATTGATAGCGAAATAGCAGCGTCAAAAGCTCCATGTGGCAACCCTATGACTACCACTAATGCTAACGCAAACCAATCAATCGCTGTTAAGCTCATTTAGCTGTCCTTTTCTTTTTTTATAATAACCTTAAAGGCATATTTTAGAAATAGCCATTTCGGCATGGAGCTTATCACTAAAATGTAATCCCAAATCTTACCCTCACCACTTAAAAATCGAGCAAACGAGTCTCCATTTAGTGCTTTTGCAAGATTGAAAAAAAGGCTAGGTGCTATTTTTGGATTTGACTTGAGAACTTCTAAAAATACTTTGTCCATCCATAAATCGAATTTGGTATGTGGAGTAAGGGGTTTTGTTTGTTTGTTAAGAAAATGTATGATTTGTTTTTGGATAAAACTAAATGCGTATCCAGATGAGGGTCTAATTGCACCTCCATTACTGCCAATTTTGTACAAAAAAGGATTGCAATCAAACGGTTTAACCTCTCCCATTGGTATTATCCCTATTTCGCTATTAATTATTTCAAATTTATCTAAATTATAATAACGCTTAAGATAATCGTTTATGGCTGTATCATATATTTCTTCTTGGTGAGGCGAGGGGCCAAAGAAAGTTGATTCCACAAGTGCTGTGAAAGCATCATAACAAAGTACATACATGAAATGGATGCCATTTTCTTGAGATACTCTGAAGTCCATTAGAGTAGCAACTCCAGAATTGAAGACCGGGTTTAAAGTTTTTATTTCGATACCCTTGAAATGTTGAAGAAGAGTATTTTTTTCAGCCTTTGGAGGTCGAGAATCATAAATATAATCAAATGCCTTTTTATGTTGAGATGTAATTATTCGATTTCTTTCAGTGCTAGTGACAGGTAATTTAATAATTTGCTTTTTTGTATTTGCAAGTTGGAATTTATGTTGACACCAATTAAACCAATCTTCACTTTTAAGGCTATAATAAGCGTGGGTAAAGCTATGATGATTCACAGTTCCTTCTTCTGTTATAACTTGCCAATTATGCCACTTTGCTTTTTTATTTAGTATAGCATCAGAAAGCCAAGGCATCTGCCAAAAGCCCCAACTATGGGACGGGCGCGCTTCTTCCTTAAGGTAAAGAGTTACGCTTTGTGCAGATAATTGTTCAGCCCTTGCCGCGAGAGACCAGCCAGCACAACCACCACCCACTATCGCGATGGTTTTTTTGTTTGCGTTATCCGTTTTTTTTTTCATTACAAAGTAAACTTTTCAGTGAGGTGTTGATGCATGTTAATGTTATGTTCAGGTAAATTTCTTAATCTTGAAAATAAAAGAGTAAGAGCAGCGCAGCTGGATTTCATTTTAGCAAATCTTGAAGTTATTGTGCGTCCATTTTCCCAGTTAACTTGGTTTGCTTTTAGCTGAAGCCCTATTTGGCGGTAAACATAGGCTGCAATTCCAATTGCTAAATGTGCTTTCCATGGCAGGAAAACCAATCCTTTTATTCCACTTTGGTAATATAGCTCAGCAAGGTCTAGTAATTTAAGAATTGCCAATTTAATTAATTTAGTATTTTTTGAGTTTGGGTCTTTTGCAGCCTTTAAAATTTCAAAAGGAGATATATTATTTACCCAATCTGATGGCAAATAGCGCCGTCCCATGCAAGCATCCTCATATACATCTCTCGCTATATTTGTGAGTTGCATGGCAATGCCAAGATCAAGAGCAAAAGCAAATGCTTTTTCGCTCTGGCATTCAAGTACAAAACACATCATCCACCCAACTGTTCCGGCAACATGATAGCTATATTGAATTAACTCAGCTTCATTATGAATCCTAACATCTTTTTGGTCCATAAGAAGCCCGTCAATTAGATCACTTAGGGCTTTTTCTGGAAGCTTCATCCGTCTAAAAAATGGAAGAAACTCTTCCAATAGAGGATCCGAAAGTTTAGTTTCTCCCCTTAATTTTTTTTGCATGTGACTAAGCCTGATTGGCCCAGCTTCAATATCCCCATCTGCAAAATCATCAAGCACGCGGCAGAAAGCATATAAAGTTGCTGCATTTTGTGACATTTTATGGCCAAGAAATCGCGAGGCCCAGTAGAAGCTTTTCCCATTTTTTTTTAGAATATTCTTTGCTTCTGCTTCTTTCTTTGGTTTGGGGTTAACAATTTTAGAGAGCACGTTTGGAATTACTCCTTTTGTGAAATAGTCCAAAAAAAATATTAGGTCTGTTTTACCGTCTGTTCTGCAATTAGATTTTCAACGACTTTGGCAGAACAAAGAACGCCTGGCATTCCTGCTCCTGGGTGTGTTCCAGCGCCTGTAAGAAAAAGATTATCAATATGAGGATCCTTATTGTGATATCTGAACCAAGCTGATTGTGCAAAAATGGGTGCTATTGAAAAGCCAGCACCATGCTTTGCACGATAGTGGGTTTTAAATTCGCGAGGGCTCATCCAAAAGGGCTCTGTGATCGTTTTCTTTAATTCTGGCATTATAGTTCTATCAAGAGCAGTTATAATTCTTTCTTGCAAAGCGGGTCCTTGAACATCCCAATTTACGTTTCCTTGTAGGTTAGGTACGGGGCATAATACATAAAAGCTATCGCAACCATTTGGTGCAAAAGACGGGTCTGTTGCCGTTGGTCTATGAAGATATAAAGAAAAGTCATCTGTTAGTATTTTTGCATTAAATATATCAGAAAGAAGCCTGCGGTAGCGCTTTCCCATCCAAATTGTGTGATGTGCAATTGTGTCGTACTTTTTTCGGGTACCGAAAAATAAAACGTAAAGCCCCATAGAATATTTTGTTAATTTATCTGGGATAACTCTCTTTCTTCGTTTTCGCTGTGCTGATAATAATTCATCGTATACCGCTGGTGAATCTGCGTTGCAAACTATCCTGTCAGAATAAATCACTTCTCCAGAACTAGTTAGTACGCCTGTAGAGCGACCATCTTTTACTAAAATTTGTTCAACATCTGTATTGTAACGGAGGGTAATATTCTGTCTTATCATCAAAGACTCTAGCTCTTTTATTAGTTTGCCAGTACCGCCCATACAGAAAAATACACCCCATTCTCTCTCTAAATAGTGAATAAGTGCATAGATTGATGTTGTATCAAAAGGATTACCGCCTACCAATAGAGGATGGATTGAAAAAGCCTGACGGATTAGTGGGTGTTTTAAATGGCTATTAACTAGTTGAGCTACCGAAAGATAACTTTTTAGTTTTAAGAGAGGGGGTATTTGTGCAAGCATTGAGCTAAATTTTATGAAAGGTTTATCAGCTAATTTCGTAAAACCAACATCAAAAATAGCTTTTGATGTTTGCAGAAGCCTTTCATATCCATCGGCATCTTCCGGTCTGAAACGAGCGATCTCTTCTTTAGTTTTTTCAATACTAGCTGTATAATCAAACGTGTCACCAGTTGAATCAAAATAAAAACGATACCATAAATCCAAAGGTCTAAATTCTAGATATTTTTCTCGCCTCTCCCCAAATAAGCTAAAAAGCTCGTCAAATAAAAACGGGGCAGTAATGACTGTCGGTCCAGCATCGTGTCTAAATCCACCTCTCTCAAAAACCTGAGCCCTTCCTCCTGGAGAGGGTAAACGCTCTAATAACTCGACCTCATTTCCTTTCGCACGAAGTCTTAACGCGGCTGCTATTCCTCCAAGCCCTGCTCCGATTACTAAAGAACGTTTCATATTAAAATTGCACCATTTTACTTTAATACTTCTTATATTAATCTAATTATAGATTTCATAAGTCATGCCAGCAATCATAAATTAAATACTTTCGTTAGCTTATACGTTTTATAAATGTTATTGGAAAGTTTTATGGGCAAGCAGAACCGACTTGTTTGCAAACATGGTTGAGTTGCCTTTGTATGGGAGAAATTACCCTGATACATTCTTTTGGGAGGGTGCCAGAAACTCCTTCTGCCTCTGTGAGTAATTTATTCATCTCTTCGGCAGCTGTTAAAATAGCGCCAGATTTTATCAGTTTCTTTTGCCAATAATTAGCTTTAGTTTGTGATTTTCCAGCTAACCACGAGTCAAATTGAGCCCTTTTTTCTGGCTTGAGAGCACTTCGAAAATATACAATAACTGCATTTGGTGCTCGTCTTTTTAAATCAGAGGAAGGGCTGGCGGCACCATCCGTTCCAAGAATATTTTGTATGTCGTTCGCATATTGATAACAAACACCCATTGCAACAAAATAAGGGCTGACTGTTTCAATTAAATCAATCCTCCCAGCGATTTCTGCGACTCCGTCTATAGCCGCAACGAATAATGGCGCCGTTTTTCCAGCGCTTATCAGTAAATATTTATCTATATCTGGATACTCAGTGCGCTCAAATTCGAGTGACTGTCCTGCTATAGTAGATTTCATGTGGGTTGAAAGTTTGGACACAAGCCCAAAAGAGCCTGATAGATGGGAGGCTTTTGCTGCTTGTTCAAACGCCTCTGCAATCATCCAGTCTCCTAAAGCAATCGCTATATCTCGACCATATTTAGACCACACGGATGCTTTATTTCTACGAATGGAATCACCATCACAAATGTCATCATGAATTAAAGATGCATTATGAAGTAATTCAACTGCAGTAGCCCAATGAATACAAGAGGTGCTATCGGCACCAAACTTATCTCCCGCACTAAGTGCCAATTTCGCACGCAATTGTTTTCCTGGTGCAGAAAAATGATGAGCAGAGGCAGCTTCTAGAGGGTGATTATTCGATGGAAGTATGGATGTAAGAAATTGATTAAAGTTATGTTCAGGAGTTCCTGCATTCGGAAAAGTGTTAGATGGTGAATATTGTTTATCGCCTATGAAGTAGCTATCTGGCATCAACTGCTCCTGAGTAAAGACAGGTTCATTAGTGAACCTGTCTTTATCGAAAGTTTATTTAAGCTTTTGCTTCTGATTCGCTTGTGGCTGCTGCCCAAATTGCTAAACAGAAACCAATCTTGTTAACAACGTCTGCTACGTTATAGATAAGATTTAGTGAATTGTCGTCAACACCACCGGCTAGGTAGCCGAAGAAATATCCGAGTGGATAGATAGCCCATCCAATTGTAACAATCCAACGCATTAAGCTAAATGCAGATTTTACCGACTCTGGAGCTTCATCTGCAGCTACTTTTCCAGCCTCACCAGCAAAAATCTCGTACAAGATGTATGCCCATCCTGCCATACCGATTACGAAACCAAGTGTAGCATTGATAAAGCCTGCTTCTCCTAAATAGCCTCCGAGAAGCATAATCACTGTACCAACTAGAAGTCGCCAGAAGACCCCCATTGCAACAGCAGTACATGCAGCAAGGATTAGGTAAAATTCAATCATTTGAAGTGGCACTGTTATCAGCCAGTCTACATATCTAAATACTGTAGGTGACTGACCTGTGCTGACCCAAACATCTCTCATGTAAAAGTAGTGCACTGCAGCAACTAAAGTCACCAGACCACCAACAATAAGCGATGTTCTCCATTTACCTGAAACTCGTAAAGATTCCATTAGGAAAAAAACTGTGGCGGCAACCATAGCTATTGAAATTAGCCAAAAGGTAATGCCAACAGGGTCGTTAGGCTCTAAGTTTCCCCCAGCCGCAAATGCGATTGATGGAATTAGAATTGTTAAAGCTGCTAACGCAGCGGATTTTAAAATTGTCATTAGGACACTCCCAAAAAACTTCGTTCTAGAACGCCCTACCTTTTTATCCGAACTTTGGTTT
>CACOCY010000017.1 GCA_902625725.1 uncultured SAR116 cluster alpha proteobacterium | reverse complement strand
CTGCACTTGCAGCAGGTGATTTTTTGGTTATTGCCGACAGGTTTAAAGGGTTGATCATGTCAGATGTTCCTAATTTAGGGGATGATCAAAGAGATGCGGCCCGGAGGTTTATGTGGCTTGTCGATGCACTTTATGATAGACGCAGATTTCTTGTTGTAGGCGCTGCTGTTGAAAGAGAAAAAATATATGTAGGTGAAGACTGGCAGTTTGAGTTCAGTAGGACACTCTCGAGATTGATACAAATGTCACGATATCATCTACCATAATGAGCTGTTTCTATTATGTTTGGACTTGTTTTAGTTTTTTAGATTAGTTACCAATGCGACATAAATTATTATTTCAACAATTCGGTATTATTAATGTCTTTACATTTCTATTCAAAACTCATTTATGAGGTATATAATGGCACGCAATAAAATAGCACTAATAGGGTCCGGTAATATTGGTGGAACACTAGCTCACTTAGCTGGTATAAAAGAATTAGGTGATGTTGTTCTTTTTGATATTGCTGAAGGAATACCACAGGGAAAAGCTCTAGATATAGCGGAGTCAAGCCCAGTTGAGGGGTTTGATTGTGCGGTAACAGGGACAAATGATTATTCTGAATTAGCTGGTTCTGATGTAGTGATTGTTACTGCTGGAGTAGCTCGGAAACCAGGTATGAGTAGAGACGACCTTGTTGGCATAAACAGTAAGGTTATGATGGCAGTGGGAGATGGAATAAAAAATAATTGTCCAGACGCTTTTGTAATTTGTATTACAAATCCGTTAGATGCAATGGTAGGTGTGCTCCAACAATCATCAGGTCTACCTGTGAACAGGGTAGTAGGCATGGCCGGCATACTTGACTCAGCTAGGTTTAGGCATTTTCTTGCCGAAGAATTTAACGTTTCTGTGAAGGATGTAACTGCATTCGTCTTAGGTGGGCATGGCGACACAATGGTACCTCTAACAAGATATTCAACAGTTGCAGGCATTCCTGTCCCTGATTTAATCAAAATGGGCTGGTCCACAACCGACAGAATTGAGAAAATTGTCCAGAGAACACGAGACGGTGGGGCAGAAATAGTAGGACTACTCAAAACAGGTTCAGCTTTTTATGCACCGGCTTCTTCAGCAATAGAAATGGCTGAGGCATATTTAAAAGATCAAAAGAGGCTGCTTCCTTGTGCAGCTTATGTAGACGGTAAATATGGTCTTGATGGAATGTATGTTGGAGTTCCAGTGATAATCGGTAAAAATGGCGTTGAGCGGATCATTGAAATCACGCTTAATGAAGAAGAAAAAAATATGTTTAATCATTCTGTTTCTGCTGTAAAAACACTAAATGATATTGTAAAACGTGTCGTTTGAATGCAATCTGGTAAATAAAAAATCGAGGAAAAAATGAACATTCATGAACATCAGGCTAAGACACTACTTGCAGAATATGGCGTGAAGATACCAGATGGCTATCCAGCTTTTAGCGTAGAGGAAGCTGTTGAGGCTGCTGGCAAACTAAAGAGTAATGTAAAAGTTGTTAAAGCTCAGATTCATGCTGGTGGTAGAGGAAAGGCAGGAGGAGTTAAAGTTGTAAAAACTATTGATGAAGTAAGAAGTGAAGCTCAAGAAATGCTCGGTAAAACACTTATAACCCATCAAACAGGCCTAGCTGGAAAAGAGGTTAAGCGTCTTTTTATAGAGGAAGGATGCAACATAGACCGCGAGTTATATTTTTCAATGTTGATTGATAGAGCTACATCTCAAGTAAGCATTATATGCTCAACTGAGGGCGGTATGGACATTGAAGCTGTAGCAGCGAAAACACCAAACAAAATTTTAACACTCTCAATTAAGCCTTCGACAGGTATTAAACCACACCATATAAGGCGCATTGTAAAAGCATTACGGTTAACTGGAGATACTGCTAGGCAAGCTGCATCATTTACAACTAACTTATATGACGCATTTTGCTCAAAAGACGCTAGTTTGATTGAAATTAATCCGTTGGTTGTTAATACAGACGGCGATCTTTTAGCTTTGGACGCAAAAATGGGGTTTGATGATAATGCCTTGTTTAGACAAAAAGAGGTTTTAGCGCTGAGAGACTTGTCAGAAGAAGACCCAGCTGAAGTTAAAGCATCAGAGTATGATTTAAATTATATTAAGTTAGATGGAAATATTGGTTGCATGGTAAATGGCGCCGGTCTTGCAATGGCTACCATGGACATTATTCAGCTTGAGGGGGGGTCTCCAGCTAATTTTCTTGATGTAGGTGGAAGTGCTACAGCCGACCGAGTAACTGAGGCATTTAAAATTATTTTATCAGATAGTAACGTTGAGGGTATTTTAGTAAATATTTTCGGCGGTATAATGAGATGTGATGTTATAGCAACTGGTGTGGTTCAGGCTGCTAAAGCGATCGGGTTAGAAAAGCCTCTTGTAGTTCGTCTTGAAGGAACAAACGTAAAAGCAGGAAAAGACATTTTGAGTTCGTCTGGTCTTGCTATAATATCAGCTGATAACTTAGCTGATGCAGCAAGTAAAATTGTTGCCGCTGTGAAAGGAAACTAGACAATGTCGGTGCTTATTAATCGCGATACACGGGTGATTTGTCAGGGGTTTACAGGTTCACAAGGTACTTTTCACTCTGAGCAGGCAATAGCTTATGGGACAAAAATGGTTGGCGGAGTTACACCTGGCAAAGGGGGTCAGATGCATCTAGCGTTGCCCGTGTTTGACACTGTGGCAGAAGCTGTCGCGGAAACTGGAGCTAATGCGTCAGTGATATATGTGCCGCCGCCATTTGCAGCAGATTCAATTCTTGAAGCTATTGACTCAGAAATAGAGCTTATTATCTGCATAACAGAGGGGATTCCTATTTTGGATATGGTTCCTGTAAAAGCAGCACTTAACAGAAGCAAAAGCCGGCTAGTAGGACCAAATTGTCCGGGCGTAATTACTCCTGGTGAGTGTAAGATAGGGATTATGCCAGGCCATATCCATAAACCAGGAAAAGTCGGAATTGTCTCTCGTTCTGGCACTTTAACTTATGAAGCGGTAGCCCAAACAAGCGCAATTGGTCTTGGTCAATCAACGTGCATAGGAATTGGCGGAGATCCAATAAATGGGACAAACTTCGTGGAATCATTGTCATTATTTCTAGAAGATGAGCAAACGGAATCGATTTTAATGATAGGAGAAATTGGTGGTGATGCTGAAGAAAAAGCCGCCGCTTTTTATTCTGCACACTCTAACAAAAAACCAATTGCAGGGTTCATCGCTGGCCAAACAGCTCCTCCAGGAAGGCGAATGGGACATGCTGGGGCAATCGTTGCAGGTGGAAGCGGAGCAGCATCTGATAAAATTAACGCAATGGAAGAAGCTGGCTTTAGCATGGCTGCTTCTCCATCAGCTCTTGGAGAAGCCGTAAGTGATGCTATTTCAAAATTTAAGTAGTTTTTTGTTTCATCGATAATATAATTGACTACTATACAAACATGGGGGAGGAAAGGCACTTTACAAATGTCCAGTGACATGGTTTTGCGATGAACTACTAGTTAAACTCGCTATTTAGTGCTAAATTTGAGTCGGAGCTTAGAATGGATTATAGCTTTTTAACAGGGACAAACGCTACCTTTGTTGCTGAAATGTATCAGAGATGGAAACAACTTCCAAACACTGTAGATCCTGACTGGGCAGAATGGTTTGCCAATTTAGATCAGCTCTCAACAGATGAATATGACGAAAAATCTCCATCATGGGGCAAACCAAGAAGTAAGGTCATTGGCGCAAGTGACCCAGACGCTTCGATAAAAGCAGTAGCCAAAGCTATTGCAGGAAATCGTGATCTTCTTGCAGGGGATGTTCGTTCTGCAACATTAGACTCACTTAGAGCAATAATGTTGATAAGAGCTTATAGGATAAGGGGCCACTTGTTGGCAAAGTTGGATCCACTCAACTTGCAAGATAAGGAAATACACCCAGAATTAGATCCTGAAACTTACGGCTTTTCTTCAGAAGACTATGACAGGCCTATTTTCATTAATTATGTGCTTGGGCTCGAGATAGCAAGCCTAAATGAAATATTAACGATATTAAAAGCGACATATTGTGGAACTATAGGTGTTGAATTTATGCATATTCAAGATCCTGCCCAAAAAGCTTGGATTCAAGAGCGTATTGAGGCTATTGGAAACCGAACTGAATTTACTGAGCGTGGAAAAGTTGCAATCTATGAAAAATTATTGGCAGCTGAAAATTTCGAGAGATTTCTGCATAAAAAATACATTGGTACAAAACGCTTTGGGTTAGATGGAGGTGAAGCACTTGTGCCAGCATTAGAACAGATTCTCAAGCGTGGTGGTCAGATGGGTTTAAAAGAAGTGGTCATCGGCATGGCCCATAGGGGTCGTTTAAATGTGCTTCATAATGTACTTGATAAACCTTTCAGGGCAATTATCTCAGAGTTTTTGGGAAATCCAGCTAATCCGGAGGAAGCAGGTGGTTCTGGGGACGTAAAGTATCATATGGGCTCTTCTGCAGATAGGCAATTTGACG
Source organism: uncultured SAR116 cluster alpha proteobacterium (assembly GCA_902625725.1). GTDB lineage: Bacteria > Pseudomonadota > Alphaproteobacteria > Puniceispirillales > Puniceispirillaceae > UBA5951. The sequence continues at coordinate 21,194 of CACOCY010000017.1, read as the reverse complement.
AAAACCAAATACATTTAAGTTTGGCTCCTAACCCATCCCATTTAGAGATTGTTGACCCAGTTGTCGTTGGAAGAGTAAGAGCAAAACAGGCACAACGTACCTCAGATGATTTTAAAGAGGTTTTGGGAGTTATACTCCACGGAGATGCCGCGTTTGCTGGACAAGGTGTAGTGGCAGAGACTTTTGCATTTTCAGCATTACGTGGATATAGAACTGGCGGCACTATGCATATAATTGTTAATAATCAAATTGGTTTTACGACAAGCCCTTCTTATTCTCGTTCTTCGCCTTATCCAACCGATGTGGCTAAAATGGTTATGTCACCTATTTTTCATGTTAACGGTGATGACCCTGAGGCGGTGGTTCATGCAAGCAGGATAGCAACAGAGTTTAGGCAAACGTTTGGGGTAGATGTTGTTCTTGATATTATTTGTTATAGAAGGTTTGGTCACAATGAGGGCGACGAGCCAGCTTTCACACAGCCACTCATGTATAAGCAAATCAATCAGCAACCATCGACACGCGAAATTTATCTGAATACATTATTAGAAAAAGGAATTTTAGATGATAGCCGTGCTCAGGCAATTATGGATAAGCATAACACCTATCTTGAAGAAGAGTTTGAGGCTGGAAGCGCATATAAACCAAACAAGGCAGATTGGTTGGAAGGCCAGTGGTCTGGAATGACAGTTGCTTATGGCGATGATAGACGTGGTGATACAGCTGTCCCGTTAGACACTTTAAAAAAAATTGGGAGTGTTATCACGACCGTTCCACAAGGCCTGCAAATACATAAAAAATTGGAACGTGTATTGAGCACAAGAGCGAAGGCAATTGAGACAGGTCAAAACTTAGATTGGGCAACTGCAGAACATCTAGCATTTGGTTCCGTTGTTTTAGACGGGTTTGTTGTTCGCTTATCAGGTCAGGATAGTTGTAGAGGTACATTTAGCCAGCGACATGCTGTTTTTGTTGATCAAGGCTCAGAGGAACGATATGTCCCTCTTGCAAATTTAAGTGCTGAGCAAGCTAAATTTGAAGTTATAGACTCTCCATTATCTGAAGCATCCGTGATGGGTTTTGAATATGGTTTCGCTCAGGCTGAGCCAAATGCACTTGTGATGTGGGAAGCACAATTCGGTGACTTTGCTAATGGAGCACAAGTCGTAATTGATCAGTTTATTAGCTCTGGTGAGTCAAAATGGTTGAGGATGAACGGGTTGGTATTATTGCTGCCCCATGGCTATGAGGGGCAGGGTCCTGAACATTCTTCAGCTCGGCTGGAGCGATATTTGCAATTATGTGCAGAAGATAATATGCAAGTTGTAAATTGTACAACACCAGCCAACTATTTTCATGTTTTAAGACGACAGGTTTGTAGAGATTTTCGAAAACCGTTAATTATAATGACGCCAAAATCACTGCTTCGACATAAATCGTGTGTTTCACACTTATATGAACTTAGTGAGGGAACTAGTTTTCACAGAATATTAAGGGACCCAAATCCAAACGTTAAAGATGAAAGCGTAAGACGGGTTATTCTTTGTTCTGGAAAGGTCTATTATGATATAGAAGACACGCGTAATTCAGAAAAACAGTTTAATGTAAAAATCATCCGAATTGAGCAATTATATCCTTTTCCGAAGAAAAATTTAACTGAAATATTAAAACTTACCCCAGATGCAGATGTTGTTTGGTGTCAAGAGGAGCCAAAAAATATGGGTAGTTGGACATTTATTCGTGATTATATTGAAGAAGCAATGAAACAATCTGACTTAAAAGCAGACAGACCTATTTTTTGTGGTAGAGATGCAGCTGCTTCTCCCGCAACAGGTTCTGCAGTTCGTCACGCAAGGGAGCAGAAACAACTTGTTCGAAAATCATTATTGTTATCTAACACAAAAACAGCAGCAGAATAACGTAAAACTTTGGTATTTATTGAAGGAGATATTGGCGAATGTCTATTGAAATTAAAGTTCCTGTTTTAGGTGAATCAGTTGTTGAGGCAACGGTTGCTAAATGGATGAAAACTACGGGTGAGGCGGTTAATGCGGATGAACCGATTGTGGAGCTTGAAACTGATAAAGTGTCTCTTGAAGTTCCTGCACCTAAGACAGGAGTGCTGACAGACATAATTGCAAAAGAGGGAGATACAGTAGAGGTAGATGCGATTTTGGCAATTTTGCAAGAAGGTGCGGTTACATCCTCTTCTCCAAAACAAGATGCCAAGAGCCAGCCTGAGGCAAAGATAGAAGTACAATCACAAATCCTTTCGCCCGCGGTACGCAGACTAGTAGAAGAAAATAACTTAGATGTGAGAGTGATTCCAGCATCAGGAAAAGACGATAGGTTAACCAAGGGGGATGTATTAGCGTACCTCGAAAGAGATCAACAGAGCAATCCTCCGTCTTCAGAAGCAGTTTTAAAAACAAGTATATTAGAATCCCCAGCATCTAGAATAGACAAACCGCGTGAAGAGCGTGTACCAATGTCTCGATTGCGGCGCGTTATCGCACAAAGGTTAAAAGAGGCTCAAAATACCGCAGCAATGCTCACTACTTTTAATGAAGTGGATATGTCTGCCGTTATGGAGCTGCGGACAGAATATAAAGATAGTTTTGAAAAGAATCACAATGCAAGGCTCGGTTTCATGGGTTTTTTTGTTAAAGCATGTATCGCCAGTTTAAGAGAGTTTCCCGCTGTTAATGCTGAAATAAACAGCGATGATATTATTTATAAAGACTACTACAACATTGGAGTTGCCGTAGGCACTCCTCAAGGTCTGGTTGTTCCGGTTATAAAAGATGCTCAGGACTTATCTATTGCACAAATAGAAACGACCGTTGCAGAATATGGACTAAAGGCTCGTGATGGTGGGCTTGGGCCCTCTGATATGACGGGTGGAACATTCACTATTTCTAATGGGGGTGTTTATGGTTCATTAATGTCTACTCCAATTTTAAATACACCACAGAGCGCTATTTTAGGAATGCATAAAATACAGAAACGACCTATCGCTGTGGATGATCAAATGGTTGTTCGTCCAATGATGTATTTGGCTCTGTCTTACGATCACCGCATTATAGATGGAAGGGAAGCCGTATCGTTTCTAGTTAGAGTAAAAGAAACAATTGAAGACCCAAGAAGATTGCTTTTGGATATTTAAAACTACCCTGTTACATTTGATTAGAAAAACAATTCATTTGAAAAAGGTATAAACAAAATGACTGTGGAAAAATATGACCTTATTGTAATTGGTGCTGGCCCAGGAGGATATGTTGCAGCAATAAGGGCAGCACAGTTAGGAATGAAAGTCGCATGCGTGGAGAAGAGAAATACTCTGGGTGGAACATGTCTTAATGTTGGATGTATTCCGTCGAAAGCATTGTTAAATGCATCTGAAAAATTTGCTGAAGCTAAGCAGAAACACTTATCGGTTTTGGGGATTGATGTTAATGAAGTTAAATTAGACCTTAAAAAAATGCTTAAACATAAATCAGATATAGTATCTGGTCTTACAAACGGTATTAGTCAGCTTTTTGCAAAAAATAAAGTAGATCATCTAATTGGCTCTGCGGAAATTACTTCGCCCGGTAAAATTTATATTAATAATGGGCGTGATAAAGGGGAATTTAAGGCGGAAAAAATCATTATCGCAACTGGTTCAGAACCAACTAGCCTTGCTTCAATGCCTGTTGATGAGAAGCAAATTGTCTCTTCAACAGGCGCCTTGGAGCTCTCGAAACTTCCAAAAAAGCTCATAGTTGTTGGAGCAGGGTATATTGGTCTTGAGATGGGAACGGTCTGGTCACGTCTAGGCGCAGAGGTGGAGGTCGTCGATTTTCTACCCCGCATTCTGCCGGGCATGGATGCAGAGATTGCATCCAAGTTTAAAGCCATCTTGGAAAAGCAGGGTATAAAATTTCATTTAGGCAAAGGTGTGAAACAAGTAAAACAGACGAAAACATCTTTAGGGCTAATTTTGGAGAATAGTAATACAGGGGAAGAAAGCAAGATTAGCTGCGATGTAGCATTAGTCGCTGTTGGTCGTAAACCTTATATAGAGGGTCTAGGGCTTGAAAAACTAGGAATAGAATTAACTCAAAAAGGACAGATTAAAGTTAATCATAATTTTCAAACAAACATAGATGGGATTTACGCTATTGGTGATGTAATAGAAGGCCCAATGCTTGCCCATAAAGCTGAAGAGGACGGAGTAGCAGCGGTAGAAATTATGGCCGAATATGCCGGACATGTAAATTACGATCTTGTACCCGGCATTGTATATACAGCGCCAGAAGTCGCAACGATTGGACCTACAGAGGAGCAGCTAAAAGAAGCTGGTGTCTCCTATAATAAAGGTATCTTTCCATTCCTTGCAAATAGTCGCGCTAGAGCAACAGGACACACCGAAGGAATGGTAAAATTACTTGCTGACAAAAATACAGATAAGTTACTCGGTGCTCATATTATTGGTCACGAAGCAGGTACTATGATTCACGAAATTGCAGTTGCTATGTCATTTGGTTCATCGGCAGAGGATGTTGCTCGCACATGCCATGGGCATCCAACAATGAATGAGGCTGTCAAAGAAGCTGCTCTCTCAATTGGCACAGGGGCTATTCATATTTGATCAGAAAAAATTTAGCAATCTAGTTGTCTGACTTATTGTCTCGTACCATCATAGTAGCACGAGGATGTGTTTGTTGATGAATTTCTATTAATTTTTCTGTGTCAACGTGAGTATAACGCTGGGTGGTAGAGAGACTAGAATGGCCCAGTAATTCTTGTATTGCTCTCAAGTCACCACCGGAGGATAAAAGATGAGTTGCAAATGCATGGCGCAAGGTATGGGGCGTGGTTTCAACCGGAAGATTGGCGGATATTCGTGCCTTTTCAACCATTCTTTGTACTGCTCTTTGCCCAAGTGGCAGCCCTCTTTTCGACATAAAAATTGGCTTTTTGTTTTCAATTTGAAATGGGCAGCTTTCTAAGGCAGTTTGGAGAGAATCTGCAACAATAGGTAGAACTGGAACATCTCGCGTTTTCCCACCTTTGCCAAGGATTCTAAGCCAATTAGCATCTTTTAGATGCGCGGGTGTTATGCTAAGAGTTTCCGATAAACGAAGACCGCATCCATACATAAGATATAGTATCGCTATATCTCTATTATTTTCCCAAGACGCATTTGGCCTTCTTTTGACCAATTCTAATAATTGAGCCACTTCATTTATACTTATTGCTTTTGGAAGCGATATAGGTAATTTAGGAGATTTCATCCAGCTTAAATCTAATTTTAGTAAAACACCACGACGATGACAATAACGTAAAAAGCTTCGTAACGCGGAAACCCTCCGCGCGATAGTTGTTTTTGTGCACCCTGAATCATACATTTCAGAGATCCAAATTCTAAATACAGCTCTATCGGGTTCGATATCCGCTTTGTTCTGTTTAGATAAACAACTAAAATAGTGGATAAGGTCTCGTTTGTAAGCATCTATTGTGTGAAACTGGTAATGTTTCACAGATGAAAGCCAGTGTAACCACCCATTTAAATAATCGGCGTGTTGACTGGAATTATTTTCTACTTGGCGCATTTATTATTTCATTTTTCTTGTTTTATTATAGCCTCCAAACACGAACCAATTACTTGGGATAGGTTGGTAAGTATAGTTTCTGCTTGATTGGGCTTAAAACTATTTTTGTTACGTCCAGCTAACAAAAGTACTGAGTCGGCTATCGCTTTCGTCAGATTATTTGGAAGGGAAACTAGGGCTATAGAGGCCATAGGGCTCGAGAACAGTGCTAAACCAGATTTTGGCGGTGGGCCTAGATAAACAGAATCAGCCCCCTTTAGTTCGCGGATCTGCTCTGAAGGCAACAAAAGAAACCCAGCTTCATCGGCACCTCGAATAGCAACTTCTTTGGGCATTATAAGTCGAGCACCAGCAAGCTTAAAAGTGATGGGTAATTTTTCATCTAACATTTCTGAAAATTGTTTCAAATTTCGAACGCCTATGAAGTCAACTGCAACAGTAAGTAACCTTTGCCATTTTTCTGTATTGTTTTTTTCAACATTAATCAAAGACAAATTTGTTTGTGAGAGAATACGCGCTTGTTCCCTTGCGCGATAAGTAATTCTATTGGTTACATCGATTATATTCTTTCCCAATTTAAGTTCGTCTCCTTCTATTGAACCATATGAATTGTCCTCTCGAAGAGGTTTGCTTCGATTGTCAAGGTATGACTCTAAAAACGCTGGATTTTTATCAAGAAACGCGGAGATCATTTTTTCATCAGGTAAGTCATTATTCATTAAATAGTCCTTGTGCTTGCTAAAGTTAAGACATCATAAAATGGACTGCCCAGTTGATTTCCAGTCGATTAAAAAATCCTCTAATCCTTTATCTGTCAAGGGGTGTTTATACATCTGAGACATGATTTTTGGCGGAATAGTTGCTATGTCAGCTCCAAGCAAAGCAGCGTCAACAACATGCTGAACACCTCTTACAGAAGCTACTAAAATTTCAGTTGAAAAATTAAAATTAGAGTATACTTCTGCTATTTCACTAATAAGACTCATCCCATCAGAGCCAATATCGTCTAATCTACCAACGAATGGAGAGATAAAACTTGCTCCCGCTTTTGCAGCTAACAATGCTTGAGCAGTTGAAAAACACAACGTTACATTGACTAAAATGTTTTGTTCCGTAAGGGTAGAGCAGGCTTTTAAGCCATCTGTCGTCAATGGAAGTTTTACGGTCACATTACTCGCAATTTCTGCCAGCTTTTTTCCTTCTTTAATCATACCAGCATAATCTATCGCGGTAACCTCAGCACTTACAGGTCCAGAAACGATGCTACAAATTTCTTCAATTGTTTGTAAAATATTACGTCCTGATTTTGCTATCAGAGAGGGATTGGTTGTAATGCCGTCTACCAGACCTGTTTCATTAAGTTTGGCAATCTCATTGATATCGGCTGTATCTAAGAATAATTTCATTAGAGGTTCCTAATTAATATGTGTAATGTAAATTTTGCAGTCCTAATCAGTTTAGTCTACTGTTTTGTTGCATATGCTTGCAACTGGAAATCTAAATTGGATTAAAATGACCTTGCTACCCAATACCAAAATTAAAAAAGATGACACTCACTCCTTAATAGCTAAAGTGCGAGTAACATTACCAGTATTAATGCATAGGTCCCAGAATGCAAAAAGTGAATTTGATTATTTTTTTTCTACTAGCATGAAAATTCAAATAGGTAACATTGTAAAAGTATCATTGGTAAATCGTATTATTTGGGGAGTCGTGTATGATTTAAAAAAAGAAACAAAAATTGCACATACTAAATTAAAACCAATTTTATCTGTTAGTTCTGTACCGCCAATCAAGCAGTTTAACTTGGAATTTCTGGATCAAGTGAGCCAATACACCATGGCACCGTTTGGGCTAGTCCTCCGAGCGATGTTAAGTGTTCAAAATGCATTTGAAGACGACGAGTCTATAAACTGTTTTGGAATATCTCCTTCTCACAAATTTGGAATAGAAAATTTATCTAAATCAAGACAGAAAATCATTGATTGGTGTAAGGACAATCCGCCAGCGCCTAAAAACACTATAATTGCTGAAACAGGAGTTAGCAAAAGCACCATAAATGCTATGGTAAAGTCTGGACAATTATCAAAGATACAGGTCTCCGTTCAATGTGAAGATGCCCAGAGAAAGTTGTTACGCATTAAAACAGCGATAGATTCTGCTAGCAGACTTTATCTTAACTTGGAGCAAACAGAAGCAGCAAGAAAAATTGGCAGGCAAAGTGATAAATTCAGAGTCGTTTTATTAGATGGTGTAACTGGCTCTGGGAAAACTGAAGTTTATTTTGAATTTTTAAAAAAGAAGATTTTATTAGGCTACCAATGCCTTGTCTTACTTCCTGAGATCTCACTGACAAGCGGTTGGGTGAAGCGATTTAAAAAGTGGTTCGGTTTTGAGCCACACATATGGCATTCTGGGATAAAGGCAAGTGAAAAAAAATTAATCTGGAGAGAAGCAAATACAGGGCATCCATGTGTTGTTGTTGGCGCACGCTCGGCGTTGTTTCTACCTTTCACAAAATTAGGTGCAATTATTGTAGATGAAGAACATGACGATGGATATAAGCAAGAGGATCAATTTATTTACCATGCTAGGGATATGGCTATTCTTCGTGCTAAACACGCTCAATGTATTATTGTGCTGGCATCAGCCACACCTTCTCTAGAAAGTTGGACCAATACATTTTCTGGGCGTTATCAACACATAAAACTTAGTAACAGATATGGCGTCGCTAATATGCCCGACGTACAAATGATAAACCTAACCAATTTTAAGTCCTCATCTAGTGAATGGATAAGTACTCCCTTAATTCATGAAATACAAAAAAGGTTAAATTCAGGTCAACAGATATTGTTATATCTTAATCGAAGGGGCTATGCACCCCTTGCAATTTGTAGTGAGTGTGGAGTAAAGCAAAGCTGCCATCAATGTGACAGTTTACTTGTTACACACAAATTAAAAAACCAACTTTCGTGTCACCAGTGTGGTGCTGGTCGATCATTCTTAGATGGATGTCAATATTGTGGGCGTGTTGAAACAATTCAATTGGTAGGACCCGGTGTCGAACGTTTAGCTGAGGAGGTCGATCTACTTTTTCCAGAGGCAAGGTCAATAATTTTATCAAGTGATACTATCAATAACCCTAAGAAAATAGCTGCGACTATTAAATCTATTGAAGAAGGAAAGGTTGATATAATCATAGGTACTCAGATGGTCGCTAAAGGGCATCATTTTCCAAGATTAACTTGTGTGGCTGTAATCGATGGCGACCTAGGTTTATCTGGAGGGGATTTGCGAGCAGGAGAGAGAACGTTTCAAATGCTGTCACAAGTAGCTGGCAGATCTGGAAGGGAAAAACAGACAGGCACAGTGTTCATTCAAACAGTGGAGCCAGCACATCCAGCAATGCTTGCATTGAAATCGCAGAAAAGAGATGAATATTTTAAATTAGAATTGGAAATGCGCCTTTCTGCAAACATGCCGCCTTATAGCAGGTTAGCCGCAATAATTTATTCAAGTTTAAATGAAATAGCTTTATCAAACTATGTTAACAAACTAAACGAGCAAAAACCAAAATTTGAACACGTGGATATTTATGGACCTGCTCCAGCGCCAATTTACCAGATAAAGGGTCGTTATCGGATAAGGTTTTTATTAAATGCGCCAAAAGAAGTGAATATTCAAAAAATAATATATGATTGGAATGAATGCATTAACATGCCCTTCAATATTAAAAGGCAAATTGACATAGATCCTTATAATTTCATGTAGACAACCATGGTGTTGAAAATTAGTAAATTTTGCAAAATTATAAATACAAATACTTGCGTTTGCTTTGGGCCTATGATAGCTCACTATGGTGAGATTGTGTAATTTGTTTGTGACACTAAATCGGTGCACGATTTGGGATTAAAGGGTAGGGATGTGAGCGCAATAACAACTGGACTAGCAGGTAGATATGCGGCAGCTTTATACCAACTAGCCACAAATTCAAAACAGGTCGACTCTATTTTACAGGAATTGAATTTGTTCAATCAATTAATAGAAGAAAACGAACAATTACAAAAGCTAGTTTATTCGCCCGTTTTTGGGTCGGATGAGAAGTCAGCTGCAATAACACAATTATTACGAAAAGCCAAAGCCAAAGATTTGGTTGTCCAATTTATTGGAACAATCACAAATAATGGTAGGCTGTTTGCAATAAAAGAAATTATTTCCGCGTTTAATAAAGAAGTTGAAATAAAACGTGGAAAAGTATCAGCAGAAGTCGTATCTGCTATACCGTTGGATGAAAAACGTATAGCTCAAATTCACAAATCAATATTGTCTATCTCAGGAGCCAAAGACGTATCTTTAAAAATGCGTGTAGATTCATCCTTAATTGGTGGACTTGTGATTCGTATAGGTTCACGTATGTTTGATACATCACTTAAAACGAAACTGAAAAGGCTAGAAGTAGCCATGAAGGGTGTTGCGTAATGGATATCCGTGCAGCTGAAATATCAGCAATATTAAAGGAACAAATCTCTAATTTTGGAAACGAGGCTGAAGTAGCTGAGGTTGGCAATGTATTGTCAGTCGGCGACGGAATTGCTCGGGTTTATGGACTAGACCAAGTGCAGGCAGGAGAACTTGTTGAATTCGATAATGGTGTTAAGGGTATGGCACTTAATCTAGAAACAGATAATGTCGGTGTGGTAATATTTGGCGATGACCGCGGCATCCAAGAAGGTGACGTGGTTCGACGGACAGAAACAATCGTTGATACGCCTATCGGCAATGGTCTGCTGGGTCGTGTTGTAGATGCTTTAGGAAACCCAATAGATGGGAAAGGTCCGCTTAAAAACGTTAAAAGAGGCAGGGTTGAAGTAAAAGCGCCTGGTATAATGCCACGTCAATCGGTATTTGAGCCAATGCAAACAGGTTTGAAAGCGATCGATAGCTTGATCCCGATCGGACGTGGTCAGCGTGAGCTTATAATCGGAGATCGCCAGACTGGTAAAACATCCATTGCCTTGGATACTTTTATAAACCAAAAATTTACCAATAAATCAGCAGAAAAAGATAGTGAAAAGCTATTCTGTATTTATGTCGCTGTTGGTCAAAAGCGTTCAACCGTGGCTCAATTCGTGCGCGCGTTGGAGGAAAATGGTGCGTTAGAATATTCAATAGTTGTTGCTGCAACAGCATCTGAACCGGCTCCAATGCAGTTCTTAGCACCATACACTGCCGCCGCTATGGGGGAATATTTCCGGGACAACGGTATGCATTCTCTTGTTGTTTATGACGACTTATCTAAGCAGGCAGTTGCTTATCGCCAGATGAGTTTGTTGCTTCGTCGTCCTCCTGGTCGTGAAGCATACCCAGGTGATGTTTTTTATCTTCATTCTCGACTCCTAGAGCGTGCTGCTAAACTAAACGAAGCAAATGGTTCTGGTTCAATGACAGCACTTCCTATAATTGAAACCCAGGCAGGAGATGTTTCTGCTTATATTCCAACCAACGTGATTTCAATTACAGATGGACAGATATTCCTAGAGACTGACTTATTTTATAAGGGTATTCGTCCTGCTGTTAACGTTGGGTTATCAGTTTCACGCGTGGGTTCTTCTGCTCAAATAAAGGCTATGAAGCAAGTGGCAGGATCAATCAAATTGGAACTAGCTCAATATCGTGAAATGGCAGCATTTGCGCAGTTTGCTTCTGATATGGATGCTTCAACACGTCAATTGCTTGAACGAGGTGCAAGATTAACAGAATTATTAAAACAGCCACAATACTCTCCAATGTCCGTTGAAGAGCAAGTCGTTGTATTATTCGCAGGTGTGAACGGTTATCTTGATAAAATTGCACTAACAGATATTGGACGTTTTGAAAGTGGTTTAATAGATACTATACGTGGGTCTGGAAAAGCAATTCTGGATAGCATCCGTTCAGAGAAGAAAATAACGGACGATACAGAGACTAAATTGAAGGACGCTGTTGAAACATTTGCAAAAAGTTTTGCTTAAATAATCATAGTAGTTGCTAGGTAAAGGAATTGTTGGCATATGGCCAATTTAAAAGATTTAAAAACGCGAATAAATAGTGTAAAATCTACGCAAAAAATTACGTCTGCTATGAAAATGGTGGCTGCGGCAAAGTTACGCCGAGCTCAAGAGGCTGCAGAGGCTGGTCGCCCCTACAGTATCCGAATGCAGCAGGTAATATCGGGTCTCGCCGCTAATGCGAGTAAAACAAATTCACCTGAATTACTTGTAGGTAGAAAAGAAGTAAAAAAACATCTTTTGATTGTCATTTCTGCTGATAAAGGCTTATGTGGTGGGTTTAATGGAACAATTGCTAGACAAGCAAGAAGTGAAATAAAGAGACTTGAAGATGAAGGTAAATCAGTCCTAGTCTTTATGGTTGGCAAAAAGGCGGCGGACAATCTAGGGCGTGAAATATCTAAACGCACATTTGACAGAGTAGAAAATGTTCAAGGAAGTAATGTTAATTATAATGAAGTTCAAAGCATTGCAGAAAAGATATTAACTAGTTTCGAACAGAGCCAATTTGATCAGGTTTCTATGATTTATAATCAGTTTGTTAACGCTATAACACAAAATGTTGTGGTGACACCCTTGATCCCAGCGCATGTAGAAGATGATGTGGAAAAGGATACCATTAATTATGACTACGAGCCGGAGGAAAATGAGCTGCTTCAGTCACTATTACCGCGTAATTTAACCACACAAATTTTCAGCGCGTTATTAGAATCTTCAGCAGCAGAATTAGCTGCGAGAATGACAGCAATGGATAATGCAACTCGGAATGCAGGAGATATGATAGATAGCTTGACATTAGTTTATAACAGAACACGCCAAGCAAATATTACAAAAGAATTAATTGAAATTATTTCAGGTGCAGAAGCGCTATAACTATTAATTTTAACCCGAGCCTTAAAACGGAGTAAGTCTCATGGCAGAAAACGCAATTGGAAAAGTAAGTCAAGTTATTGGCGCAGTCGTTGACGTAGAATTTGATGGCAACATACCGGATATATTAAACGCACTTGAAGTTAATAATAACGGTCAGAGACTTGTACTTGAAGTGGCCCAGCACCTTGGGGAACAAACTGTGCGAACTATAGCAATGGACGCGACAGAGGGCTTAGTGCGTGGAACCGAAGTTAAAGATACAGGAAGCCCAATTATGGTTCCTGTTGGACCTGAAACATTAGGTCGTATATTAAATGTTATTGGTGAGCCAATTGATGAGAGGGAGGCATTAAAGACAAAAACCATGCTTCCAATCCATCGACCCGCCCCTGATTATGTTGAGCAATCAACAGAATCTGAAATCTTGGTTACTGGTATCAAAGTGATAGATCTTTTAGCTCCTTATGCAAAAGGAGGAAAGATTGGTTTATTTGGTGGTGCAGGTGTTGGTAAAACCGTTACTATTATGGAATTAATAAACAATATCGCGAAAGCTCACGGCGGTTACTCTGTTTTTGCCGGTGTAGGTGAAAGAACCCGTGAAGGAAACGACTTATACCATGAGATGGTTGAATCAGGTGTTATTAAAACAGATGGTGAAGGAAGTAAAGCAGCGCTTGTGTATGGTCAAATGAATGAGCCACCCGGAGCACGCGCGCGAGTTGCACTCTCCGGATTAACGTTAGCTGAATATTTCCGTGATCAAGAGGGGCAAGATGTTTTACTATTTATAGATAATATCTTTCGTTTTACTCAGGCTGGTTCGGAAGTTTCGGCGCTTTTAGGACGCATTCCATCAGCAGTGGGATATCAACCCACATTGTCGACTGATATGGGCGGACTTCAGGAACGTATCACATCTACCAACAAAGGCTCCATTACTTCGGTTCAGGCAATTTACGTTCCAGCTGACGATTTGACGGATCCAGCTCCTGCGACCTCTTTTGCGCACCTAGATGCAACAACAGTGCTTTCTCGTCAAATTGCAGAAATTGGTATTTATCCAGCGGTTGATCCACTTGACTCCACCTCTCGTGTTCTTGATCCAAGAATAGTTGGAGATGAGCATTATGAAACAGCACGTTTAGTGCAAGAAGTTTTACAGCAATATAAAGCTTTGCAAGATATTATCGCAATTTTGGGAATGGATGAACTATCAGAAGAAGATAAATTAACGGTTGCTAGAGCTAGAAAGATCCAGCGTTTCTTATCACAACCTTTTCACGTTGCTGAGGTTTTTACAGGCACACCGGGGGTTTTAGTTGGTCTTGAAGATACAATTAAAGGTTTTAGAGGCATTGCCAAAGGAGATTATGATCATTTGCCTGAAGCTTCTTTCTATATGGTTGGCACGATTGAAGAGGCAATCTCGAAAGCTGAAAAAATGAATGAACAGGCTGCTTAACAAACATTGAAAGACTCAATTGATAATGACTGACGGAATAAAAATTGAACTTGTAACGCCTTCTGAGATGTTATTTAACGAGTATGCCGATATGGTAATTATCCCTGGGAGTGAGGGATTTTTTGGTGTTCTTCCCAGACATGCTGCAACTCTAGCTAACCTTCAAAGAGGTAAGATTGATATCTATAATAACGGCTCTATAACAAGAAGGTTTTTTATTGATGGAGGCGTAGCAGATGTATTACCGGAACGGGTAATAATACTTGCAGAACGAGCCGTAGACTTAGATGAAATTTCAATACAGAAATTAGAAGCAGAGGCTGTTAATGCAACGAGCACCGAGACTTCTTTTGTAAATGCAGTAAAAGAGGCAATTTAACATTTATGTGTTTGAAGCCTTATCAAAGAGAAAATTAGTTTTGTTTTAAGTAAGGTTTAAACTCTGTTAAGACATGCTCATATACTTTACGCTTGAACGGTGCCGCTAAATTGGGCAACTTTTCCGGAATGACCCAACACCAATTTGAGAATTCTGGTATAGGGGTGCCAATATTGATATCAGCATCCGAGCCCTGAAACCTAAGCGCCACCCATTTTTGGGTTTGTCCTCTATATTTACGATGCCATAATTTATTTGCCAGTACCTCCGGAATATCATAATTCAACCACTCTGAATGGATAGCTAATATTGTTGCTTTATCTGTTCCTATTTCTTCTTTCATTTCACGAAAGCAGGCCGTTGTGACATCTTCTCCTTCGTCAATTCCACCTTGTGGCATTTGCCAAGCTTCAAGATGGTTGTCAATTCTCTGACCTGCAAATATATGATTGTTCGAATTTATCAATAAAATTCCAACGCATGGTCGGTAGGGTCTCTTTTTGTATGCTATATCCATTACGGTTAGTTCCTAACGAAATTTTTCTGCAGACACTTCGTTGAAAACACTAATCCCATGTATCAGATCAATTGCTCTTGCAAGTTGAAAATCTATTTCTGGTTGTTTTCGGTCCTCTTCATCTGCACCATTATCTGATTGTTCCTCTCTAGCATCTAATGCTCCTTTTAAGTTTTCTTCGCGCACGTCTCCCCCAATAATTTCTTCAATCCTAGCCAATTCAACTTCTATGTCTGGAACAATTCCTTTGCTCTGTATAGATACGCCAGATGGTGTGTAATACCGAGCTGTTGTTAGCCGTATAGCTCCATGTCCAGGCATTGCAATAACGCTCTGAACTGAACCCTTTCCAAACGAGCGGTTGCCCATAATAATTGCTCGTTTATGATCTTTCAAAGCGCCTGCAACTATCTCTGACGCGGACGCAGAACCAGAGTTAATAAGAACTACTAGCGGCTGTCCCTTTATGATATCTCCTTCGCTTGCATATGCATGTGAAATGTCAGAACCGCTGCGTCCTCGCGTAGAGACAATCTCACCTTGATCAAGAAACGCGTCTGCAACTTTAATAGACTGTGATAGAAGCCCGCCTGGGTTATTCCGTAAATCTAGAACATAACCTTTTAATTCTTTTTTTGACACTTGGTTTAAATCATTAACTGCTTGCAGAAGCCCAGGATTTGTTTGTTCAGTAAATTTTGAAATTCGAATATAGCCGACATCATTGAAAACTTCTGATCGTACACTTTTGATTTTAATTTCGTCTCTGATAATTGATACATCAAAGGGCTCGTCTTGACCGCGTTGTATTGTAATTATAATTTTGCTACCGATGGGCCCTCTTAATTTTTCAACAGCCTCATTTAAGGGTAATCCTACAAGGCTTTCTTCATTTGCCCCAATTATAAAATCCCCAGATTGTAATCCTGCCTTGAAAGCTGGTGTGTCGTCTATGGGTGATACAACCTTTACCATGCCGTTTTCTGTGGTTATCTCAACACCAAGACCGCCGAATTTTCCTGAAGTTTCCACTCGCATTTTTTTATAGTTTTCTTCAGGAAGAAAAGAAGAATGTGGGTCGAGAGAGTTGAGCATTCCATTTATTGCAGATACTATTAATTCTTGGTCTGTTTTTTCTTCGACATAGCTTGTTTTCACACGTTGAAACACATCTCCAAACAAAGCAAGTTGCCTATAGGCGTCACTTTGATCCTTAGAAAAAGCAGTGTTAAAAGACAGATTTGTAAGCCAGATTATGACTAAGACTAGTGGTACCACGCCTCCACGTAATAATAATTTTCTATTTAAAACAAGTTTCATAGGTAATATCCTTCACATGGATTCTTTAAAAGTTAGAAATTGGTAAATTTTTAACTTGTATTATTAATCAGAGAATTTCCAGACATTTCAGTTGGTTTTTTAATGTTAAGCAAATCTAACATCGTTGGGGCAATGTCAGCAAGTGTGCCATCTGATAAACTTGTTATAGATGCTCCAACAATGCTGCATGAAACTAAATTAGTAGTGTGGGCTGTATGCGGAATTTGTTTTTCTTCATTCCACATAATATCACAATTACCGTGATCTGCAGTTACGATTAGAGTACCATCTGTTTCTTTGATAGCTTTAATGAGTGACTTAACACACTTATCTACAGTCTCTACTGCAGTTATAGCTGCTTTCAAATTACCTGTATGTCCAACCATATCTGGATTAGCAAAGTTAATAATTATAACATCCACCGTCTTATTTGTAATAGCCTTAAGTGCACTTTTTAACAAAGCTCCCGCACTCATTTCAGGTTGCATATCGTATGTAGAAACTTTTGGCGATGCAATTAGTTCTCTTATTTCCCCTTTAAAAGCTGTTTCAATTCCACCATTGAAAAAGAAAGTAACGTGAGCATATTTTTCTGTTTCGGCAAGACGCAACTGAGACCTTCCAGAATTTGATATCGTTTCTCCCAACCCATTACTAAGGTTAATGGGAGAAAAAAGATATGGGATAGTCTCATTCAATTTGTCTGATAAAGGAGTCATCGCCAGTCCAACAGCGGGTTTAACGTCATCATATGTCTGAATACTTGTGTCTGCTGGTAGAAAAAAAGCTGACATGATCTGCCTTGCTCTATCAACGCGAAAGTTGGTCATTAAAATACCGTCACAGCCATTGAACCCTGAGTAATTTGAAATAGATGTAGATGTGATAAATTCATCTGTTTCTCCTCGAGCGTAGGCATCTTTTATTGCCTCCTCAGGAGTGTTGGTGTAGTGGTTTGCCTTGCCATATTTAATCAGTTCATATGCTATCTGAATACGTTCCCAACGAAGGTCTCTATCCATGCTGAAATATCGTCCAATGACGGTGGCGAAGACTGCGTTATTGGGGCATTTTTTTTTTAAAATAGAAATATAATCAGCTCCACTATTGGGCGCTGTGTCTCTTCCATCAGTGGTTATATGGATATAAACTGGAATTTTTTTCTTCACGAGGTAATTTGTAAGGGAGGCGATGTGGTTCAGGTGAGAGTGAACACCACCGTCTGATACAAGCCCCAATATGTGGGCAGCACCACCAGTTTTTTTAAGTGAATGTATGAAATTAGAAATTTCACTACTCTTGTTTAAAAAGTCATTTTTTAATGCGCAATTTATTCGTGGTAAGTCTTGTTCAATCACTCTGCCAGAGCCGATAGTCAGATGCCCAACTTCGGAATTTCCAGCTTGGTCTGTTGGAAGTCCCACGCTTGGGCCAGAGGCCTCAAGCTTGCATGTAGGATAGTCTGCAATTAACCGATCGAGGTTTGGAGTTCGTGCTCGGAATACAGCATTTGTTTTCGTAGGCTTACCAACACCCAATCCATCTAGGATACATAAAACCAGCTGTTTTTGTTTATACTTTTTCATTTTATCAAATATAATATTGGAACAATCTATTCACAAGTAATCTATGTCTGAGGCTTGGAATAAAAAGCTTAATTTGCTCATATCTTATTAGTGACAAGTATGGTATGGATGGTTTTTCAAAATCATCTCTGCTCGATATAATTGTTCTGCGACCATAGCACGAAATAGCAAGTGAGGCCAGGTAGCGTTGCCAAACTTAAGACAGCAGTCAGCCGTATTAATAAGTTTCTCAGAATGTCCGTTTGCACCACCTATGACAAAATAGCTTTCAGGAACTGACTGATTGCGCCACCCTTGGATTAATTCTGCTAGTTTCTCGGTGCTTATATCTTTACCACGTTTGTCCATCACGATAAGGCGATGACCCTTTAAACCCTTTAATCTAAGAAATTCACTAATTTTGTTACTTTCATCTAAAGCCCTTACAGTTACTTTTCCTTTAGATTTCTCAAGCTCAATTATACTTCCGGCGCAAGGCAATCTATTAAAATAATTTTGTGTTAATCCAAAGGTGGGGTCGTTTTTCTGCCTGCCAATCGCAATGATGTTAAGTCGCATAATCAGGGCCTCGAGTTCAATCAAATTCGGCTACATAATTATATTTTTTAATCTGCCGTAATCTGAATAGTCTCTTCGTCGGCAGAGGGCACCCACATTCGCTCAAGCCCATAAAATTCTCTTACTTCTGGTTTGAATAAATGAATTATAACATCGCACGCATCTAACAAAACCCAATCAGCTTGACTTCTTCCTTCTCTACCAAGAATGGTAACACCAGCTTTTTTTAATTTAATTTCAAGATTCTGGGCCATTGCAAGAATTTTTCTTGATGAAGCACCTGAAGCAATAATTATATAATCTGCAATGGAAGAGGTATTTGGAAGAGGAATAGATAAGATGTCCTCTCCCTTGTCATCATCCAAAGATTGCAAGACAAGTTTATTTAACTGGTCGGGCGAAAGAGGCTCTTTTTTTCTGGAAATTGTCTATCTCCTTTTTTCTTTATACTAGGTTTCTATATAGCTTTTTTTTAATTTTTCGGCAAGATTCACGAAGTAATTTAAAAACTGAACTTATTTTGCCTAATTTTTGTTGCTGACAGCGTGTTTCTGGTTAAAAAAGAATACGCCCATTTTCTTTTTGGAAAGTTTCCCAAGCTATGAGGAGCACATCTTTTACCTAGAATCGAGACACTTCTGCTAGAAAGTGCCTTGAACGTAAATTCAGGTCTATTCATAACTAGTATATCTACAAGTTTGGAAATTTTACGTGCGTCTTTCCAGTGTATAAACTGAATTAGATTGTCAGCACCCATTATCCAAATAAAAGAAGTGGCGGGGAATTGCTGTTGTAATTTAGTTATTGTGATTATTGTTGATGCCCGATTATTTGGAAAGCATTTAGCCCGCTGAAGCTGGTACTCATAGTCTAGTACCTTAAGCCAGGGCCTATTTTTGGCAAAAATACATGCGCTAAATAGTCTGTCCTCAAATGGCATCATATTTAAATCTAGCTTTAATGGATTTTTAGGACTGACCAGCCACCATACTTCGCTCAGTCTTGCTTGTTTGCGCGCGACCTCTGCAATTTCTTGATGTGCTTGATGCGCCGGGTTAAACGAACCTCCCATTAACCCGATCCTTTTTTTTCTTATCTGACGTGAAAGGCGTGACAGAGGGGACGGTTTATTTGCGTGTTTCACCACGGCCCCTTACATTATATTTAAAACTAGTTAGTTGGTCTGCTCCAACAGGCCCCCTTGCATGAAGCCTGCCTGTAGCAATCCCTATTTCTGCACCCATTCCGAATTCACCGCCATCAGCAAATTGGGTAGATGTGTTGGCCATGACAATTGCACTATCTACTTCTGACAAAAATCGCTCAATATAATGCTGGTTTTCGGTAATAATAGCTTCTGTGTGCCCAGAGCTATATTTGTTTATATGTGCCAGAGCACTATCAAAATCTGCAACAACTCGAATAGATAAAATCGCATCTAGATATTCTGTGCACCAGTCCTCTTCATTTGCACTCTTCATTGAGGGCACAATTTTTCTTGCCTCTTTATCTCCTCGAAGTTCGCAACCGGCCTTTATAAGGCTCGCAGCGATATCAGGAAGTAAAATGTGAGAAACAGCTTTGTCTATAAGTAAAGTCTCGCAGGCCCCACAGATGCCTGTCCTACGCATTTTAGCATTGACGGTTATGTTGCGCGCCATATTAGCATCTGCTCCCTCCGCTACATAAACGTGGCAAATTCCTTCCAGGTGGGCAAAAACAGGGACGCGTGCTTTTTCTTGCACTAAATTTACCAGAGATTTTCCCCCTCGGGGCACTATTACATCTACTTTGCCAGCAGCTTGTAACAAAGCATCCACTGCTCGTCTATCTGATATTGGTATCATTTGAATTACTTCTCGAGGTAATCCGGCTTCGTTAACACAGTCTTGCATCAGTTCTGTTAGCAAAGAGCTTGAATGAAATGAGTCCGAGCCGCCACGTAAAATTGCTGCATTACCTGATTTTAAACACAGCGCTCCTGCGTCTATTGTTACATTAGGTCGAGATTCGTAAATAATGCCAATAATGCCTAATGCTGTAGACACCCGTTCAATTTCTAGACCAGATACAACATGCCATTTTGAAAGCGATTTTCCGATTGGGTCTGGCATTTTTGCTATTTTTTCTACTCCAACTGCCATGGACTCGATTCTTTCAGGCGTTAAAGTAAGTCTGTCAATAAAAGAACTTGCAAGTTTTTTGTCTATTGCGTTTGATAGGTCTAATTTATTAGCAGAGATGATTTGTTCGCTTGACGCTCTGACTCTTTCTGCAATCTTGTTTAATGCAGAACATCTTTCTAAATGTGTTGATTGACCTAATTTTGCTTGGGCGTCTTTTGCGCGTGAAGTTAAAAAATTAATTAAATCAACAACGGATAAGCCCTCCATGATATCCTTATTTTGGCTCATTATGTTCTCTTAATTGTCTCATTATTACTAAATCATCAGCATGAATTAATTCGGCGCGTCCTTGAAAACCTACGACAGATGCGAAGGAAGCACTTTTCTTTCCTTTTAGCTGATTTGCTTGCTGATGGGAATAGTTTGAAAGACCCCTAGCTATTTCTTGGTTGTTAGTCGTTATCACTGAAATAACATCACCCCTAGAAAAACTTCCGGAAACAGATATAACTCCGGCCGGTAAAAGGGATTTCCCGTCACTAATTGCTCTAGAGGCCCCTTTATCAATTGTTACGCTCCCAGCTAATTCAAGTGTACCTGCAATCCAGTTTTTTCGAGCTGTATGGGGTTCTATCGAGGAGTAGAAAAGACTTGCACGCGCGCCATTAAACAATCTATCCAGAGGCTGTTTTGCCCGCCCATCACAAATAATCATATCGGCTCCAG
>CACOCY010000016.1 GCA_902625725.1 uncultured SAR116 cluster alpha proteobacterium | reverse complement strand
ACCACAATGAAGTGACACTCAAATCGGGCGGTTATTTAGTTTTAAATCAAACTGAAGCCTTAGTAGCTATCGACGTAAACTCCGGAAAGGCCACAAGAGAACGCAATATTGAGGAAACCGCGGTAAAGACTAATTTAGAGGCAGCCGAGGAAATTGGACGGCAGCTTAAATTGCGAGACTTATCAGGGCTGATTGTTATAGATTTCATAGATATGGAGGAAAATAGAAATCAGCATTTGGTAGAAAATAAGTTAAAAGAGGCTCTTCGAAATGATAGAGCAAGAATACAAGTTGGTGGCATAAGCCATTTTGGACTGCTGGAGATGTCACGGCAACGATTGCGACCCTCTTTAGTCGAATCTGTTTCTCAAGCATGTCCCCATTGCGACGGAACAGGAAGAGTACGTTCTGTTAATTCAGCTGCTCTGCAAATTTTGCGTGTTCTCGAAGAGGAAATTAATAATAAGTCTGCGCAGGAACTATCAATCATAGCTCAAACCGATATTGCGCTCTATATTCTAAATGAAAAACGTGAGACTCTCACTGAGCTTGAGAGAAAAGCAAATTGCAAGATATTGATCAAGGCGGATACAACCCTGCTAGAAAACGATTATCAATTATTGATAGATGGTGTCCTTACAGAAACAAAAGAAAAACCAGTATCAAATAAAAATAGGCCTGAACGAAACAAAGAACAACGGTATACCGGACATACTTCACAAGAAGATGATAACGAGGATGGAGACCAACCAAAACGTAAAAGACGTGGTCGTCGTGGAGGTAGACGTCGGCGCAGACGTGATGGTGAGGACACAATTATAGCTCAGACTCTTGAAAATGAGTCGGAAGAAACAAATGAGCCACCCTTAGAAGAAAGTTCAAAACAAACAACCGCAAGATCATCTGAATCGGATTTAGATGAAGCAAAAATTAAGACAAGGCCAAAATCCCGGAGACGTCGTGTAAGCAAACCAAAAGAAATCAACGCATCTAATAAATTAGCAGGGGAAACGCACTCAAATGAGAAATCTACGAGCGACGCTTCAGAAAAACAAATAGATAGAGCAACAAAAGAGGACAAACAACAAATAAAAAAAGCTAGAAAAAAATCAGCTTCAAAGTCTGTTTCTTTAGAGGATGAAAGTGATGTTAAACCAACAAAAACAGCACGTATTAAAACTGCGAAAACAAAAGCGAGTAGCAAGAAAATAACTAGCAAAACAACAAATAAAAAGAAAAAGCAACAAGCTAGCTCAAAGAAAATTGGCGGTAGCAACGCGGTGCAAAAACAAAAAACTGTAAGAGAACCCATTACCTCCGTTGAATTAGGAGTTACCGATGTGGGTAACAATAAACCTATTGCTAAAAAACAGGGATGGTGGACAAAAAACTAAGTTTAAAACTATGAAATAGGAGACTATATTTATGTATACATCTACTTTTAATAATGTTTAATACATTGCATCGTTAGATAGTCAAAGATAAAGTTAAGCAGCTTCTCGTTTGTAAGCCTCAACGAATTTATTTATTCTTTTCACAGCTTCATGCATTGAATGAGTGGAACCTGCAAAAGACAATCTTAAATACCTATTTCCATCAATTGGATCAAAATCAACACCTGGGGTAGTTGCCACGCCAGCCTCATCAAGTAATTTCTTGGCGAAACTAATCGAGTCAACACTTAACGCAGATATATCGGCATAGATATAAAACGCTCCATCACAGGGAGCAGCTTTGCCTAAAAATTCTGATGGTAAACCCGACAATAAAACCTGCCTATTGTCCTTATAACGGTTTACATGCTTGTCTAATTCTTCAACGCAATCAAAGGCCTTTACTGCTGCAATTTGATTGGGTGTTGGAGCGGATATATATAAATTTTGGGCTAGCCTTTCAGCCGCATTGACTAATTGCTCAGGCAATATCATCCATCCAATGCGCCAACCAGTCATAGAAAAGTACTTGGAAAGACTATTTATCACAATGACATTATCATTATATTTAAATGCTGTTTCACATCTGTCAGTATAAGATAATCCATGATAAATTTCATCAGAAATCAGTCGTACTCCGTTTCTATCACACCATTTGCAAATATTTTTTAGCTCTTCATCTGGAATAACTACACCTGTGGGGTTATGAGGACTAGCTATCATTAGACCATCGGGCAATTTTTTCCATTTTTCCATTTCTTGTAATCTTGGCATCCATCCTTCTTTTACGCCAGCGGGTAAGATTACTGGCTCAAGACCCATGCCTAGCATTAAATTGCGGTAAGCTGGATAACCTGGGTTTGGGATAGCAATTCTGTCACCAACATCAAATGCTGCCATAAAAGATATTGCAAATGCGGTTGAGGATCCTACAGTGACAGCTACCTGCTCTGAGTGTATATTCACCTTATACCATTCTTGGTAATGTTCCGCTATTCTCTGGCGTAATTCTGGTATCCCTAGTGCTACGGAATACCCATGTGTTCTCTGTTTTACCATTGATTCTGCAAGCATTTGGATAACTGGCTGAGGCGCAGAGGAAGAGGGTTGCCCAACTTCAAGGTGAACAATATCACTCCCGTTAGCATCTAGTTCCGCGGCAAGACGCATTATATCCATAGCCATAAATGGTGGCATTTTACTTCGATCAGAAATTTTAAGAGTTGGTCCAATCATTTTTTTGTCTCTTTTTTAACAGAAAATATCCAATACTCTGCAATTCATAGTTGAATAAAGTGCTGTTTAGTTGCTTCATTTGTGTTATGGTATTCTCAAATTCCAACTTTTGAATTTTTAATAAATGCACAACATCATATAATAATCACTGTGTCAAATTAATGCTTTCGAATTTTATGCTGTTTTAGAACAAAAATTAGAATTTTAATTTATTTTACTCATATAAATTGCAAGACAAATGCCAAAAACAAGAAACTTAAGTTTGATTATGTCTTTTTTCCTTTTTTTTATCGGTATCTCAACAAGTTGCCAAGGTAATTTGATACGAGACGCAGAATTGGAAAGCAGACTGGAGGGATTTTTGAAACCTTTGCTTGAAAAAGCTGAGGTTTCGTCATCGATAAACGTTCGAATAATCCTAAATTCTTCTTATAATGCATTTGTTGCTAGCGACGACGTTATTTATCTTCACTCTGGTCTTTTATTAGAAGCGGAAACTTTAGAGGAAGTGATTGGGGTAATGGCACACGAATTAGGCCATATCGTATCTGGTCATGTAGTCAGAAAAAGTGAATCACTCGAGATAGCAAAAAATGCGTCATCATTAAGTACTGCTCTTGCTGCCGCCGCGGCGATAGGAGGCTCTGGAGAACTAGCTACTAGTCTATTTATAGGTGGCAATGATAGGGTAGCAAGACAGTTTTACTATGGTTCTCGTGTAGATGAGGCCGTTGCTGACGAATGGGCTCTCAAAATGCTCGACGAATTAGAAATAAGCGCTGTTAGCATGGCGAATATGATGAAACGTTTATCCCGTCAAAATGTTCTTCCTGAGAGTTACCAGTCAGAATATTATAGAACACACCCAGGAAATAAACAACGTCTAGCAGTCTATGAAGATCATGTAGCAAAGTCCATTTTCAAAGATAAAAGAATGCCGCTGAAAGACTATAAAATTTTTAATCGAATTGTTGTAAAATTAGCCGGTTATCAAAATAGACCTGAACAAACTATAGAAAAATTAAAAAATAAGACTTTATCTGTAAATCAAAAATATCAGCGCGCAATCGCTTACTTGAGATATGGTGACCTTGAGGCGGCCAAAGAAGATATTGACACCATATTGTCAATTGAACCCAATAATCCCTATTTTTATGAATTAGCTGGAGAAATAGCTTTTGCAAAAAAAGAGCTGGAGACTGCGCTTAAATATTTTTATGAGGCGTATGATAAAAGTGGGGGCGCTCCGCTCATTGCTTTGCGTCTTGGTCGAGTATTACTAGCCTCCGAAACTTTTGAAAACTATATTCATGCAAGGAATATTCTTAAAATAGCCGTTTCAGGTGAGCCAAGATTACCATTTGCAAGAAGAGAATATGCGATTGCATTGGGCAGAACAGGAGATATGACAAGAGCGAGCTGGCAGCTAGCTGAAGCAGCTTATCTTCGTAACGACTTACAAGAAGCTTCGGTACACATCGAGCGTGCTCTAGCAAAACCAGATTTAACTCCAGATCTGAAAGAACATTTACTAGACCTAAAATTCTTAATTATGAACTGAAGTATATCTAAAGCCCCCTAAATATCTGTTCATTTACCGAAAATAAAAATAGGAGCCTTGGTTTATAAGTCGTATTTCTATTATTGAAAGATTACATCGCTCGTGTTAAAGACCAGAAATTACTTAGATTTTTTTAGCAGAAAAATATGAATTTTCTTTTATACCTCATTGGAATGTTTCTCACGTTAGCTGTTAATTCTGCCCATGCTGAATTTTCGGAAACTGAGGAACACCGAATTGAACAGATAATCCAGAGATATCTTAACCAAAACCCGGATTTTTTATATGACTTAATATTGAATTATTCAAAAAAGAAAACAGAAGAAGCGGAAAAAACAGCTGTTTCACTAACCTATGATATTGAAGGGGACGGGAAATTTGGAAACTCAGATGCTTCCTTTATAATATATGAGTATTCTGATTATAACTGTGGTTATTGCAAAAGACTTTTCAAAACGCTTCAAAAACTCGTCGCCGAGGATAGTGACGTTTTAATAGTGATCAAAGAATTCCCTATATTAGCAAAAAGCTCAGTGTTGGCTGCAAAAGCCGCTCTGGCTGCAGAGGAACAAGATAAATTTTTAGAATATCATTTTGCGCTTATGAACTCGGTTGGCAGCATTACCAATGACTCAGTAAGAATGATAGCAAACACATTGGATCTCGACATGAACCAATTTAATGCGGCAATATCGAGTGACAGACTTGACCGTATCTTGCGAAGAAATATCAACGCCGGTCGAGCTATTGGAATAGAGGGAACACCAGCATTATTGATAGGGGATAGAATTATCCCAGGCGCAATTAGCCTAGAGGAAATAAAAGCTATTATTCACTCCGAAAGAAATAAAAACTAAAGTCCTCGGTTAGGGAAAAGTTTGGACAATTACTTTCTTCTGAATTGATTGTTCGCATTCTAGATACAATTAGGCTATATATATTTACTATTAGCCCTTTACTTTTAATTGTTAGGTACTTCACAAATGACAAAAATTCTTGTTCTTAATGGGCCAAATTTAAATATGCTTGGAACGAGGCAGCCTGAGATTTATGGGCACACAAATTTACAAGATATTGAAACGAAATGTAAAGCTATAGCACACGAGCTCAAATTTGGATTGACATTTGCTCAGTCCAATTATGAAGGAGAGCTTGTCGGACTAATTCAAAAAGCAACAAATCAATATGACGGTATTATTATTAATGCTGGTGGATATAGCCATACGTCAGTAGCTTTAAGAGATGCTTTAGCTTTATATTCTGGAAGAGTAATTGAGGTCCATATATCGAACATATATAATCGAGAAGAGTTTCGACATACCTCGATGCTTTCATCAATATCTGATGGCGTAATTGTTGGACTGGGTCCATTATCCTACATTCTTGCAATTAGAGCCCTTTCAGAACTATTTCGTGTTACCTCAGAAAATAACTAAAATACTTAAAATTTCTATATTTTTGCATTAGGTCTGAAAATTTAACTTTACTATGTCCAAATAAATGTTTTTTGTTTAATTGACTAAGTTAAGATGCCCTAAATAGGAGAAGATTGTTGTCCCAACAATTCGTTATTGCACCAGAAACAATAATACAGGCCTATACACTTGGTATTTTTCCCATGGCGGAAGGCAGAAATGCTGACAAAATTCGTTTTTTTCAACCTGATATTCGGGGTATTATTCCCTTAAAAGATCCTCAAATACCAAAAAAATTAAAACGACTCCTTCGAAAACAACCATTTGATATTCAGTGGAACGAAGATTTTCCTGCGGTAATTGATGGGTGTGCCGCGCCACGATCAAATACAAATGATACTTGGATAAATCCTATGATAAGAAGACTTTATATATCTCTTCACAAGCTTGGGTTTGCACACTCTGTAGAGGCTTATCAAGAGGGAAAGCTAATGGGTGGCTTATATGGGGTTGCTATTGGTGGCGCTTTCTTTGGAGAATCTATGTTTAGTAGAGTATCAAACGCCTCAAAAATTGCATTATGTCATTTAATGGCCAGGCTAAAATATGGTAACTTCAAATTATTAGACGCTCAATTTGTTAATGATCATCTGTTACAATTTGGTATAGAATCAATTGAAAAAAAGGCGTTTCAAAAAAAACTTGAGGATGCAATAAATGGTGATGCCAATCTAAAACTGGATATCCCCGAATCAATTGTTCTTCATTCTTTATGGCATGATAACAGAGTTACATCATAAACAGGATGTTCAAGACCGGATATAGCTGGGCTTGAAGCAAACATCCATCCCGAAAACAATGCTTGTTGAATCTTTTTATCACCGTATCCGTTATCGTATATCATCACGAATGCTGCATTCTCAGGTGGTTCCTCTGGTGGCCTATATGCGCAATAATATACCCTTAACTCTAAGGTTCCAAACTCAGTTCCGCCGCCAACAGGCACTGTTTTAGAGGAAATACGTGCTGTTATTTTGTCAAGCAGTTGCAATTCAGCGTATTGAGATACTATCCAAGTTGAAGCAGCAGAATGTTTAACTTTAATAACGTGACTTGCGATAATAACGGTGTTAAGCAACAAAAATATGCGAAAAAACTTCATTCCCAAAGTACACTTATTTATTAGTTTGAATTTTGAAATACAAATTTACCCAACAAGTCTGTGAGGCTAACTGGGTCAACGGTGTCATAAATAATATCCCCTTGCTCCATAATTTCTACGTTAGAGCCCGGCGAAAGTTCGAGCACGTAACCACCCAATAATGATTTAGCAACAATCCTTGCACTAGTATCCGATGGTAATTCTATATCAGGATTTATTCTAAATGTTAGTCGTGCTATATATGTTATCTTGTCAATTTCTTGGGCTGTCACTTGACCAATTTTAATTCCCGCCAAAAACACATCATCGCCCACAGAAAGTCCGGATACATCGCCAAACTCAGCTTTTAATTCTTTGCCATCCGACGGCATTAAATTGGCTGAATTATAGACCTTCATTGCAAAAAATGCAGCACCTATAATTATTAGAGCACCGAGCAATGTTTCGAAAGTATTTTGACGCATATAAATCAAACTTTCTTTAACAAAAATAAATAAACATAGCGGCCTCACGAATATTAGCTATTAGAAAAACATAATTGCTCACGATCTTGGTGTCCAAGGTTCATAATCGCCAGAAGTTTTATCGCGCTTACCTCCATTTAGTATATGACCTTTTGGACGGTAGGCAAATTTAGTGCCCGTTAAATTTGGAAGGTGGACATCCTGCCATTCATACTTGGTGTATCCGCCATCTGGCGGGATTTCATTTTGTGTGTGATGAAGCCATCCATGCCAATCTGCGGGCACTTTAGATGCTTCTGCCTTTCCGTTAAAAAGAACGTATCTTCTCGACCTACGTAGATTTTTTTTATATGTCTTCTCGTAATATTTATTTCCAAATTGGTCTTTACCTCTATATTTAGAAGTGCAGGTAATTATTAATTTAGAAATTATTTGCATAAATTTACTTCAATCTTTTTTTTGGTCGAACCAGTCTTGGACGTTTTTTTATTGTTCTTTACAGATACAATATTAACAAAGAAAGGCAGATTGATAAATATTTTCTTTCAAATAGTGGCAATACCGACAAGATGTTTCTTGAGACCTGCTATTTTGCCAAAACAAAAATGGAAATTTTAATACAAAAATAACACCATCGCTGCATTAATTAATGCAATTTCAATTATAAAATAAAGGCCAAGAAAAAAAAAGTGAAATAAGTGTATTTTTTTGATTGTCAAACTTGATCTAAAATACTACATCAGGTAATCTCGAAGGCCATGTCTACTACATATTGTGAATTAATTTTATTCCGAGGATCAATAAAACTAACGATTCGCATTTAAAAAACTTTTGCGAATCATGCAACAAAAAGGATAAAAAATTATGCGTTTTGAGCGGCTACTGACGAAAGAAAATGAAGACATATATAAAAATATACCATTTCGGTCAGCCAGTAGTGAGATTCGCAATCCAGATGGTACCATCGTTTTTTCAGCTCAAGATATCGAGATACCTAGTCAATATAGTCAAGTTGCGACAGATATCCTTTCTCAAAAATATTTCCGGAAAGCCGGTGTACCTGTGCGCCTTAAAAGAATAGAAGAAAATGACGTGCCTTCTTGGTTGTGGCGTTCAGAGCCGGATATAGAGTCATTAAACCTTCTACCGCAGAATGATCGGTATACGGGTGAGAGCTCAGCAAAACAGGTTTTCCATAGACTTGCAGGAACTTGGACCTATTGGGGTTGGAAAGGCGGTTATTTCAGCAGCGAATTAGATGCAAAAATTTATTATGAGGAAATGAGTGTTATGTTAGCGCGGCAAATGGCAGCACCTAACTCACCACAATGGTTCAACACCGGATTACATTGGGCATATGGTATTGATGGTCCTAGCCAAGGGCATTTCTACGTAGATTTTAAAACTGGAAAAATGATTCGATCTAAATCTTCATATGAGCATCCACAACCACATGCTTGTTTCATCCAATCCGTGGGTGATGATCTGGTTAATGAAGGCGGCATCATGGATTTGTGGGTCCGGGAGGCGCGATTATTTAAATATGGTTCTGGAACAGGCTCTAATTTTTCTAAACTGCGAGGCAATGGTGAAAATCTCTCAGGAGGTGGCAAATCATCCGGACTTATGAGCTTTCTTAAAATTGGCGATAGAGCGGCAGGAGCAATAAAATCAGGCGGTACAACTAGACGTGCAGCCAAAATGGTCACTGTTGATGTAGATCACCCAGATATAGAAGAATACATTGATTGGAAAGTTATTGAGGAACAGAAAGTGGCAGCTCTTGTTACAGGGTCAAAAATTGCTGGCAAACACATGAGTGACGTTATGAGAGCATGCGTAGAGGCAACAAACCTTGACGATGAGAAACGATACGATCCAAAACAGAATAGTCAGCTAAAAAAAGCCATTCTCGAAGCACGGAAGGCAATGCTCCCAGAGAATTATGTTCAGCGAGTAATCCAATTTGCAAAACAAGGCTTTACGGAAATCGAATTCAAAACGTACGACACAGACTGGGACAGTGAGGCATATCTTACAGTGGCTGGACAAAACTCAAATAATTCCGTCCGCGTAACAAACGAGTTCCTAAAGGCAGTTGAGCAAAAAGGTAAATGGTCTTTAATCGGTCGAGTGGACGGCAAAATAACAAAAGAAATAGATGCTACAGAATTATGGGACAAAATAGCGTACGCAGCTTGGGCTTGTGCTGATCCAGGGCTTCAATACGATACGACAATAAATGAATGGCATACCTGTCCTAAAGGTGGAAGAATCAACGCATCCAATCCATGTTCTGAATATATGTTCATAGATGATACCGCTTGTAACTTGGCATCCCTTAATTTAATGCAGTTCAGACATGCCGATGGTACGTTTGATATTGAAACATTTGAGCACGCGACCAGAATATGGACACTTACATTAGAGATTTCGGTTACCATGGCACAATTCCCTTCAAAAGAAATCGCGCAAGGATCATATGACTACAGGACTCTCGGTTTAGGATTCGCAAATATCGGTGGAATGCTAATGGCGGCAGGTTATTCCTATGATAGCGACGAAGCGCGTGCAATATGTGGAGCAATTTCGGCTATTATGACAGGACGGGCTTATGCAAGTTCAGCTGAAATCGCTGGTGAACTTGGTGCTTTTCCAAAACACCAAGCAAATGCTAAATCTATGATGCGTGTAATGGAGAATCATAGAAATGCAGCGCTCGGCAAAACAGAGGGTTATGATAAATTAAGCGTTTTGCCAGTTCCGCTGGCTATTAGCAATATCCCAGATAATAATCTCACAGAAGCAGCAGCAAAAGCTTGGGCAGATGCTGTGAGACTAGGAAAAAAACATGGTTATCGGAATGCTCAAGCTACCGTAATCGCTCCAACTGGGACAATAGGTCTTGTGATGGATTGTGACACAACAGGAATAGAACCTGATTTTGCAATTGTAAAATTTAAAAAACTGGCTGGTGGCGGATATTTTAAGATTATTAACAGGGTTGTACCTGAAGCACTTGAGAGACTCGGCTATAAAGAAAACCAAATAGAAGATATATCCCGTTATGCTGTTGGGCACGGTAGTTTAAAGGACTGCCAAGCTATATCAATATCAGCTCTTAAAGATAAAGGATTTACAGAAGAAGCACTAGAAAAATTAGAAGCAAATCTTGAAAATGCGTTTGATATAAAATTCGCATTTAATCATTACTCGCTTGGTCTTGATTTTTGTAAGGAGATACTTGGGTTTAGCGATGCACAGCTGAATGGCTCTTCATTTAATATGCTAGAGGCACTTGGATTTAGCAAAGATGAAATAGACGCAGCTAATATCCATATTTGTGGTGCAATGACATTAGAGGGAGCCCCACATTTAAAAAAGCAGCATTTACCTATTTTTGACTGCGCTAACGTCTGCGGCAGAATAGGTAAACGATTTTTGTCTGTTGAGAGCCATATTACAATGATGGCGGCAGCACAGCCATTTATATCTGGGGCTATTTCTAAAACTATCAATATGCCGAATAATGCGTCGATTGAAGAATGTGGTAAAGCGTACATGCAATCTTGGCGACTCGGTTTAAAAGCAAACGCGCTATATCGAGACGGATCTAAGTTAAGTCAGCCGTTATCCTCCGCTCTTATCGATGAGGAAGAATTGGAAGAGGAACAAAAAATATCAACGCCGCAAATCGTGGAGAAGGTCGTTGAGCGTGTGGTTCACATGCAAGAGCGTGATCGACTACCACATAGACGAAAAGGCTATACACAAAAAGCATCCGTAGGTGGTCATAAAGTCTATATAAGAACAGGGGAATATCAGGACGGTCGTCTTGGCGAGATTTTCATAGATATGCACAAAGAAGGAGCAGCTTTCCGCTCTTTAATGAATAATTTTGCCATCGCTGTTTCTATTGGTCTCCAATATGGAGTTCCATTGGAAGAATTTGTAGAAGCATTCACGTTTACAAGGTTTGAACCACAAGGCATGGTTACCGGTAATGACGCAATTAAAATGTCATCCTCTATTCTTGACTATACTTTTAGAGAATTAGCCATTTCTTATTTAGACAGACATGACCTCGGACATGTAAATAAAGACGATTTAGATGCTGACACAATTGGAGGTGGAGAAGCACAATCCGAACTTGTAGATAAAGCGACTAGTCGTGGATTC
Organism: uncultured SAR116 cluster alpha proteobacterium; assembly: GCA_902625725.1. GTDB lineage: Bacteria > Pseudomonadota > Alphaproteobacteria > Puniceispirillales > Puniceispirillaceae > UBA5951. The sequence goes on along the minus strand of CACOCY010000016.1, from coordinate 20,721 downwards.
ATGCGAAAACAGGGGTTAACAGTTTATTCAAACAAAAACCAAGCATCTACAGCTCTTGTCCAAGAACAAACTGTAGCGAAAAGCTTTCTTGCACCGGCCCCAGAACGCAGTGTAATAGCGGAAACAATTAGCCAAAACAGCATCGACTCTATCCCCGTAAGAAATAATCAAGAAATAGTTAAACAAGCTAGGATGCAAGGGTATGAAGGCGAGCCATGTCCTGAATGCCAAAATTTCACACTTGTTCGTAATGGTACGTGCTTGAAGTGTAATACGTGTGGTTCTACCACGGGCTGCAGCTAACCATACCTTAATTTAGTTAAATTAAAATATAACCGTGAAATATATGGTATTGAGTTGAACTACTAATTTTATGACTAACTCTGTCATTTATACAATAGCTACTCCAGATATCGCGCAACTGAATGGTATATACTATTTTATATGATAAGCTTCAAAGGAGAAGAAATGACTTCTGAGATTAAAATAAAATTACATGAACTAGGTATCGATTTGAATAAACCAGCTATGCCAGCTGGAAATTATGTCCCGGTACTTGTTATCAAAGATATGGTTTATGTATCTGGCCAATTACCGCTTGTTAATGGTAATATTCAGTTAACAGGACAAGTTGGAGCCTCAGTCACAATTGAAGAAGCAAAAGAGCAAGCCAGACTATGCGCTATTGCAATATTGCGTCAGGTAGCGAGTGTAAGCGATGACTTAGAAAATGTAGAACGCGTGGTAAAACTTGGTGGATTTGTAGTATCAACATCTGACTTTACTGAACAACCTAAAGTAATTGACGCAGCATCTGAGATAATGGTTAAAATATTTGGTGACAGCGGAAAACATACTAGATTTGCCGTCGGGGTCAGCGCCTTACCGTTAGGAGCAGTGGTAGAGATTGATGCTGTTTTTCAACTGAAGACCTAAGAAATTGTAAGCCACTTTAGTATAGTTCTGATACAAGATGTTTTTATGGATAACACATCACAAACCCCCATTTTTTCATTAAAGACGCTGTCATCAATCAACGATTTGGCCTCTGAGGATTGGGAAACATTAAACCCCTCTGGCCATCCCTTTGTGACTCATAGCTTCCTATCTGCGCTTGAGGAAAGTAAGTGTGTGGGCATAGACACTGGTTGGGATATTTTTCATTTATGCGTATATGATGAAAAGAAAACACTACGCGCAGCTGTACCACATTATTTAAAATACCATTCATACGGTGAGTACATTTTTGACCACAGCTGGGCAAATGCCTATCAACGCATAGGCCAGAAATATTACCCAAAGTCTCTTTCTGCTGTCCCGTTCACCCCCGTCCCTGGGCCACGTTTACTCTCATTAGACGGTGATACGAAAGCAAAACAAGCCTTACTTTCTTATATTCAAACAATAGTTGAACATAATAATCTGTCATCTGCACATATAAATTTTATTAATTCTTCAGATGTAACAGTTGCCCAAAATGAGGGCTGGATGATACGCGAAGGTTTACAATTTCATTGGCATAACCAAGGCTATAATACATTTGACGATTTTTTAGATAAGCTTACCTCAAGAAAACGAAAAAATATCCGAAAAGAGCGAGAAGCTCTTCGAAAGACCGGGCTTCGCTTTGTAAAGCTTATAGGAGAGGATATAAAAGTTAAACATTGGGATATTTTTTATGAATGCTATCTCGCAACAATTGAAAAAAAGTGGGGTGGCGCTTATTTGACTCGAAATTTTTTTCATTGCCTATCAGATAAACTTAAAAATAAAGTTCTTCTTTTCCTTTGCTATGATAATGATACACCTATTGCGGGGGCGCTAAATCTTATTGGGTCAAAGGCGTTATACGGAAGAAATTGGGGTAGTTTACGTGACATGCCATTTTTACATTTTGAAACATGTTATTATCAAGCAATAGACTTTGCCATCCAAAACGGTATTGAGCGGGTTGAGGCAGGTGCTCAAGGGTTGCATAAAGTTTCGCGCGGATATTTGCCGCAAAAAACATATTCAGCTCATAAAATACCCAATCCGCAGTTTGAAGAAGCTGCCAAAAGATTTCTTCTGCAAGAGAAGTTATACAACCAGGAAGAGGCTATGTTAATAAGCAAAAACACACCATACAAATAAAAGTGTTCTAAAATATTTATACCTTTACAGTCTTCTTTTTGGATGCATTTGCATTACTTGATGAAATAGTCTTAAGCTCGAGTTTATTATCTTTAACGCTTATAATCACCTCCCCACCAGAGACTAAATCACCAAACAGAAGGTGTTCTGCCAATGGTTTTTTGATGTGCTCCTGTATCAACCTGCTAAGTGGTCTGGCACCAAACGAACTATCATAACCTCGTTCAGCCAGCCAATCACGAGCTTCGTCACTTAGTTGTATCTCCACCTGTCTCTCTGCTAATTGAGCCTCCAATTGGAAGACAAATTTATCAACAACCATTCTAATAGTGTCACTATCCAAAGATGAGAAAGCGATTATCGCATCCAAACGATTTCTAAATTCAGGTGAAAATATTCTCTCAATTGCTTCTGAGTCTGCATCAGTTCTATTTCCTCTGCCAAACCCAATTGCTTGTTTTGATAATTCTGAAGCTCCGGCATTAGTTGTCATGATTAAAATCACGTTTCTGAAATCAACTTTTTTTCCATTTGAGTCGGTTAACGTACCGTGATCCATAACTTGTAACAATAAGCTAAAAAGATCAGGGTGTGCTTTTTCTATCTCGTCTAAAAGCAAAACAACATGAGGTGTTTGGTCAACTGCGTCAGTTAACAACCCGCCTTGGTCAAAACCGACATATCCTGGGGGCGCGCCGATAAGTCTTGATACTGTATGCCTCTCCATGTATTCAGACATATCAAACCGGATTAACTTAACTCCTAGTGTCTCTGATAACTGTCTTGCAACTTCAGTTTTTCCAACACCTGTGGGACCAGAAAATAAGTAATTGCCAATTGGCTTACCCGCTTCTCGAAGTCCCGCCCGTGAAAGTTTAATAGCGGATGCCAACGCTGTTATAGCAGAATCTTGTCCATAAACCATTCGCTTTAAGTCAGTTTCAAGAGATGCCAAAACAGCCTTATCATCTCTGCTAACGTGTTTAGATGGTATTCTTGCCATTGAAGCAATGGTTGTTTCTATTTCCTTTTGTCCTATTTGCTGGCGTCTTTTAGACGCTGGCAACAAATTCTGTGAGGCAGCCGCTTCATCTATTACATCTATCGCTTTGTCTGGGAGTTTTCGATCATGAATGTACCGAGAGGATAGGTCAACGGCCGATTTAATTGCTGCTTGTGTAAACTTTACCCCATGATGAGCTTCATAACGTGTTTTTAATCCGGAAAGGATTTTTATTGTGTCTGAAACTGACGGCTCGTTTACGTCAATTTTCTGAAATCGACGTGCTAAAGCTCTGTCCTTTTCAAAATAGCTTCTATATTCCTTATATGTGGTTGAACCAATACAACGCAAAGTTCCATTTTGAAGTGCAGGTTTTAACAAATTAGATGCGTCCATCGCACCACCCGATGTTGCGCCTGCTCCAATAATAGTATGGATTTCATCAATAAACAGGATGGCCTCATCATCTTGTTCTATTTGTTTCATTACAGCCTTCAAACGCTCTTCAAAATCACCCCTATATCTAGTTCCCGCAAGTAGTGCCCCCATATCAAGTGAGTATATAACGGCAGATTTTAGAACTTCAGGCACAGTCCCATCAACAATACGCTGTGCGAGCCCTTCTGCGATAGCTGTTTTTCCAACTCCAGGGTCCCCGACGTATAATGGATTATTTTTTGTTCTCCTACAAAGAATTTGTATTGTTCTATCTACTTCTGCACTTCTACCAATGAGAGGATCTATTTTGCCGTCACTAGCTTTAGCAATCAAGTCAACAGCATACTGTGATAATGGATCTTTTGCGTTTTTACTATCAGATGAATCTAAATCCTCATTGTTACTTGCCTCACTACCCTCCACAGATACTCCGCTACCATGACTTATAAAGCTTATAGCGTCTAATCTCGTCATCTCCAATGAGGTTAAAAACCATATTGCGTGGGATTCTCGCTCTGAATACATCGCCACTAACACGTTAGCTCCTGATGCTGAGCCACGACCTGATGATTGAGTATGGATAATAGCACGCTGCACTACGCGGCTAAAGGACGCCGTTGGCTGAACCTCAATTTCTTCAGCCTTAGAGACTAGGTCATCCATCTCCTCATTAATATATGTTTCCAACATTTCTCTTAATCTTGAAATATCTAAATTACACCCACGCATAACTGCAAGAGCATCTTTGTCTTCCAGCATCGCAAGCAAAAGATGCTCTAATGTGGCAAATTCGTGATGGCGATCTCCTGCTAGGGACAGGGAACGACGAAGGGTTTCTTCTAATTCTTGGGATAGCACTCTTTCACTCCTTTTCCATCTGTAATTGCAATGGATGTTCATTTTGTCTAGCGAATGTCATCACTTGATTTATTTTAGTTTCCGCTACCTCGTAGGTATAAACACCACAAACACCAACCCCTTTTTGATGCACGTGCAACATTATTTTATGAGCAGTCTGATTATTATGTCCAAAAAAGCGTTGCAATATGAGTACGACAAACTCCATGGGTGTGTAATCATCATTTAGCATTAAAACGCGATACAAGGCCGGTTTTTTGGTCTTAGTGCGCTTGGCCAGTGCCAACCCACCATCTATTTCATCCGACTTATCGTTATTTTCGCTCATTACTTAAACATCTCCGACATTACCTACTAAATATTGGCATTTTTTTATTTAAGAAAAGGGGTTGCCATTATTTTTTTATTCATCCCTCTCTAAAAAGAATACACTATAGAAATATTGATTTCTAATTTTTATTGTGATTCACTGTTTTTGGCATTATATTTTCACTTAATACATTGATTCTATTATAAATTTACAATAAAAACTCAATAATTTAGGAAATTACATCATCGAGAATAAAATTATAGCAACCTACATCGAACTTTTTAAAAGAAATATTCACAGCTTAAAAAAAAATTTAATTAAGCTTCCCATTACTCGTTGTTTTTTTATTTGCATTTGCATAACATCCAGTGGTTTTTATATCTCTGATGTGCAAGCTAATCCAAAATATGCATCCTTTGTTATGGAAGAGGTATCAGGACGAGTATTGTTTTCAAGAAATGCAGATAAACAACTTTACCCCGCCTCATTAGCAAAAATCATGACTTTGTACATTATTTTTGAAGAACTTCAAGGTAAAAACTTGGCCCTCAATTCACGAGTTTCAATATCTAAACTTGCTGCCAGCAGGAGCCCATCAAAGCTCTATCTGAAACCAGGTGAAAGCATTTCTGTTGAAGAGGCGATTCTCTCATTAGTTACAAAATCTGCTAATGATGTAGCAACTGCTATCGCAGAGAAAATATCTGTCTCAGAGCCTGAGTTTGCTAAGCGAATGACTCGAAAAGCAAAAGCGCTGGGTATGTCACGAACTATTTTTAAGAATGCATCTGGACTTCCTAATAGAAGTCAGAAAAGTACAGCGAGAGATATGGCAAAACTTGGTATAGCAATTCGAAGAGATTTTCCAGAGTATTTTCACTACTTTAGTAACGAGTTTTTTTTATACAAAGGTCAGAAATACAAAAATCATAATCGATTGTTAAAAGCGTTTAAAGGTACTGACGGCATAAAAACAGGCTACATTGGAGCATCTGGATTTAATCTTGTAGCCTCAACTGAACGTGACGGAGTACGTCTAATAGGCGTTGTGTTCGGGGGGAAAACAAGTAAAAGTCGTGACTTACATATGATTAAATTGCTCACTAATCAGTTTAAGAGAGTTAAACCACTCCAGATGGCGTCTGCCTCAATAACAGCACCGTTGCCGAGACCGGAGAAAAAAGACAATACATCTACAACAGGTATTCTTGGGTCTATTGTCCCTCCAATCTCCAAGCCGAAAATTATTATTCGTTCTATTCCTTCTAAGTCTGTAGATACTTACGTAAAAACAGATAATAGTTGGTCTATACAGGTAGGGAGTTTTTCCAGGAAAATTAGTGCGCATAAAGCAGCTATTAAAGCAAGGCGCTCTGCTTCGTCTATTTTGGCGGCGATACCTGCAGATATAAGTTTGGTTATGCGCGGAGAATTACCACTTTGGCGAGTTAGGTTTGAAGGACTTGACGAACCTAGCGCTCGTGCTGCCTGTGTTGAATTGTATCAATCTGGTAATGCTTGTTTTGCGTTACCAGAGATTATTGCAAAAACTAACTCATTATAAATTTTACATTATTTTCTTCATAATGGTTTTGTAAGATTTTTTATATTAGTGAAAATCTCTGCTCTTTAGTTTAGGTATTTTCAACTCTGAGGTTTTTAAATACTGTAGATATAAGTCACAATTAACCAATTTATCTGCAATAAGATGTATAATTCTACCCTGTTTTTGAATCCTGCCAGACGCACCTAATAAATGTGAGCTAAGTAATGCTGCACGATACATTTGTACAATAGTCGGCCAAATGATGATATTTAGAGAATAATGCGCATCTTCTAATGTAATAAAAACAGTTCCTTTTGCTGTGCCTGGTTTTTGTCTACCTGTGACAAGACCAATCAATTGATGTTTTTTGCCATCGATACTGTTTAAGGCAATGGAACAAGGCTGCCAACCGTCTACTGAAAAATATGGTTCTAGCAGAGTTACAGGATGAGCTTTAATAGATAATCCAGTTGCTAAATAATCTTGAGCTACTGAAGCACCCACACTTGCTACTGGTAAAGATACCTCTAGCTCTTTTGGCATTATAGTTTTATAGCGTTGTTCTGCAAAGGAAAATAAAGGCAGCCCTGAGCTTTGGTGGCGCACAATTTTTTTTATTTCCCATAATGCCTGACGACTTGTAAGACCAATTGAATTAAACGCATCTGCTCTGGCAAGAGATTCTAATCCATATATGGAAATATCTGATTTACGAATAAGATCATTAATATCCTGATAGGCTATGTGGCGGCTTGCTGCCAATCTTTCAGCCTCATATCGTTTTAATCCTTTTACCTGACGCATTCCAAGTCGTAACGCATGACGCCCGTGATCTGTTGCCTCTAGACTACAATCCCATTGTGAGTTATTGATGTCAATTGGCCTGACCTCAACCCCACTACGCTTAGCTTCTGTGACTAATTGAGCGGCACTATAAAAACCCATTGGCTGGGCGTTTAATAATGAGCAGATAAAAACGTCTGGATAATGACATTTTATCCAAGCAGAAGCATAAACCAGTAAAGCAAAACTAGCGGCATGCGATTCTGGGAATCCATAAGTGCCAAAACCTTTAATCTGACGAAAACATCTAACGGCAAACTCTTCCTCATAGCCACGTTCAACCATTCCTTTTACCATCCGCTCTTGAAATGCGTGAATTAAGTTATTTTTGCGAAAGGTTGCCATTGCACGGCGCAACTGATCTGCTTCTGAGCCGCTAAACCCTGCCGCTACAATCGCTATCTGCATTGCCTGCTCCTGAAATAATGGGACACCAAGAGTGCGCTGTAAAACTTGTTTTAATTCATCTGAAGGATAGGTTATTTTTTCAAGTCCTTCCCTTCGACGTAAATAAGGGTGTACCATGTCCCCTTGAATTGGCCCCGGTCGCACAATGGCTACCTGAATCACAAGATCATAAAAACATCTTGGCTGTAGACGAGGCAGCATAGACATCTGAGCACGAGATTCTACTTGGAATACGCCAACAGAGTGTGCCTTACATAACATATTATAGGTATCTACATCTTCTGATGGAATAGAAGATAATGTAACAGCTAGATGATAATGCCACTTAAGCAAATCAAACGCACGCCTAAGACAACTCAACATACCGAGAGCCAACACATCTACTTTCAAAAGACCAAGTGCCTCTAAATCATTTTTGTCCCACTCAATGATCGTACGCCCATCCATGCTTGCTGGCCTGATGGCACATAGAAAGTCCAATCTATCTCTGGCAATAACAAAGCCACCGACATGCTGTGACAAATGTCTTGGAAAACCATGTAACTGATTAACAAGCTTTAATATTAATCGCAGCTTTGCATCTTCTGGATCTAGCCCAGCGGCCAGTAATAACTCTGAGTTAAGAAAAGTTGATTTTATGCCCCATACCTGAGCTGATAAGGCTTGTTGTATATCCCGGCTCAAGCCAAATACCTTGGCAATTTCGATTAATGCACTTCGCTTACGATAAGTTACAATACTGGCAGCAAGACCTGCTCTATCACGTCCGTATTTATTATAAATATACTGGATGATTTCTTCACGTCTCTCATGTTCAAAATCAACATCAATATCGGGAGGCTCTGCACGTGCTTCACTGATAAACCTCTCAAATAAGGGACTAGATCTAGCCGGATCAACCGCTGTAATATCAAGGCAATAACAAATAGCAGAATTAGCAGCAGAACCTCGTCCCTGACACAGAATATTCCGGCTACGGGCGAATCTTACAATATCAAATACTGTTAGAAAATAAGGAGCATAGTTTAACTTGGCGATTAGAGTTAATTCTTTTTTTAAATAGCCTTCAACCTCATTTGGTATACCATCTGGATACCGTCTTTCTGCCCCCTGCCAAGTCTGGTAGATTAGCTCGTCCATAACAGAGCGTCCGTTTGGTACAATTTCATCTGGATACTCGTATGATAATTGTGATAGTGAAAAAGTACATTCTTTTGCAAGCTTACTTGCAGCAACAATTGCCTCTGGATATTCTGACCATAATCTGATGTATTCTGAACTTTTCATAAGATGTCGTTCTGCATTACGAGACAACTCTTTTCCAGCACTCGCAAGCGTTTGTTTAGTGCGAATACAATATAAAACATCTGCTAACGGGCGACGTGACGAATGATGATATAACGAGTTTGCTAGAGCAACGAAACTAAGCCCTAAATACGACGCTAAATCAGATACATACTGCAAACGCTTTTTATCGTTGCCATCACGGTAAATAGCAGAGCCTAGTAACAAGGGTGCTGTTACAAACTTTTGGATCTGATGACATTGCCTGAGCATAAAATTTGTAATCACTTCTGGAGCTTCAATAATAACAAAAACATCTGGGCCAAGACGTGCCAACTCACTTACATGAGCATATAAGTTTGCAGCCCTTTTTGTAGCTGGTATGTTGGTCAGCGCCATATTTACACGACTAAGAAGCTGACATAGTGATTCATAGCCTGCACGGTTTGCTACATAAATTATGACTTCTATGCTCTCTTTTTGTTCGGGCTTCTCTGATTGTTTTACATACTCAGAACAATCAATAATAAGCCTTGCTCCACATAATAGTTTAATTGATTGCTCCATCGCAGATTGATGCGCCCGAACTAATCCAGAAACTGTATGATAATCTGCAATACCACAAGATGACCAACCTTCTGCCGCAGCTGTTTCAATCAACTCATGGGGATGACTTGCACCACGCAGAAAACTAAAATTACTAATACATCCAAGTGCTGCATAATTACACTTCACATTATCTTTCTTATGCATCTTACACCCTATATTTAGAGACAATATAGCTTAAGCAAAAAAGCCATGTAAGAACCATTCTACGCTCTCTCCTCTTTCAGCAAGCCCTTCACGATAGACCCACAAGCGCTCTCCTGAATGTGTTTCCAGCCAGTAATAATCTCTGGTTTTGTCTGAATATTTACTAGCTTGTGTGCTCTGCAGCCACCAAGAGGGACCAATACGTTCTGGTCCTGTTGCTTGACATATCTGCCAGTTTTGTTTGCGCCAACGTATCATTGAAGGTGGATGATCTGGTAATAAAGCAATCACATCCAATGGCACCGCTGGTGCTAATAAACTAAGCGGTCTAGAAGAAAAAGATATCAAATTAGTACTATCTAACATGTCTGTTTGATCCTGTAACTGCCAATATGGCAAATTACCAGAATCAGATACGTTTTGCTGTATAGTGTTTTTTTGTGCAAGTGCTAACCGTTGCGCAGCTTCTGGCTGCCAACTATCTACGGGCTGTAACTGGCGGACTTTATTTTGACCGATACGCGCAGTCAAATAATCAATTAAAGTATCTTTGCTGTCATCTTTACGTAAAGTAGAATCAAATGCCTGATTAACTGGCAAACCGGTGCTTAATTTTTTAGCTTCAATCCAGCTATGCTCAATACCAAATTCAACATCTATATCTGCTGCTAGATGTGCTGTAAGCCGATGTAGTAATGATTCTGAACGGCTAGGACGAGAGAGCGAGACAGTACGCCTTATGATAGTTGAATCTATCCGCTGTACAGCAATAACAATATGCCGCGTTAGTAAGTGACGTTGAGCAAGCTGGTTACAGATAATATCCAATAAATCTGATATCATCTTTTGAATAGCTTCAACCCCAAGTAAAGGCGTTAAATAATTTTTACTGGCTATTATAGGCGTAGGTAACGTAAGTGGCTGTTGTAATTCTCTTACATCACCAATAATCTGTCCTAGACGCTGTACTAAATCAGAGCCAAACCGAGTTGTCAGGCTAATGGCAGAAATGTTTGACAACTGACATATCTGTTCCAGACCTACTTGCTTCAGACCCGCTTCAATATCTTCTGAAATACGTAATGCAGCAACTGGCAAAATACCCAGTTTTTTACGTAAAGTAGTACGCTCATGACACATAATAATTGGCCTGTTTTGTAGAAAATTTGTTATTCCAACAAATTCTGAGAAATGTGCAAAAGCCCAAGCGGCTCCATAAGTTGGCGCTGCTGCTATCTGAACAGATACGCTTATTTGATTAAATTCTGTCTGCAATGCATCACACATAGCGCAAACACCGCCAACTAGATGTGTTGCGCCTGTTACATTCATCCAGATTCCAAGAGATTTTAGATCAATGCCAACAACCGGCGTATAACGCCAAGCCCACTCGCCAACTCTGGATAACCAATTTTTTACAGCTATATGATCATAGGATCGAAAGTGACATGTCGGCAAAATCGCTTGTGCATCTGCAACAGACATATTTGTTAAAATACCAGCTTGTTTTGCCGTATGTGAAACACAGCAAATTATCTGTCGTGTGTTAACCGTATGATAAATAGCAACTGCCGTATCTAGCTTCCAACCTTGTTGATAACATATCAGCCTAGCTGGCAAATCATAAAACCACAAATAAATGAATTCACTGCTAGAAGATGGCATGATATAACAAGTACCGTTCTATGAATAGCTGCCATCACGCAACATGTGATACTAGTTGGTGCGTACGCACCTGATAACTAGTTTGGGGACTAACAGCTGGGCTATGAGATAATCTACCTGTTGAAAATTGCCAGTTAAGATTTCCTGTCCACTGGCGTCCAGAACGTGTACGAGATAATTTAACATGCCATAATGCACTATCATAAAGGTAATTATCTAATTGTGATACAACCTGATCTGACGATATTTGCGTGACAGCTGTTGATATTTGCCAATAAGTCTCAAAACCAACCGCTGGAATTATCTGTGTTGTTATACCGGTCATAAGTGCTAGAACATTTCCCTGCTCTGCTGCAAGTTGCAAACGCCTGACAGTCTTGTACCATAAATCTGGACTTTTAGATAACTGTGCATAATCTCCTATTACAGCAGCTATCTCAATAGCTGTTTCTCCATTTTGTCCAGCTGCGCTTAGTGCCTCTTCCATCGCGGCAATACCGTGTAATGGATGTGACTCATCAACCAAAATGAGCCGTGTTGGATCAATCCCTATTGCAGCTAATCCAGCACCATATAGTACGCCATAAGAACTGTTCAGATTAGTACACCACACAACGTAGCCAAATGGTTTTTCACGCATAACTTTACGTAAAATTGCTAGTATAAATCCACGAACAGCCCCTGAATGGCCAGAACCTGTAATAAGATGAACCCTGCCTATTTTTATTCCGCCATCTAAACAATCGTCAATATCCGGCACATCTAAACTAATGGCTTTCTCATAATTACGTTTAAAGAAATAATTCTGCCATATCTCATCTTTCAATACTTCAAACCTTTGCTGTTTATTCATTTAAAAAACTCTATTTTTGTTCTTGTTTTGTTCTTTTTACATTTTTGAATGATTCGGTAAACTAAGTCAATCAGACAATCTAATAATATTTCAAAAATTACTTTAAAGATTGAAATGGATCGTACTCAGCCACTTTTGTATCATAACCTGATCTTGATGAATAAAAGCTGAGTGCCATTAAGCTCCCCGCAAGCAGAAAAGAGCCTATTACGCCGGCGAAAATTGCAAACCATCCATGCGTGGATAACTCAATAGGGCCAAGCACCTTCCATAAATAAAAACCAGAAAAAATGGCAATACAGCCAACAATTGAAAAACACAGTAATAACACACGCAATTTCATTTTTTTCTCTGAAATCTGATAAATATGAAAACCTCGAATTTTTAACATATTGTGCCTTACAATTATAGAAAATTTAATAAAGATCAACAATTCATTATTACAGCATATAAATTTAATTCTGTATCAAAGTAAGTGCATGCAAAAATGATGCAAACACATATTTTTTACCTAGTGGTATAACAAACACAGGTAATAAATGAATTTCTTAATAATCACTTCTAGAGTTATGCTATAGCAATAATGTCAAATAGCGATTATGCGTTGAGACATTATCTAAATTGATGTTTAAAAGGAGTGGCTAATAGATGGCTAAATCAGATTTAGATAGGGGAAGCAGAGCATTCACTCGAAAACTAAAACGCTATTCTATCTTTTCTATTGCCCGACATGCAGGTAATTATCATCAAGAATGGCAACAAGCTTGGAGCCACGCAGAACCAAAAACCGCTTATGATGCTGTAATAATTGGAGGTGGTGGACATGGGCTTGCTACAGCATATTATCTAGCAAATATTTATGGTATGACTAATATCGCCTTGATTGAAAAGGGATGGCTTGGTGGCGGAAATACAGGAAGAAATACCACAATAATTCGCTCCAATTATATGTGGGACGAGTCAGCTGCCATTTACGAACACGCCTTGAAATTATGGGAAGGCTTATCACAGGATTTAAATTTCAATGTAATGTTTAGCCAACGTGGGGTTCTTACAATAAGCCACTCAGAACATGAATTGAGAGAAATGTCACGAAGAGTACATGCTATCCGACTCAACGGAATTGATTCTGACATGCTATCGCCTGCAGCAATCAAAAAACTAGTGCCAATGATAAATATTGAACCAAATATCCGTTACCCAGTGTTAGGTGGGTTTCTTCAGAAGCGCGCAGGCACAGCTCGCCATGATGCTGTAGCTTGGGGATATGCAAGAGCTGCAGATGAACTTGGTGTAGATATAATTCAAAATTGTGAGGTTGTCGGTTTACGACGCAATAAAGACAAAATAATTGGCATTGAAACAACAAAAGGGAACATTAAGACACCAAAAGTTGGCTGTGTTGTTGCTGGGCATTCAAGTGTTCTTGCGGATATGGCAAACATAAAACTTCCAATTGCTAGCCGACCGTTGCAAGCAATTGTATCAGAACCAATAAAACCTATTTTAGATACAGTTATTATGTCAAATGCTGTTCATATGTATATAAGCCAATCAGACAAAGGTGAAATGGTACTTGGTGCAGGTGTTGATAAATACAACTCCTATGCACAAACCGGCTCTTGGCCGATACCTGAACATATGGTTGCAGCAGCTGTGGATTTATTCCCATTTTTATCTCAATTGCGGATGTTACGGCAGTGGGGAGGTATAGTGGACATCTGCCCTGACGCTTCACCAATTATTTCTAAAACAGATATAAGAGGGCTTTATTTCAATTGCGGTTGGGGCACAGGAGGGTTCAAAGCTACCCCAGGCTCGGGTCATATTTTCGCAGATTTAATTGCAAATGATCGACCAAATTCAATTGCACTACCCTATAGTCTAAAACGTTTTGAAACAGGATTTTTAATTGATGAACATGGAGCTGCTGGTGTTGCTCATTAATTTTTTCTTCAATGTTCATCTGTCATTACTTTTTTGCCAAAAAGGAAACGCTGAGTGTTAAAAATCAAATGTCCCTATTGTGGCTATAGAAATGAGTCAGAATTCAGCTGTGGCGGTGAAGCCCACATAGCGCGCCCAGCTGTGAGTAATAAAATAACAGATTCGGCTTTTTGCGAATATTTATTTATGAGAGAAAACCCAAAAGGTGTATTTTTAGAGCGTTGGTGTCACACTAGCGGATGCCGTCGCTGGTTTAATATTGCAAGAGACACCGTTAGTCATGAAATTTACGAAATTTATCTAATGGGAAACACCCCAAAAACAGTTAAAGGGAAAAAAGCGTATCAAGCTAATTGGAGACGAACAAGCAAAGCTGAGGCAGCAAGCAAAACTCCAAAAAGGACGAAAAAATGAGGCATATGCAAAGCCACAGGCTGGAAACAAATAATGGTACCTCTATAAACAGGAAAAAACCCGTTCATTTTAAGTTTGACCGAAAAGAATTTACAGGTTTTGAAGGAGAAACTCTTGCATCTGCATTACTTGCTCATGGGGTACATCTTGTCGGTAGATCCTTTAAATATCATCGTCCACGCGGCATATTTGGGATTGGCAGTGAGGAACCTAATGCACTTGTCAGAGTAATTAAAGGTGCTTCAGCTGAGCCTAATTTAAAAGCAACACAAATAGAAATATATGATGGTCTAATTGCTGAATCCCAAAATAGATTTCCTAACCTTAAATTTGACATTTTATCGATAAACAACTTATTTTCACATTTTTTTCCTGCCGGCTTTTATTACAAAACCTTTATGTGGCCATCTTCTTTTTGGATGCTTTATGAAAAATTCATTCGAAGAGCAGCCGGCCTTGGTAAAATATCTAAGAAACATCTTGAGCAAAATAGATATGAGCACAAATATTTCCATTGCGAACTTTTAATAATTGGTGGGGGTGCAGCTGGATTACAAGCAGCTTCAATAGCTGCACAAACAGGTGTTAGAGTAATTATAGCTGATGAGCAACATGAATTAGGTGGATGGCTCCTCACTGATAATAATTTTAATATAGACGAGAAACCAGCTTTAAACTGGGTTCGCGACACTGTCGAAAAACTTAAATCTGCTCCAAATGTAACCTGCCTTAATAGAACAACAGTGTTTGCTAATATGGATGATAATTTTACGATAATGGCAGAACGCGTTACGGAGCATTTATCTAGGCCATTTGCACATCTGCCCAAACAACGCCTATGGAAGATAAGAGCAACGAAAATTATATTAGCTACAGGCGCGATAGAGCGCCCGCTTGTATTCTCAGGAAACGACCTGCCTGGGATAATGCTGTCATCTGCAATTAGAAGCTACATCAAACGATATGATGTACTCCCCGGCACTAGGGCAATTATTTTCACTAACAATGATGATGCTTACTTTACAGCACTAGCTATTTATGAAGCAGGTGGGTTCGTAAGATGTATTGTGGATCTAAGAGAAAATCCTAAATCACAGATAATTACAACCATTCGTAAACTTGGGATTAATGTAAAAACAGGTCATGCTGTTATCGCTGCCCATGGGTCGCGCCATATTTCATCAGTTGATATCGCGGCGTACGATAGCGAAGCACAGGCACCGCTCTCCAGTATTTCTCACATGGATTGCAATCTTTTAGCAATGTCTGGTGGTTTGAACCCAGTTGTTCATCTACATTCACAAAGGAAAGGTAAACTCATATGGGACGAAAGAACCTTGTGTTACCGACCAGATAATAGATCTGATGAGTGGATCTCAGTGGGCTCTGCAAATGGCACTTTTCAGCTAAAAAAAGCCTTAAATGAAGCAACAAAAAAGACAACTATTACAATCAGCAAACTTTTAAAAGAAAATAAGAAAAGCAAAATACAAAAGAATAACAGTGTTCCAAATTCAGAGGAGAAACAACAAAATTGGGCACCTACTCCTGCCTGGTTAATACAATCAGCTCAACCCCACATTTCGAATAAAACAGCTTTTGTTGATTTTCAGAATGACTCAACTGCTTTAGATATAAAACTTGCAGTAAGAGAAGGATTTCACTCTATTGAACACGTTAAACGCTACACAACAACTGGCATGGCAACCGACCAAGGCAAAACATCTAATGTAAATGCAATTGGTATCCTTGCAGGTAGTCTTAAAAAATCCATAGCCCAAACGGGAATAACTACTTTCCGTCCACCTTACACGCCGACAAGCCTTGGAGTAATCGCAGGACGAAATATTGGCAACTTATTTGATCCCTTGCGAAAAACTAGGATACATAGTTGGCATCAATCTAACGGGGCAAAATTTGAGCATGTGGGACAATGGGCACGTGCTTGGTATTATCCGCAAGAGGGCGAAAGTTTTCATCAGGCCGTTACCCGTGAAGTGTATGCAACGAGAAATTATGCAGGTGTACTTGATGCATCTACGCTCGGAAAAATTGAGGTAAAAGGACCTGATTCTGCGGAGTTTCTTGACAGAGTTTATACAAATGAATTTTCTAATCTTGCAATAGGTAAAGCTAAATACGGTCTCATGTTAAAAGAGGATGGGATGGTCTTTGACGATGGGGTAACTACACGTTTAGCTGAAGACCACTTTTTTATGACAACAACAACTGGTGGCGCTGCTGGAGTGCTTGGGTGGCTTGAAGAACTTCTTCAAACAGAATGGCGGGATCTAAAAGTTTATCTTACCTCTGTTACTGAACAATGGTCTGTTGCTTCATTATCCGGACCTAATTCAAGGGCAATCCTTGAAGCTTGTCTTGGTAAGGATAACAACATCATGCATGATTTTCCGTTCATGACAATGAAGAACAGCTTCATTAATGGAATTCCCGCACGTATTTTTAGAATATCATTTACTGGTGAAATGGCATTTGAAATTAACGTCCCAGCTAGATATGGGCTTGCTTTATGGTCGCATTTAATGCAAATCGGAGAAGAATTTAAATTAACAGCTTACGGTACTGAGGCAATGCATGTACTAAGAGCAGAAAAGGGATTTATTATTGTAGGCCAAGAAACCGATGGTTCTGTCACGCCCTATGATTTAGGCATGAATTGGATTGTATCTAAAAAGAAATCAGATTTTATTGGAAAACGTGCCTTAGAGCGCGGATCTATGGACGAGCCTCAAAGAAAACAATTAGTGGGGTTGCTGACCACTGACCCCCAAAAAGTTATTCCGGAAGGAGCACACGCAGTTTTAAACCCAAATCAGGAAGCGCCTATGGAGATGTTAGGACATGTTTCTTCATCGTATTATTCTCCTAACCTCAAACATTCAATAGCGCTGGCTTTGTTGAAAGGTGGCTCCAATCGAAAAGGACAAACCGTATATATACCTATGTTAGATGGACAAGAGCCAATTGAAGCCAAAATTGTTGAGCCCATATTTTTTGATAAAAAAGGAGATAGACTGCGTGGCTGAAAATATATCACGTGCTGCTTTTGGTTCTGCCGCTTTTGAAAAAAGAAGACTACCAATAATAAAGAAACCAGAAAATATAGAAGTAGCTCAAATTGAATTATCTGAAATTCTCCATTTGGGCAAGTTAAATATACGGTGCAACTCAATTTATAGAGATAAAGTGAGTAAGCTAATACAATGTGACCTTCCATTAGAGCCAAACTATATGAGTAACAAAGCAGGACGGTTTGCAATCAGTCTTGGACCAGATGAGTACTTGATTCTTGCTGAGCCCGGAGGTGAGAACCAGCTAGAAAAAATATTAAACTCCAGCAACATAGCCAAACACATATCAGTTGTGAATGTGTCAGATGCTTTTTGTGCTATTTTGCTTTCAGGCAAAAAGGTTCGAGAGTTCCTGTCCAAGGGGTGCCCTATTGATTTGGATCCAAATAGCTTTCAAGAGAATCAATCTGTACAATGCGATATAGCGTTAGCAAATGTTATTTTATTGTGTTTAGAAGAAAATGAATTTATTTGTATTTGCCGAACTAGCTTTGCAAATTATCTTTTAGATTGGTGCTGTGATGCTGGCCAAGAATTCGGTATTCTTGTAACAAAAGGTATTTAAGTTTTAGTTTAATATTCAGAATCAGGCAATGACTCTTTTCGCTTGTCAATAAAAGCTCGCAATTTCTCGTCAATTTCCTCATCTAGTTCCGGCGCTTGATAAGCATGAAGCATTTGTTTTGCTCTAGATCTAGCCCTTATTTCTGCTTCTTGCGAACCCTCAGAAGACCATTGCTCAAAAGTTGTATAATCTGCAATTGAGGAACGCCAAAATGCTGTTTCAAAATTTGATTGCGTATGATCAGACCCGAGAAAATGCTGACCTGGTCCAACTTGCTTTAAAGCGTCTAGCGCCATACCGTTCTCAGAGACATCAATCTCTGACACCAGACTAGTCATCATCGTTAATTGGTCTGCATCTAAAACAAGTTTAGCAAAATCTGATACTAAGCCACCCTCAAGCCATCCCGCGGAATGCAGAGCAAAATTAACCCCTCCCATCACAGTAGGTAAAATAGTGTGCGCTGACTCATACGCTGACTGGGCGTCTACCGACTTTGCAGCTGTAAGCGAGCCACCAGATCTAAATGGTATACCCAGTCTTCGAGCCAGTTTTGCACATCCATATAATACTTTTGCTGGCTCTGGTGTGCCAAAGGTTGGCGCACCAGTCTGCATCGATATGGAGCTAGCAAAGCTTCCAAATATTACCGGAACGCCAGGATTTATAACTTGTGTTAAGGCTATCCCCGAAATAGCCTCAGCTAATATCTGAGTAAGTGTACCAGCGACTGATACAGGGGACATCGCTCCTGCCAAAATAAATGGTGAAACAATACAAGCTTGACCAGCACGAGCATAAACCTTAAGAGCTCCAAGCATCGTGTCATCCCAAGTCATTGGAGAATTAGCGTTAATAAGAGATACCAACACACAATTTTTTTTTACAAAGTCACTCCCAAATAATAGCCTAACCAATTCTAAAGTATCTTCTGCCCTAGAGGGTGCAGTAACTGAGCCCATAAAAGGTTTATCCGAATAACGAATATGGGCATAAATCATCTCTAAGTGACGCTTAGTTACTGGAAGATCGACTGGCTCACACAAAGTGCCTCCAGAGTGGTGTAGTCCAGGCAGCATATAGACTAATTTAACCATGTTAACGAAATCATCTATTTCTGCATATCTTCTCTCCCCATCAAGACCACGTATAAAAGGTGGACCGTAGACAGGGGCAAAAACAATATTATCTCCACCAATCACAACGGATTTTGAGGGGTTTCTTGCATATTGGGTAAATTGACTTGGCGCTGTTGAAGCTAATTTGCGAGCCAAACCTTCAGGGAACCTCACTCGTGTACCATCAACATCACAACCAGCATCTTGGAGCAAATTCAAAACTTCCTGATCATCTCGAAATTCAATACCTATTTCGTTTAGTACTAAATCGGCATTTGTTTCTATAAGCTCAGCTGCTTCATCGTGCAAAATATCTATTGGGGGGATATTACGCGTAATATAAGCTTGGACCTCTTGATGACTAGTCTCACGAACTACCCGCCTTGCCGCACGACCCCCACTTCGCCTGGTACGTTTGTCGCTTTCGATTTTTGTCATAAACTTTTCCTAATTTTACGCTCTGAGTTTAACATTTTCTGGGTCAAATGGACTCTCTTCAATCACTTCTGCCAAATAGTTTTTACCTAATATGTCAATTTCTACAATCGTTCCAATATCAGCATAATCTGGTTCAACCATTGCTAAGGCAATGGAAAACCCAACTCTAAATCCGTATCCACCAGATGTTGCACGGCCAATTAGCTTTCCATTAAAATAAATTGGGTTGCCTCCAATGGCATCCGCATCTTTAGTTTCTTTAACATGAAGGGTCACAAATTGATTGTGGTGTCCTATTTCTCTGCGTAAAATCAAGCCATCACGGCCAAGAAAATCATTTTTTTGATGATCAATAAACCTATCAAGACCAGACTCATAAGCAGAATATTCAATGCTCATTTCAGTACCTACCATACGATATGATTTTTCCAGCCGCATCATATCCATTGCCCTGATACCAAACGGCTTCAGATTTAAATCCTTTCCTGCTGAGAATAAAGTATCGAAAATATAATTTTGATACTCTATTGGATGATGTAATTCCCAACCCAGTTCGCCTACAAAATTTACCCTTGCTGCAATTGTGGGCGCATATCCTATATCAATCTTCTTTGCAGTGAGCCAATTAAATGCATCATTTGACATATCACTCTCGGTCAAACGCTGAAGCAACTCTCTCGACTTTGGACCAGAAACTACAAACACGCCAATGCTATTAGTTAAATCTGTAAATTGAACAGTCTCATCTTTTGGCATTCTATTTTTAAGCCAATCGTGGTCCAGTCTCTGAGCTGCACCTGCGGAAACCAAATAAAAGCTATCATCGTTTTCTTTCATTATTGTAAATTCAGAATGCACCCCACCCCCTTTAGATAGGGAATGTGCTAGAATTATCCGACCATTATTTTTCGGAAGTTTATTAGCAACCATTTTGTTAAGAAATACCTCGGCGCCAGATCCAGAAATACGACATTTACCAAAAGCAGACATATCAAGAACACCAACATTTTCTGTAACATGCTTAACTTCATTTCCTACATGTTCAAACCATTT
>CACOCY010000015.1 GCA_902625725.1 uncultured SAR116 cluster alpha proteobacterium | reverse complement strand
ATCGAAATAGAGGATGCAACTGTAGGAACATTACAGGGAAAAGGGAGTTTTGAAATTGGAACTGATTTATCCACCTATAGGGCCTTATTAGTTGACTTTAAATTCCCAGGATATGACATAGATAAGCTGGTCGTCACCGTGAATAAAAACAAAACCATGAAAGTATTCGCAGAAGGCAGGCTAATTGATACAACATTCCTGCGTCGGACAAAAGGAGTAATAAAAAATAAGGAAATTTCGTTTGATTTTAGTTCTGCAAGGTTGCAATTAGCAGAAGACATAACGTTGCAAGGCAGATTGATAGGGGATATTGATAGGACAGGTTCAGGAGTAGCTATCCTTAACGGTACTTTGTTACATGAACAATCACCATTAATTGAAGAAGCAACAATAGAAGCTACATTTAATGAACAAACTGAGACGCTCACGGGGACAGGTCTTATTGGAGGAGTGGAGGCAACTTTATTATATGAGAGTCTTGCTAATGATACCTCATACTTATTAATTAAAAGCCAAAATGCAGGAAGAACCTTAATAGGTCTTGATGTCTTAGATACGATACGTGGTGGTGAGCTTATATTAAAAAACGTATATCAAAAGAAAGAATTTGATAATTTTAAGACAGAAATTAAAGTAACCGATTTTAGTGTTATTGAAGCGCCTAAGTCTGTGCGAGCATTATCGGTTCTCTCCGTTACAGGTTTGTATTCTTTGATAGAAGGAGATGGAACCAAATTTGATGTTGGAATAGCTAACATAGAAACTGCTGGTGACAGACGAATCTTAAAAAATGTTCAAGCCAGTGGAGAGGCTATAAAATTTGAATTGGCGGGAGAATATGACAGAGAAACTGACGAGTTGCAAGTTAGGGGAATATTGGCCCCTTTAAGTTTGTTATCTGATATAATAGGGGTGATCCCGCTTGTTAGTAATATAGTTACGGGAAAGGATAAGACAGGATTTCTAGCCACTCAATTTGAAATGTCTGGTAAATTATCAAACCCAGTAACAACTATAAATCCCGCGTCGGTATTAGCGCCAGGTGTTTTAAGAGATATATTATCTCCAGACTGGCTGACACGCGAGTCGGGAATTAGAATAGACACTCAGTAACAACATAACATTTGATTTCTTATTTTTTTAGATTTAATACACCATGTCGTTTTTTGCCTGCGGATATTTGTATTCTTTTCATTTCGCCGAAATCACCTATGCTTAAAGAAATTTTCTCATCAATAATTGGCTGATTATTCAGTTTTGCACCGCCGCCTCTAATCAAACGTCTAACTGCCCCTTTGCTTTCTGCAAGGCCAAGCTGAACGAATGCATCCAACAATGAAAATGTATCTAACTTTTCAGCTGAAACATTCAACTGAGGCAATCCATCGGATATCATACCACTATCAAATGTATCAGATGCTGTTTTCGCTGAACTTATTGCATTTTCTTCACCGTGGCATAATTTTGTTACTTCATTAGCTAAGATTATCTTTGCATCATTTATCTCAGCACCCCTAAGCTCCGCTAGGCGTCCAATCTCCTCTAAAGATAACTCTGTAAAGAGTTTAAGGAATCTCTCTACATCAGCATCCTCTGTGTTCCTCCAATATTGCCAAAAATCAAAGCTTGATAATCTTTCTTTGTTTAACCAAATTGCTCCGCTAGCAGATTTACCCATTTTCGTACCAGATGCGGTTGTAATGAGAGGAGATGTGAGCCCAAATACTTCCTGATTATCTACCCTACGAGTTAAATCAATGCCAGTAACGATATTTCCCCATTGATCTGAACCTCCCATTTGCAACTCGCATCCATATCGTCTGCGCAACTCTAAAAAATCATATGCTTGTAAAATCGCATAATTAAATTCAAGAAAAGATAGGTTTTGTTCTCTTTGAAGTCGTAATTTAACAGAATCCATATTAAGCATGCGATTTATGGAAAATTGACTACCATAGTCTCGCAGAAAACGTATGTAAGAGATTGGTTCAAGCCAATCTGCGTTATCAATCATTATTGCATCGGAAGGGTTATCACCGAATCTCAAGTATTTTTCAAATATTTTGAGAATTCCAGCTTTATTAGTTGATATATCTTGATCTGATAGTAATGGCCTTGCTTCATCTTTACCCGAGGGGTCCCCAATTTTTGTTGTTCCGCCACCCATTAGCACAATTGGTTTATGTCCTGTATTTTGCAATTGCCTTAACATCATTATCTGAACAAGTGAACCAACGTGCAGACTGTCAGCTGTGCAATCAAAGCCAATGTAAGCCGTGATTGTTTTCGAGTCGCACCTTCTATCCAACCCCTCGAGATTAGTTGCCTGATGCATGTAGCCTCTGCTAGTTATACAATTTACGAATTCAGAGAGATGGCTATCTTGTTTCACAAGAATATCCTCAACCGATTAAAGTTTGGACTGGTGCATTTATGTGGGACGTTCGAGCATCAACATAATTTGACACTTCTCTCATCGCCTCATTGAGATGGGCACTAAAAAACTGATTTGCTTCCTTTATAATACCAACGTCAATGGTAACTCCTTTTTGTTTTGATATTTTATCAACAAGTTGCAAGATACGCTCATTTGATACTTGTGAGTTTTCTCCTCCCTGGACAATAAGACCTGAGACAGGGCAAGGTGCAAGAAAGGTGAAGTCATGTGTATTTGCAGGCGGCGATATAGAAATAAAACCTGTAATTTCAGGGCGACGCATCATTAGCTGCATGCCAATCCAAGAGCCAAAGGAAAAACCGGCTATCCAACATTCGTTTGAGGCGGGGTGTTGATTTTGCAACCAATCCATTGCTGTAGCTGCATCAGCAAGTTCTCCTTCTCCGTTATCATAAGTCCCTTGACTTTTACCAACCCCTCGAAAATTGAAACGTAACACAGAAAAACCGCGCGCTTGAAACAATTTATATAATGCAAAAGTAATTCGATTATTCATTGTTCCTCGCTTATTCGGTTCGGGATGTAAAATAATCGCTGTAGGCGCATCAGGTTGGTTACCTGGCATATAACGACATTCAAGTCGGCCTTCAGGCCCATTAATAATTACTTCAGGCATTTGAAATCCATATTAACTGATTATAATAGCTCAAAAGTTTATATACGAAGTGGAAATAAATACCAAGCATGTTGATAATTTTCTTAACAAACTTAAATAATATTAAAAAAAAGTTTTGTTGTATGTTAGAACACGTCTAACGTTGTTAATATTTTTAAACGTAATTAAATGGAAAAGAATGTTAGTGAAACTTTACAGAGATTTAAAAGCTATTTTAGAGCGTGATCCGGCAGCACAGGGTATCTTTGCAGCTATATTCCTTTATCCGAGCTTCCATGTTTTGTTATTTTATCGCATTGCTCACCCACTATGGAATTGGAATTTTAAATTTATATCACGCTCATTAATGTTATTTGCAAGATGGTTAACGGGAATAGAGATACATCCTCAAGCAAAAATCGGGGCTGGTTTGTTTATTGACCACGGAATGGGCGTTGTGATAGGCCAAACCGCTATAATTGGAGAAAACGTAACTCTCTATCATGGAGTTACTCTGGGCGGCGTTAATCCTGCTGAAAATACAGAGGAACAGAGAAAGGTTAAGCGACACCCAACTATTTGTGATAACGTGATTATTGGTGCTGGTGCCCAGATACTGGGACCTATCATAATCAATAAATGTGCTCGTGTTGGAGGTAATTCTGTAGTGACAAAGAATATTGAAGCGGGAATTACTGTAGTAGGTGTTCCTGCAAAACCTTTGGCAAAACGTCGAGCTGATGAGCGTTTTACTCCTTATGCTATCTCAGACATGTCAGCAACTGACCATACAGAGAAAACTCTACAGTGGATGTCACAGCAGATTTCTCAAATGCAAGTTCAAATCGAATTTTTGGAAAAGCAATTATTTAATGATACTGTAGCCAAAATACCTGACGCAAAAAGTAGCAAAAAAATGGATATCATTGACCATGAGAATAAATAACCAATTAAACACAAGCTGTTTCATTAGGAGATTATTTATGTCCTGACGACATGGTAAATCTAAATACAAGAATCTTTCTTTAATTCAATTATGGTGTATCAATTTCATAGATGCCTCAACCAATTTATCTAGACTATAACGCTTCAGCGCCACTAAGGATAGAGGCGGTCGAATGCATGAAGAGATTGATGGGACCCCCACGTAATCCCTCATCGGTTCATTATTTCGGCAGGAATTCTAAACTAATAATGGAGACAGCCCGCAATCAACTGGCGGACTTAGCTGCAGGTAATCCTAGCGGGTTTATCTTTACTAGTGGCGGTACGGAGGCAAACAACACAGCATTATTAGAGTTTGACAAAGTAATAACGTGTATTACTGAGCATGATGCTACTTTGGCAGCGCGCCCAGATGCAAAAAAGGTTGGCGTTAAAAGGGATGGTGAGATAAATTTAGACGAATTGGAAACACAAATACAGAGAGACAAGAGTGACGGTAGTGAAGTCATTGTATCTGTTATGCTTGTTAACAACGAGACAGGAAGAATTCAGCCAATCGAAAAACTTTTAGAAATTTGTCAATATCATGGGGTTGCATTTCATAGTGATATGGTTCAAGCACTTGGAAAAATACCTGTGAAACTTGACGATTGGTCCCGTTCTGGCCTTACAATGGCAAGCTTTTCTGCTCATAAAATAGGTGGTCCGCCTGGCGTTGGCGCACTCTGGGTTGCTTCAGGGAGTAGGGTTTCAAAGTTATTAAAAGGCGGTGGGCAAGAAAAAGGACGACGTTCTGGCACTGAGAATATCTACGGTATTGCTGGTTTTGGTGCTGCAGCAAACGCCGTCTCTAATTGGAAAAACCATGCAAAAAATTGGGCTCAGTGGCGTAATAATTTTGTTTCAAAATTACAACAGGCCTATCCAGAAATTCAAGTCACAACTCGGGATGCGCTATGTGTAGATAATACAATCAGCCTTCTTCTGCCTGCTGTGCCAGCTCAGATTGCGGTCATTTCAATGGATATGGAGGGATTTGCTATCAGTTCCGGTGCTGCTTGTTCTTCTGGTAAAGTTCAAGAAAGTCATGTAATCAAAGCAATGGGATTTAATGCTTTGAGTAGTAATGTTATTCGCATCTCTTTTGGATGGGAAAATAATGAAGACGAAATATCAGCGCTTGCGGACGCATTGATTGCAATGTACAAACGCTATAAAAAATAATATTCGGAGAGCTATTGGGTAAAATGCCTACTATAACTTTTATAAAACCAGATGCTAGTGAACATCAAATAGAGGTAAGGGAGGGATTAACTCTAATGGAGGCGGGTCGAGACTCAAATATGGGTATCGAGGGAACCTGCGGTGGTAGCTTGTCTTGTGCTTCATGTCACGTGTTTTTTGAGGCAGCTGACTATGAAAAAGTAGGTAAGC
This sequence comes from uncultured SAR116 cluster alpha proteobacterium, assembly GCA_902625725.1. Lineage (GTDB taxonomy): Bacteria > Pseudomonadota > Alphaproteobacteria > Puniceispirillales > Puniceispirillaceae > UBA5951. The sequence goes on along the minus strand of CACOCY010000015.1, from coordinate 37,719 downwards.
CCTCTGAAGATGAGACAGATATGCTAGATTTGTCTTTCAATCTAACACCAACATCAAGGCTCGGTTGTCAGATAAAGGTGGATGAGGCACTTTCTGGATTGCGAGTGCATATTCCTGACGATTTCTAATTATTTTCGAGGGTTAGGCTTGGAATATGTCCGTCAACTTAAAAAATACTCTTGGAATTTCAAAACCAGTTCCTCAAACTCGAGTGGTAGTCGCAATGTCAGGGGGCGTAGATAGCTCAGTTGTGGCGGCTATGTTAAAACAGGAGGGATATGACGTAATTGGAATAACACTACAATTATATGACCATGGTTTTGCTTTAAAAGAAAAGGGCACATGTTGCGCTGGCGCAGATATTCATGATGCAAGACAAATTGCGGCTTTTCTCGACATACCACATTACGTGTTAGACTATGAAACTCTATTCAAACAACAGGTGATGGATGATTTTGCCGACTCTTATCTTGCGGGACATACACCTATTCCCTGCGTAAAATGTAATCAAACTGTGAAATTCAAAGATTTGCTCTCAATGGCTAAAGAATTGGGAGCCGATTGTTTAGCAACGGGGCATTATGTGCAGAGACAAGTTATTGGAGGACATACTTATTTAAGATGTGGTGTTGATGCACAAAAAGATCAATCCTATTTTCTTTTTGCGACGACACAAGAACAGCTTGATTATTTGCGTTTTCCATTGGGCTCTATGACTAAAGTTGAGACTCGTAAACTTGCTTTGAAATACGAGCTTAGCGTGACCGATAAGCCCGATAGTCAAGATATTTGTTTCGTCCCTAACGGGCGCTACGGAGATGTTGTGCGTAGACTCCGTCCGGGAGCAATAACACCAGGTATTATTCGTCATTTAGATGGTCGTATTCTTGGAGAACATCAGGGAGTTATAGACTACACCATAGGACAGAGACGAGGACTTAGGATTGGAGGCCGAAAAGACGAAGCTGAAGACAATAGTCCTTTGTATGTTGTGGAGATAGATGCAGAAGCACATGAGGTGATTGTAGGGCCTCAATCAGCTCTTGCCTGTCAAAAAATTTATTTAGATGAAGTTAATTGGTTATTTCCTAACATGATTAATGATCAAGTCCAATCGAGAGGGGGTAAAGATGTGTTTGTAAAATTGAGAAATACTGCATCAACTAGCCCTGCTAAGTTATTTTTTGACAACGGTCGCAAAGCTCATCTGGTTTTGGAAAAGCCAGAATATGGTATAGCAACTGGACAGGCTGGCGTTGTTTACGATGGGAAGGACGCTACAATTATGTTAGGTGGCGGTTGGATAATATCTGCGCCAACATCTTCAGTTTAAACTTTATGGACACGTTTTCAGATTTTTTAGTTGTTCTGATATGTGTGTTTTACCGATAGTTAAAGGGTCGTGGATGATAATAGGCTGTAAAATTAAGAAAAACTTTTTGGCTTGACCCAATCGCTTGAATGGTTTTTAAACTAAAAAATCTAATTTCCTATATGGCGGAGTAGCTCAGCTGGTTAGAGCAGCGGAATCATAATCCGCGTGTCGGGGGTTCAAGTCCCTCCTCCGCTACCATTTATTTCTTAGGTCCAAAATTTACACACTGTAAACGGTGTTGCCACAAACTTTTCTATAAAGAGAGGAATTGTTTCTTTAATTTTTTCTAAATTTGATTCTCTTTAAATACATATTTTTCTCTCACGCCAAATAATAATCAGACCAGCAGCGACGATTAATATTATTCCTGGGAAGAGTTTTTGTATCGGAAATTCTCCGAAAAATATCCAACCCAGTAAGAAAGCATTAATTAGACCAAAATAACTAAATGGTGCTAATACAGAAGAAGGTGCATTGCGGAAAGCAAACATTAAAAACACAACACCAAAACCACCAAAAAAAGACATACTAAGAATGATTAAAAAATCAGTATAATTATATATTGGAGAAAATGAGGCAGATCCCACTGCAAGAATTAAGGCTCCCAAAGCAGATGCTACAGCTGAATATAAAAACAAAACAGCGCTGGATACATTGTTATCGAAACTCCTCAGAGTCACGGTAGATGCAGCATAACAAAAGGCTGCGCCAATCGGAAATAAAGCATGCCAAGTAAATACATCTGAGCCTGGACGAATAATCATTATTGCACCCAAAAGTCCGATAATTACAGCGCTCCAACGCCAGACCCCAATTCTTTCAGCATACAAAACTATTGCAAGTAAGACCACGAAAATTGCGATTGTTTGTCCTAATGCGGAAACCGTGGCTAATTCTAATTGCATTAAAGCACTATACAACATTAGCTGTGCTACAGCTATAAGTAGGCCTCGTCCTAATGCTAAACGCCACTTAATGAGCCGATATTCAATCAATCTTAACGTTAACTGTCGTTCATAGGCAAGATAGATTATAGCTGGAATAACCCCCAAAACATTTCTATATAGAGAGAGTTCCTGTGGATTATAACGTGAGGATAGAAACCTGACGTGGACTGCCATTAGGTCAAAGCAAAAATAAGCACATAGGCAAATTAAGATAGCACGAATATTATTATTGATTTGCTTCTCCACTTTTTCACATTTAGTGTGTCGGTTCTAAAAGGGTTTATTTTTGCTTAGAAATTTTTTTTCACTTTCCATTAAGGACTTTAATCCATCGCGATAGTTTGGATATTTAAGCGTAACACCAAGTTCAGGACCAGTGATAATAGATCTTATTTTTCGTTTAGATGTATAAAATGAACGCGCCATTGGCGTTAAATCGGCCATTTCAAATGCAATTGGTTCTGGAGGCGTGATTCCAAGAAGCCCAGCTGCATAGCGTATTACGTCACCTTGTGCAGCTGGTTCTTGGTCACATAAATTGATAATACGCAGAGCACGAGGTTTTGCCATAGCTGCAATAACAATATTTGTAATATCCTCCTGATGAATTCGATTAGATAGCTGTCCCGTTTTTTCAATAATCTGGGCGCGTCCCTCTAGTAAAGCTAATATGGCATTTCGTCCTGGCCCATAAATTCCAGCTACTCTAAATATTTCTGCATTACATAGCCCCTGCCACTCTTGCTCTGCTTTTAACCTTGCTAAACCTCTTTTTGTGTCCGGGGCAGCTGATACAGTCTCGTCAATAAAACCGTTTTCTTGAGTTGGATATACAGATGTAGCGGATATGTAACCAGTCCAACCTGTGTATCTACGAAGGTCTTCTGAGTGTACACGCATCACTGGATCATATCCAGTTATTGCCGAAATTGTAGTTATCAAATGAGTTGTACTAGAAAGATGAGAGGATAACCCAGAGATTTTCTTGTCATCCTCAAATCTAAGTATCTGCCAGTCACTTGGTAGCTTAGGTTTGAGTTTTTCTGGATTTCTGGTTGTCCCTGTAATATGCCACCCCTTTTTATAAAGCGCATTTGCTAGATGTTGTCCGACATACCCAAGACCAAAGATGAACAAACGATTACAGTGGGCCAATTTTGCCAACTTTTTTTTCTCGCCTAAGCATATAACTATCCATGATCCAGCCATGCACTTCACGGGCCTTTTTTCTGGTTTCCACTATAACCTCAGATACCTCATTTAGTTTGCCCTCGATAAGAATCTCACTTTCCATTCCTAGATAGGCACCCCACCAAATGTGATATATTTCCTGCTCTAACGTTGTGAACGAGCAATTGCCATCTAGCATAATAAAAGCTGTATCAATTCCACCTGGAAATCCAAAATTTGTTATCTCGCGGCCCGTCGTTATAATGAAGGGTTTTCCTATTTCGTTAATTGTTATTTTATGAGCAGCGGTTAATGCCTGAACCGAGGTAACGCCAGGGATCACTGTGATGTTTGGAGTTGATTCAAGGCGTTTGGCAATCCTCAACGAGCTGTCATATAATGAGGGGTCGCCCCATATAAGAAGTCCTACCGACTTAACTCGTTTTTTTAATGCTTTTTGTGCATTTGCGATACAGTCAGTCCAAACTTTGGCAATGGCATCATGCCATTCATCTACAGCCTCAATATAGGTTTTTTTATTATTTCGAGTGGGAAAATTAAATTCAAAAATTGGAGGAGCCTCCTCACCTAAAAATTTATTGCAAATTTGATATCTTAAATCGGCTAAGTCACTTTTAAAATCTTCTTTTCTTGGAATAATAAGAATATCTGATGATTTTAAGTGGTCAATTGCTTCGAGGGTAACATGTCTTGGGTTTCCTGTCCCAATCCCTACAAGAAAAATTTCAATTGTCATCAGTAAAATCCGTTTCAGCTATTGGTCCATAAAATATCAAAGCAGGGTGTTTGGAGGTATCGTTTTTTAATGATTTCGCTAATTTACTGATTGTTGATTTTACCAATTTCTGGTTTGGTGTTGAGACAGCCTCAGCAAGAATTGCAGGCGTATCTTCTGGCAAACCATTCTCCCTGAGTAATTTCTGCATCTTAGCAAATGTTTGTTTTCCCATAAATACAATAGTGATGGCTGCTGGGTCTGCAAGCGCTGTAAGTTTAAGATCCTTTGGTAAATTGCCTCTTATATCTCTCCCCGTAATAAATTGAATGCGCCTTGCGCTAAGCCGTCTTGTTAAAGGAATGCCAGCTAGCGCTGCTGCTGCGAAGGCTGAGGATATACCAGGTATAATTTCATAAGCAATTCCAGCCCTTTTTAACGCGATTATTTCCTCCTCCAACCTACCAAATATTCCTGAATCTCCTGACTTTAGACGGACAATATGCCCCCCATTTTGCGCGTATTCAACTAGAAGCTGGCTAACTGCATGCTGTTTTGGGGATGGTCGATTAGCACGCTTTCCGACACCCACAAGGTCCGCATCTTTTCGGGCATACTTCAAGATTGGGCCTGATGATAAATCGTCAAATAGGATCGCATCAGCCTTTTTTAATCTATCAACAGCTTTGACAGTTAATAATTCAGGGTCACCTGGCCCTGAGCCAACAAAACTAACAAAACCAGTCATTTAATTTGCCTTTGAAATTAAGTGAAAAAATGTTCCCGTCACTTGACCTCGCACAGAGCCGGTTTCTTGTACTGCTTCACCTGATGCATCTACAACCTTGAATAATGCTTCATCTGGCTGTGAGAGTATCTGGCTATAATGAAATTCATGGCCTCTCCAGGATGTATTTTTTTTGAATAGCTTGGTATCACAAATAACAGTTGCTTTACGATAACCTAAGTGAAATTTTTGCTTTTCATAACTTGTCACAAGCCCTAACAGGCCAAGCATGTCGTGGGCTATACCATCTTTATCAATCAAGGATTTACCAAGCACCATATATCCGCCACATTCACCATGGACTGGTCGTGTTTTAGCGTGCAACCTTATGGCAGCGAAGCATTTGTCTGCATTTGCTAACTTACCAGCATGAAGTTCGGGATACCCTCCCGCCAACCAGATTACATCAGCATCGCGATTAGGGGGCTCATTTTGCAGTGGAGAAAAATAAGAAATTTGTGAGCCTTGTTCTCGCCAATGTGACAATAAGTGTGGATAAGTGAAGGAAAAAGCTTCATCACGTGCGAGTCCAATATGCTGACCAGGTGGGGGAGTTGAGGCTTTATGAAGTGGTTTTGCGAAAGCATATGATTGCGCTAGCTCAATAATTCGATTTATGTCCATATTCTCCGCTATAAAGGAGGCGTAGCCGGAAATTGCCTTATTCAGATCTGGATGTTCAACCGCTTGTGTCAATCCTAAGTGCCGCTCTGGTAATGCAAGGTCTCCTCGTTTTGGTAATACACCTAAGACTTCAATACCTGCTTTTTCCATACCGATTCTTGTCAGTTTTTCATGTCGCGGGCTGGCCACACGATTTAAAATTACACCTGCAAAGGGTAAATTTTTCTGATAGCTTGCAAATCCAAGTGCGGTGGCAGCAGCTGATTGGGCTTGGCCTCTAATATCCAACACTAGTATAACAGGCCAATTAAAGAAACGAGCTATTTCTGCTGTTGAACCATAGCCAAAGGCACCTTTCTGAGTAACTCCGTCAAATAATCCCATCGAGCCCTCAGCTAAAATAATAGAAGCACCTTTGCTATTTAGAGCAAGTTCTTGCATCAGCACATCTGGCATGGCCCAGGTGTCAAGATTGTATGACGGTCTACCGGCGGCTACTAGATGAAAGGCTGGATCAATATAGTCGGGGCCACATTTAAACGGCTGAACCGAAAGGCCACGCTCGCAAAGAGCGCGCAACAGCCCAAGCATAATTGTTGTCTTTCCAGCACCAGAAGTAGGTGCAGAGATAAGCAAGCCTGGCGGCAAATTCATGCTTCTTTTCCTCCTTGAGCTGCCTTAGGTCTAAAGCGGCGGACATAGTCAGATGTGTAAAGGCGGCTATTATTAAATTCATTGCTATCTAAGCATTTGCCTATAAAAATAATAGCTGTTCTTTCCATTTTTTTAGGCACCTTTTTCTCTATTGTACATAATACACCTTTGATGATCTGCTGGTCTGGCCAACTAGCACGATAAACAATAGCAACAGGACAATCTGCTCCATAAATAGGAATAAGTGTCTTTGTAATATAGGTCAAATTGTGAATAGATAAGTGAATAACCAAAGTTGCGCGTGTTTCGGCAAAATTTTCGAGGCTTTCAGTGTCTGGCATAGCAGAAGCCCGCCCTTGGGTTCTGGTAAGAATGACAGATTGGACCAATCCAGGAAGAGTAAGTTCTGTTCCAAGAGAGGCTGAGGCAGCTGCAAAGCTTGGAACTCCGGGCGTAATCGATACATCTATATTGGCTTCTCTTAAACGTCTGATTTGCTCCCCCATGGCTGACCAGATTGAAGGATCACCTGAATGAAGGCGTGCCACGTCACGACCCATTTCTGTTGCATTTTTGCATTCTTCTATAATCTCATCAAGGTCAAGTAAGGCAGTATTAATAATGGTTGCGTTACTTGGACAATATGCCAATATTTCTTTTGGGATAAGGGAGCCAGCATATAGACACACTTGACATTCAGAGATAATTTTCTGCCCCCTTATAGTAAGAAGATCAGGCGCCCCTGGACCAGCTCCTATGAAATGTACTGTCATAAATTTTTCCCCTTTGCAATCGCACAAACTGCTTGTCTATCATTTGATATAGCTCGTGCGGCTATTAACCTAGCCGGCGCTTTAAAAAAAGCAAGAGCAGCTGCTTCTGCAACACTTCCAGTACGTCTTACTTCAAAAATCTTTTCTGACTGTGAATATGTTGCCGCGCTCACAATGGCGTCCGATTTAATTCCGTAGATAGGAAGCACCAGCTTTTTTGCAAAAGCACACAATGCGTCATGTGTGAGCTTATCCTCAGGCGCACAAATTCCAGAGTAATAATCTACATTAGGAAGTTTTGACAATGCGGATTCAAAACTTTCAATTGAGGCGTTTTGTCGAAAACCACATCCAATAATGAAAAGCCAACTCATTATTTAGGAATATCCTTTTTTTACTATCCATTGCGTGATAGGGAAGCTTGCTTTCCAGCCATGCATCGTACCTATGCCTTGAAGATTGGATATTTCAAGTCTTTGAATACTGCCGCCAAAACGTGGCTGTATTGACGTAAGTAGTCTATCTGTCTCTATTGTAACACCATTCGCAACAACCCGCGTACCGTCGCTGATATACATCCATAACAAATCCAGCAACTCCTCACTTAGCCCCCCTCCTATAAAAATGCAATCGGGTTTTTCAAGTTCATATATCGCGTCAATTATATTCGACTCTACCACCACTAGATGGTCAACACCGAGTGTAGTTGCATTTTGTTTTATATTGTCGATACGGTTTGGTTGTTTTTCAACCGCTGTTGCCTTCATTAAAGGACCAGATAGCAACCATTCTATACTTATTGAGCCAGAGCCTGCGCCTAAATCCCATAAGTGCTCTCCTGCTCTGGGCGCTAATGATGAAAGAGTAAACGCTCTTATAGCTTGCTTAGTAATTTGACCATCATGAATGAACCAGCTATCCGGCAGGCCTGAACTTGCTTGCATCACCTCTCCATTTCCTGCAATTTCTAGACCGACCATAACAGGATGCAAACACTCAACCTCTTCCATTTTACAGGCCCGTTTTTGTGTTATTTTTTGTTCAGCTCCTCCAAGTGACTCAAGGCATGTGATGCGTGTTTTTTCAAACCCTGTTTTGACAAGATATGAGGCAAGCTCTCTCACAGATGAGCCATCTCGCACGGTTGCAATTATTTTCCGGTTTGGGACAAGATGTGGGCGCAATCTCGAAATAGGTTTAGCGTGTAAACCGAGGCAAAGAGTTTTCTCCAACGGCCAGCCCAGTTCAGCAGCACAGAGAGAAAAACAACTAAGGCTTGGAAGTGCGAGCCATTCATCAGGAGAGAGATGTGATGTGATTTTTGCACCTGCACCAAACCAAAACGGGTCGCCAGAGGTAAGCATAACTGATGGCTGGCCACGTCTCGTAAGCAACATTTCTAATCCCTCAGAAAAGGGTATAGGCCAGTCAACTAAACTCGCACCACAGTCAGGTAGCATAGACAAGTGACGCGTTGGGCCTATAATATAGCGAGCAGAGGTAATATAGTTTTTAGCGTTCGTTGACAGATTGTCAAAACCGCCGCTATCCATGCCAATAATGATTAACCAAGGGTCATTTTTCATGCGACAAAATCTCTTAATACTAGGGGGTACATCTGAAGCATCATCCTTAGCACATCTTATCTCTAAAACAGAATTTAACGCCACTATATCTTATGCTGGGCGTGTTGAACGTATCCGTCAACAACCAATTCAAAAACGAATTGGTGGCTTTGGCGGAGTAGATGGCCTTACCTCTTACATTATCTCCAATGGTATTACGCACCTTGTAGATGCAACACATCCATTTGCAGAACAGATCAGTCAGAATGCCATTTTAGCCAGTCAGAACACAAATATACCATTTGCTGCACTGACGCGTCCACAATGGCAAAAACAAAAAACAGATAACTGGTATACGGTGCCTGATATCAAGACAGCTGCAGCTGCGCTTGATTGTAATCCAAAGCGCGTCATGCTTGCTATTGGGCGTATGCATTTAGCTCATTTTTATAAAAATCCTCAGCATTTTTATCTGTTGCGCCTTGTAGATAGGCCTTTAGAACCTCCCGCTTTTACAAATCAAGTAATTGAAGTTTCGCGTGGGCCTTTTACAACAAATCAAGACAAATTACTCTTATCCAAATATAAAATTGACTTGATGGTTGCAAAAAATTCTGGGGGCAATGCTGCCTATGCAAAGATTGAAGCAGCCCGTCAATTAAAAATAAAAGTTATAATGATTGAAAGGCCTGTAATCTCAGATAGGCTAACATTTTATAATCCAGAGGAGGTGGTTCAATGGATATCTTTGTCAGGATAAAAGCGAGGTGTGTAAGCCCATTCTCGCTCATTCTGCTTAACAATTCGGGTTTGGCTTGAGCCAAAAATAACAACAGTTCTCATATCAGCCATTTCCGCTGTAACTTTGCGGATAGGCACTATCTGCAATTTTTCTTTGTTTGTTGAGAGTGCTCTTGCAAAAATGACTGGCCTTTCTGGCTCGCAATGTGATTGCAGTAATGTAAGGGTTTTCTCAAATCCCTTTGGACGCGATTTTGAGCGTGGATTATAAAAAGCTATTACAAAATCTGCTGCCAGTGCCATTCGAATTCGCTTATCAATAATAGACCAAGGTTTTAGATTATCACTTAGATTAATGGCACAAAAATCGTGTCCAAGAGGGGCGCCAACCCTTGCAGCAGCAGCGATCATCGCTGTAATTCCGGGCAGTATTTCAATATCTATATTCTGCCATCTTGAAAGATTTTTTTCTAATGCCTCAAATAGAGCGGCAGCCATGGCAAATATACCTGGGTCACCTGATGATACTATTAAAACTTTGCTCCCTTCATGTGCCAAAGCCAAGGCATGCTCTGCCCGCTCTATCTCGACCCTATTACCTGAGGGGTGTAATTTGACACTTTTTTTTGGATTGATTCTCGCTACATAGGGGAAATAGCCGATTACATCTGTTGCCTGATTTATGGCATGTGCTACCTGCGGTGTTATTTGATTGGGATCGCCAGGACCAAGGCCAACAACTATTACTCTTCCACTCATGGTCTTCTGCCCTTTCCGTGTAATATGATAATGGAAAAATAAGGTGCGTGTTCTGCGCCATAGTCCGATAATGGTAGTGCCCGTTGCTTAGCCATAGCTGCATATTCCACAATGAATGCATCATCAAACCGCCTCGTTTTCTTAAGTGCTTGTTTGATTTTTGGTAAATAACGCCCGATTTTCATTATAACAGCTGCATCAGTATCTCGTAATTGGTTTTCAAGAATGGCTGCATCTAGAGTCCCCATCAAAATAGTGAGGATATCATCCCCCCAACTTATAGGTACTTTTGTAGCTGCCCAGGCAGCTGACATGCCGGTAATTGCAGGTACGATTTCAACGGGACATTTATCTTTTACACGGGAGTATATATGCATAAAAGAACCGTAAAAAAAAGGGTCTCCCTCACATAAAATTACTACATCTTTCCCAGAATGTGACAAGGATAAAATATGCTCACAACATTCTTTATAAAAGTCAGATAAAATTTTATTATAACGTGGATCGGATACTGATATCTCAGTTGTAATTGGATATTCCATTGGGAATTCTGTCACATTCTTAGATAACAAAGGGCTAGCGATTTGCCAAGCATGGCCTACACGTCCAGCCTTTTTGAAAAAAGCAATATGTCTTGCTTCGCATACTAGCTTGTATGCCCTCATGCTTAATAAATCCGTTGCACCAGGGCCAAGCCCAACGCCATAAATTGTGCCTTTTGTATTCATTTGGCTTGTGTCATTCGGGTTTTTCACCTGATTATTCTATTCAACACTGCTAGCGAGGGCATTTATGGCAGCTACTGTAATAGCGCTACCCCCAAGTCTACCAGTGGTAATACAGTAAGGCACAGGCGCTGATAACATTAATGCCTCTTTGCTCTCAAGTGCACCTACAAATCCAACTGGACATCCAATAATTGCAGCAGGCCGGGGGTAATCTGAGTTTTGGAGTAAATTTAACAGATGAAATAAAGCAGTTGGTGCATTTCCAATTGCAACTAATGCACCCTCCAAGTATGGACGCCATAACTCAACAGCAACAGCAGATCTAGTATTACCAGCTTTAATTGCCATTGCGTTGACTGAAGCGTCTTGTAATGTACAAATTATTTTATTGCTTTTTGAAAGTCTCGCACGTGTGATACCCTCACTAACCATTTTTGTGTCGCACAATATAGGGGCTCCTTTATCTAAAGCAGCTCGAGCTACGGCAGCAAATTCAGAAGAAAATTGAATGGAATGTGCAAGCTCTATCATGCCTGAAGCATGTATCATACGAACTGCAATAATTTCTTCTTCAGTTGTAAATGCTGATAAATCAGTTTCAGCACGTATTGTTGCAAATGATTCTTTATAAATCGCAGCACTATTTTTTTCGTAATTAAAGGGCATTTTTTCTTATCTTCTGGAGTTTAAATAATTCATCCATCAATGCAGTTTCTGATAGAGATATATGAGAAGGCTTATCCCATGCACAACCGTTTTCCAACATATTTAGAGAGCCGCTTTCTCCTATAATGCAGATATCGCTGTTGGTAGGTTTTGCGCATCCTTTTTTGCACCCGGAAATATGATATGATTTGCCAGAAAGAATTGCTTGGTTCTCGCAAATATTTGATGCGATTTGCTTTGTGACTATGCTAGCACTTGTGCAAGCAGGCATACCTGCGCAAGCGGTAACATTGTATCTTGGGTCGTCTTTCGAGGTAATAAACTGCCGTCCTAACTTCGCAGTTTTATCAATAATAAGACATCGATTTATGGAGAATAGTATCTCGAGCGTTTGGTCTGCGATTTCTAGAAGTTGGTCTGCTGTAATCTGACCAAAAGGAACCGCAATTACTTTCCAGTCTTCTTTAAAGCCAGGGTAAAGTGACCTCGTATTTTTACTTGGCATAGTTGTTGTAAAGGCATCTGGGACATCATTATTTTCAACAAGTTGACGCATTCTACTGTAACAGTGATTCTTTTTTTGCAAACTAACAAACCAGCGTAGTGCGCGCAGAATGTCGCTTTGGAATTTATTTGCAGAGGTAATATGTCCTTGTCTGCATCCGTCAAATCTTATAAGTAACTGGTCAGTGTTATCTTTCTCAATTCTAATATCAGTAGAGGCATGTTGTAGATAGCGTTCACTTCCGCAATCAATAGCAAATCCAAACTTTGGTGGTAGCGGCGGAAACTCGCTAGCGATATTATATAAAACCTCAGCGCAGCGCCAGCCAAGCGACAGGCGCGTAGTAAGAGGGGAGAGCATAAGATTTATAGCATCGTGCATTTTATTTGGCGCAGCGATTCCGCTATCTTGTAAATCCCTCAAAATAAGGGGATATTGGGCTTGATTAAGCCCTCTTATTTGCAGATTTGCTCTATTAGTGATATCCATAAAACCATTTCCATGGCGCTTTGACAGGAGCGCAAGCTTTTGTGCTTGAAAGCTCGTCAGCCTGCCGAAAGCAGGTTTAATTCTAACGAGTAGTCCATCTCCTGAAATCATTGGTATTAGCGTTGACGGACACCAGCCTTTAGTTTGTTTTTGGCTCATTCCATTACCTCAAAACTAGCTCGAATGGAATTACGTCTTGTTTGCCAGAGGCCTGATTTATGCAATTTCTCAAAACAGTCTTGCATGGCATTTAGTGCTTCAGGGTTAGCCTTCCTCATAAAACAAACGATTTCTTGATTTCCTAAAGTAGCATCATAAAAGCTATCAAATAGATGACCTCCGACGACATTGGCGAGGTTCGAAAAAGCTGCCATATGGAATAAGGTAGCAGCAATTTCTGCTGCTCCGCGATGCCCATGACGCATCATTCCAGCAAGCCAATGAGGGCTGGTAGCTCTTGCATGTACAACCCGTGCTATTTCCTCTGAAAGGCTCCGTGCAATAGCTTTATCGGGATTTGTATGGTCTAAATGATATAGACTAGCTTCTCCGCCAAGTTCTTTTTTTGCAGCTGCAAAGCCCCCTTCATGCGCCGCATAATCTGATGATAGTAGGATATCTGTCTCTAGCATGTCTTGCATATGAACAAAGCTATCTGCTTTTTGAATACGGGAAATAAGGGCCTCTTTATTCTGAGTTATCTGCGAACCATTAACGGCATATTGGCTGGCAGTAATCCAGGCATTAGCAGCCGCCTTTCTACCCTCTTTATTTAATCGTTCAGCAGCATTGCCCATCCCAAGCCCGTACAAGGTTGGTGCAGAACTAAATATACGGGCTGAGTCTTCATCTTTTGTTTCAACAAAAGGATTAAACTCAATACTCTCATCTCGTTTGCACAAAGCATTGATTGCCTGCTGAAACAATGCTGACAAAGTAGGAAACACATCTCTGAATAAGCCGGATATACGCAAAGTTGTATCAATTCTAGGTCTATCCAAAATAGCTAAAGGTAAAATATCAAAACCTGTAACCCTATCAGAATTGTCCGCCCAATTTGGTTTGACACCTATCAGGTAAAGAGCCATAGAAAATTCCTCACCTGCTGTCCTCATCGTAGCAGATCCCCATAAGTCTATAATTACTCCAGACGGCCAATCACCCTTGTCTTGTAGATTACGCCTGACAAATTCCTTTGCTAATTTGACACCCTGTTCATAGGCAGATTTTGTTGGAACCGATAGAGGGTCAGTTGAAAATAAATTTCTTCCAGTTGGCAACACATCTTCCCTTCCCCTGTAGGGAGAGCCCGATGGTCCCGCAATTATCATTTTGCCAGATAGAGCGTCAACAATAGATTTACGTTCATTTATGACAGAAGAACTAGATTCAAAGGCTTTTTGCTGTTGTCCTCCCCTGCCAAAAATATGCAGACCATCACCAAATTGACCCTCTTTTATGTCACATACGAATGCGTCAATTCTATTAAGCGCCTCCGAAGTACTAGTGCTAAAATCAAACCCTAAATCCTCTGCAATCCCAAGTGACTTTGCTTCAGAGAAAATGTCACTTTTTAAACGTTCTCGTCTTTTAGGGTCAAGACCGTCTGCCACGGAGAATTCATCAAGTAGGGATTCCAACTGACTAAATTTTTTAGGTGCAGATGCTTTTTTCAGAGGTGGTGGTATGTGTCCCAGAGTAACAGCGCTAATTCGCCTTTTAGCTTGTGCTGCCTCGCCCGGATCGTTAACGATAAAGGGATAGATAACGGGCAAATTCCCTGCCAACACTTCTGGCCAGCACTCGTTTGACAAAGCGACGGATTTCCCTGGCAGCCATTCCAATGTGCCATGTGCACCAATGTGAATGATGGCATCTGCCTTCATTTCTTTCTGAATCCATAAATAAAAAGCAACATAGCTGTGACAAGGAGTTCGAGAAATATCGTGGTAATCACCATCTCTATCCCGCTTAATTCCGCGCTCTGGCTGCAATACAACAATGGCATTTCCGACTAAGAAACCAGCGAATTCAAACCTACCGTTTTTTGCGAGCGAATCAGCCTCCGGTGCGCCCCACGCAGTATCCACCTCTTTTTGCAGATTTTGTGGCAATTTGCTTAATGCAGTTTTATAAGAAGTGATACTCCAACATATGGTTTTATGAGTCAGAAGTTTCTCCATGGGTTCTTTTAATGATTTTGAAGTGTGACCTAAATCCTCTAATATTGCCTTAGCTGATTCAATGGCATCAAGGCCAACAGCATGCGCCATCTGCCAAGGACGACCTGGGTAGGTTGATAGAATAAGGGCAGGTTTTTGCTCAGTTAGAGCAGTGGTTTGTAGCCTGTGCCAATTTGTAATCTTATTGCAAATCGCGTGAATGCGCTGCTCATCAGGCTGATGCCCAATGGCTGCATATTGCATCGCTTCATTTGTTTTGTCTTTCTCTTTGAAAGAAGCAACACCTGCGAAAATACGTCCATCTATTTCTGGTAATACAACATGCATTGCCATATCTGCTGGAGATAAGCCTCTATCTGCTTCTGCCCATGCGGCTCGATTAGATGTTGAAAGTGCAACCTGAAATACTGGTACATTAGCCTTATCAAGTGGAGAGCTACCATCTTTTCCCTGGCCTGAAAAAGAAGTTGCGTTAACAATGAACGCAGGCGAATAATAGATTATCTGTCTTTCAATCCAACTAGCTGCATCAGGCATTTTCAAGGAAGGAACAAATAGGCTCATTACACCAAATCCAGATACGCGAAATTGGTTAAATAATGCTCTTATGGGTTTGAGATCCACTGCTGTTATATAAGAGCGATAAAATGTAATTAGAATAAGAGGTTTATTGTCAAATCCCCTTGCAATAAAAGGGCAACATATATTATGTTCTGGCGTCCATGCACCGACATTACCAATCATTTTGCTGCCAATGACAGGACTAGCATATAGCCCAGCAGCTAGGGCTAATTGGGCTAAAGCTGAATGCGTTGCAACTTCCCCCCCTGTCTCACAAAGATGTTGCAAGCGACGCAAAGTCGATACAGGTACAGATGATATCTCATCGAGCTGGTTATCAGGACGACCGTCGCCTGGAATAACAGCAAATGCGATGTTATTTCTCCTAGCGATTTGGGCAACCTGACTGAGTCCATACGACCAGTAAGGCACACCGCCAATAAGACGAACTAGAATACCCCGAGCGTGGCTTAGGGTTTTTTCAATATAAGTATCAATTGAAATAGGGTGTTTGAGTGATGCTAAATTAGCAAGTCTAATGCTTGGAAACTTAGACTCATTTTGTGTTTTAGCTCTTTGCCAGCCAGCCGCAAATGCACTTAGGTCGCTATCTGAAAAAGAGAGAATTACAAGGTCTGCTGGCTGGTGATCAAGATCAACAGGCACCTCTATCTCTTCTAATCCATGTCTTTCAGCAAAAAGGATGTGCATCTGCCAGTTCAGCTCTCCAGAATCTCTCTTATTGCAGGTACATTGATGTTATCATGTTCTGCAATTACAACAAGTTGACCAGTGCGTATATCATCTGGTTGCCATATTTTATCAAATTGTGAGCGTACACGAGAACCCACAGCCTGAACAAGAAGGCGCATTGGCTTACCAGAGATAGCTGCATAGCCTTTTACCCTTAAAATTTGATGTTCATCAGCGAGTTTTTGGATTCTTTGGACAAGAGTTTCTGACGAATCAAACTCTGCAATACTAAAAACAGCGCTGTCGAATTCTTCGTGGTCATGCTCAGTTTCTTCATCATGATGTGACGGTCGTTGTTCTAAATCATTTTCGGCAGCAGCCTCCAGACCTAGGATAAGACGCGGGTCAATCTGTCCTTCTACCACTTCAATAATGGGTAATTGGCGCGGAGTATTATTTGAAATTATTTGTTTTGCTTTTTTTCTATCTACTTCATTTGCAAGATCAGCTTTGGTAAGAAGAATGAGATCAGCGCAAGAAATTTGGTCCTCGAATACCTCAGATAAGGGTGTATCATGGTCAATCGAATCATCTGCTTCACGCTGTGCTCTCAAACCCGTGAGATTAGGTGCAAATTGACCCGATGAAACAGCCTCAGCATCTGCGAGTGCAATTACACCATCAACTGTAATTTTAGAGCGAATATTCGGCCATTCAAAAGCCTTAAGAAGTGGTTTAGGCAAAGCAAGGCCTGAGGTTTCAATAAGAATGTGTTCTGGCCGAGGTGAAAGCAACATTAATTTTTCAATCGTTGGAATAAAATCATCAGCTACGGTGCAACAAATGCAACCATTTGACAATTCCATGATATTCTCTTCTGGACAATTTGGGATCGCACAGCTTTTAAGAATCTCCCCATCGACGCCAAAATCTCCAAACTCATTTACGATTACAGCCAATCTTTTTCCAAGAGGATTTTTCATTAACTGGGAAATTAGGGTGGTTTTCCCAGAGCCAAGGAAACCGGTGATTATGGTAACCGGTATTTTTGTAATATTCTGCATAATGTCTTTTTTAATGCTCATATGATCTTCTCTTGTTTAGTTTATCCGCGGCATAAGTTATTTTATAATAGGCAAGACTATAAAGTTGAATCAAATAAAGTTGTTGCTCAAAATGCGACCCTTCTTTTTTATTATTTTCCATTTTTAAAAAACAATATTTACATGCTTCTGTTTACAATAAAGAGCTATCTAGTTCATACTTGTTCAATGTATTTTAAGCTATTTTATTCCATTATTTTTTGAGAGAGGATATTGTTTGATGAGTGAAAACAGAGACCGATCTGAAGCAGAGGCTCAGCGCAATAAAATCCACAATAAAAAAATGCAAAAAATTAAATTCGCTCGAGACAAGCTTATGGCCACTAAAACAGAGGAAAAGGGTCTGATAATGGTTCATACAGGGTCAGGGAAGGGTAAATCCTCTTCTGGTTTCGGAATGATTATGAGATGTATCGCACATGGCATGCCCTGCGCAGTTGTACAATTCATTAAAGGGACTTGGCGCACTGGTGAACGTGATTTTTTGGAAAAAAGATTTCAAAAAGAGTGCCAATTTGTGGTATCTGGTGAGGGCTTTACTTGGGAGACTCAGGATAGAGAGCGTGATATCGCAGCGGCACAGGAGGGTTGGAAAAAAGCTAAAGAATTGATTCGTAATTCAGAAATAAAATTTATATTACTGGACGAAATCAATATTGCTCTGCGATATGATTACCTCAATGTTAACGAGATTGTGGAATTTCTTCTTCATGAAAAGCCGTTAATGACACATGTTGTCTTAACAGGCCGAAACGCTAAAGACGAATTGATAGAAGCAGCGGACTTGGTA
Organism: uncultured SAR116 cluster alpha proteobacterium; assembly: GCA_902625725.1. GTDB lineage: Bacteria > Pseudomonadota > Alphaproteobacteria > Puniceispirillales > Puniceispirillaceae > UBA5951. Next base: position 19,870 of record CACOCY010000015.1, on the reverse strand, counting down.
ACAGAAATGTCGCTTATAAAGCATCCGTTCCGTGAGGGTATTAAAGCTCAAAAAGGCATTGAGTTTTAGAGAGGTTTTGGTGGAATGGGAGCAGTAATGATACAAGGCACTGGCTCCAATGTTGGCAAGTCAGTTATGGTTGCAGGTTTGTGTAGAGCTGCAAGTAATCGTGGGCTGAGCGTTTCTCCATTTAAGCCACAGAACATGTCAAACAATGCAGCAGTGACAGCTGATGGCGGTGAAATAGGACGAGCGCAAGCATTACAGGCACGCGCAAGCAAAAAGCATCCCCATACGGATATGAACCCCATCCTGCTGAAACCTGAAACGGAAACGGGCTCCCAATTAATAATAAATGGAAAATATCATGGCTCATTAAATGCAGGTGCATATGCTAATATAAAACATCAGTTATTAGCACCAGCATTGGCTAGCTTTGAGAGACTGAAATCAGAAGCCGATTTGGTTATAGTTGAGGGTGCTGGTAGTCCTGCAGAGATTAATTTACGACAAAATGATATCGCAAATATGGGGTTTGCTAGTGCGGCATCGGTCCCTGTGTTGTTGGTTGCAGACATTGATAGAGGGGGTGTTATCGCCCAACTTGTTGGTACTGATGCAGTGTTATCATGTGGAGACCGTGAAATGATAAAAGGTTTTATCGTAAATAAATTTCGTGGAGATATAAATTTATTCGATGAGGGCTATGAGTTTATCAAAGCACGAACGAAATGGGACGGTTTGGGCGTATTGCCGTATTTTAAGGATGCTTGGCGACTCCCTGCTGAAGATGCATTTGACTTAACATTTCAAAAACCGAAGGGAAAATTTCAATATAAAATCGCCTGCTTATGTCTTTCTAGAATGGCAAATTTTGATGATTTGGACCCTCTATCTCAAGAAAACGAAATAGACCTCATTATGATACGTGCTGGGCAAGCAATACCGGCTGATATTCACCTTGTCTTGATTCCTGGCAGCAAATCTACAATTGGCGATTTACAATATTTACGAGAACAAGGCTGGGATATTGATCTTAAGGCACATTATCGGCGTGGGGGATTTATTTTAGGTATTTGTGGTGGTTATCAAATGCTTGGTACTAAAATTTATGATCCAGAAGGAATTGAGGGAGAAGTTAAGGAGGCTGAGGGACTGGGTTTTCTTCATGTAGAAACCGTTATGCAAGCGAAAAAAACGCTGAAAGCTGTAAGCGCCACTCATTTAACAACTTCCCTTGAAATTAAGGGCTATGAAATTCACTTAGGGGAGACTAGTGGACCTGACTGTGAACGCCCATTTGCAACAATTGATGGAAGGCCAGAAGGTGCATCCTCCTCTGACGGACTGGTCCAAGGTAGTTATCTTCATGGACTTTTTTCTCAAGATAGTTTCCGACGTGCCTTTTTGAATAATTTGGGAGTATCTGTTAAGGGGTTTTCCTATGATATAAAGGTAGAAGAAACTCTTGATAGGCTTGCCAACCACATTGAGAAATATCTGGATGTGGACAAAATTTTTTCCTTGGCGCGCTAGCTCTGCATTGCTTCCTCTAGGCGAATCCAGCCGTCCTTTGCAGGAAGGCCGAACCTAATCCAATCTTCAGAATAATTAAAAATGCGTGTCCATATTTTATATCCTGCTAGTTTTTCTTGTGTTTTTTTTGCATTATTGCACTGATATAATCGAAATAAATCAGTGCCGCCAAGAGAGGCGAGCCCATTTTGGCAAGCAATTCTGTCCAAATACAGGGCATCACACCTTAATTTTACTAGTGTTTGTTGGCGCCAGTTATTATCTTTTAAGGCCATTGCTCCAATGGAAAGAGCTGGTGTCGAAACAGCCCATTTACCAGCGGCCTCTGCAAATTGGTTTAGCGTTTCACCACAAGAAAAAACAAAACCAAGACGCAATCCTGCAAGACCATAAAATTTGCCTAAAGAACGAAAAACGATTACATTTTGGTGATGGTTAGTCATATGAGGTAGTACTGAGAGATGGGGATATAAATCACAAAAACTCTCATCGATAATTAGTGTACCGACCTTATTTGAAAGCTGAAGCAATTCTTTTGGTAAAAATTGTCTCCCATCTGGGTTATTCGGATTTACCACGATAGCGCAATCGGCACCAAACATTTGAGTGAGATTTTTGCAGCGGGTTATTTGCCAGCCTGCTCTGCATAATTGTGCTTCATGTTCATTATAAGTTGGATATAAAATAAAGGCGTTTTTTGTCTTGGCTTCAATAATTGAGGGGAAAAGTTGAATTGCTTGTTGAACACCTGCCAATGGTACACAGTTAAATTTGGCCTGGTAAGCAAATTTCGCAGAGTGTGTTACTAAATCAATTAGCTGTTGGTCTGGTAAATCTCTCCAGAAGTGTGGTGTATGCTCGTATACATTATAGGAGTTAGGATTTATACCAGTTGATAAATCAAGCCAATCCTCACGATTTCCTCCAAATTTGGAAATAGCCCTATCTAAATCTCCGCCATGTTCACATCTGTCCATTTAAAAGCCAGCCTTAGTTAGCCAAAATATTGCAGGAAGAAAAGCACCTGTTACAGTAAGCCAATTTAGTAGTAAGTTATAGTGCCTTAGTCCTATAACAATATCTTTTCCAGTGGGGTTTTTTCCTTCCTCATGCAACCACCCATCTCTGCTCAATACTCCTTTATACTCCCGTGGCCCAGAGAGTCGAATATTAAGTGCAGCTGCAAAACTAGTTTCTGGCCAGCCCGCATTCGGAGAGCGATGTTTTCTTGCATCTCTCCTCATTATATTAAAACAATAGACAGGTTTTTTAGCTGTGAAGGCGTATATCGTTCCAGTTATTCTTGCAGGTAAAAAATTGACAAAGTCATCTAGTTTTGCTGCCGCCCATCCAAAAGCTTCATATTCTTGGGTTCGATAACCAATTCTGGAATCCATAGTATTTATTGCTTTATAAATAAATAATCCTGGAAGCCCAAATATTGTTGTCCAAAACAATGGAGCAACCACCCCGTCTGATGTATTCTCAGAGAGACTCTCTAGACAAGCACGCGCAATGCCATGTTCGTCAAGTTTTTCAGTGGTTCGTCCAACTATCATTGAAACTGCAGAGCGCGCAGCGGCTGTATTAGTATTTGCAAGGGCTGTGGCTACTTTAAGCACATGTTCGCTTAAAGATTTTGCACCAATCCAAGGCCAGATTAGCAATGAAGTGAGAATGATGCCAATAAAGCCATCAGGTATGAGAGAGGATATAATTAAAGAGGAAAGGAAACATAATCCCCCTATTATAAAAACAGTGATAATACCCCCAAAGCGTCTATAAGCAGAAGATTTATTTGTTTTGTTGAATATTTTATCGCAAAAGCTAATAAGGTATCCAATCGCTATCACAGGATGAGAAATACGCCTAAAAAGCCATTCAGGCCATCCAAAAAGACGATCAATAGTAAGAGCAACAACTATACTGACAAACATACTCATGTAACTGATTTATTTATGGCTACAACAGAGAAATTCTGCCGACCTAAATACCGTAAATTTGTTATAGACAGCGTATCAATCTCACATTTGAGTCCTGCTACATGATTACCGAGAGCAAGTGAGAGGGCTGCCCTAATAACTCCCGCATGAACAAAAAATGTAACATTTTGCTCGGCTTGATTTTGGCATATATGTTCTATCACTGGTCGAACACGTTTACAGAGATCGATAAAACTCTCGCCATCAGGGGGTCTAAAATCAACGAGTGCTTTATCAGTAAGTGTTCCGATATCTGGAACTTCGGAGAAGGCTAACCCTTCCCATATACCAAATGATTGCTCCCAAAGGTTATCATATGTTTGACGTGGATGATCTTCAGATAATACAGCATCACATGTTTTTTGGCATCTTTTTGCAGGGCTACACACTATTAGACTGTCATCTGATATTTGTGTTCTTAAGTTAGACATCAGATCTGGCGAAATTTCGCTTATGTCACAATCAAAGCGACCAAATAGAAACCCTCTAGGTTCACTTGGAGCGTGTCTGATGAAAGTGAGTAATTTAGAACTAGGCAATGACGGCAAAAATTTATTCCTTTTTTCACCTGTTTAGGCTACGAGTGAACTCATGTCTTTTTCATTACTAATAACTGGTGGTGCTCGTTCTGGAAAGAGTAGTTTTGCTGAAAAACGAACTCTTAGTTATGGAGCGCCTGTTATTTATATTGCGACAGCAAATGCTTTGGACGAAGAAATGGAAAAACGAATCCAAATCCACAGGGAAAGGCGTGGAGATGAGTGGCTTACAATTAACGAACCTTTAGAACTCGCCGATAAATTGCTTAGTTTAGACGGGCGGGGGGCATGCCTTGTTGATTGTTTAACACTTTGGTTGTCAAATCTAATGTTTGCACAAAAGAATATAACTGAAGCTACTTTCTCATTAGTTCAGGCGATTGATGCACGCCGTGACCCAGTAATTCTAGTCACTAATGAAGTGGGCGGTGGCATCGTGCCTGAAAATGAGCTTGCAAGACGATTTCGGGATGAAGCAGGTCGTCTTAATCAAGTTGTAGCAGATGCTGTTGATGAAGTTTATACATGCATCTCTGGTATCCCGCTTAAATTAAAGCCCTAACAAACTTGTAGAAAAATAATTATGGAAAAATTTACTAGCTTACAAATGGTCAACGAGTTTATTAGCATTATGCCGGAGAAAAATAGCGTAGTTGAAGCGGCTGCAAGAGCCCACCAAAATACCTTAACTAAGCCGCCGGGTTCACTTGGAAAATTAGAAGATCTGGCCGTCTTTTTAGCAAGCTGGCAAAGTAACGAAAGGCCAGTAGTGGACCTTGCACAAGCTATTATTTTTGCTGGTAATCACGGTGTCTGCGAGCAAGGAGTAAATCCATTTCCTCAGGAAGTGACCCGTCGTATGGTTTCAAATTTTGAGACTGGTGGTGCTGCAATGAACCAGTTATGCTCGTTAAGTGGTGCTGAGTTGATAGTAAAACCTATATTATTAGAAACTCCAACCCAAGATTTCACTCAAACCGACGCCATGAGCCTGGAGGAATTACTGGAAGCGATGTCATTGGGAGCCCAATCCATAAATAGAAATGCGGATGTTATCCTTCTGGGTGAAATGGGAATTGGTAATTCCACAATTTCGTCAGCTCTTGCCGCCAGTATTTTTGGAGGAAGCATTGCTGATTGGGTTGGGGCTGGAACAGGCTCTGATCAAAAAGGAATTGCCCATAAAATAAGCGTAATTGAGGCTGGTGTTGCAAAACATGGGAATCGAACTGATTTGTCAGCTTTACTAGCGTTTGGTGGGAGAGAACAAGCAGCCATTTGCGGGGCTATATTGGCAGCAAGATCAGCATCTATTCCGGTAATACTTGATGGGTTTATTTGCACTGCTGCAGCGGCGCCATTATTTGCAATGTCATCTAGCCTGTTAGATCATTGTATTGTAGGTCATAAATCTGCGGAATCAGGCCATGAAAAGTTGCTTCAAGCAATGAATAAAAAGCCTATTCTTGACCTAGATATGCGGCTCGGAGAGGGGACCGGTGCCGCACTAGCCCTCTGCGTCATTAAAGGCGCGGTGGCATGCCACAATCAAATGGCAACCTTTGAAACAGCAGGAATAAAACTCCCATGAATTCGGCTGTCAAACGCTTGGCTGAGCTTCAAGTTGCTTTTATGCTATTAACGAGAATTCCTGTTGGTAATCCTAAGACTCATGTGCCTAAGTTGGCAGATGCATTATGGGCTTTTCCGATAGTTGGTTATGTTGTTGGAGGAGTTATTGCAGCCGTTTATATACTTATATCACAAATGAATTTATCTTCTGTTGCTGCTGCAATTTTTGCAATAATAGCTGGACTTCTATGCACTGGTGCCATTCATGAAGATGGGCTTGCTGATTGCGCTGACGGATTTGGAGGCGGGCAAAATCAAGAAAAAAAATTAGCCATTATGAGAGATAGCGCTATCGGTACTTATGGGACGCTTGCACTTATTTTGGTTATTGGATTGCGCGTTTTCATTTTGTCATCTCTTCCTGCGCTGTTTGAGTTGGTCCTACTGATTATTATGTGTGCTGTAATTAGCAGATTTGCTATAGTTGGCTACCTATATTTTTTACCAGCGGTTAGGCAAGAAGGGCTTGGAAGCCAAGCCTCCATTAATAACATACATTCTCTTTTTCTGGCCGCTATCATTTCACTACCTGCTATTTTTGTCTGCACTTTCGTATCATATCATGTGATTATAACCATACTAGTAGCTTCCTTATTATGGGGTATCATAGCTAAATATCAGCTAGGCGGACAAACAGGTGATGTGTGTGGTGCAGGTCAATTAATATGTGAAACAGCGGGATGGGTAATGCTATCGTTGAGCTACGGAAGTCTTTAATGGCACTATATATTCAAGTATGTCAACTCTGCTTATCATTTAATGATAGAAGCCCTCCAGATGATACAGAGTGCGGAGATTTGCAAGTAGCATTGCAAAAGGCAGGGATCGAGGTCAATGTTGTGAGCGCGCGGTGTTTAGGAGTCTGCTCAAGCCCTGTAAGCCTTACTATTCAATCTAAAGAGGGCGCATCGTATATCTTTAAAGACATAGATTTAAAAGAAGATGAGGCAGACATAATTGCAACATGCAAATTATACTTAGATGCTGACTATGGATGGATCGAAGATGCAAGAGAATGTGGCAGATTGCGTGATTTGTTACATGCAAAAATCCCAGCTATCTAGTTTTTGTGTCTAATTTAATGATAGATTTTATTACTGCGCTTTTAAAAACAAAGGCCATATGATCATTGCTGTTTAAAGTGACTGTTATTTCTTTTGCTCCATCGGGTATTTCCTTTATATGATGCCAATTGCTATAAATTCGAGCTATTTTGTGCCCATCGATATATAAATGTGCGTGTCCCATACCATTTTTATGTTTAAGTCCAGCTAGTTCTGGGGAGAACCTAAAATTACTGGTGATAAGATATAAATTAAACCCAGATATTGGATCTTTTTGAAGCTCGGCCTTGATAGTTGGTATCAAGTCCTTTTCATTAAGTATAATAGAATTTTTATGAAATTCTGAATGGCTAGTAATGCTATTATGGTCAGCAATTTTAGTTGATCCAATAGATACGTGATGATGGCCGTCAAAGGCTATATTGTTTGCACCAGCAACAAGAAATCCAATTAACCCGCTAAAAACTGCTCCTATCGCTAATAATCCGAGTAAACGGAAATCTACTTTTTTCATGAATAAACAGCCTTATTTATTTCATTAAAGCTTCGCTCAGAGCAATATTAGTTTGTAGCACGCATTGTTTCTTTATGAAGAAAAATAGCTGATAATCCCCCAAGAACAGCCCAGGAAATAAGACCAATTCCAAGAGCTCGGCTAGCGAATAACGCCCCAATTTCCGTTGGTGCAGGACCTGCAAATGAGCTTGGTTCCGGCGCGCCAAAAATATGAGGGGCAAGTATTAAAATACACCCTATTACCAATGGCAACTTCTTTGAATTAAAGGCAATTAGCCAGATGCCAGCAGCTGAAAAAAATGTAGTTATGAACCACCAAATTTGTCGGGATTGAAGGTCTGCTGCGGCTACACCTGGAACCTCTGGTGGTAAGGAAATTGCAGGTGCAAAATGCACTATTATATACCCTGATATGCCCCAGATTATACCTTGATGGAACGAAATGATAGTGTTCGATTTTAGTTTATGTATTGTCATTGCAGAAATCAGCAAAATAGCGTAGCCGATATAAATAATCATACTAAATAAGATGGAAAGTATGTCACGAATTGGCTGTATTCTATCCAAATCTGGTTGAGCACTGTTGGTCAACGCACCAAAATGTTTTAAAATGCCAGTTTCGTATAGCTCTGAATGGAGCAAGACAGGTTGAACAAACAACCATTGAAGAACGCCAGCTATAAAACCTCCAAGCACGCCTGCGAATAACCCGCTCACCAGAATTCGAGAAAACATTTAAAGCTTCCTTTACTTTTGCTCACAAGATTAATGGCATGGAAACCCAGTTGCGTGACGCACATCATGCGCGGCATTATGAAGTATGTCTGATTGCGAATGACCAGCGACATAAATGATTAATAAGCCGAGAAAAGCAGCGAATGCAATTGGTGCCATGTTAGATTTTGATTGTTTGGAAATTTCTATGAATGCTGTCATTATCGACCTTTTACATATTCTGATTTTTATAAGATATTTTAATACAACTTTTATTTTTCGATCTCAATTAGAAAATATTTCAGTTTAAATTTTAGATAAATTCAAGTCTGATTTATTTTTAATCTTGGTTTAAAGTGTTAATTCAAAAATTAATATAAAGAAACCTGAATTTAAAAGTTTTGTATCATTGAAAATACAAAACCTATAAAGCCACCAAGTATTCCACCCCACACAACTAGCCACCCTAAATGAGATCTAATTATATCTTGAATGATTTCTTTTACTTGTTCTGGGGTCAGATTTTGCAAACGATTATTCAGTATTGCTTCTATTTGAATTTTAAATTCATTTAGACTCAATGTGGATAAATTACCATCTGGTGCATCAATAATTTGTTGAGTTATTTCTGATAACTTTTCAATTACGGGTTGCTTCAGGGGTTCAAGTGCTTTTTTTCCACCAAACATCGCTAGCATATTACCTAATTGAGAATTAATTATCGCTTCTGTAAGATTTTCAAAAATTACTTCATAATCAATTTTTGAATTAATGGATGCTTTTGAATTCTCCTGAGTTTGTCTCAAAAAGTATAAAATATTTTCTTCATTAAAAAATTCATCCATAACAAGTGATTTTATACCTTCTTTAAATTCTTCAAATTTGTTCAGAATTATTCCTGAGCCATATAAAAATGGAACTTTTTCAAAAAGCATGTGAATCGCGAGCCAATTGGTGACGCCTCCTGAAAGTGCAAATAGCCCAGTCATCAACAAGTGTGGCGTCTTGTCAAATATTAGATATCCTAAAAAGATGGTAAGGGTAGCAATGAGATTTGTAATAATCGATTTGCTCATGCAGCTTCACCTCTGAATAAAATGTTCTAAGTTTCTTAGAAAGTTCCTTAGACCGAAATCTCTATTTAGCCAAAAAAAACCTTGCTTGAGTTAAAAATAAACTTTGACATATTTTTGACTGTAATCAATAGCTTTTTTTCAATCTTCCTTTCATGAAAGGTCTTTAATTCATTTATCCTGGCTTTTTCATTGACAATTTTTTATCACCTGAGGGATAATGATTAAAATACTTGTTGGGACAGGAAAGATGCGCTATTCAGATTATTTGAACCAAGTAAATGTGCGTCATAGGACAGTAAATTTTAACCTGCTTACTTCAAAAAATCAGGCTGATAAGAGCGGCTCTCTCGCCCCCCCAAAAATTGAATTAACAGCGAAACAAACCTTTGATCTGCTTGCTCCTTACTGTTCATCTCGTATTATGGAGCAAGTCAAGGCTGTTGTTCCTTTAGCGGCTTATTTGATGATTTTTCAAATTTTGGTTTTGCGCCATCCTATAGACGCAGCTTTTGCACTATGTCTTGGCTTGATTGCAGTAATAATTGGTCTTGCTGTATTCATGGAGGGTTTAAGCACTGGTTTAATGCCATTTGGCACTATAATCGGAGATAATCTTCCAAAAAAAGCGTCAATGCCTGTTGTGCTGGTTATCATTGGTATTCTGGGAGTTGGTGTTACGTTTGCAGAACCCGCAATCGGAGCTTTACAGGCCTTTGGGTCATCCGTTGATGTAAATGCGGCTCCTTATTTGTACGAAATTTTGAATAATTGGACGATGCCGCTAGTTTTAATGGTTGGCGGTGGAGTTGGCATTGCAGCTATTCTTGGAACTATTCGGTTTGTAAGGGGTTGGTCACTTAAGCCAATGATTTATGGAGCTTTGTTTCCTGTGGTATTACTTACAATATATGCTTGGCTAGACCCAAACTTGAAAAGCATATTAGGTTTAGCCTGGGATTGTGGTGCTGTAACAACAGGGCCAGTTACTGTTCCGTTAGTTCTGTCATTAGGAATAGGCATAGCGAATGCCGCTGGTAAAGGCAATTCGTCCCTTTCAGGCTTTGGTGTTGTAACTATGGCTTCTTTGTTCCCCATTTTAGCTGTTCTTGTGTTAGCTATTTTTGTGTCATTTTCAATCTCTCCAGAAGAGATAATAGCAGCTACGAAAGCGTCAACTGCCGCTGCACAAAATGAACCTACCATATGGCAAAAAACACCTATCGTAGAAATAGTGCTTGGAGTGCGAGCTATCCTACCGCTGGTGCTGTTTTTGATGTTTGTTTTGTTTATAATTTTAAAATCCTCTTTACCAAATAGGATGATTACAATTTATGGCTTAGCACTATCTATAATTGGAATGTGTATTTTTAATATTGGGTTGACTTATGGACTTGGAGCTATCGGGGCACAAACAGGAAGCGTATTACCAGCAGCGTTTATGGAGTTACCAGTAAGTCAATTTTCACCAATTTATCCGGAATTAGTTGGTCTAGCTATAGTAATAGGTTTTGCATTTTTGCTGGGATTTGGAGCTACTTTGGCGGAACCGGCATTGAATGCACTCGGAATAACCGTACAAAATCTTACTAACGGAGCATTTAAAAAAGAAATGTTGATGTACAGTGTCGCAAGCGGTGTTGCTATAGGTATTGCTTTGGGGATTTCGAAGCTCGTTTTGGGGTTTGATTTGATGATGTTGCTTTTACCATTATATGGCGTTGGTATTTTGCTAACAATTATATCTTCCGAAGAGTTTGTAAATGTTGCATGGGATAGTGCGGGAGTTACAACAGGACCTGTTACTGTTCCACTTGTTCTAGCTATGGGTTTGGGTTTGGGAAATGCGGTTTCCGCTGTAGAAGGGTTTGGAATTTTGTCTCTTGCAAGTATTTGTCCAATTATAGCAGTATTAACAATGGGCGTAGTGATCAGAATTTTGAATAAAACTAAGGATGATTTTTCTGAGAATGAAATTACATCAGATGATCTTGTAAAGGACTAATCATGAGTAACCGAACAATAACTTATCTCTCTAATGCATGTATGATTACATGTGTTGTTCAAAATAGTCTGGCCGAAACAGTTTTAGAGGCCGCCAAAAACAGCGGTGCTCAAGGTGCAACAATCAACTATGCTCGTGGTACCGGTGTGCGCGAAAGGTTAGGACTGCTGGGAGTGACAATTGACGAGCAAAAAGAAGTAATACGAATTATTGTATCAGAGGATCAGGCTGATTTAATTTTTGAGGCAATGTTTTTAGCTGGAAAGCTTGATACACCTGGCAAAGGGATCATGTATATGACTAAATTAGACCGAGTAGCTACATATATTCCTGATGCAGTTCTCAAATCAGCAGAATAAAATTTTTGGAGAAGTCGATGAAAGTCGAAATAGGCGCGCTTGTTGAAAAAGAATATGGCCAAATTGTGAAAGATGAAGTTTCACAAATTGCGGGTGTAGAGTATGTATTTTTCGCGACGGGTCGCTCGAATGACTTATTTGAACAAAAACAATTTGGAAGTTACGGCGAGGCATCAATAATAACAATAATTGCTGATGAGAAGTATAAAAACGAGGTGTTTGACCAACTCTTTAGTCTATGTGAGCTTCATACAAAAAAAAGTGGTGTGGTTTTTATGTCGAATTCCCTCATGCGTTCCACAGCATAGAGCAACCCACTGAAATAATGTAAATCAGGTAACAAAAGAAGACCCGTCATAGGTGATTTTCAATGAAAAAAATTGTTGGAAAAAAAAATGAGACAATTTTCGAAGCAGGAGATAAGGCTGATTCGGTTTACCTGATTGTTTCGGGCGAAATTGGTATTTTCCTTCCAACTAATAAATCAGGTAAAGCTGATTTTATTCTCGGAGAAAATGAAATATTTGGCGAGATGGGAGTAATTGATAAATCTTTGCGCTCCGGAAGAGCTGATGCATTAACCGATGTAAATCTAATTAAAATTAGTCAACATGAGTTTACTGACAAACTATCTAAATCCGATCCCTTCGTAACCGGCCTTACTAGAGTTTTAGTATCCCGGATTCGTGGATTGCTAAAAAAAACAGTTACAAATAAGCCAATCATTCAAAATACTGAAGCAACTGATCAAGACTCAGATGCTTGAAAGAAGCGTAGAATTTCCTCATGAGTCTGTTGACCTTTGCAATCATTCTGATAAGTGAAGTGACCCCTATTACAAGTGTAACCTCTGATCTTTGGAAATAAATTCCCTTGCTTAAGGAAAACGAATAAATCTTTAGGCCTGTTAAAAGGGTCGTCATCATAAGCAAAAATAAGAAAGTTTAATTCTTTAGCCCTTAAAATTTCATCAACTTGTTTTGGTCTTATTACTTTGCGCCAAATAGGAAAAATCCTCGTTTCATATCTTGGGCCTGCAAAAGCTGGAGCAAACAAAACACCTCCTTTGAAACTAGTAGGTAGCATTCTTGCTGCCATCAGAGCTGTCCAACCACCAGCTGAAAAACCGGAAACAAATATATTTTCGCCTTTTATACCTGCCTGATTTAGTTGCGCTATTTTTTTTTCTAATTCGCCCACTCTTTTATAAATAAATGAACCTTTTTCCTTACCATCAACAGCCCTAGAGCAAAGGTAATATACAGAAAAATTGAGTTTTTCAGCTGCTAGTGTTAAACTTTCTGGTGGCATGTCATCAGTACAATTATGATTGCTTGCAACGGCTGGTCTTTTTGTTCCGTGCATCCAAATAATAATTTTACTTTTGTGACTGAATTGTAAATTGGAGATGCTTCGTTCCTCAGGAGCAACATGCATCAGTTCTTTTTCAACGGAGAGAAACCGAGATGAGGTCTCCTTTGTTTGCAATATTTCTGACGTTGAGCATGAAGAAAGAAACAGAAATATAAAAGAAATTAAAAGTGGATATTCTAAACGGCTGGACAAGAATTCACCAAAAAGCATATGTTGTTTGTGACCTTATGATATGTTTTTCTAAAATGATAAGTAAATAGATAAAAAAATAACTCTATGTGCTGTATTAGTTATCTGTTATCTTTTTATGATTTAAAGTTAAAAAAGTATTTTATTATGATTTATTTACGTACTATTTTTCTAGGGCTTATTGTTGTATTTATAAGTAATAGCGCTTTCTCTCAGGATTTTAAAATAATATCATTCAAAGGTGCTGTTGAAACTTCAATTGACCAAAAAATTTGGAATATTGTGGAAGAGGGACAACTTGTAAAAACAGGCTCCTGGATAAGGACTGGTCCTAAGGCGTCTGCAATTATTTTATTACCAAACAGAACTCAAACGAAAATTTCACGAAATGCTGAATTCCAATTAAATTACAAACCAAAAGAGCAACAAACTCAGGTTAATCTTAAATTGGGTAAAATTTGGTCAAAAACAAACAAAAAACCCGCTAAGATCAAGGTTAAAGCGCCGAATGCTGTGGCTTCTATTAGGGGGACCGAATGGGTGATAGAAGTCCTTAAGGATTCTAGTTCGAGTTTGGCTGTTTTGGAGGGAGAAATTAAACTTGCTGGTAATGACGGCATCACAAAGGAAATTAATAATGGGCAAATTGCAAATGTCAGCTCAAATGGGGTGATTTCGGTTAATAAACTTCTCAACCCTGAAAATTATCTTCAATTTATATTCAAATATGAGGTGGAGCCATTCGCTTATGCACCTGAAAACGTTGGAAATAGTATTGAAAAAACTAGTCTGCTTTCGATCGTTGATCCAGAAAATAAAACCACTGCTTGTGAAATCGGCGACATGGTCACTCCGGAGCGTTTTTTAGAGAGTGTGGAAAACCGAAATCCAAGCTGTCTTGCAAAAATCGACCCTAATATATTGCCAGATGGCAAATGGAAAATTTGGGCAAGCCTGATCAAAGCTGATTCAAATTTCGCGTTAGGTGATGTACAAACAGGCCGTAAAATACTGGATGGCATTCCAGCTTCGCCCGGAAAATTATATGTTGAGGCAAAGTTTGATTTTTCAAATGGGGGTTACGAAGCAGCAACACAAAAGCTTTTGAAGGGCTTAGCAGATGCTGAGAGTAAAGCAAGTTTTCATGCGCTTTTAGCCGAGATAGAGCTTGCAAAGGGCAACGCCTCCATCGCATTAGAGTATTTAAAAGATGCAAATAAATCTGATCCATATTGGCAAAAACCACTAATTAAGATTTCACAGATCGAAATTGCAAACGGTAATTATGATTATGCCCTGGCTGTTTTAAAGTTGGCTGAAAAACTGGGTGGTAAAACACATTCTTTGGCGGCTGGTAAAGCACAATATTTTAGTTATAGATATCAGTTGGATGAGGCTAGGAAAGAAGTTAAACAAGTGCTCCAGTCAGATCCAAATCAAATAGATATCCTAGTCGCTCTTGGTATTGTGGAGCTTAAATCTGGGAGATATCAAGAAGCAATCGAATCGTTTGTGCAGGCTTTAGCAATAGAGCCAAATTATGCAAGGGCATATGTGTTTTTATCTATTGCCCATCTCCATGCCGACGAAGTTTCACAAGCAATAACTCAGTTGGAAAGAGCAATCAAACTCGATAATAAAGATCCATTGCCTCATGTTGTTGCTTCCCAAATATACTCAGCAGAGCTTGATTCTGGCAGAGCAATTTTCCACGCAAGACAGGCCATGGATCGGACTACAGAGGAAACAAGTTGGGGTCAACTAGCGAACGACCAGCAAGGCGGTGCAAATGTAGGAAGACGTTTCTTGGAAGTTGGACTTCCAAATCACGCAAGAGAGGCGTCTCAAAGAACAAAGGATCAAACATGGGCCGGTAGCTATCTTTTTAGAGCAGCTACAGCACCAAGTGCGCTTGAGAGAAATTCACAATACATTAGGGGTTTCACCTTGGATAGTCAAACCTTTGGTTCGAGAAGAAATAGACCAGATGTGATATCCCGCCCAGGCGATTATGGCTATCGTGAAATAAAAGTTGGTCTTGGGGAAGAAAATAGCGATATTGCATTAAAATTAGGAACTAATGGACGTAAAATAGAGGGAAATCAGGAATTTAGTTATTTGACGGATCTTGGTCTTTTTCAAACCCAAAGAGATGCATATTTTGCAGATGATGATACAGATATATCCACATTTGGATTAGGATTTATTGGCCTAGGTTGGCGTGACGAATTTGATACGAACCGTTTTTTTACGGCAAATGTGGTTCCTTTTGAAACAGATGGAACGTTCCCAATTGAGGATACAACAACAAGAGTGGATTATGGTGTTTCTTTTAGGAAAGATAAATCGGTTTTCTTGAATAGTTTAGCAGCAGAAAATGGAAATGCTGAAATATCTATAAATGTATCAGGTGATTGTACTGGTTTAGACAAAATGAAAACTTCGGCAGCTGAATTTGGAGTTGCTGAAGTTGGAGCTAAATTAGATGAGACTGAATTATCATGGGCAGCGGAAGGCGCATACAGAAAAGCTCAATCTGATTACACGGTAACGGATCCCACCAGCTTAACAGCTTGCACTGATCTTTCAACAGCTTATTCTGAACGAATAGAGAAAATCTCAAACAATGAATATGATTGGGTTTTGTCGATGAGCCTGAAAGAGAAAAAGGAAAAAAACACGAGAGAATTTAGAGTAAGAGGTGTTTTATATGATAGAGACTTCAGGCAAACACTAAGTCTCGACTCAGTTGACCAAACCGGGGTTACATCAAATGTAAGTAGGGTTAAAATACGACCTTCTGTAGGTGTATTAAATGAAAGTGGTCAATTAAGTTATTCTTTAGCGCTAATACAAGACTATCATCCTCTCAAACAAGCATCTCTTCATATAGATGATATAGCGGGTGTCCCTACAAGATACGAATTCATGAATTCAGGTAGTCACATAAATCAAGCATCTGCGCATTTCAGATACCAAATGTCAGAAAAAGCAAGATTATATGTGAACATTGATGAGTTCGAGATAAAAAATAATCCCGTGTATATAATATTTAGAGAGCAATGGAATGCAGATTTGTTAGAGAATTTTACTCTCAATAAATTTAACAATCCTAATACGAATAGGCTTTACACCCCCTCTAATTCTTTTGCAGCCGCAAGATTTAAAACAACCACCTTAAAAGCAGAATCTTTGCTTTCCGACACACTGACTATGTTTTCAGGAATAGAATTCTTAGATGCCAAAGTTATTGATCATCCGGGATATGATGAAGAAGGTGTTTTTGGTCGTGTGACGGGAATACCGGAAACCTTGGCACATATTGGGGTTACAAAAAAATACAACGACTTTTTAGTTGCTGCAATCGCTTATCACATGAGTGGCGTTGTATCAACAGCTTACGGTACTCCCTACGATGTTACAGCGCAGAAAATTAATTTTACAAGAGCATTAGGGGATGGGGAACTAGCTGCGGACCTAACCCACACTTATACACCTTCAAATGATGACTCTAATGAATATAAGATGACCCTCACTTATAGGAGTTATTTTTAGTGAAATTCGGAAAACAATGGAAAGTAGCTTTAGCAGCAGTAGTTCTTGGTAACATATTCTCTTATCTTGTTCTATTTGGACCTGCAGAGCGACTTAATATTGATGTTCTGAATGTTTTGATGCCCTCCAAGACCTCATCCAATGAAATTGTTGTTGTGGCAATCGATGAGGCGTCTTTTTCTGCATTTGAGACACAATGGCCTTGGCCTCGTGAACTGCACGGTATGCTGGTGGAGAGATTAGTAGAAGAGGGTGCCCGTGATATTATTTTTGATGTTGTGTTTGCTGAACCATCTGAACCGGAATCTGACGGCTATTTCGCAGACGCTATCACTATGGCAGATAATGTTATTTTAGCATCAGACTTAACCGCTGTGGATGACGGTTTTATGTCAGGGGTAATTGAGACTAGACCCTTCGTTGATTTTGAGGAGGCTGGTGCCAGAGTTGGTCTTGCCGGTGTTGACCAAGATAACGACAGAGTTATTAGATACTTTCCTTCATTTGAGGGAACACTATCATCGGTCGCAGCAAAGATTGAGGAAGTCCCAGAAGAACGTTCTAGAATCATTAACTACATCGGAGAGGATCACTCATTTACTTACCTTTCTTATTATCAATTTTTTCTGGAAAATGGCGTTGAAGCTGGTGCCGTAAAGGACAAATATGTTCTTATTGGGCTTGACGTAAAAGCAACTCCCGATGTTCAACAAAGCCAGGTGGATGCGTTTCCTACGCCACATACGAGATTTAATGCTCGCTTATCACCAGGAGTAGAAGTTCACGCAAATATGCTTCAAAATATGTTAAATGAGAGTTGGATTGTAAACCCGTCTGTTGAGCAAAAGTTAATTTTTTTAACATTAATGGCGATTATTGGTTTTGTGGCCACTCAAACATTTAATCCCTTTTATTCTGCTGGAACTTTGTTAGTGGCGGGTGCAGGAGCATTTGTAGCCTCAATAGTGACATGGCAACAGGGATATTTTCTTACCTCATTTGCAGCTTTGCCTTCCTTTTTGTTTAGTTTTATCGCTTCAGGTGCTCACGCATATCTTACAGAAGGAAAACAAAAACGCCAGATAAAGGGCGCTTTCGCGCAATATCTTGCTCCCGACATGGTTGATGCTTTAATTGCTGATCCGGATAAATTAACCCTTGGCGGCGAGAAAAGAAAAATGACGATTATGTTTTGCGACGTTAGAGGATTTACGGCTATATCAGAGGCACTTAAAGAGCAGCCGGAAGTATTAGCGGAGGTCATAAATACGTTATTAACCGAACTCACAAACGACATCCTAGAATGTGGAGGAACAATAGATAAATATATGGGTGACTGCATAATGGCGTTTTGGAATGCGCCGGTTGAAAATCCAAAACATGCTGAACTTGCTGTCGATGCAGCCCAGCGCATGATGCAAACGATATATAAGGTCAATGATAAAATAAGTGCCCAAGGGAATGTCTCGTTTGATTTGAGAATTGGTATTGGTGTTGCAACTGGAGAGTGTGTTGTTGGCAACATGGGGTCTAAACAACGTTTCGACTATACGGTGCTTGGCGATGTTGTTAATCTTGCCTCCCGATTAGAAGGACAGACAAAAGGATATGGCATTACGACAGTGCTGTGCAAGAATACCGCAGCTGCAATCAATGACAAAACCAATTTAATATTGGAAATCGATAAAATAAGAGTGAAGGGTAAAACTGACCCAGAAGTGATATATGGATTGCTTGAAAGTGCTGCCGAGCAAGAAGTGCTCGATGCAGTCGCAGCTTATCTAAAGGAATTTAGGTCTGGTCAATTTGATAAATCAGCCAAGGCATTGCAAAAAATATTGAGTAACAAACAAAGTTCTGTATATGGATACGCTTCATTAATGAACGATAGGATTACTGAATTATCTAGGTCACCCCTACCAGATAATTGGGATGGAGTGTATACGGCGGAGACAAAGTGATTTCGTTCCAAATCTATCTCCTATAATGTTTGTCCAAATTTAAATTATTTGTTTCTTGCAATTATAGGTACAACTACATTTTCTAATTCCTTATAAATCCGAATTGCCTTAAGAGGTTGGTCAGGATCTAGAGGTTGTGTTGATGGAAGATTTGGAAGACTTGATAGGAACTCTATTAGTATAGCACTTTTTGTAGCAAAATTTACGTTTTGAGTTAAATCGTTGGTTCTTTCCGATAATTTAAGAGCATCTAATTTTGATTGGACTACTCCCACAATTGTTCCACCAGGAGCAACAAGAGGACCACCAGAATTTCCTTGTTGTACCTCAGCGCTGAACTGGAATGAGTTTTTATCGTCTTGGAGACCAGAATTACTGTTCACTATTCCGCGTGTTATTTTCGGGGTCAGTCCTAGAAATGCAACCTGCGGATAACCGATTGTAACCACATCCATACCTGCTGGAACAGATTTTGAGTGTGATAAGTACCCAAAAGTGGTTATGGAGTTAATTTTCAAAAGAGCAAGGTCTAATTCTTCATCAAATTTAACTACCTTTGCTTCAATAGCCCTATTTTTTGCAAGCAGGACTATAATCTCATTAAAATTCGCAATGGCATGATAGGCTGTTATCAGATATCCGTCATCTGTAACAAAAAATCCACTTGCTATAGATGTTTCGGGGTTGATTTTAATCTTCCTAGCATTATTTTCTTGAGCAGCACCCATTCCATGGAAGAAAAAAAGAAATAAAAGAAGAAAACTTAATCGATATATCATATATTGTTGCTCGTGAAGAAATTAAGCTCTTGAGGATAGGAAGCTTCTTTTTGAGTAAGCGTATTTTTCAAATTTAGCTGCGATGTCTGATGCGCTTGAAACTTCCATTTTGGTAAAGATTCTAGAGCGGTGAAGCTCAATCGTACGTACACTTATTCCGAGTTTTTCGGCTATTGATTTATTGGGGTTGTTTACAGCTATCAACTCGGCAATTTCAGCTTCTCTAGCAGTAAGTTTTCCAAACCTTTGGTCAAAATTAAATATAAATTTCCGCATTTCCAGAAGTTCTTTTGACAACTCGTAAGCTTTATCGATATCAGATAATAGTCTTGTTGGATCAACAGGTTTAGTCAAAAAATCATATGCACCACTTTTTAGTGCAGATACGGCCATATTAACTTCACCATGTCCAGTCATAATTAAAACAGGTTCATGATTGAAAGGAATTAATTGTCTTTGTTTTTCATAGACCTCTAACCCAGATATACCAGGTAACCTCACATCAAGTAAAATAACACCAGTTTCTAGATGATTCATGTTTTCAAGCGAGCCTATTTCGGCACTTTTGTTCTTAATATTTTCTAAATAACTT
>CACOCY010000014.1 GCA_902625725.1 uncultured SAR116 cluster alpha proteobacterium | reverse complement strand
GTTGATGCCGATACAGGTGCAACACTTAACAATATGGTTGCTGACATCGAGTTTGATGTTTCAGATACTAGGTCTGAGATTGTCGAAAACACAGCAAGCCTTGATGAAGCCAATTCAGTTGTAGTCACAGGCACTGCTGCGGCAGACGCTCTGAATAATTCTGAATATCAGGGTCTTCTATCTGAAATGACAGGAGATGGTTCAAACATTACAGGGCATATTGATTTAGTGTCTGTGAAGCCTGCGATTAGCTCCTTTATCGTGGACACAGGTGACTCAGAATCTGACCATTTAACAAACGTTAATGAAGTAACACTTACTGTGATGGCTGAGAAGTCAGCATTGTTGAAAGTATTCATTGACGGAAACGAAGTCAGTGTGAAGTCACAAACAGCTACTGGTAATACAGGCGCAGCGTTTACGGAGACATCAAAGGGTTACGAGAATGCTGTTGACGAATATACCGTTACGGTGGCCACTGATTTCGCTGCCTCAAATGATGCAAAATCATTTACAGTTAAGGCAGTTGACCCAGTTGGAAATGAGAGTGTAGCCTCTGATGCAAAAGTCATTACTTTTGACCAGACACCTCCAGCTATAACAGTGTCTTCTGCGGGTGTTTCTGATGAGATAACTGATGATGCGAAGACGATATCTGGAACAACTGAAGCTAACCGTCCTGTTGAATTATTTACTCAAGGTGGAACTCAGCTAACGTCTACTGTTTCAGATAGTTCAGGAAACTGGTCTGTAACTTTGACTAACAACGTTCAGAACAGTGATATTTTCAAGCTGGGTAACGGCGAGAACATAGATATCACTATAAAGACAACTGATGTTGCTGGAAATGAAACCGTAATCACACATTCAGTGGATGTGTTTGCGACAACCTTCGTTCAATCTGATGGCTCTGTTGACGCGCACCAACTTGGCAATGTTTTAAAAGGAACAGATGTTAGGGATATTGATGGTGACTCTGCAACGCTATCAGTTGGTGTAGATGGTGATGTCAATGAGGGTGCTCTCGATAAGATAGACTTGTCCTCAATCACTGCCGATACCACGGTTCAGGTAGAAGCCGGCACTGGTATGGCTGCGATTAATGCAGATGGTGATACCGCTACCTTGGATGTTGGATATGACATAATCAAGACAGGTGACGGAAATGACCAACTAATTGGTTCTGGAACAATATCTGAGATATTTGATGCAGGCGGTGGTTGGAACCGTGTAAATGCAGGTGACGGCGGAGCAACTATTGACTTCGTAGACTTCGGTGATGTGGCAAATGCCTCTAACCCTGCATCTGTTGATGTAGTAGAAGACAGCGATGCAGGAAAAGCTAAGCTGACGTTTAGCTCAGTTGCTGGAAGCACTGCATCAGTTACAACTACAGCCTCTGTATTTGTGATGGGTAACGCCTTTACCTCGGCTGGTGCAGCAGACCTAGCAGCAGCGGTATCTGGATTAGCACAGCTAATGTCCAATGCGACCGTGACCGGTGGTGCACTTGAAGGTATGACAGTGACAACAACAGGAAGTGAGATAGAAATCACCTCATCGAATGGTAGTGTGCCACAAGTTATTTCCGGTTTTGAAGACCTTACCACTGCATTTACAGGCGCGTTTGTTGACCTATCTGCTACTGTCACCAATAAGGATTACGCACCGATTTATGAGACAGATGCGGTGCTTGGTGTAGCAAGTGATGGCTCAGTAACTGAATTAACAGGAGTTGAGGGAGTTCTTGGTACAGGATTTGACGATGTTATTATTGGTAATCAGCTTGACAACGTTTTCTTAGCAGATGCTGGAGATGATACGTTAGAAGGTAACGGCGGTAATGATGTTCTCAACGGCGGAGCTGGTGATGACACATTAAGTGGCGGAGCAGGAGCTGATAGACTTATAGGTGGAGCAGGTACAGATGTACTGTCTGGTGGTTTAGGACGAGACATGTTTGTTCTTGACCTAGGTTCAACAGATGTAATAACTGACTTTGATATCTCGGCAGTTCTCTCTAATAGAGAAGGAAGAACCGGTACTAATGACCAACTCGAATATAGCTTCTCTGCTCAAGATATACTTGACGCATGGAGTGAAGATGGAGGTCTTGGTTCCTTAACTCTAGCTGATATTCAGTCAGGAAATTATGGTCTTGAGTACTCATTGTCACCGGACGGCGATGCGGCTACAACCAATAGCTGGACGTTATCTGTACAATTTGGTTCACAGGCAACAGGTTACGCAACTCTTGCAACAACGGCACTAAATTGGGCATCTAATCCATTTATCTTAGGTGATGAGACATTGAGCCGTGATGAATTTGGACTGAAGGCGTTCACAGTCAATACTGTTGACTTTACAGCGATAACTTCAGCTACCGATACTGTTACCTCAAATGCTTCGGTGATGTTTAGTAGAACAGCAGAGGTCATTAATACATCAGCATCAGAGATTATTTCGGGTGCTAGAACCGGAGATATCTTCGTACTTGAAGGAGGCTCTGATATCGTAACTGGTGGACTTGGTACCGACCGTTACGAGATTAGACTTCTAGAAAATGATGGCGGAAACGTTGTGGCCGATTACGTAATAAACGAGTTAGGCCGCTCTAGTCAGGGTATGGAAGAAGACACCATTCTTATTGAAGGTATTAGAGACCTAGGTGACCTTGAATTTACTCGAACGCAAATTGCGAGTGAAGAAGCAGGTGCAACTCTTGAGATTGATATTAACCAGTTCCGCATGAATGGCGATGCCTGGACAACAGGCGGTTCAGTTGAAATCTTTAATCAGTTCTCTTACTCTCAGTCTGCTATTTATCAAGTTGAGAAAATTCAGATTGGCGCAGAAATGGATGCTGAGGAGAGTTCGGATCCATTTGCGATGGCAGTCAAAGAGTACTATATCGCAGATGCCATTAATGCTACAACAGTATCTGACCTGTCAGGAATCACATCTAGCACTCAAGAGGGCGTTGACGACAACGGTGATCTAGATGGCTCTGCAACATCGATAGCGTTTGGAGATGTGTTAAGCGCATCAGCAGATGTTGACTCTGTGATGATAGGTACCTCAGGTAAATTTGATATATTTGAGATTAATGCACCTACAGCTGCTGGTTCTGGCTCAACCAATAGTCAGATAGCAAATGAGGTTCAGGAAGTCTGGATATATGGAATGAGCAACCAGTTTGGAACGACCTTTGATAAAGATGAAATTGTTATCAAATTAGACTCTTCGACTGCGCTTACCTCGCCATTAAGTGGTGCAACCGGAACAATTGCATCTGGTATCACCTACAAAGTGGATACACCAGGTACGTTGGCAGATGGTGATAATTTCGCTAAGGTAGAATTTACCTTCGACGGTGGTCAGGCCGGAAATGCTGATGATTATCTCCTCGAGCTATATCTCGAAGATATGGGCAACATCGACAGCCAGACACTTCTAGACAGAATTCGTTGGGAGATATAATGGCAGGTTAGTTTATTGGGACAGATGTTATGAGCAATAACTCGGATCAAAAACAGCCTGCCTACTCCAATCGAAGGAGTAACAAGAACGCTGAGGGCAGGTCAAAGGCAGGAGGAATAGGAAACCTTCCGGGGTTGACTGTTGCCGACACCTTTGGTCTCGTCGCTTGTTTAGCTATATTGTCAAATAGAGTATCACCTACTCAGGCACTTAACCTCGAAAACAGTGAGATAAAACTCCCTGAGCTTACTAAAGATTTAGCAAGGGAAATTCTCACTCCAATCGCTGGCATGTCCGCTGAAACTTTATATTTATCCGGCCTTGTGACTAATGTAAGATCCTTCCTGCTAAACCCTGATAATAAGGAAGACGTTAAACAAAAGCTTGTATCTAGAAAAAACAAAATAGATGTAAATGAGAATGATAGTGGCTCATGGTCATTAGATCTAAATAACATAGATGGCTCTATTACTGACTATCTTTCGCAGGCATCTGTTGCAACATCAGAGAGTCAAATTGAGCTGGAAATCGATGTCGAAGATACATACCAGGATGCATTGGAGCGAATGCAAAATGCAGCGGATAAGTTTCTTGAAAAGATGCAGCAGTTGTTTGCAGAAGAATTAGAGATACTAATAGCCAA
Organism: uncultured SAR116 cluster alpha proteobacterium; assembly: GCA_902625725.1. GTDB lineage: Bacteria > Pseudomonadota > Alphaproteobacteria > Puniceispirillales > Puniceispirillaceae > UBA5951. The sequence goes on along the minus strand of CACOCY010000014.1, from coordinate 50,058 downwards.
AAAAGGCGAAGAAAAAGAAATAGAACAACCCAAAACAAACGAGGATATTATCCTAGCGGAAGCTGAGGAGGGAGGATTCAATTCTTATGGGCTTCTTGGACTCCTTGGACTAGGAGGAGGCGGCGGCGGCGGCGGCGGATTGCTCTCTGCAATTGGTAGCGGAGCGGCTTCACGATTAATATCTGGTATTGGAATTGACGGATACGTCAGTGGTGCAACGGTTTGGTGGGATGCAAATAGCGACGGTATTCTTAATAGTGGTGAGGTTTATTCAACTACAAATAATGATGGTACTTTTGAACTAGATGGAGTGGGCTCCACCGGTCAAATTGTTATTGACGGTGGCGTTGATATAGAAACGGGTGCTGAAGTCGATACGATGGTTATCAGCCTAAGCGATGTTACAGATACTACCGAAGTTACGGTTACACCGTTGACACTTCTTTCTGCATACGGTGTCGATGCGACAGCAATTTTATCAGCATTGGGTATAACAGGAGATATTACGCTTGATAGTTACGACCCCGTGGCTGCAATTGAGGAAGCTACAGGGGATACCGTCACAGCCGGAAGAGTTCTTCTTCAAGCCCAGCAAATTTTCGCCGTAGTTAATTCAATGGTTGCTCTCGCCGAAGAGCAAGGTATCGATACTACAACTGCAATTGAAACGGTGATCGAGGCAATTTCTAATATTTCTGATTTATCTGATTTAATTGGAGCGTCTGGAGGTGACTCTGCTGTTTTCACAACACTTTTGACTGAGCTATTTCCAGATTATGGCACAACCACAGTAGCAAACCCTGACGGTGGCGCTGATATCACACTTGCTGAATACGCAGCCTCAAATATTGTAACTGTTAATTCATTGATTGGTGAGTATATTCCAGACACAAATTCTACAGCCGTTTTTGAATTATCAGACGATGCGAAGGCTGCGGCACTCATATCGCAGGACGACCTAGTTAGTAATTTTAGAACAATTGGAAGATTAGACCCAACAGTTAACTCAGCAGATATAGCCTCTGCCTTGAATCAATATCGTGATGCAGCGTCCGTTAAAGCCAACTTTCTAGATGTATATAAGCAAAATATTCAACAACAAGCAGCCTCCGGCGGAGGAATGATCACGGGTGTTGATAATGTTTCAATCATTGCCAGTAATACGCCAACGGAAATTTTAAGTTCGACTATCCTGGGTAATGATAAAAATCTTGGAACTGGGGAATTAAAATTAATAGCTGTTGAGCCTCTTTTTGCACCAAGCGATTATACAAGTTTATATGCTACTCATATTGACACAGTATCAGTCCAAGATACGGACCCAGAAGGAAATCCGTTAACCGACTTAGAGGGTAACCCAATAAACCGAGATGATACAACTTACTACTTTGATAAATCTAGTTTGCCAGATAATTTAAATGGATTTGTAAAAGTCACGATTGATCATTTTACCGTTGTGTTTCAAAGGACAGACACCTCTTTAGATATGGTTGAAAATTTAAAGCAGGCCCTTGCGTCTGCCCATCCACTTGCTCCATCACTTTATGTAATTGAATCAAACCCAAACAACTCGGATCAGTTTTATATTAAAAGACAGGATGGAACTAAAATTAATAATGACGAGGATGCTGGTACACATGGTCCTTCAATTAAAGCTGCTGGTCCATATAGCTTATCAGACGGCTCAGACCTCATTTTAAATATTAATAGCAATGGGAATCTTCAAATAACAGGTTCATCTGACGCTATTGAAGAATTAAGAATTAATTATATTGCGGCAAATGATAATAATCAGGGACATGGTGTTATTAAGCTTTCAATGGAACCTAGCTTTCAGACATTAGCTACTTCTACCAGTGCTGTTTCCTCAGTTGACGAGGATAATACATTAAGTATAGCAGGTCAGACAGATTATGTAGAGACGACATCAACCGCAATATCAGAGAGATTCTTTGTAAAACTCTCTGGGATTGATCAAACAGGTTTCAAACTTCACGATACTGATGGGTCTGGTAACACAATAATTACTGACCTTGTGGTCTCCTCCGACGGTAATTTTAAATATCCTTACGTTCAGGTTTTAGACTTAAATTCTGCTTTTATTTCTGCACCAACTAACTTCAATGGTAATCTGAATTTTAGCTATAAACTTATTTCTACTGCTGGTAATGGGCGTTTTTCTGATGTATCGGAAATTACTGACCAGTTGGTCGAGGTTTTACCGGTATCAGAGAGTGGAAGCGATGCAGGTACAATTGTAATATCAGATACCGCTGATGCTGTTGCAACAACGTTGGAATCAGGGATTTTATCTGTTGTTGAAAACCTTGCAAATGCTAAAACGAAATTCTTTTCAATAAATGGCGGGGACTTAAGCGAAACAAGAACGATACAGCTGTCAAATCTTCCAGATGGAATATCGGTTTATATAGATGGTAATCTCGCAAATGTATCAGGTGGAAAGGTAAGCTTTGTTGTAGATAGCTCATCTAGTAAAGCGGTGGCATTTACTGGAACGGAAGCTCTTATTCAAAGCCAATTCGGGCTTTTTGAAGATACAAGAGCCGTTATTATATCCAAAGCAGATGGGGTGACTGCGTCTACTGGAACAACAGTTTCTTTTTCTCTAGATATTGGTGGAGCTTATGGACTGGACGTTGCAAAGGCCGTTGTCTCTGAGCCAGTTGAAGGCGATAATGTCGCGTTGGGTATGCAAGTAAATGCGATCGGTGAAAATGCAGACTTACAAGTCATTGTTGATATAACATCAAATGATTTTTCTAATATTCAGAGTACAATAGAGCTTGGAACAATTAGCACTGGTAATTTTTCTTCAATAGCGAATCTTATAACAGAGCTTCAAAACCTGGCTAATCCGGTGACGCTAACGCATTCATCTCAAAATGTAACGTTAGAGGGTGTGTCTGCAAAAAGATTTGTATTAGACGTTGGCTTGGGTGCTGTTGCTGATACTACTGAGGCATTAACAAAAATTAATTCTTTAGTTATAAACCCTGGTAATGGGAACTTTAAATCAAACCTTGACGTATCTATTAACGTTCGCGCTCTAGATAGTAACGGTATTGAACTTGCTTCATTAAGTAATCCGATTACTCACTCTCATGACTATCAACCAGAGGCAGATGGTGTAACTTTTTCAATTCCAGCGACTGATTTAGATTTTACATCCGGTGTTGAAGATCAGGCTCTGTCATTACAGAAGCTTTTTGACGGCAATGCCTCGATACAGAATAATGATACTGACGAAATTATCTTTTTCAGATTATATGATCTAACTGCTCTTGGCCTGTCGTTAGTTGATTCATCAGGAGCAAGTCTAGGGCGTGTGGTCGATAGCGCCGGCACAATTGAATTATCTGAGGCAGAAGCGCTAAACGCTTTTGTTACGCTAAAGAGCGATGCGGATCTTCCTAATTCGTCTTTTTATGTTAAGGCTTTCTCGAGAGAGCCAACGGGTGAAGTCTCAGATCTTGTTCCAGCAGATGTCGGTGAATTCTCGACCAGTATTAAAATAAGCGCTGACGCGGATGCCCCTATTCTCTCAATGGATACGAAAGTTCGTGGATTAGTAAATGATTCGGTGCCCGCTGAGTTTGCTGATAAAACCGTTGTAAAAATACCAGCCACAGCAGCTCTAGAGGATACAGATGGGTCTGAGAGCTTATTTATTAAAGTTTCAGCTCCCCAAACCGACTCTACTGGTGCTTCCGGCTCAGTATATGATTTCGCTTATTTAATTAATGGAAGTTCTTACTTCAGTGAGGAGAGCGGGGTAACAAATGCCTCTCTTACAACTGATGGTAATTATCAATATGGAAATGATATTGTATTCTACAATGATGGTACTAATAACTTTTTCATCATTAAGGCATCTGATTTATCAAATTTACAAATTTCTCGCCCGGCATCTGATGGAGCGTTTGACGCTGATTTTATAGTTGAGGCGGTAAGTGTTGATAGAGGCTTCGAAACAGCTAACACGCCATTTGCGACAGAATTATCTGTAATCAATGGTGCAAAAGTAATCAACGGCGACGATACATCAATGGATTTTGCCACAGATGGTAGTAGTAAGACATTAAATGTTGAATTTTTGCAGCCTGCAACAAAACCAGCTTTCACTCTGACACATACAGATGCTGTCAATAATAAGTTTACAATTGATTTTACCAATCATGACGGAAATTCTACGGATTTAGTCAGTGTTCTTGTTACGGGAGCAACAGGAGCAACTTTTACAAATTCTGCTGGAAATACAATCGGTGCTCCTGCAGACGTAGATGGTGTATTTGTATTCTCAATGGAGGATTTTTACCAAGATGCTGATTTGACGAGCCTTGATGAAATTACTTTGACCTCTAACGTGGCATTAACAAATGTAACATTCCAGGCATTTTCGGTTGATAAAATTGGTATTACTAACCAAGCTTCTGATGATAGTTTTGCAATTGATTTTGTATCTAATTCAACAGGGGCTTCCGCACTCGCCGATCCGATTGTTATTGATGTAGATGGCGATGGTTTAGATTTTCTACCTTCGGTTGATTTCGATATTGATGCGGACGGAGATACCGATAATGTAGGCTGGTTATCGTCAAATGGAACGAATGACGGATTTGTTGTCTTACTTGATGTCGACCAAAATGGGATACCAACTCTTACTTCTGGCTCAGTAAAAATTGATGGTAGTAACCTAATTACGGAATATTTTGACGGATACAGCACCGCCTCGGGCGAGGGAAATGCAAGCACAGATGCGGTCAATGATTTATTAGCAATATCAACCGATGGCATGCTAAGTCTTGCGGACATAGAAACATACACGAATAAAAAAGCATTTTTATGGTTTGATGAAGCATCCAATGGTTTGGGTGATGCATCTTTTGAAGAGCTAGCAAAAATTACATCCCTTGAAATTGATTTAAAAAAATACTCTGAGACAAACGTAGAACAAGATAACGTCTTAATAGCAGGAAGCACAACATCAGGAGCTATTTCGGGTAATTTTGCTCATTTAGACTCAACAGGGAACCAGTCATCAGATGTTGGTGCATTCACTGCTAATTCTTCCATGTTTGATATCTGGTTGCCAATAAATAGCTCTTCTTCATTAACTGGCGCAATGGATGCAGTTACGTTAAATAATTCGGTTGCTACGGATACAACTTATTTTGAGGACGAAGAAAATGGCTTTGATATTTCAAGTATTTTCAATGAAGGAACAAGTAATTGGGCAACTGAATTTAATCTAAGTGCTGGTGAAACATTACCCGAAAATATTTTAGTTGCTGTTCGTGCCAAGCATTCAGGAACGTATTTTAACTTATCACAAGGAGCGCGTCTTGAGGGGGAGCCTACTGAAACTTGGCTTACCATTTGGGATGGAACAACCACTGCACCTGCTGAAGTTCTTGAAAGATTGAGGATTTTTACAAGGGAAGATTTCTCTGGAGATTTAGAATTAGAAATTTCAGCGACTGCATTGATTGATGCGATGACAGGTGATACGAGGACTGTAAGCCGAGAGGTAACAGTGCAAGTGGAAGCTGTAGCTGACAGACTTGAGGTAAATGTCTCTCAATCTGCAGAGGAAAGTCTTGAGGCAGCTTCTCCCGTGACCATTATTTTTGATGAATTTAGCGTTGAAAAAACGGATATTGGTGAAGATGTTCAAGTTACAATTGAGGCAGCGGATGCCTCCAGTATTTATCCTGATTTATCATTTTCGCTGAATGGAAACAGCTATATTCTATCATCAGGCGGGACCATAACCCTACCATACCCAATTTATGCCGGTGATTTATCGGTCACAGTTCCAGCTTATTTAAGTGGCGATTTCAAGCTTAAGGCATCAGCAAAGTCAATCGATGGCTTAAGCGAGAGTATAATTGATAATATACCTCTAAACTTTACTATAGGAGCGGTTGCTCAAGGGTCAGACGTTTTAATAGATAGTGCGGGCACAACGATCACTGAAGCTACAGGATTAGTTCCGGTGAATATCTCAATTAATCCCAAAGATACTGACGGCTCAGAAGAAGTTGGCACCGTAACATTATTTGTATCTGGAAATGGATTAGATTCTGCGCCATCGTTCATCTCATCAAATGGGAGCGAAATTAAATTTACTGCTGTTACCGATAGTGGTTTCAATGATTACAGCCTTCAGCTTGATGAGAGCTTCTATCAAATAACAAACAACGCTGGGGTAAAGTCTGTAAATATTACAGGCAATATAAAAACACCACAGTATTTTGACGGTAATATTGTTGTAAGGGCGGAGGCCGTTACAATCGAAGTGGAAGATACTTCAAAATCAATAATAGATGAAGCTTCTCAAACGTTTACAGTGGAGGGTATCAGTGATGGTATTGACGCGGATAGCTTTAGCGTATCCGGTACGGCTATCTTTGGAAGTCAGTCTGTTGTGTTGTCATCCATCATCAAGGCTTTATCACCGATAGACTCTGATGAATCGTTGGAGCTTAAGCTTGCTCTCTCCTCAGAGTTTATTGATATTGACGGCTCTTCAGGATTTTATGACACTTCATCCAGTCAGTTTTTAACAGATCCAGTTACACTATCTGGTACTCAATCTCAAATAACATCCTTTTTAAATAGCATCGAAATAAAGACATCTGACGAGCAATCATCCTTCAGTGTAAATGCATCTGCAGCCTCAATTGATAATCCAGATAGTTTGTCTGCGTCTATTTCAAAGCAAATATTCATATCTAGTACGCCTCTCTCTATACCAGAGTTAGTGGCGAGTGATGGAAGCCCTATATCAGCTACATTTACGTTAACTGAGGGAGAAACGGCTATTTTTGACATTGCTGCTTCTGTGAATGGTCGAATTAATCCTGACAACGTTGACATTGAATTTATCGGCATACCATCAGGTTTCCAAATTACGCCCATAGGCGGTTCAACGCTTGTTGAGACAGGCGGTGTTCTAACCGTAAATGCTGGTCAACTAACACAAGGAGTTATATTTGGCCCCGACCCAGCAAACGCTTCCGCGTTGAATAGAAGTCAAGATATAAATTTCAGCGTTATTCCTAAGGCTTCTTATTTTGATGAAAACAATAATCTGCTGGCTCAGAAATTTCCTATAGATGGTGCTGGAAATTCAGCTCCTTCGTCATTTTTTGTAGATGTAATTCCGGCACTTGATGGTGTTAGCTTTACTTCAGATTTAATTGTCTCAGAAAGCGAATTTCTTATTTCAGACTTAATATCTCTAGCAGACCCAGGTAACGAGGAATTACTAGAAGTAAAAATTGCACAGAACAGCTTTTTAGAAATTAAGCCAGCAGGTACCACTGAATTTATTCCGTTCACTGAGACCCTTACTTTAACGAGAGAACAACTCTCCTCGGGTGGTCAAGATGCTCTTTTCAGGAAGACGGGTAATTTTGTAGGTACCTCAGATGTATTGGTTGAAGCAATTACCGTAAGTATTGGTGAAACGGATGCTGCGAGCGGGATGGTTCAATCATCAAATATCGGGTTTGAATTTAATACTGCCGCGGATTTAATTCAAATCTTTGAGAATAGCACAGCTTCAGAGTTACTTGATGAAGCACTTATTAACGATGGACGAACCGACACTGGAGAAAACGTAGAGTTTAATATTTCTATAGCTGGTTTTTCAAGTGTGAATTCCTCTGATAGCGTTGGAGTTGTTTTGTCTGGCTCGTCTATTGTGGACGGATCGGAAATAACGATAGGGTCAATTACTTTTGCAGCTCAGCAAGTAGGTAAAACATCCGCATACCAAATTTATATTGCGGGGGATGGAAATAATTTTGTAGCGGTAGATAAAGCACTCATTTCCCTTCCAAAAACCGAAATCGGCTTTGGTAGTAGAGCCATTAATGCTGAAGTATCAATTGCGAATAAGCCTAATATAAGCACTCAAAGTTTTGAGTCCGAGAACATTGATATTCAAAGCGACACGCCCCCAGTTCCCCATGTTGGGTTCAATACAGACTTAATAGACTCAGAACTTACAGCGGCATCATTAATGACTAACGGATTGAACGTTACGGATATTGTTCGTATTCCAGAAATGAATGCCAACCACATACTAGAACTTGTCTCATTGCCTCAAAATATTTCAATAGAAGTGGCAGGAGCTGCCGTTCCGTCAAATCAGGTTTTTGAGGTAGAAACAAATTATAATCCTGAACCGCTTTATGGTGTTAGATTATCAGCCTCTGATTTAGAAACGGCAGTCATTAAGCTCTCAAAGGAAACAGCGCTTGGAACAGAAAATCTTGACTTTAAAACACGGGTTGGCATACCTGATGGGATAGTCGTTGAGTCTGCTGAAACACGATACTCCTACTCTAGATTTGTGGAATTTAACTACAATTTTGCTGTAGTACACGGGATCGAAAATAATATTATTGTTGATAATACGGTTTCAGATATAGATGCTGGTGGCGGCGATGACATCATTATTCCTGTTAGCGGTTCATCTGGCTCGATCAACGGTGGCACAGGAAATGATACGTTATCATTAACAAATGCTGTCGTATCTGGTGGAAAGGCAATAGTCGACTTAAATGCAGGTGCGCTTTACTTATCTAATCCTCAATCATCTGGCCCCAATTCGGGTGTAAATAATAGAGATATTTCGTCTTTAGAGAATATTGTTGGTACGTCGGGTGATGATACGATGGTAGCAAAAGGCAATCAGACTTCGGCAGTCACTTTTTCAGGTAAGGGTGGTGACGATTACCTGGTAGGTGGCACCGGTGCAGACATTCTCTCAGGAGGTAAGGGTGACGATGTTTTAACTGGTTCAGACGGTAATGACACTTTTATTGTTTCTGTTTCAGATGAAGATGGCGAAAGAGACGCGGGTACTGATGTTATAACTGACTTCAACCCGAGTGATATAATTGCATTTACCGGATTTGGTATAAGTAAAGCTCAAGATGGTTCATTACCCTCAGAGGTTTCTATTTCTAAAAATCAGACGTCAGGTAATTACGAAATTTCTATTCTGAAGCAATCTGGTGCTAATACATTAACATCTCTGGTTATTATTGAGAATACTAGCGTATTATCTACTAACGAATTGACCGCAATAAATCAGATAAGAGATGCAATTAGTTTTGATGAAAAAATAGACGTGACGTCAGAAAATCCTTTCAACAGTAGATTTGACTTTGACTTCGACCAGTCAATTGTCTCTCTTGCCGCTTCAGAAATAACTCGGGAAGCCTTTTTTGGGGATGATTTTGCATATGACGATATTGGTAACGCTTTAGGTATTATTGCCGATGCGAAATTTGACTTTGCCTATAAAACGCAATTAGGGGCTATGAATATAAACGTTCCTGTTAATGGAGAAAAAATTGACCTTGCTGGCTCTTCTGACGCTTACGCTGGTTTGGCTGGCTCAAAAAATAATGATACTTTGGTAGCAAAAGATCAGGACTCAGTATTATTTGGAGATACAGGCAGTGATAGACTTATTGGTGGACTGGGTGATGATACATTAATTGCTACTGGTGGTAATTTAGGCGATGAAGATCACCTTCTAGGGGGCGCGGGTTCTGATAATTTTGTTTTGATTAATCCAGAAGAGGTTAACGAGACCTTACAGAAAATTTATCAAGTCAGATTAGAAGACTTTAATCGATTTGAGGGCGATAGAGTTACACTCGTAGGATATGATAATCACGAAATTGAATTATCTGATGTTGACGAAAACAATATACAAACTGCTCAAATAAGCGGGGCTGACCCATTGCAAGAAAGCTTAACAATATATTTTGATTTATCATTTGTCAGAGAATTTGACTCTGCATTTAACTTAAGAATGGCAGATTTCGATAAAGTCGACGCGGTCTGATGTATTTTTTCCTAAATTTTTGGCGCTTTGTGTTGTTTCTTACAGCATTACTCTTTTTGGTTAATAATGTATTAGCACAAGTTGAGCCACCGGAATTAGCTAAAGAAGAAGCTCGAGAGTCAATACAAAAAGGGCCTGGAGGGGGCGCTAATCTGGAAACTGACGTTCCCCAAGGCATCGAAAATATCGGCAGAGATATGATAATCCTTGTTGATCAAATTATTTTCGGTGAGCAAGATCCGACCCAGAGGCTCGATATAGAACCATTATTACAGGATATTTTCACAGCTATCGATTTATCCCCAGTAATAAATAAAGCACAAGTGGCCGTGTCTCAAAGCCTTTTAAATATTGAGCAAATTGACAATTCAAGGAATTTTACTGTTAATGCTGGGGGTGGTGTAAATTACAGTATTACACAAAATTCGAACGGTTCGTCAAACCAGGGCGGTTCTCTAAATCCCAATATCACTGCAAATAAGAAAATATATGATTTTGGTGTGTTAGATCTGAAAGCAGAACAAGAAAAAATACGACTAAAAATTACAGAGATTAATTTTAAAAAATCAAACGATGATTTGTTTCTTCAGGCGATGTCTGCATTCTATGAAGTTCAAAGAGCACTACTACAAACAAGACTAGCAAGAGAAAACCTGGCTTCTCGAAAAACATTTGTTAATTTTATAAGACAGAGAATGGATTTAGGCGCGAGCAGCTCTGCAGATGTAATTAGAGCAGAAGCAAGGGTGGCCGCTGCACTGGGAGCGCTTGCGGGCTCTTTGGAAAATTTAGCTGTCGCACGAGCAAATTATAGAAAGATTTTTGCAAAGGAAGCAGCTCCTTATATTTTGCCTAGAGAATTCGAAACCGATAATTTTGATATTACAGATATTGATGAGTATATTGAAAATAACCCCGACCTTGCACTCATTAAGCTAAATATAAACATTGCAAACCTCGAGTTGGAGACGCTTCAACAGGAAAAATATGGCTCCATCAACTCGTCTGCTCGAGTTGCAAGATCCTATAGTGAAGCTTCAGGAATATTTTCTGATACTTTGTCGTTTGGTTTATCCTATAACACAAGTATCTTTGACGGAGGAATAAAAGACACAAACATTCAACAAGCTCGCTTAAATCTATCTAATTTATCCTTTGAGGAAAGGCGAATTAGAATATCCTTGAAGCAACAGCTGGAGGATGCCTTTTCTGAGTACGATGGAAAAGTTTCGGCAGTTTCTTCAAAAATGTTGGTACTTGAAGGCGCAAAGGATAGCTATAATATAACAAAAGAGCTTTACTCTTACAGCAGAATAAGCTTATTTGAGGTCTTAGCTGCACAGGAAGAACTCTTTAATTCAGGAAAAAATTTGATAGACAGTATTATTGATAGGGCGTTGTCAAAATATCAGTTAATATATTTATGTAATCAATTTGAGGAAATAAATTACCTTGGAAACAACGACTGAGTTAGGAAAAATTGATTTGAAAACTGTTACTGCTGAGCAGTTAGCTGAGGAGAAAAGTACGCCGGAAAAGTTCACAGAAGAGGGTTCTTTCCACTTTTCTTTAGCTGAATTAGGTGCATCTATAACCGCCTCTTTGAACCAATCAGTTGCTGCATCCGAGTTTAGATCTTTAGAATTCCACAACTTGGAACATTGGGAATTAGAAGATCTGAAAGAGATTCTGGAGCCAAGAAATTTAGTTGTCGAAGAGACCAAGTGGAAGAAAATAGAGCGAGATATTTATTCAGGAAATAGCGTAAATCATATTTACCTAGCTTTAAAACAGGACCATGCGTTCTTTTTTAATTATGATGATAATATTGATAAAATACGTGGGTTTTCTTCTGACCCTGAAATTCAGGTGCCAGAAGATAATCTAGAAAAATATTTCGATGCAACACAAGAGGATTGGGTTTTTGTAAATTGCTTTCGAAAGGCGGAAACAAAATTAGCATTTATTCCAGGCATCGAATCTCATTGGTTTTGGTCGACCATTTGGGATAATAGGTCATTATACATTCAATCCGGTCTAGCATCACTCATGACTAATATCTTTGCACTGGGCGTTTCACTATTTTCAATGATTGTTTATAGACGGATTATTCCGTCAAATGCAATTGATAGCCTGTTTGTGTTAGCTTCTGGTTTAGTGGTTCTCGTATTTGTTGATTACGTAACTAAAGCCATTAGAAACCACTACTTAAGTATTGCAGGAGTAAGTTCTGACCTTACACTTGGTGACCGATTATTTGCTCAAGTAATGGATATAAAGTATAAGTCCAAAAAAGGAAGTGTTGGCGCTATTGCCGATACATTGAAGCAATTTGAAAATATCCGAGAATTTTTTGCCTCTGCGACCCTAACTTCTCTCATAGATGTGCCATTTGCATTTATATTTTTACTCGTTATTTATCTCGTGGGTGGTTGGTTAATAGCGCCCGTAATAATTGCTATTGTGCTAGTTATTGTTGCAACTCTGTATATTCAACCTCAGATGAAGGCACTTGCAGACACCTCATTTGAAGAGGGTCAGATAAAAAGTTCGGTAATGGTCGAATCTTTAACAGGTCTTGAAACATTAAAGATAATAGGCGCTGGTGGTTTTATGCGTCGAAGATTGCGAGGTGTTTTAGAAAAGCAGGCTCATATTTCGGAGCAAACAAAGGATGTTAGTCATTTTGCCTCTAATGTTACAGCCAGTGTTCAGCAGTTAATGCAAATGTCAGTAGTTGGTCTTGGAGCAATTCTAGTCTCTACTGGTCAGGCAGGCTTCGGAGTAATCATTGCCTGTATGATTTTGTCTGGTAAAGCACTCTCGCCCTTTGCTCAACTTTCTTCAATTTTGGTAAGGTTAAATCAAATAGGGAAAAGTTACGAAGTTCTAAAAGAATTCATGGGTGAGGATATCGAGCACCCTAAAAATAATTTTTTTCTTCCAAGAGGGGGGTTTGAAGGCTCCGTTGAATTTAAAAATGTTACCTTTACATACCCTGATCAATCAGAACCAGTTTTAGATGATGTCTCTTTTAAAATCGAACCGGGAGATAAAGTCGCAATATTGGGCCACGTAGGCTCTGGCAAAACTACGATTGGGAGGTTGATTGCCGGCTTATACGAAGCTGATTCTGGTAAAATTTTGATTGATGACGTTGATATTCGGCAAATTGCTCCATCGGATTTAAGAGAGCATATGGGTATATCAGCACAAGATGTGTGGCTCATGTCAGATACTGTGGAGCAAAATATATCGTTAGGCTCTGTAAAAGTGGATCCAGAAACCGTTCTTTGGGCAGGGGATATCTCTGGAGTTTCTGAACTTACAAATAGACACCCTGATGGATATAAGATGAAATTAAAAGAAAGAGGGGAGTCTCTTTCTGGAGGGCAGAGGCAAGCAGTTTCACTTGCAAGAGCACTCGTTAAAAAACCATCTATTTTGATATTAGATGAGCCAACAAGTTCAATGGATGCAAAGTCTGAGACACAATTTGTAAAAAAATTTAAAGAATCTGGTTATGATACCACATTGGTTGTAATAACGCACAGAACGTCTCTTCTCGTCCTTGTCGATAAAGTTATTATCATGGAAAATGGTAAAGTTGCAGGTATTGGAACTACCGATCAGTTCCTAAAAGCGCAAACTGATCATCAAAGCGCAGCACAAATTGTTAAAAATGCAAATGAAGCAAAATTCCCTCAAAGAAGCAGTGCCTCAAATCAGAGCTTCAATATCAAACCTAAATTTGATCCTGCTCAGTTAAAGAAGTAATCATGAAAAAAATATTTTATAGATTGCTTCGATTTGTATCTGCAATTGTATTTTTTCCAATAACGATATTCCGATTTTTATCGGCTATTTTTGTCTTTGCATTAGCTCTTTTCGGTGGAGGTAGTCAAGGAGCGTCTGGATTAAGTAGACTTTTTTTATTAATCGTCGTTGCCACTTTTGCAGGCTTTGGTTATTGGGCATATCACGCCGAATTTGAGACAAATGTAACGGGTCAAGCAAAGCTCGTTCCCTCTAAAAAACTACAAACCGTTGAGCATTTTGGTGGTGGAATATTAAGTGAAATTAATGTTGAAGTTGGTCAAAAGGTAGAAAAAGGTGAAATTCTCCTAAAATTAGACCCTCTTGAGGATGAGGCAAATTATGAATCATTGCGCTCCGAATTTATAGAAACACTTATTATTGTTCAAAGACTGAATGGAGAATACACAAATACTGAACCAGAATTTACAGGGGAAATGGCACAAATTGCGCCCTCTCAGATACGTAACCAGCTTTTATTGAGAGATGCAAGGCGAGCCAGTTTTAATGCAAACATGGCTTCCTTTGACGCGCAATTAGCTCAGAAACAGAGTGAGTTAAAGGGCAATGAGAGAACACTCTCTCTTATTGAGGAAGAGCGTATAGTGATCTTGCAGCTTGTAGCTAAGGGCTTAGAGCCAAAATTAGAGGCAGTGAGAGCTGAAAAAACGTTTGCTGAGGCAACGGCTAAAGTAGAGGGTATTAAAGCATCAATTGACCAGCTAAATGAGCAACGTTCTATTGCTATTGAAGAGCATAAGGCATCTATTTTAGGTGAATTAGCAGATGCTAATTTAAAACTGACACAACTTGAAAAACAGCTTTCTGTATCAGCAGATAAGACAGATAGAACAGTTATAAGAAGTCCTATTGATGGAACAGTGAACAGAGTGTTGGTTGCGACCCTGGATAGTGTTGTGAGTGGCGGTGAGCCCCTTGTAGAGATTGTTCCAGAGGATAATGAGCTATTATTTGAGGCTAAAATCATGCCTATGGATATTGCGTATATAGTACCAGGACAGAAAGCACTATTAAAATTGTCAGCATATGATTTTGCGATGTTTGGTTTTCTCGAAGGTGAGGTAAGAATAGTTGGCTCTGACAGTGTTGAGGATGGGGATTCTCCTGCCTATTATCCAGTAAAAATTAAGCCATTTGGTAGTGACTCATCTACGGGCAAAAAACTAGCGTTGGTTCCGGGTATGGAAGCACAAGTTGACGTAATTACAGGTAAAAGAACAATATTATCTTATGTGACTGCTCCCATTACGGCCACACTTCAAGAAGCATTTACGGAGCAATAGTGGAGATTTACTAAATATGATTAATCAATTTAGCGCAAACTATGACCCCGCTGAGGACCGCATCTTACTGCGTTTTAATACCAAGGATCTGAAGGAGTTTCGGCTTTGGTTAACGCGACGTTCTACTGATATGTTGCTAGATGTGTTACCAAGACAGACAGAGCAAGGCGAGCAAATTCAAGAAGATCTTCAGAAACAAATAGAAAAAAAACAAGAAAGTAAGACACTTAAATCGGAGAGTTCGAAAGATGCACCTAAACCTCAAACTCCCGAGTTTATAAAGGGAAATGAATTTCCAATAGGAGAGGGTCCTGAAGTGGTGTCACTGATTAAAGTAGAGCTTGTTGGAGCCATGTATAAAATGCAATTTATTTTGAAAATAGGCAAGACTGTGAGCGTAAATGTTCAGCCTGATTTAATGCTTAAGGTACATAGTTTGGTCAATTTGATAGCAGGTAAAGCTAAGTGGTTTGACAATATGGAGCCCACTGCCGCCCCCTTATCAGCCCCTCTTCATTAATCTTTTCTTATGGCACCGCGTAATACGGATTTTGTAAAATCGAGGATTGAGCCATTAAGAGAAGTTTAAAAGAAGGATAAACCATGAGCCCTTCTGTTGCGTATTGGCGTGCTTTTTCGTGATTTTTCTCAAACAGATTGGCAAGGCTCATAAGAACGTAAAAATCATGGGGTTTTTTTGAATTTGAGGAGAAAAATTGTTTATTAAATTTTTCCAGCTCCTTTGTTTTCAAATCATCAATATGCTGGATATTCAATTTTCTAAAAATGGATGGAACATAACTCTTTTTTATTTTTGCAAATTTACTCTTATAATATATATCAATTTTATCTTGAGCTGCTTTGATTTTTGGGTTTGATAAAAGGTCTGCCTTAACCTCAGCTGCTTTGTCAGCGATAGCCTTATTGGGGAGGATGTTCGGTGTAGTCTCCTGGCTTATATACATTAAGAAGAGGTCTATCGCGTACTTATAGGCGTTTTTCTCACGTTCAGCGATGTTTTGGCCCTGACTTGCAAAAGTTGCAGCTTCACCCCTTTCTCCCCTTAGCATGAATTCATCGAGCGAGTTAGTAACGCAATGCTTTAGGTATATTCCAGATTCTTCCCCTCTTTTGATTTCTTCACCATTAACAGAAAAATGATGAAAATTCTCTAAGGTCACCCCTTCTTGATTATAGCGAAGCTGCTTTCCTGAATAGCCATTAAGATACGGGAAGGCATTATTATTCTTAGTTATGGCTTTAGTGCTTTGGTGGTATGGTGGTTCTTGGGAGTTATTAAACGCATCCTCGGGAATGCAGTTAAGCCAAGGGAGATGATAGCTTTTATCCTCGGCAAAGTTAATGGAAGAAATATCTGTTATCATAGGGTCCCTGAAGCAAATATATTCATCAACATCTAGCGTGATGGCAAAGCTATCCCGGTTGTTTAAAACGAGCTCATTGAGTTTGGAGGTGGTGCGTTGTCCAACGCTTCTTCCATCAAGGGGCTCATCAGTTACATCGATATGATAAATGTTGGTTACTTCTTCACTTAATGTATCAAGCATTATATTAGAATAGTCTGAGCAATCATTCGAGACAATATGGATTTTATCAATACCAATTCCTTTATGCCAACAAACCCAATCTAGAAGGTAAAGCCCCTCATTTCTTTGTTTTGATAATATGATAAATTTGTATTTCATTTTTTGTATATATTGTTATCAGGTGATTGATTACTTATAAAGCGATTAAATTGAAATTAGTTTGAAATTTTATTTTTTATAATTCAATTCTAGTAAAATTTTGTATCAAAAACTCTGATTACTTGCCGCCTTTATGAACTCTGCGCACAACTTTTCCCAACTATATTGTGAAGAAATTTTAATAAGCTCCTTATTACTGTAAAAAAGATGTGGCTTCTTAATAATCATATCAATAGCTTCTGGCAGTTGACTAAAGTTATCTAGTAAAACTCCAGTCTTATTCTCTTCGACAAGTTCTCTATAGGAAGATGTTTTTTTCCATGCTATAACTGGTTTTCCATATTTATATGATTCAATTATTGTAAGACCAAAACTCTCACTCAATCCAACACTGATAGTGGCTTTACAAAGCGTATATAAAATTTCGAGTTCTTCGGGATGAGCATATCCAAAAATATGAATATTATTTTTTCCGCAAAAGCTATCCAATTTGTCGGGTGAGACAAGAACTAATTTTGCTTCGCTCTCTTTAATTTGGCAAAAAGCTTCCACAAGCTGCTGAAGTTGTTTTTTCCCCGAGTTTCGACCTACCCAAAGAAAAAAATTATCTGGTAAAGAGTGTCCTTTGTTAAACGCTCGAATATCACTCTTATGAATCTGATATTTATCAGATGTTTGTATGCCACCTCCATTTATTATCTTAACTTCATTTAAATGGGCTTCTTTTAATGTACGCTTCTGCTCTTCATTAAAGATAAAATTTAATTTGGCGTTGTTGAAAATATCATAAATTCCCCTGTCGAAATAGAATTTATCTTCAGGATGAAAGTGAGGAATTGTATTATAATTTAATCCAAGTTTTTTCAACATATTGGAGTAATCAAGACAACAGGCGAATGTACATCCATGAATTACAAATTCATCAAAACAATCATAATTCTTCTGTAGCCAGTTTTCAAATTTATTGGAGCCTGGTGCTCGCAAGGGTAAAATAGAGGGAGTCTTTTCTGCCCATCTTTTCTTATAGTTTTCTGTTTTGATTAAAGCTTCATAACTCAAGTATTTTATTGGCTCAAAACGACCATCATTTTTGGCTTCCAAAGTTAGAGAAATATTTTTAGTGCTTAGGTTAATTTCTTCGGTTGCGTCGATAGAAAATATAAGTTCTCTAGCAATTGTTTCGCTTTTGATAATCATATTTGAAAGATTAGGTGTCAATTTGTATTTGCTTTTATATTTTCGATCAATATCTAAACAATTAATGTCCACGTTATTCTTCAAATTAAGAAAACTAAGCTTTAACTCTGTGGACGCAGGAACATGTATTAAAAATTCTAGGTCGCAAATTAATACAGGAACATCATTTATAGTTTTAATGTTTTGTACACCATATCCAAGAAAAACATACTTTGAGCTTTCTATATTATCTCGAAATTTAAAATATTGAAATTTATCGTATTGGGAACTCTTTAAGCGCAGGTCTTTATTTGTATTAGGGGCAAACGATACCAATGAAATGGAATTTTCATAAGTTTTGTTGATAAGTGTGTTTTTTGTTTCATTTGATAATTTTGTTGCAAATCTGTTAATTTTTTCAGTGCCAGTATATACTGGGAAACAGATGGTGACTTGGTGTCCTTTTTTTATTAATTCGTTGGCTAAATTTTCTAAATATAATTCCCCACCTCCGGTATTTGGAGAAGTGTATTTGTAGGTAAGAAAACAAAAATTAGTCATCGAGTTAACTAAATATTTCGTTTTTGAATTCACTTAACGTCGCATCCCAGCTTACAGATTGTCTTATATTTTTTGGAATACTTACAAATCTTTCGGGAGTTATCGAACTCCACTCACTGTAAGGCAAGGAAACTACGAATCCAGAATACTTTTCATATCCACGTTTGCTTGAATCCGTACATAGCACAGGCAAACCTAGTGCAAGATAGTCAGAGTTTTTAACATTGGTGCCTGCTCCACCGAATGATGGGTTTATTGCAAATTTGCAATTTTGTGCGATAGTCTCGATTTTTTGGTCATTGATTTGACCATGATACGTTACAGGAATATTATTATTATCGGTAATAGTTTTGACTTTATCTTTGATGCTTCCTACGACATTTACCTTAAATTGTGAGAAGAACTGAGGACACTCCTTAGTTAGGTTCAGAAACCCCTCTACATTATAGGGCCATTTAGTTGCTAAAAGAATGCATTCAAAATCATTTGATTTTTTATCTGAATTTACATCTTGGGAAGAGAAATTCGACCCGTTTGGGGCAATCAGAATATTATTTTCTGGCAAAGAAGTTTGCTTCAGGATTTCTTTTTTTTCAAATTCAGAGCAAACAAAGATTTTATTAAAGTAATTGAATGATTCAAATTCTTTCCTTTTAAATAAAATTTTTAGTTCTTTATTTGTCCAAACATCATTTTTTATCTTATGTTCTAGATTATGAGTAAATAGATATTTATCATTATTAAAATGCTTGATTAGCTCAAAAAAAGAAAAGTGTTGCGCTACTAATTTTGTGCTAGGGCTGCTATTTTTTCGGATCATTTCCATAAGCAAGTCATTTTTTTCACTACTCCATATGAGGGTCGTATCAATGCCAACCTTTTCTGAGAATTTGTTCTGGAAATTAAGAAACGTTACCTCGTCCAATTCAATGGGTGGTATGTAATATTGAACAATATTGCTTATGGGTTCTGATTTTATAATAGGAGTTTTGCTCGTACCTACGACTAATAGAAGAATTGATTTATTTGATTTAATTACTTGTTGGACTAAAGCATAGGATCTTCTTTGGCCTCCCGATGATGAGTTGGGCTCTAAAGAATAATAATTTAAAGAAATGACATCATAGGTTTTCATATTTTTTTAAACTAATTGAACTAATATAATTGGTACGAAAAGAACTTATAATCTGAACTGTATCTATTAGATACCATATCTCGCATTTTATTATCCCATTTTAAAGTGACTGGCATGCTTTTATTTCGGTGAAGTGGTTCAATTCTCATTTCCGTTTTTTTACCAAAATCCTCCCAGAAGATACTAATATTTTCTAATTTATACCAATTGTTCACAAGGGGTTCGTTTTTATCACTAAGTAAGAAACTTGTTTGGCTTCCTTGAATAAGGTTTTCTGAAACTGCCTTATTAACAAATTCAGAAAATGAAGTTGTTAACAAAAAAGATTTTATGGGCCCCCAATTGAGAAAATCCAAATCGGCTGCACCCTTTAAAAGATTCTTGCGCCATCGATTTTGTACTTCCTCATCATTTTGTGATTTCTGTATGACAAGAGTCCTAGACCATTTGTAAAAGGATTCTATTAATTTCTGAGGATGTCTTACCAGGGCAAATCTCCAGTATTCGTTAAAATGTTCCTCACCAAGAATATTTTTTATTTCAAAGGCGGTGTTGTGTTTATGAAGACCATGAAGTTTGTCATAAATTGGTTGAAGAATTTCACCTTCTTTACTGGACCCAATTACCAGATCATTCCATTTAGTGTGTTTTTGATATGATTGTTCGAAAGAGGTTCCCCCACATTTTCTAATGTGAATAAAAATAAAATTTTTACTTTTTGAGATAATAGTCATAATTTAAGATGATATATTATTTGCTCAAAATTTTCTAATGGTTAAAAGATGAAACTCATAATAGATGGTCAATGTTTTCAAACCCTAAGTGCTCTAAGAGGTATAGGAAGGTATACTTTTGATCTTTTAAAAGCGTTAACTACAAATATTCCTAATTTGGAATTAGTGATATGCTTGAACGCAAATATTCCAGCACCATTAATTTATGCTCGTCAGAAATTGATAAATGATTTGCCCGGTTGCAAAATTGATTATTATTGTGGTTTATCCGCTTCTCATGAGAATCAGAAAGGTTGGAATTCGGAAAGAAAAGTAGATGAGAAAATTCTTTGTGAAAAAATTAACTCTTTAGGGGGAGATTGTTTTCTCAATCCTAGCCCATTTGAAGGAAGTGATAGTTTGGCAGTCCCAATTTCGGATGCGACCTTAATTAAAATACCTTCTTTAGCAATATTCCATGACGCTATTCCATTAAGATTCCCTAGCACTTATTTAACAAATCAGAAAATAAAAGAAACCTACATTAGAAGACTTAGAACGTATCAGACTTACACACATATTATAACTTTGAGCGATTTTTGTAATAGTGAATATCAAAATATCTTTAAAAAGAATAATTGTTCTACCATTGGAGCAGGACTCTCTTTTGATTTTGCTGAATCTTTAAAGTCATATAGTCCAGAGAATGGCGAGGATCTAAATTATTTAGGTCGCTACATCTTATATGTAGGGGGGGTTGATAAGAGAAAAAATATCGCCTGGTTGATAAGAACTCTAAGTAGTTCTGAAATATTTCGAGAGCACCTCAGTTTGGTCTTAGTGGGCTCGAGTTCCGAAAATGTAGTAAAACGTTATTCGGATATGATGGAAAGGCATGCAGGAAAGCGATCTAAACTTTTTTCTTTTGGTTGGGTTGATGATAAAAAACTTGTTTCGTTACACAAAAAAGCAACCGCAGTAATTCAACCTTCAGTTATGGAAGGATTTGGTTTGGGCGCTCTAGAGGCCTTCGCTAGTCAGGTCCCATATATCTCTGCAAATAACGGTGGTTCAAGCGAAGTTGTTGCAAATGATGATCTATTGTTCGAAAACGGCAATTCAGTAGAGATGTTATCTATAATTCATAGGGTTATGGCATCAAAAAAATATGCAAATAAATTTATTGAAAATGGAAATATACAAATTCAAAATTTTGAGTGGAATAAGGTCTCAAGAAATTTTTTAGAAGTTTTTAACAATGTAAAAAATAAGGCATCTTCTCAGAAAGTTACAGCAATTGATACCATAACGGATAGACCTAGACTAATTTTTGACGTTACAAATACAATTTTATCTGAAGCGAAAACAGGTATTCAACGGGTAATACATCAATACGCTAAAAGCCTACCTTTCATCGATGACAAAATTGAAGTTGTAAAATGTTTTTTCCGTCAAAGGCATGCCTATAGGGTGGATGAAGTAAGTCCTGATAATATTCAACTGTTTCCGGAGAATATAATACTGCCTAAAAGAAATGATGTTTTGGTCTTATACGACAGCACTTGGGAAAATTTTCATGAGCAAGAAGAGTTCATTTTAGAGCAGTCTATTTTAGGAAATGAAATTATATTCGGGGTTCATGATCTCGAACCTTTAATAAATCCTGCTTTCACCTCAAAAAACATGCCTTTGGTATTTTCAAAATGGTTTAATTTTGTGTTATCAAAGGCCACAGGAATAATAACTCCAAGTAAAACTATTGCAAATGAAGTATATGATATCATTGCTGAATTATCTTTTGATAAAGAAATAAAGATTTACTATTTACATCACGGCTCTAATTTCACTGAATTTTCGTCGAACGTAAATGAGTTGGAATATCGAAAAGATCAAGTAACTTTTTTGATGCTCGGCACCATTGAACCAAGAAAAGGCCACGTAAACGTTTTAAATACATTCAATTCTATATGGCTTAAAAATAAAGATGTAAATTTGCTTCTGATCGGAGAATATGGCTGGGGCAATAATATTGTAAAACATGAAATTCTGGGTCATCCACTTTTTAATAAAAATTTATTTTGGAAAAGAGGATTGTCAGATAGAGGATTAATGGCCGCATTTGAAGCGAGTGATGGGCTTATAATGTCCTCTTTTTCTGAGGGTTTTGGATTGCCAATTATAGAATATTCAAAAACTGGAAAGCAGATTATATTAAATGATATAGAAATATTTAGGGAAATTTCTCAATATTCTTCAAACCCCATTTTTTACGAGAAAAATAGTCCTGATAGTTTGAAAAAAATTATCCGAAAATTGTTAATTAAATCCGATGCCTTTAAATTAAATTATCCAAGTAAAACTAGAAGTTGGTCAGAAGCATCAGAGGAATTAATGGGACTTGTCTGGTCAAATAATTGCTACAAAAAACATTCCCCTGAAAAATATAATTTTAAGATAAATGAACGGGAGATAGATAATGAGTTTAGCAAATTTCAAGACTTAACTAATATCAAAGTGTCTTTAGAATTCGACCCAACACCTCGTTTTGATGCCTCTGAAAATACTTTGGTTTTTAGTCTTAAAGTCATAAATAATTCTAAGAATTGCATACTAAGTAATAAATTATTCATGGTTGATTATGAATTCAAAATAGTTTGCAGTCTCATAGAATTCAGCGATTTAAAAGTCGAAGATAGTGACATAGTGCTTTCAGCACCTTTTGTAATCCTGCCTAACAAAGAGATTTTTCTGAGATTAGATATCCCTATGGAAAGGTTAATTTTAGGAGTAAGATTTTTAAACATTGCTGCCTATATTGGGGATACAAAGATATCTTCTGTCGTAGAGCATGACCTCTATGGCCTAAAGTTTAAAAACCAAATAATTCGGAAATCTCAGGGTAATATGAGTGCTTTGAGCGTTGTTTCTTTTGGAAAATTTCAAACTCTTGACAAAAGCAATGGAAAAATTCTCCCAATTTTAATAAAAGAAATATGTGAATCCGAGGATGGTTCTTTTGTTCCGAATAACCCAGTAGAGTATAGTTTTTATCAAAACCTAGCGGAGAAATTTGAACCAGTTGATATTTGGCTATTAAATAGAGGCCAAAACTTGAGATGGGTAAGCCAAAGAATTGAGTATATCTTTCTTCATGATTCGTTAATAAAAGATGACTTCGAATTTCATTTGAAGATAACTGTGGGAGAAAAAAAATTTTTTGGTGTTTTACATAACAAAAACGGTGAAATATGCATAGAAGCAAGACCTGACTTTACGCAATTAATCAAAGATAAGTACGATAACAAAATAGAATTCCCAAGTTTGATAGATTTTGCCGACCAGAGTCGCTTTGGTTTTGTTGGTTTAGATGTGACGGACGAAAAAATTTATCTTATACAGAAGCAGTCCACACTTATTTTGGATGTATCCAAAAGAAAAAAAGGTGACGAGAAGCATCTTGTTTTCTTAATTGCGAAGAAGCACGAAGTAAATTTCCCAGTATTTGTGAAAATTTTTGTAAATGGCAAATTAGTTTCGGATTTCAGGTTGGGCCACTCAAAACTCATAAAAACGTTCATACCGCTTAACGAAATAAGTGGTCATTTCGCACATATTGATTTTAATTTGAATTATGATGAAGGAACATATCAAGGTAAAGTTATAGACATAGAAGCAATCAGTTTTGCTTAAGAATAAATTTTAGTCATTTTGAAAAATGTAAGGAATTAGTTTTACATCAAATTTAAATAATAATGTAAGGCACAAGGACTAAGGCATTTGCACAACACAATAAATTAAATTGTTTAAGTTCTTTTAAAGATAATTTTGGAAGGAAAAAATGTTGCAAGAGAATAAAATAATAGAGTGCTATGAATTGATTTTTTCTGTAAGGCCTGCTGACTCTGACGTTATTCGATACACTAAATTAGAAAACGAAGAAAAGCTGGTAGAGAGGCTCCTTAATTCTCCAGAATTTTATGACGTTCAATTGAGTGAAGAAATTAGAAAAAATCTTGGAGAAATTAATATAATTTTTTACCACATACCTAAAACAGCTGGAACTGCAATGAGACATTGGTTCCAGATGCAATTTAAAAATGCACTATTTTGGTTAAACCACGGCAAATATGGAGGATTTCCATTAAACCAAGATCAAATTCAAAAATTTAGAATTTACGGTGGACACTTCGAATTTTTGAACGAATACGTTGATGCCATACAAAAAGAAAAATACACTCAAAAATTTGTTCATTGTTCAATATTTAGGGAGCCCTACAGACAAATTTATTCTCATTTTAATTATGTGAGCAAAAGACCAGAACACCCTCTTTTTACGGGTGTTAGTCTAGAAGAAACTCTAAAAACTGAAAATAAATTTTCTATTTATCACAAGAATCCTCAATTAAGAACATTCGGTGAATTGACCAGTTTTGAAGAATTTCAGAAATTAATTTCTGAAATTGAGTGCATATTTGGTGTACAAGATAAGTTAAATGAATTTATTAAATATTTAGAAGAATTATTTAATTTACCCCATGTCCCGCTATTTATGGCTAATACGTCTGTTTACACTGAATGTTCTCAAAAGGAACTACAGATTTTAAAGGATTTTGAGGATAAGTACTGTGCAGAAGATAAAAAAATTTGGGAATGGATCAATAAACTGCATTGCTTCAGCAACACCAAACTTTAATTTACCTGATTTTAAGTTTAAAATTATTTAGATAGACAAAGAAATGTAAGGGAAGTAGGTATTGATGGAAACCAGTAGTGCATTGACTGTTGTAATTTTATCTGGGGGGTCTGGCTCCCGTTTGTGGCCTTCTAGCAGGGCATCCCTTCCAAAGCAATTTATAGAATTCCAAAAAGAAACCACACTTTTTGGTAATACTGTAAATAGGTTAAATACCACTCAAAACACACAAATTATAATTGTAAGTAATAAGGCACATAATTTTTTATGCCGAAGGGAATTAAAAAAGCTGGGAAGAGGGGCATCTTATATTCTTGAGGAAGTAGGCAGGAATACAGCGCCCGCTATTTTAATGGCTGCCCTAAATGCTACTGAAGATGATTTATTGGTAATTATGCCTGCAGACCATTGGATAGAGGATAGCAGTGCGTTCAATCAAATCATTCAAACTGCCTCTAAAATCGCTGCTTCTGAGGACTGCTGGGTAACCTTTGGAATTAAGCCCACTGAGCCGCAAACGGGATATGGATATATACAAGCTATTGGTAAAGGTGAGAAAAGGGCAGTTGTTAGTTTTACAGAGAAGCCAGATTTAAAAACAGCCAATAGCTATTTGGCTGAGGGTAATTACTACTGGAACTCTGGAATATTTGTTGTTAGTGCGCAGAAATGTATTAAGAGCTTCACGCAGCATCAGCCAGAATTATATAAAGCAGCAGTCACTTGCTGGGAAAATAAAGATATTAACAACGATGAAATTACGCTTCGCAAAACGCATTTAGACAAAATCCCTTCTATATCGGTTGACTACGCCATCTTAGAAAAGGAAGCTAATATCGCAATGGTCCCATTTGAGGGTCATTGGAGTGATGTTGGAAGCTGGGATAGTTTGTCAAAATTGTTGGAGGCAGATAAGACAAACAGTTCCTCACCAGATAACAGCATTCAGATTGATACCAAGAATACCTTCATTCAATCATCATCAAGAACAATTGCTGCAGTGGGTGTGGAAGACCTCATTATTGTGGATGATGATAATGCAACGCTTGTTGTTCAAAAAGGTAAATCAGAAAAAGTAAAAGACGCCCTGGAAATGCTAAAGGCGCTCAATATACCTGCCGCAAGAGAGCACAGCTTTGAATATCGCCCATGGGGCATGTTTGAAAACTTACTTGATAGCGCAATATGCAAGGTAAAGAGATTAACGGTAAATTCAGGCCAACATTTATCGCTTCAATATCATCATAAGCGCTCAGAGCACTGGGTGGTTGTACAAGGCAAAGCAACCGTGCAATTAGAAAAAGAGAGGCTATATTTGGAGCCTGGTCAATCGATAGACATTCCACTTGGAGCTCAGCATGCGCTTGGCAATGATACAGACGAAGATGTAATTGTAATTG
The DNA here is from genome assembly GCA_902625725.1 of uncultured SAR116 cluster alpha proteobacterium. Taxonomy (GTDB): domain Bacteria; phylum Pseudomonadota; class Alphaproteobacteria; order Puniceispirillales; family Puniceispirillaceae; genus UBA5951. The sequence goes on along the minus strand of CACOCY010000014.1, from coordinate 23,662 downwards.
AAATACAAATGGGGAGCTACTTTGGTGAGGATGATATTGTGCGTGTGTCAGACCCGTATAATCGCTAACCTTTAATTAGAATTGTCATGAAGCTCACATTAGCGGTCAAAAATTCTAAGACTCCGCAAAAAACATAAGTTATAATTTCTGCAAATACCTTAACTAAGTTAGTAATTATACAAAAACAAAAAGTTTGTCTTTCATTCGATTTTTCTCGTGATTTCTGGTAATTTTTGCTACGAACAAGATGTGTTTAGATAAGTTTTAAACAGGTTGAAATCCATTGGCAAATTTTAATTTAGAAGCAGAAGCAATTCACATTTTTCGTGAAGTAGCAGCAGAGGCTGAAAATCCTGTATTTTTATACTCCGTTGGTAAAGATAGCGCTGTGATGCTTCACCTTGCCCGCAAAGCTTTTTATCCAGGCAAACCTCCTTTTAAATTTTTGCATGTGGACACTAAGTGGAAATTCAAGGAGATGATTGCCTTCAGAGATAAGATGATGGCTGATTTAGGCTTTGAGCTGCTCGTTCATACGAACCCTGATGGGATTAAGCGAGGCATAAACCCGTTTGACCATGGTTCCGCCATGCATACGGATATTATGAAAACAGTTGCTCTGAAGCAGGCACTTGATCACCATCAATTTGATATCGCCTTTGGTGGTGCTAGAAGGGACGAGGAGAAATCTCGCGCTAAGGAGCGGATATTTTCCTTTAGAACTGCAGAGCATCGATGGGACCCAAAAAATCAGCGACCTGAGATTTGGTCTTTATATAATACCCGCAAGAAACCAGATGAGACTATACGCGTTTTTCCATTATCAAATTGGACAGAGCTTGATATCTGGCAGTATATCCTATCAGAAAACATCCCCATTCCTGATTTATATTTAGCAAAAAAGCGCCCCGTTGTTGAGCGTGATGGAACGCTCATTATGGTAGACGATGAGAGGATGCCCATTAAGGACAAATCTGAGATAAAGCACGAGATGGTGCGCTTTAGAACGCTTGGCTGCTATCCACTAACGGGGGCAGTTCGTTCAAATGCAACAACCCTTCCAGAGATTGTTCAGGAGATGCTACTTTCAACCACCTCTGAGCGTCAGGGCCGTGTGATTGATAGTGATGCCGGCGCTTCGATGGAGCAGAAGAAGCAGGAGGGGTATTTTTAAATGTCAGAAAAAGACCTCATCTCCTCCGATATAAATGCCTACATTGCAAATCAGGCAGCTAAAGACACGCTCCGCTTTATAACTTGTGGCTCTGTAGATGATGGCAAATCTACCCTCATTGGAAGGCTCTTATATGAGTCAAAGATGATTTTTGATGACCAGCTATCAGCGCTGCAGAAAGATTCCTCTAAATTTGGAACGCAAGGCGATGAAATCGATTTTGCACTTTTGGTGGATGGCCTTGCTGCAGAACGAGAGCAGGGCATAACCATTGATGTTGCCTATCGTTTTTTTACAACCGATAAACGCAAATTTATTGTAGCAGATACTCCAGGCCACCAGCAATATACCCGCAACATGGCAACAGGAGCCTCGACGGCATCCCTTGCTATTGTGATGATTGATGCACGCAAGGGCATATTAGAGCAAACGCGGCGGCATGCGTTTATAAGCTCTCTTCTAGGTATTAAGCAGATTGTTTTGGCCGTCAATAAACTGGATTTAGTTGATTATAGTGAGGAGGTATTTAATCAGATTTCAGCTGATTTTTATGTAATTCAAAAAGAGCATTTGAAGTTCGACCACGTGCAAGCTATTCCCCTTTCCGCGTTAAAGGGTGATAATATAATTAAGCTTTCAAAGAATACGCCCTGGTATCAGGGTCCAACTCTCATAGACTGGCTTGAGTCTGTTGAAAACGCAAAAATGGGCAAGGGACTACTTCGCCTTCCCATTCAATATGTTTTGCGCCCGAATTTAGATTATCGGGGATATGCAGGAAGGATAGTCTCAGGAGTAGTTGCGCCTGATAATAGGGTTAAGATACTTCCATCTGGGGTTGAGACAGTCATTGAAGAAATTACATCAATGGATGGTGTGTTGGACAATGCCGAAGAGGGCGCATCCGTTGCAGTCACGCTAAAAGATGAGGTTGATGCTTCACGAGGGGATATGATTGTTGAGGCAGGAGCGCCGGCAGAGCTATCAGACCAGTTCAGGGTTAATATTATCTGGATGCATGAGCAGGAGATGATACCTGGTCGCTCCTACATATTAAAAATCGAGGGAGGCACAGCCAACGTCACGATTGCAAAGCCTCGCTATAAAATTAATGTCAATAATTATGAGCGGCTTCCAGCTGATGTACTCGAGCTTAATGATATTGGCTCATGTAACATATCTCTGGACCGCAATATCGTCTTTGATCCATATGAGGAAAATAGAACTACCGGCTCCTTTATTCTAATTGACCGAGAGAGTAATTCCACCGTCGGCGCAGGTCTCATTCGATATGCCTTAAGGCGCGCATCCAACATTCACTGGCAGGCACTTGAGATAAATAAAACAGCTCGCTCAGAGGCAAAATCTCAAACACCATGCGTGTTGTGGTTTACTGGTTTATCAGGCTCAGGCAAATCCACCATTGCTAATATTGTTGAAAAAAAGCTTCACGCTAATTTGAGGCACACCATGCTTCTGGACGGTGATAATGTACGTCATGGCCTTAATAGGGACCTTGGCTTTACCGACCAGGATAGGGTAGAGAATATTAGGCGCGTTACTGAGGTAAGTAAGCTGATGGTCGAGGCGGGCCTTATAACACTTGTCTCCTTTATCTCACCATTTGCCTCAGAGCGTGACAGCGCAAGACAAGCTATGGGAGAGGGCGAGTTTATTGAAATTTTTGTTAAGACCTCCCTTGCTGAAGCTGAAAGAAGGGACGTTAAAGGGCTATATGTAAAAGCGCGCTCAGGCCAGCTTAAGAATTTTACAGGTATTGATAGTCCCTATGAGGAGCCAAGAACCCCTGAAATCATTGTTGATACAGAAAAATACTCAGCCAAGGAATGCGCAGAGCAAATTATTTCCTATCTAGTCGATAATGGTTACTCTTAAGCGGGTTTTTTAAGAAATTAAGCGTTTAATATCATGGAGCTTTTGGTTTATATCAACCGCATTACCTCGTGTTTCTATATTAAGGCGCACCAGTGGCTCATTATTGGATTTTCGCAGATTAAAACGCCAATTATCAAAGGCAAGACTCACACCGTCTGTTTCGTCGATAGATAGCGCATCTGGCTTATATTTTTGCAAGACTGTTTCGATAGCAGCATCCGCATCCTCAACGGTGAAGTTATTTTCCCCACTGCTCGGGAAGGCCTCAAATTGTTCTTTTACTAGTTTGCTCAACGGCATACCGGTTTTTGAAAGTAATTCTATAATTAAAAGCCACGGCACCATTCCGCTATCACAGTAAGCAAAATCCTTAAAATAATGATGGGCGGACATCTCCCCGCCATAGATGGCCTCTGTCTGTCTCATCGCCTGCTTGATAAATGCATGGCCTGTTTTAGACTGTATGGCTTTTCCTCCCTTATTTGTTACGATATTTTGAACGTTCCAGATAACACGCGGGTCATGGATAATATTTGAGCCAGGGTTTTTATCTAAAAAGCTCGTTGCAAGGAGGCTCAGCACATATTCACCTCCAATAAAAGTGCCTGCCTCGTCAAAGAAAAAGCATCTATCAAAATCACCATCAAAAGCAACGCCTAGGTCAGCCCCTTCAGTTACAACAGCATTTGCAGTTGCAGGCCGGTTTTCAACAAGAAGGGGATTTGGAATACCATTTGGGAACGTATAATCTGGTTCATGGTGTACTCTAATAAATTCAAGGGGCGCATCTTCCTTAAGTAGGGACTTTGCAATCTCATCAAACGTTGGACCTGCAGCGCCATTACCGCAATTAACTACAATTTTTAGTGGTTTGAGTTTTGAAGTTTCAATGAAACTTACGACTTGTTTTACGTATTTTATACGCGCTTTCGCAGCAATATCTGAGCGTGTTCCTTTGTGGCCATTTTTACCCCAAGCTTCGTCCTCTGCTAATTTTTTAATAACATTAAAATCAGCCACATCATCAAGAGGCTGTGAGGAAGATTTAACGATTTTCATGCCATTATAATTTATTGGATTATGAGATGCTGTGACAATAATACCTGCATCAGCCTTAAATTCTGTTACCGCCCAATACATCTCTTCGGTACCGGCCAAACCAATATCTAATACATCCGCACCAGTGTCCATAATACCTTTTGATACGGCATCTGCAAATTCGGGAGATGACTGTCGTGCATCCCTTCCAATAACAATACTCTTAGCATTGAAGTGCTGTGCTACAGCACGTCCAATACGGTATGCAATACTGACATCTATATCAACACCAAGCTCGCCCCTGATATCATAAGCTTTAAAGCAGGTTAATTCGTTCATAGAAAACATCCAAAAATCAAATAGTTTAATTAGCTAGATAACCTAAATATCGCGAATATTAAAGGGCGTTATGCTTGTTATTCATCGATGACTAAATTAGTGGCATTAAAATAAGGAGGCTGAAGGGTTGCTGCGGGCATTAATCACGGCTAATCTAAGAGTGGATGTAGAATAAATTCTGGGGTTTGATAACTATTATTTAGGCAATCAATTGAAAATATTTTAATATCATTTTCATAAAAATAGATGAGTAGGGCTTGTTTGATGAAAAAGGCGTTAATCACTGGAGCGACAGGTCAGGACGGGGCCTTTTTATCTGAGTTATTATTAGACAAAGGATACGAAGTTCATGGAATTAAGCGGCGTTCCTCTCTGATTAACACACATCGAGTGGACCACTTGTATATAGACCCAAAATTTGATGATACAAATTTTTATCTTCATCACGGTGATTTAACAGATGCAACCAATCTGATTAGAGTCATTCAAGAAGTAAAACCTGATGAAATCTACAATTTGGCTGCCCAGAGTCACGTTCAGGTGAGCTTTGAAACTCCTGAATATACAGCAAATTCTGATGCAGTTGGTACTTTAAGACTTTTAGAGGCGATAAGAATACTTGGATTAGAACAAAAAACAAAATTTTATCAAGCCTCAACATCCGAATTATACGGCAAGGTTCAGGAAGTCCCGCAAAGTGAAACCACGCCTTTTTATCCAAGAAGTCCCTACGCTGCCGCAAAACTTTATGCTTACTGGATTACTGTAAACTATCGTGAGGCCTATGGTATTTTTGCCTCAAATGGTATTTTGTTTAATCATGAAGGACCAACAAGAGGAGAAACATTTGTTACTCGTAAAATTACTATGGCAGTTGCAAAAATTTCGCTTGGGGTTCAACAGAAGTTGTTTCTTGGAAATCTCAATGCAGAGAGGGATTGGGGACATGCAAGAGATTATGTGGACGGTATGTGGCGTATTTTGCAGCATAATGAAGCAGATGATTTCGTGCTTGCCACTGAAGAAAAACATTCTGTTCGAGAATTTATTGAGCTCTCATTTAAATATATTGGAATTGAAATCTCTTGGAAAGGTGAGGGAGTTGATGAAAAGGGTGTAGATGCATCTACGGGTAGAGAGCTAGTCTGCGTTGATCCTAAATACTTTAGACCAACAGAGGTAGAGCTTTTACTTGGAGACGCCTCAAAGGCAAAACGCCTCTTAGGGTGGCAGAGCTCAACCTCTTTTAAATCGCTTGTGAATGAAATGGTAGAGGCCGACATCAAATTAGCAAAAAAACATGGATGATTTTAATTTACATAATAAGTCAATTTTTGTAGCTGGGCACAATGGAATGGTTGGTTCCGCAATTTGCCGACAATTAAAAAAATTTGAAATAGAAATATTAATTGCAGAAAAAACCGAGCTGGATTTAACCGATAAGAATGCTGTAAGTGCATGGATGTCTAAAAAAAAGCCAAAAGTAGTGATTTTAGCTGCAGCTCGAGTAGGAGGAATCGTCGCCAATAATTCTTATCCGGTTGAATTTCTTTTAGAAAATCTAAAAATTCAAAATAATGTAATAGAAACTTCTTTCCAGATTGGCGTCGAGAAATTATTGTTTTTGGGTTCTTCTTGCATATATCCAAAATTTTCTAAGCAACCTATTAAAGAAGATTATTTACTTACAGGGGAACTCGAAAAATCAAATGAATGGTATGCAATTGCAAAGATTGCCGGTTTAAAATTATGTCAGGCATTTCGAAAACAATATGGCTGTGATTTTATATCTGCCATGCCTACCAATCTGTATGGTCCAAATGATAATTTTCACCCTGAACTTTCACATGTTCCTGCAGCTCTTTTGAGAAGATTTCACGAAGCTAAGTTAAAAAACAGCAAGAGCGTAGAAGTTTGGGGAACTGGAAAACCACGCCGTGAATTTATGCACGTAGATGACTTAGCATCAGCTGCTGTATTTCTTCTTCAGAATTATTCAGAAATGCAAACGATAAATATTGGAACAGGAGAAGATATCTCTATTAAAAACTTTGCAAAAACGGTCAAAGAGATAACTCGATTTAAAGGTAAAATAATTTACAATGATCAAAAACCAGATGGTACTATGATCAAAAGATTAGACGTAAGCAAAATTAATTATCTAGGTTGGAAAGCTAAAATAGATTTAATAGATGGTTTAAGTGCAACTTACCACTGGGCATTATCGAACGAAATATTTTGAATATTGAAGCAAGAATTAATATGAGACACTCCATCGATTTGATTTGCCCAACAAGAACTTCAACCCAGCAAAAATTTTTTTTGGACAGAATGATTAATTCTGTTAAGCAGAATTCGGCCTTTAATTCTGTTGACGTGAGATTTTTGATTTGTTTGGATCGAGATAGCAGCATTTCATTGGATTATCGAGATATCAATTTGACTATTGTAAATAGCGACGGTCATTCTCAAGCTAAGGCATTAAACGCAGGCCTGAAGATAGTTAAAAGCGATTTCGTTGCCATAATTGAGGATGACGACCAATGGAATACAGACTTTTTAAAATTAGTTCTCAGTGCTTTTGAAACACAACAAATTGATTTTATTTCGTCTAATCAGCTTGAAATTGATATGAAAAGGTAAAATTATAAGAATAAACGATTTTCCTACCCCATCTGGTTGGGTGTTCAAAAGAGAAATATTAGAAAGAATTGGTTTTTTTTAGAAAACTTTAAGTGGCATTTAGATAATGATTTTTTGGGTAAAATAAATAACTCAGGAATAAGTCGGGGTCATTTAATTTTAAAATTCTAAAGTTTAGATTTTGATGTTATTGCAATAATTGCTAAAAACTAAACTTCATAGCTCATCTATTTTTTATTTCTCCATACCCACATTTCTCCAACTTTTTGAATTTGATCATCAAAATTTTCGTTAACTGCTTGCTGAACACCTGGCCAATTGTAATCGTGCCCGCAGATGATATTAGTTTGCACTTTTCGAGCAAACTCTATGTCTTTTCGAACTGATTCGTAATCATGATCTGCATCTATGAAAATCATTGAAGGGTTTGGCAAGTTAAAATTGGCGTAAAAGTCCGCAGCGGAGCTTTTAATTATTTTAACATTCTGTGTTTCAGTTAAAAAGCAAAGAGACTTTCTTGTAAGTTCTTCGTGCCTCCAAGAAGGAATCCCTATTGGGTTCCAATTAAACCCATCTACCGTATATAGCGGTTTATTTTTTGTTTTTCCTATTGCGAGCGCCATTGTTGAATATCCGAACAATGTACCTATTTCGATGATCGGACCCTCAAACTTGCATGCTTCTTTTGCTAATTTTTTTAATGCATTAAACTCTAAACTGGTAACTGTGCCACCTTCGAAAAGAAGATGGTTTTTACCTGAATAACAAAACCCTAAGAAAGCACTTACGGATGTATTAATCTGTTTTTTAAGAAAAATTTTACGAGTTGGTTCAGTAACTTTGGATAAAAAAGTCTCTAAAAAGCTATCATCCAATATTTTAGGGATTTTTCTGGATGTCATTATGTTTTCTGGCCTCTCTATAATTTATTTGTGATTTAAAACTCGAAACTTTTTCAATTAAATTTATTCTACTAAAAAATAAAATCATAAAAGACTGTTCACTAAAAGAAAAAAACTTGTTCCCCTATGGTAGGAATGTATGCAAACTTAAATCTATAAATGTTTAGTTTTATACCTTTCGAAGGTGAAAAAATTGACTGAATTTGATAAGCAAAGAATTTTAGTTACAGGGGGAGCAGGCTTTTTAGGGTCTCATCTTTGCGAACGGCTTATTGAAGACGGAAATGATGTAATATGTCTTGATAATTTTTTTACTGGTTCGAAGACTAATATCCGTCATCTTTTGAATAATGATAAATTTGAATTGCTTCGTCATGATGTCACATTTCCAATTTATTTGGAAGTTGATAAGATTTATAATTTGGCTTGTCCGGCCTCCCCTGTACATTATCAGAAAAATCCAGTGCAAACTACCAAGACTAGCGTGCAGGGTGCAATAAATATGTTAGGGCTTGCAAAACGTGTTGGAGCAAGAATATTTCAAGCTTCCACCAGCGAGGTCTATGGTGATCCAGAGGTTCACCCTCAGCATGAAAATTATTGGGGCAAGGTAAATCCCATCGGACCTCGCTCTTGCTACGATGAGGGAAAACGCTGTGCAGAAACACTGTTCTTTAGTTATAATCGAATGTTTGATTTGGAAATTAAAGTTGCAAGAATTTTTAATACGTATGGTCCTAAAATGCATCCTAATGACGGCCGTGTAGTATCTAATTTTATTGTTCAGGCACTTAAGGGAAACCCAATTACGATTTATGGAAATGGCGAACAGACCCGCTCTTTCTGCTACGTTAGTGATTTAATACAAGGCTTCCTTGATCTCATGGATAAATCAAATAACTTTGTTGGTCCCCTTAACCTGGGTAATCCCAATGAATTCAAAATCTCAGAGCTTGCAGAAAAAATTAGGTCTTTAATAGGAACAAAAACAAAAATCATATTTAAAAAAATACCAATCGACGACCCACAACAGCGGAAGCCTGATATAAGTCTAGCTAAAAGCTTAATTGACTGGAAACCTAGTACTGATATTGAGGATGGTTTAAAAATGACAATAGATTATTTTGATGCAGTGTTAGCTGCAAAATGAAAATACCTGTTGTTTACGTTTTTGATGAAGGATTTGCGGAAGCCACTATAGTGTCAGCTATTTCACTATTAAAAAACAATAAAGAACAAGTGGAATTTCATTTACTTTATCCATCTAGAATGGAACGGTCTGGGAATAAAGTTGAAAAGGAAATTATTGCACAGGGAGGAGAAGTAATTAAACACCCTTGTCTAGAAGAATGGGTCTCTAAATATAAGGTTTCCGCGCCAAGCAATAGAGGAAAAAATAGTTTTCAACCTTGGAACATAACTATTTTTTTAAAACTAATGATTCATCAAATGGTTCAAAAAGATAAAGTTATATTTATAGATGGAGATACAATAGTTGGTGAGTGTCTAAAGAAACTTTTTCAATTCAAATTAGAGAATAAAATTGTTGCAGCAGTTTTAGATAATCATTCAGAAAATATGCGCAAGTATTGGAAGAATTTGGAAGTTGATGTTGAACATTATTTTAATTCTGGCGTTATGCTTTTAAATTTGAAGAAATTAAGGGAAATTGATTTTTTAAAAGAATGTGAGGCTTCTCAGAAAAAGTATGGAAAGTTTTGCAAATATTCAGATCAAGATTTGTACAATATTATATTGAATGGATATGTAAGTTTGCTACCGTCCCATTTTAATATACAGGCTTGGTGGGGGTTAACGGATAAAATTTGGCAAAAACAATTAATTTCATTTAGGCACGGCATTTTGCATTTTGTTGGTAACGTGAAACCTTGGCACCTTTGGCATCGGCCTAATGCTGTAAAATTTTGGAAATCTTTTTCAGACCAATCTAAAACATTAGAAATCAAATTTCAGAAAGTGAGAAACATAGAACAGGCGATTAGCTATTCACATTGTCTTGATTTAGAGGAAAAATATCAGCAATCTAGTTTTATTAAGACGAAAATTATTGAAAAATTAATAGAAAATATTGGGTCAAAGAAATGAGAGAGCCATTAGTATCTATTATCACACCCACAAAAGATAGACCCCAATTTCTTCCATTATTGAAAAAGTGTGTTTTGTCCCAGAGCTATAAAAATTTGGAATGGTTAATTTTTGACGACTCCCACGAAAAATCCATAAAATTTCTAGATGAAAATTCAGGAATTCAGTATTTTTATTCAAAGAATGTTTTGTCAATTGGCGAGAAACGGAACCACTTGATTGAAAAGGCGTCTGGAGAGTTAATTATTCACTTTGACGATGATGATTTATATGCTCCAAATTACATAAAATTTTTTGTCGAAAGCATTATGAAGAACGAACAGGACTTTCTGAATCTGCGTGGTTTTTTTCTGTATCACTCAAATACAAAGAGGTATGGGTATTGGGATCTTGCAAAACAGAATGGTATTCATTTTATTTTTGGTCCTGATGAAAAAGGATTAATCCAGTTTGACAAAACAAGAGGAAAAGTTATTCCTGACTTATTAATAAGCTATGGATTTGGATATTGTTACAAAAAAAATATTTATGGAGAAATTAAATATCCAGAAATTAATTGGCAGGAAGACGTTAAATTTGCAAAAATGGTGTCTAAGTTTCACAGGGTTGGAGGAGTAATAGATAACGTGGGTTTATGTATGCATTTCGTTCACGCTAGAAATACATCTAGGTCTTTTCCACAGTATTTAATACCTGAATTCATGATACCACAATTTTTCAATTATGAACATATTGTAAATTACATAAAAGCAGGAGATGTAAAATGAGATTTGAATTAAAATTTTTTTTATGCTCCACTCAATTAAAAAATAAAATCATAAAATCCTAGATTTATTATCTAGCAAAATTATTTATGGACTTATATTTACGCCCTCTGGATAATAAATCCCATGGGGCATTTTTTTTTGCTGAACAAAGTGTTCTAAACTTGGAATTGTATTTATCAATTGGGTAATAAATTCTATATCAAACTCATTATTTTGTGCTGGTTTTGATAGATCTTTGAATATAAATTTATCTTTACCTTCTTCAAATAATTTTTCTCTGTATTCACGTTCAGTTTTGCGGATAAACTGACCCTCTGAAAAAGTCAAAAGGTATACTTTGCCGCTAATAGAAAAACCTAAATCAAAGTGTGCGACGCCTTGAAATACACCATCTTTGTCACTTATTACAATTTTTGGATGAGGTAGTGGCAGGTAAGCACTAAAAAAAAGCTGCTCAGCATTTGCGAATAAAGGATCAATGTCTTTAGATAGTTTACCTTTACTGATTTTTAGGCATTTATTTTCAACCCAATTAAAATAAGATATTAAAGCATTTTTGATTGGCCTACTAAATGCGTTAACTTTTGATAAAAGTATTTCTTTAGTGTAAGCGTTTAATTCATAATTTGATTGAAATTGCAAAAGTTGTTCTGGTTTTATTTCAAGCCAGCCTTTACTGCCTATTCTAAGAGTTAATGACTCGTCATCTAAACAAATGTATTGTCTGTTTATATTATTTCTTCGTGGATTAAGAAAGTGTGCATTCCAAAGAATAGATGGTGTTTCGCATATCCCATAAATTAGAATTGATGAGGGTTTTTTAGACATGGAGATTACTTTTATCAAATATCCATTTCAAGAACATATAATCCACCTGACCAGCGGTCTACCGCATACACTAGTCCATTTTCGTCAGCATATACGTCATTCATCTGTATAGCGTTAACTCTCGAATTTGATGGTTTCGGTGGGACAAAATAGGCTATTTCTTGAGGCTGATATGGATTTTTAATATCATATATTCTGATGCCTGCATTAAAAAAAGCGCCGATTAAAATTTCTTCACTTTTGAAAGATGGACCTGGTCGGTTTTCGTGTAAGTTATGAGAACCAAAACGTCCTCCCTTAATTCCAAATTCCTCCACTGGTGGCAATGGGAGAGTGCTGATGGGCACTAAATTCTTTTCGTTTCTTGCATCCAATATCCAAGTGAGTTTTGGCCAATCTGCTCCATCATCCTTAATACACTCATCTGTAACAATAATTAGTTCTCGGTCAAATAAGGGCAGAGCAGTATGAGAAAAACCTGGATAAGGATTGTGGGGGTTCCAGTTACTTACAACTGTAGGATTTGATTTATCATTTATATCTAAAACAAAAATTCCGCCATCAATATAGCCAACATATGCTCTGTCGGGACGCTCATCATAAACATTTACATTATGCACTCGAAATGCATCACTTCCCATGGGATCAACCCCACCCTCCGGGTTAACACGCGGTGGTAGCTCTTCAATATCTCCGATTTTTGACCCTGGCATCCACCATCTGCCTATTTCATTTATCTTACTAGGGTTTCTAACATCTAATATTTGATAAAACTGATCATCTCTCGGGTGCTTTGGCTCAAAATCTGGCGCGCCACTGGAGCAGTGTACAGTTTCACCATCGACAAACCATAAACAATGCATACCCCTAGAATGTGGCCCAGCTGTAGAATGAAAACCAATAGATTTAGGTTCCTCTGGTTTAGTTATGTCAAATAGTTCCATACCTGCGGGCTCTAGACCCTTTTCGTAAACTTGATAGGCAACTGCAAGTATATTTCCGCATACCTCAAGTGAGTTAGAGCGCATTTTCATATGTGGTAATTCCGTTTGACAAACAACTTTAGTTTTTTTTGGGTCAGTAACGTCTACTCCTGTAAAGTTTTTTGGGGCACCCTCATGTGCAAGCCAAATAATTCTTCTTCCATTCTGTGTAACCTGCATTGAGATACCCTCTCCAATTCCACCAAAACCATTTAGAGTGTTTTGTGAGAGTAATTTCATGTTGTTAAAAAGTGTATCAGACATTTTTTCTCTTCGATTGGATGCTAAAAAATTACTTTTCTTGCCAGGGTTGGGGTTTGAAGGAGATATAAATTATGAATGCTATACTTATTACTAAGACTACAGAAATGGGTCTAGTTAAAATATAACTTATTGGGGCATTATTAGAGACAATTAATAGGTCTCGCATACCGTCCTCGGCAATAGGTCCTAAAATCAATCCTAATAGTAATCCAGCTGTGGAGAAATTCGTTTTCATCATTAAGTATCCAATTACTCCGAAACCAATCATAATCCAAACATCATAAATATTGTTTGTACCTGCGTAAGTTCCTATTACGCTAAAAATCATTATCAGGGGAGCGATTAGCCCTCGAGGAATGACCGTGAGGTAAGCCATAATCCTTGCCAAAAAAATTGCGAAAAAACCCATAATTACGTTCGCTGCAATAAATCCCCACATGATCGTGTAAATTATCTCAGGGGAGTTCTTAAAAAGGCGAAGACCTGGTTGAAGACCGTGGATCATAAGGGCACCAAAAATAACGGCTGCAGAGATACCACCCGGAATTCCTAAGACAAACATAGGTACAAGCGAAGTTCCAGTCACACCATTATTTGAACCCTCTGTAGCAGCAAGTCCTTTTGGCTCTCCTTCGCCAAATTTATCACCAGGTTTTGCTCTTCGTATTTCCCACGCGTAGGCAATCCATTGTGCTACGCTTCCACCTGCTGCTGGTATTATCCCCATCACTAAACCGACTGACCACCCTCTTATTAACGACCACCGGAGGCGGAATATCTCCCCTAAATCTGGCCAAATTCGCCAACTTAATTTTTGAACACCAGAAATGGTATTTTTTGCTTCTCCCTCGCTCAGTTCTAATGCTTGGGCAAAAGCAAATAATCCTATAATTGCAGGAAGAATCCCAAGCCCCGCTTCAAAACCCACAAAATCAAATGTAAAGCGAGGAAAACCAGAATATTGGTCAATTCCAATTGTGGAAATCAAAAGACCGAAGGCCCCTGATAAAAGTCCCTTAAATACGGAACCAAAAGATACAGATGCAATTGCTGTTAGTCCGAGTATAGCTACTAAAAAATATTCAGCAGGTCCAAATAATAGAGCGACTTGAGCAAGAGGAGGTGCAAGAATTAAAAGGACAATGCCGCTTATAATCCCGCCAACAACAGAGGCAAACGTAGAAATTCTAATTGCTTGGATGGCTTTACCCCTTCGGGTCATTTCATAACCTTCAATAGATGAGGCAGCAGAAGCTGATGTTCCTGGGGCTCGCAGCAGAATTGCAGAAAATGAGCCTCCATATATGCCCGCCGCAAAGCAGGAAACAAGCAAAATCAATGCAGTTTCAGGAGGAAACTGAAAAGATACAGGTATCATAAGTGCAATCGCCATTGGGGGGCTTAAACCAGGTATTGCTCCAATCACAAGTCCAACTAAAACGCCGAGTAGCATTGCTAAAATATTTGCTAAGTCAAATATATTCCCAAGATAATTAAAAGCAATGAGATCCATTAACAATAACCTAGAATAAAATGCCTTTTGGTAATCCAGCTCTCAGAAAACCTTCAAAAAAAGCATACATAAGAGGAAACAAGACGATTGCTGTAATACCGATTGCACGCGCATCGCGTAAACCTATAAGAATTGAACATCCAATTAAAAATAAAAAAGAAGAAGTGAAGTATCCTAAAATAAAAATGAAAATTACGTGAATGATGACAGCTATAGATACAAAAAGTGGCTTCCATGTAAAAAAGTCGATTTTTATGCTTACTGATACATGACTGGTTTTCTTTAAAAACGCCTCAATAGTGAGAAAGCAGGATAATAGAATTATACATCCAAATAAAAATATGGGAAATAGTTCTCCACCAGCAGGAAAATTTAGGCTTTCTACACCAAAATATACCGATAAGCAGATGAACAATAATGATGTTAAATAGGTTGCTATTTTTAAGGGAAGATTAATTTTCATTAATATTTATCCTTTAAAAAAGGCGACCCAATTAGGTCGCCTTTTTCAGCAGTTATTAATTACTCTTCCATTTCCCAAAATTTAACTTTTTCCACCATTGCTTTTGATGAATTGAGAGTTGCCCATAACTCGTCGCCCTCTTTAAACATAAGTGGATTTTTATTGTTCATTTCTTTCATCACATACTCTGGGTTAGCAAGCGCACGTTTTATAGCATCCAGAAGAATGGTTCTTTTTTCTTCTGATAAACCAGGAGCGGTAGCAAGTGTACGACCAGCGTATGAAATGTTCATAAGCCCGGTAACTTCTGCGAATGTAGGTACTGAAGGAAGGTTAGGTGATCTTTCTGCACTAAGTACAGCTATTGGACGTAACTTACCCTCCATAAATTGAGGGACATAATATCCCACGTTTCCAGCAACTGCATCAGAAGTGCCCGCTAAAACTTCTTGAATTTTTTTGGAGTCTCCATTTGCATAGATTTTTCTTACTTTAAAGTTAGGAATATTTTTTTCCGCAAATGCTATTCCCATGTGGTCATCTGAGCCTACTGCGGTTGAGCTAATAATGATTTCATTTGGATTTTTTTCCACATAGTCGAGAAATTCGGCTAGAGACTGAAATCGCTCATCTCCCTCACGAACTGCCCAGATGCATGGATCTAGAGAATGCCAGGCTAAAAAGTTGAAATCTTCGAGGGTTTCTGTACGCTTCATTCGCGGGTCTAACATGGATAATACGTGTGGTAGATTGACTACTTGGAGTTTGTGGTCATCTTTATCCGCGTCCCATTTAACAGCTTGCGCCCAAGCAACCCATCCACCGCCACCTGCGATATTTACAACGTTCACTGGAACGCCTAACTCATCTGAAAGATATGGTGCAAATAGTCTGAAAGTTCTGTCGGCACCTCCTCCAGGCTTAAATGGAACCACTAGCTGAATTGGCTCTGTTGGATAAGCATAAGCAACATTTATTCCAACGGCTGAAAGAACCATTGCAGAGGCAATAGTTAAAATCGAAAATAAACGCTTAATTTTTTTCATTTTTTCCTCCCTTTAAATTATTCATTTTATTTGTTGTTCTATAGTATGTGGCTTAATAATCGAATGAACAAGTTATAAATAATAAATAAAAAAAGAATTTATAAATCAGTTAGATAGAACATGACGCGAGAAACTTTTTTCAATTTCTGAAGCGTCCAAATCTTTAAAAATAATCACAACAAAAGTATTAAGTTGTATATCATCGCTATCTTCAAGCATTTTTATCTCTGAGAATATTGGACCTACTGCTTGAATAAGAAAACTTTGCTCTTGTTCGTTAAATCTAACAAAACCCTTTAGACGCAAAATTGATAAAGGATAAAATGAATATAAGCTTGAGAGCCATCTCATAAAAGAAATTCTATCAAGAGGTTTTTCTGCTTTTAAGGAACAATTTCTAAAATTTGTCAGATGTTTTCTATTTTTTATAGAATGAGAGTGTTTATGCGAGTGGTCTTGGTTTCCGCAAATAAAACAATGGTTATTTAGATGCAGAGAAACAACTGATTTACGTATTTGCTCAGCACTTAATTTATCTTTTATCGATGCTGTCGGGTTAAGTTTTGTAATAATATTATGGGCGTCTTTCATCTGCTCATTTGTGGCAATGTCAGTTTTTGAGAGATATATAAAATCTCCCTGAATAATCTGCGTAGATGGTTCATCATGAAATTTTAGTTGCTGATGTATAGCTATTGTATCGACAACAGTGATTACCTTATCAAATTTGCATCTATTGTTGATTGATATATCCGTCTGAATTGTTTGTACAATGGGTCCTGGCTGTGCAAGACCCGTTGTTTCTATCAAAATTATATCGAAATAAGGTATATCCTCATTTTTTGCTTGTGAAAATAAGCCGGATATTGTGTCGGATAAGTCTCCCCTGATAGAGCAACAAACACACCCATTTTCAAGAAGAAGAGTATTTTCGACACTGGACTTAACCAATAAATTGTCAATCCCGATTTCACCAAACTCGTTAATGATGAGCGCGGCATTTTGCATTTTATCTGAATTTAAAAGCTTGGATAAAAGTGTTGTTTTTCCACTTCCAAGGAAGCCTGTGATAATAGTTACTGGTATCTTTTCCATAATCAAACGGTAATTATTTGCTGGACAATACTCATAAAAAATATTTACACATTATAATTATCATTTCAACAAATGAATAGAAGAAAATAAACAGGATTTATACTGTTTTGATTTTTATATCCCATTGTTTTAAAGTATAAAATAAGTTTCATTTTAAAATGGAGTAAGCATATTGTCAGAAAAAAATGTTCGTAATTTATTGTCTGCTGGCTCTAGAAATAAAAATGCTATTACTGCGCCTAATAGGCCGGCATTAACCTATCAAGCATTAATTGAGCACGTTGACCAAATTGGGTCTGAGCTGGCAAGCCAGGGCCTTACAAATGCAGATAGAGTAGCGATCGTCCTGCCGAACGGACCCGAAATGGCAACTGCTTTTTTAGCTGTCTCATCATATATGTCTGCGGCACCCTTAAATCCTGCATATAAGCAATCAGAATATGAGTTTTATCTAGAGGATTTAAATCCTAAATTAGTGATAGTTGAAGAGAATAGCTCCAATCCTGTAAGAGAGGCTGCCAAAAAATTATCCATCCCAGTTGCTGAAATCAAAATAAATAAAGATGCTGCGGCAGGGGTTTTTTCTTTGTTTACCAAAGTTAAAGAAATTGCCTTCCCTTCAGAAAACACTGAAGCTCTTGTGTTACACACCTCTGGCACGACATCTCGACCAAAAGTGGTGCCATTAACTCAAGGAAATATAGTTGCATCAGCAAGAAATATCTCAAATACATTAAAGCTGAGTGAAGCTGACCACTCCCTAAATATCATGCCCTTATTTCATATTCATGGACTGATAGCTGTACTTTGCGCCAGCATATCTGCTGGTTCTTCTGTTTGTTGTACGCAAGGTTTTAACGCATTAAAATTTTTTGAGCTTGCAAAGAGTGAAAAAATTACTTGGTATTCAGGTGTGCCAACTATGCATCAAGCTATTTTACTGCGTGGGCAGCGCCAGGCTGAAGTGGTTAAGGCTCTTAAATTACGCTTTATTAGGTCTTCATCTGCCTCTTTGCCACCAGCAGTTTTTGAAGAACTAGCGGAATTATTTGATTGTCCTGTAATTGAGGCTTATGGGATGACTGAGGCCGCTCATCAAATGACATCAAATCCCATGCCACCCCAAATACAAAAAGCAGGGTTTGTTGGTTTGCCGGCTGGTCCTGAGGTATGTATCATGGATTTTGAAGGCTTTCAATTGCAACAGGGAAATGAAGGAGAAGTATGCATTAAAGGAGAAAATGTAACTCCAGGATATGATAATAACCCGGAGGCGAATGCCAAAGGTTTTACTAATGGCTGGTTTAGGACTGGTGACCAAGGTGTATTTGATGAGGATGGGTATCTAAAAATTACAGGAAGATTAAAGGAAATCATTAATAGAGGCGGAGAAAAAATTTCCCCATTAGAAATTGACAATGTGTTTATGGAACATCCGTCGATTCAACAAGTTGTTTCGTTTGCTGTAGCTGATAAAACCTATGGAGAGGAAATTGGCCTGGCGGTTGTGCTCACTGATGGTCAACAACTCTCAGAAACGGAGTTGAAAGCCTATGCAAGTGAAAAGTTGGCACGGTTTAAAATTCCCAAGCATATTTGTTTTTTAGAGGAGATTCCCAAAGGGTCAACAGGTAAAATGCAGCGAATAGGGTTAGCAAAGAAACTTGGTTTAGAGGATAGCTAATGGCAGTTAAAATATGTGTTTATGGAGCTGGAGCTATAGGTGGATATTTAGCTGCTTGTCTAAATGATGCGGGGGCAGAGGTAAGCCTTATTGCCAGGGGGCCTCATCTTGCTGCTATTCAAAATCATGGTTTAAAACTTAAAATTAGAGGAGAAACTCGCCACTACAATCTCAAAGCAAGCAATTCACCAAGTGATTTTGGAGAGCAAGATTACATAATCATTGCGCTTAAAGCGCATGGGATTACTCATATTACAGAAGTAATTAAGCCCTTATTGGGATCAAATACTGCAGTTATATCCGCAGTAAATGGATTGCCGTGGTGGTACTTTTATAAGGCTAATACAAATACAGAACTGGATGATAAACATCTGCAGTCAATAGACCCAGACGGTAAAATTTGGAATTCAATTGGAGCAAAGCGCGCTATCGGGTGCGTTGTATACCCTGCTTGCGAGATAAGCGCACCTGGAACAATAACACACATTGATGGTGAGCGCATTTCACTCGGCGAACCCTCCGGAGAAATGACTGAAAGAATGAAAATCCTGTCTGAGCTAATGATAAAAGGGGGGCTTAAAGCACCTCAGAAAAAAAGAATAAGAGATGAGATTTGGATTAAGTTATGGGGTAATTGTTCTTTTAATCCAGTAAGTGCCTTAACCGGTGCATCTTTAGATAAAATCGCAGAGGACCCTTCCACCCGAAAAATCGTTAGAGATATAATGCAAGAATGTATGGAAATCGGCGAAAGGTTGTCCATCCGTTTCCCGGTTTCCATAGAAGATAGAATAAACGGAGCTGGCAAAATCATTGGACATAAACCATCTACAAGACAAGATATTGAGATGGGGCGCCCGTTAGAAATTGATCCACTTTTGACAGTTTTGATTGAATTAGCTGACTATTTGAATATAGCAACACCAAATTTAATATCAGTTTCATCATTGCTGAAATTACAGGCGCGAACATTGGGTTTATATGATAATTAAAAAAAATTTTATCAATTTATGAAAAACTGAAAGAGGTTAATCCAAGGAAAATTAATCTTAAAGCCAGCAATATAAGCGCTATTTTAACTAAGCGTGTAAGAAAATCATTTGCTAGCTTAAACATAATCATAACACCAAAGTAAGTGCCAATCATACCTGCAGAAATTGCGCAAATCATAAAAAATAGATATTCTAAAAAATCGAATCCTAAATAACCGAGAGTAATGACTTTGAGACCATGTTGGAATGCTAAAACTAGCGCAAGCGTGGAAATAAAGGGTTTGGTCTCTAACGAGAAGGAATTTAGCAAAGCCGCTATAAGAGGGGCTGTGCCTCCAATGATAAATGATAATATCATTGATATAGTTGACCCCAAAAATAAATAACGCTTGGATAAGGCAGGAATTTTTCCGAACACAGAGTAAAGCACAAATGCACCGATACTTAGCTGCAATACTGGAGCTGATAAATTTACTACGAATACCATACTAATTCCTGTGCCAACTATGAAACCCAAAAAAAAGCTCCGCAGAATAGGAGCATGATAATCTCTAGTCAGAATTGCACGCCAAAGATTATTCCAAAATTGAAGAAATCCGTGAATAGGTATAACAGCTGTTATTGGTAATACTGTGGCATAAAATGCCAATAAAATCAGTCCTCCCCCAATTCCAATAATGCCACTGAAAAAACAAGTTAGAAACGATACAAGTATTAGAGAATAAATTTGAACTGTTGTTAAATCTTCTGGAAATACTGCTAAAGATTGAATGAAATCCATAAATGACGAGTTCCTAGGTTATTTTCCAAAATTGATTGAGACAATCGAGACCTGTTTTTACGGTAATGTTCGGTTCATCTCAATTTATATTCATCCAAAAATGCGAGACTCTGGAAATGGTACATAGAAAATATGGGTGAACACAATATAGGCAACACCACATGCAATCAACGAAATTACTAGTGATTTGATATAAGTTGAAACCTTTTTTTCAACGCTAAAATAACTTATGCTCGCCCATAACAATAAAAGGCTTGCTATCCAAAAACCAAAAACAAAAAGGGCAAACAGAAAGCCAAATACAATTAAACTGAAAAAAATCACATTGAGAATTGAGGGTATTTGTTCCTGTGATATGATTATATTTTTTTCAATGTTATTTTGGAAAAATTTTATTAAGGATTTGATTAGAAATACTGCTGAAATAGAAAATAGGGTATAACAGGCCATCAAAGGAAACACCCAATCTTTCATATCGTCACCAATACCAGCATAGCTGAAGGAGGCTATCATAAGGGTCAATAATCCTGTCAAAAAATCAGTATCTTGTAATAATTTAAAAAACTTCATCATATTAAGTGTTTTTCTTCTAAATCAGCTATTAATTTTTGCTAGTTTTCGGGCTCTGATTCTTGATATGGCGACCGCTGATACCGAAATTACTGACAAACTGATTAATGTGATATTAATAGTGCCACTAAAGAAAATTTTTCCAACACCCAAAGCGTCGGAAATATATAGCGCTTGAACTAATGACGGTTCAATGATAGGCCCTAATATAAATCCTAATCCTATAGGGCCAGGATGGAATCCAATTCGTCGAACCAAAAAGACGAAAATTCCAATTGTGAGCATTAAATAGACGTCAAATATATTGTTTCGAATAGCATATGCACCAATTATGGCTAAAAACATGATAAGGGGGGCTAACAATCGAAGAGGTATCTTGATAATTCTAACCAGAATTGGTGTTGCCAACATTCCAATAAAAAATACAACAATGCCTGCAATGAAAAGAGACCATCCGAAAGAATATACCAAAGTTCCATCCGTAGCAAAAAGCTCTGGTCCTGGATTCAATCCCCGGAGCATAAGTGCGCCAGCTATCACAGCGGCAGGAGAAGAGCCAGGTACGCCTAGGGTAACCAGAGGAATCATAGCAGCAGGCGCAGCTGAATTATTCGCAATTTCAGATGCTGTTACTCCATGAATATTCCCTTTGCCGAATTCATCTTTTTTTTTGCTCCACCGAACAGCCTCATTATAAGAAACAATAGCGGCGATAGGGCTACCTGCCCCCGGTAATATACCAATGAAGCTTCCAATGCTAGCTGAACGAAGAAAATGCACCGGTTTTGACAATACTTTAAGTATTGTTTTGAGAACGACACCTTTTTCGGATTTATATTCAGCTACATATTCTTGTTTTCTGAGCCCCAATATCATTGACAATACCTGCGGGACTGCAAAAACGCCTATTAGTGCCGCTACTAACGAAACGCCGCCACGAAGTTCTGGTATGTTTAGTGTGAAACGATTTAGTTCAGCTGCATGGCTTATTCCAACGCAGCTTATCAGTAGTCCTATGGCGCCTCCAGCTAACCCCTTTAGTATGGAGTCCCCTGCTAAGCTTCCGATAATAGTGAGTGCAAATATTCCCAACCAGAAAAATTCAGGTGGACCAAATTGAAGGGCAATTGAAATCATTGGCCAAGCTAATAAAAGGTAGCATGCAGCTCCAAACATTGTCCCAAGTGCTGAACTAAAACAGGCGGCTACAATTGCTTCTTGTCCACGACCTTGCTGGACCATTGGATGACCATCAAATCCAGTTGCCATCGCTGCTGGAGTTCCTGGAGTATTGACCAGACAAGCCGGTATAGCGTCGGAAAACATCGCACAAACATAAAGCCCCCCCAACATAGCTATTCCTTCTCCCGTAGGAAGCGCAAAGGTGAATGGAACCAATAAAGCCGTTCCCATTGTCGCAGTTAGACCTGGCAGCGTTCCGACAACAAGACCCAATAGAACACCTATAGTCATGAACATTAGATAAGAAGGACTAATTGCTAGGAAAAAAGCATCTATCATTTTGTAACCCTATCAATGAATTTATTCATTGAAAAAAATTTTTGGTAAAATACAAATCTCTATGTTTGTTTGTTCCAGCACTAGAGAAATAATGCTGGAACAATTTTAAAGTTTCAAAATGATTTATTCATAAATTGCTATTTGAGCATCCATAAACGCATTCACTTCATCAACCGTTTGGATAATTGGGTTATAACCACCTTTTACGAGTGCATCGCGAACAGAGGCGTCTGTAGCGGCTTCACGCAGAGCTGAATTAAGTTTTGCAACAATATCTGCTGGTGTGCCTGGAGGTGCCATAATTCCCCACGTGGTGACATATGTCCAAGCCGGCTCCGTTGGAACTCCAGGTAGTGTGGCTACTTCATCATTACCAGCAACGACAAGAGCCTTTACTATAGCTTTATGTTTAGTGGCATGGTTTGATGCGGTCATACCGCCATCAACGTGCGATCCTGCCAGCATCGGCATCATTTTACCAACGCCTCCTGAAACTGGAACATAAGTAGTCTCAATTCCTAGAATTTCAGCGAGTCCTCCCCAACGATTTGCACCAGTGCTGCCAACCCCAGCAACTGTTAACATGCCGGGTTTTTCTTTGGCAGCTGCAACAAATTGGTCCAATGTTTGATATGGACTGTCATTTGGTACCATTAATGCGCCAACAGCTGCTTCAGTCATTCCAATGTAGGAGAAATCCTTTGGCTTATATCCAATGCCATCGCCTTTTGAAGTTATTATGACATTAGGTACAACCACATTTGAAATGGTATATCCGTCTGGCTTTGAGCGGTGTAATTCACTAAAGCCGACAGCTCCACCACCACCTGTCTTATATACAATCTTCACGTTGACACCAAGAGCCTTTTCCAATCCAGGTTGTAGACGCCGAGCCATTTGGTCAGACCCACCTCCAGGTGAATAAGGAACAATAAATGTTATGTCCTTATCAGGATAATCAGCGAATGCAATGTTGGCAGTAAAAGCCATAGAAGCACCAATAAACGATGCCAAAGCAACCTTTACTACATTTTCTATTTTAAATTTCATATTTTCC
>CACOCY010000013.1 GCA_902625725.1 uncultured SAR116 cluster alpha proteobacterium | reverse complement strand
TTGTAAATTCTATCGAAAAGCGCCAAGGGCTGAAAATAGCCTGTTTAGAAGAAATTGCATGGAGGAAGGGTTGGATTGAAAGTGAACAGATAGAAAGAAATGTTAAGAATTATCACAACTCTGATTACGGAAACTATTTAATCCGTCTGTTGCAGGATGTTGAAAAACAATGAAACCAAAAAAAAATTATTCAAAATTACTTTCTGAATTTACAGACTTTACAGCAAAATATCAACAACCCAACTTGGATGCATACAAAATTGAATTTATGTTCGAGAGATTACAGGATTGGTCAAGATATCATTCACTAAATGATGTGAAAAAATGGTTTTTAGAAAAAAGAAAAAATTGTCAAATGAAAATAGAGGAAATCCCATTATTAGAGGCGAGGGACTGGTATTTTGAATATAAAACTGGGACAATTAAACATCTTTCCGATGATTTTTTCGAAATATGCAGTTTGCGTGTAAAATATAAAGATCGAGAAAATAGTAAAGGCTGGGATCAACCAATGATACGTCAAATTGGTTTCGACGGAGGCATTTTGGGCTTAATTAGACAACGTTTTGACGAAGTGCCCCATTATTTATGTGAAGCTAAAGCTGAGCCCGGAAACCATGGTCTTGTGCAAATAAGCCCAACGCTGCAAGCAACCTTTTCTAACATTAATCAAAAACATGGCGGACGAAAGCCTCACTTCGTAGATATGTTTTTAAATACAAATAAATATGAAAACTGGCAAGTTTTATATGAAGCTTGGCTTTCCGAAGACGGAGGAAGACTTTACAATAAAAGGAATAAAGGATTATTGCTTGAAGCTCCAGAAGGTACGAAAATTGAAATACCAAATGATAATTTTATATGGCTAAGCTTATATCAAATAAAAATACTTCTTCATGAAGATAGCTGGATTAACCCACATATACGTGGAATATTAGCACATGGATGACAAAATCAAACTTGGGGTAATAGGGGGTGCGGATATAGCAAAAAGACATCTTTTGCCCAACATTAAAAACCATGACAAATTTGTTCTGCATGGTATAGCAAGCCGAGACACAGAAAAAGGAAACAATCTTGCAAATACTTTCTCCACAAAATATTATGCAAATTATTTGGATCTTATAAATAGTAATATTGATTGTGTTTATATACCATTACCTAATGGTCTACACTACAAATGGGCAAAACTTGCTCTTGAAAAAGGCTTGCATGTATTAGTGGAAAAGTCTCTCGCATGCACTTTTAATGATGTTTTTGAACTAAATAAAATAGCCAAAAAGAAAAATCTTTCGTTAGTAGAAAATTTTCAATTTAGATTTCATAACCAATTAAAAATTATTTACTCGCTCGTTGATAAAGGCGAAATTGGAGATATCAGACAAGTACGAAGTAGTTTTGGTTTTCCACCATTTAGAGATAAAGATAATATCCGGTATAATAAATTGTTAGGAGGTGGCGCTCTACTTGACGCCGGCGCTTACACTGTAAAAATCTCACAGCTTTTCCTTAAAAATAAAATTTTTGTGGCTAGTAGTTCTCTTAATATTAACAAAGAGCAAAAAATAGATACATGGGGAAGTGCTTATTTAAAACAGATGGGTAGCGCGGTCACATCACAGATTTCTTTTGGATTCGAAAATTTTTATCAAAATGAATTACAAATATGGGGATCTCTTGGAAACTTAAAATGCTCACGAGTTTTTACTGCTAGTCCAGATGTCGATCCATCAATAATTATTGAGAAAAATGATGTGAAAACAATTCATAATCTGCCCAGAGATAATCATTTTAAGGGAATGTTAGACTATTTTTATACATCCATCATGGACGACGACAAAAAAGAGAGTGAGTACGCTGAAAACAATGAGCAAGCAAGAATAATATCAGAAATAAGAGAAAAAAGCCTATAATGAATAATAAACAGTTACCAGTTACAAAACCTTACCTAGCACCTATAGAAAATTTTATTGTACATTTAGAGAAAATCTGGGAAACTGGAATTCTAACGCACAACGGTCCTCTACTTCGAGCTTTTGAAGAAGCATTCCGGTCAACTTTGAATGTTAACTCCTTCATTGCAATGAGCAATGGAACTGTCGCTATTGAAGCTGCACTAAGATCTCTGAATATTGAAGGCAAAGTAATTACTCCGGCTTTTAGCTGGATTGCAACTCTTTCAGCTATCCAAAAAGCTAATTGTGAAGCTGTTTTTTGTGATATAGACCCTAAAAGTTTAAACCTCGATGTAGAGAAACTTGAGAGTTTGATAGATAAAGAGATAAAAGCAATCTTGCCGGTACATACATTCGGGAATCCATGCGATGTTGAAAAAATTGCTGAAATATCAACAAAACACAATATTCCAGTCATTTATGACGCCGCTCACGCGGTCGGAACCTTATTTAAGGGGGAGAGTATATTAAACTGGGGTGATGTATCCGCCATTAGTTTGCATGCAACCAAGCTTTTGAATACTGGTGAAGGTGGTGGATGTATAGCAAAATCGACTGCAGTTCAAGAAAATTTGAAAAAGATAAGGTTTTTCGGTTTTAATGAGCAAAAAGAGGTAGCTCAAATTGGTTTCAATGGAAAGATGTCTGAAATTAGTGCTGCACTTGGGATTGCAAACATAGAGTATTTTTATGAAATTCAAATTCAGCGGAAAAAACAATATGAATTTTATGCAGAACATCTAAGAGATTTTAAACATTTAACTTTACAAAAAATAAAAATACCTGGATCCAATTACTCCTATTTTCCAGTAATTTTTCAGACAGAAGCTGAATTATTGAAAAATCTTTCTAAATTTAACTCGAGAGGGATTTTTCCCAGAAGATATTTTTATCCCTCTTTAAATAAAATGAAGACGATCTCAGCAGTTCAAAGCTGTCCCATTTCAGAGAGCATTTCAAACCGCATTCTATGTCTTCCTCTATATCACACTCTTGAAGAAAAAGACCAAGAAGCAGTAATCGAATGCCTAAGACAGTAAATAAAAAACTACGTATCATGTTTTTGGTAACAAAATTCAACAGAGAAAGAGTTGTTGGATGGCAAATGAACCAATTATCCCAATGTGTTAATAACAATTTATCGGTTTTCAATTTAGAAGACTTAAACGAAAAACTTCTAGAGAAAATCAATGAACAATATGACGCTGTTTTTATGAGACCCGCATTTAATAATTCACTAGTAAAGAAAATAAAAAAGCCAGTGCTGATTCAAAATGAAATGCTAATAAATATTTATAAATATCTAGATAGAGATATGTGCGTGATTACAGATAAGTCTCTTTTGAAATTTTATCCAAATGGGTCCAGCGCTACTACATCCGTTATTTCTAAGTTCACAGAAATGAAAGAATGGACAAATCGCTCTTACGATATATTAGTGCTGGGACGATACATCAAAAATAAGAATGAAGGGAACTATTTTATAAAGTTACTATTTGGTAAAAATATTGAAAGTTCAATAGATAAAGTGGTGTCAGTTCCAGAATTTATGAAACTAATAAATAGTGCAAACATCTTTTTAGGAATTTTTTTTTATATAAGTAAGATATTTAATTTTTTGCATATTTATTATAAAGTTTTATGGCACTTGTGCCATGTACTCCGCAACAAAAGGAGAGATATTATTTTTGAGGACGCAATTTCTTACTCGAATTCTGGAAAGAAATTGTGTATCATAACAGACGCAAATGGAGCAAAACGTATAAAACAAAATAAAAATATTGATGTTTTTTCAGATCCATCTGTAACAAAAATCTGCAACCTAATGGAAAACACGAAATATGTTATCGTCCAAACACCAATGCATACGAGTATTTTAAATGAAAGGTTTACTTTAGCTATTTATAATGGCTGTATTCCCATAATAGACGATTATCCACAATATAGGCCTATTACAGGAAGCCTAAATAGAAATGTTGTGTATAATTATAAAGAGCAAAAACCAAGTAAGGTAATTGATAGGCTCGGTTTTTCACCTTCAAATAAAAAGATAATAGGTGAATTAAGAATAAATTACCAAAAGCGATTTCCAAGAAATTACGTTAAAAAAGAATTTGAAATTTTGTTGAATAGAATATTAGAAAATAAAGTCAAAAAAACAATGCACTGAAATTACATCGGTCAAAAAATATAAGCTTATATTATTTTTCCAAACTTAATTTTTGTGTGCTAACTGAATGTTTAAATCAAAAACTTAGGAAAATCTTTTCCCCTTTTTCGTGTAATATCTTTTTTATAAATTTATTCCTTAACGGTCTAAAATACATCTCGCTAGTCTAGCTGAGTTAAATGGTTATGTTCTATCTTAATTATTTTATCGCAAGCTTTAATTGTGGACATTCGATGAGCAACAATTATCATGGTTTTAACTCGTTTGAGCGACCTTATCTCTTCAAGTATCTCATATTCAGTTTCATTGTCGAGAGAACTCGTCGCTTCGTCAAAAACTAAAATTGGTGGATTATGATATAAAGCTCTTGCTATTCCAATTCTTTGGCGTTGGCCGCCCGATAATTGAACACCCATTTCCCCTACTCTTGTATTTTTCCCATTGGATAGGTTAGATGCAAAATCGTTCAGTTGAGAAGACTTAATAGCATAATCAACTAATTCCTCATTAACCTCACTTTCCTCTACCCCGAGTGCTATATTTTTTCTGATTGTATCATCAGTAAGAAATATGTTCTGCTGAACATAACCTATTGAATTTTGCCAACCGCGTATGTTATCTTCAATATCAATACCATCTACAAATATAGTCCCGTTGGTTGGCTTAAGTAGACCGAGAATCAGGTCTACAAGCGTTGTTTTTCCAGAACCGCTTTTTCCAATTATACCGATACATTCTCCTCTGTTTATTTTTAAGTTAATATTTTTTAATATTATTTTTTTTGAATTAGAATATGAGAATGATAAATCACGAACCTCAATGGATTTTTGTAAGCCAATTTTTTTTATTTTAAAATCCACACTTCGCCTTTTTTTGACTGCTTTTGACAGTTCCTTAGCCACTAAATCAATGACTGTCTCTGCGTAACGCAGTGATTGAGTTGACGTAAGAACGCGGTTAGCAGACGGTAACATACGAAACGCCGCAGCAGAGAATAAAGCAACAGTTGTTAAAACATCTGTCACCGAACCAGTTCTGTAGACGACGAATATTACTAAGATAGAAGCCCCAATTATAGCTAGAGTTTCTAGATATAACCTTGGTAAATTTCTCAGAAAAAACTGTTTTCTCTCAACGCTCGTTGTCTTCACCGTATGAAACATATAGTCTTTTTTAAAAGCATTTTCTCTCCCTAGCAATTTTATGTCTTTAATTGCGCCCAAGCTTTCCTGAGCAGACTTAATCCGGCAACCCTCATGAACTTGTCTTTCTTGTCCCCAATTCTTTAGGAAACTTTTTGTAAACCTATTGAAAATGAATATTGCTACACCGCAAATAAAAAAAACTATTGCAAATCCAACTGGTTGGAAAAACGTTAATAAAATCATTAATAGAAGTATAAGAACTAATTCTGATGTCAGAATTAAGCATGGTATCACTACATTTGATATAAGCTGCTGAGTTTCCGTGGTCAAATTTCTGATTAATTGGCTCGAGTTGTTAGAAATATGAAATTTATATGGTTCATCTAAATATGTTTCAAATAATTTGTTTGTAACAAAAGCTTTAATATTAAAAACATATTTTGCCTGTATGTAGGCTAAAAAAGAAAGGAAAAGAGCCTTAAGACAATAAATAAATGCAAGACATAACATTCCATAAATCATGAGAATGTTCTGTGTTGGGTTACCTAACCAATCCATAATAGGAGCAATTAATGGAAGCTTATCAGTTATATTGTCATCTATCATAATAGCGATTAAAGGAATAACCATACCGATTCCTAATGTTTCAAAAATTGTCCCCAGCAAAATAAGAAAAAACATAATAAACGTTTGTCTCTGCAAATTATTTGGAAGTAGTGACCAAAGGAAATATAACTTTTTTGTATATGGAATTGACATTTTATTTTTTGACATAACACTACCACTAAAAAAATATAACTGAATATGTTGTTGTGATTTAGAATAAAATAAATCGTTTACTAAAAAAACACTCAAAAATAAGAGCTAACTCAAAGGTGTTTTAATTTAAACGTTCTTCTATCCTCTATAATAACAAATTTATAAGCACAACCTTCAAGATAATTTATATGTATTTTAAGGCATGATGCGTAACGAGCGGTTTAAGACATAATAAATACATCAATTTAGCGAGACATCTTTTACTTGATAAATGAGATTACACGTAAATATTTGACACAAAACTGTAAGATGGTTTAATTTGCTGATTTAAAACGAGTTTGCATAGTAGCAAAAGAAATAACGCATTTCTCAAACTTTTTTAGAGGGACAAACGACGGCGATTTCAAGCCATTTAAATTTTATTTTTAATGAATGCCCAACATTTAAAAACTAGGTATTAATAAAAAAATATACCTTAAAATGGCTTCTGTGATGGGTGAAGAAATAAAAGAACCGCAAGACATAATCCAAGTCTACATTCACCTCACTAAAAAGGTGCTTCCATCTTTAGCTAAAAAGAAAAGCTCTGATTGGCCAGTGTATGAAGACCACTGTTTTCAACGAATTGTATTAGATACAATATGTGAGGGTGTTTGGTATGACCATATGAAACGCCCGGCTTACAAGCATCTTAAGTATGAACAATCAAAACTCGCAGCAGATCTTTGCGAAGATATTATAAATGGTAAGGCAAACCTAAACTGACTAAATCAGCAATCGTTAAGTTGGCGCAGGAAACTAAAAGCGGAAAACTAAAAATATTACTTGATAATTTCATAAAATTACATAATATTTATATTTATGAATGCAAAACGAAGAATATCAAACCCTCTCGAAAGAAGACGGGTTAATCTGGGCTACAGTCAACAAGAGTTGTCTAGCCTTCTTGGTATCACTCAATCTCAATATTCAAGAATTGAAAAGGGTGAGACCAGCGCAAATAAGCACATAAAGAAATTATCAGAAATTTTTAGCTGTGAACCTAATGAAGTCTTTCACGGAGAAATATTGAAAGAAATTGAAAATGATTTTTTAAATGATCGAACGAATAATTTTCAAAGAATTTTTCACGAAAGAAAAGAAGGGTTCGTTCACTTAAAGATAGAGGGCTGGTTTACCAAAAAACAAATAATTGAAAATTACCAAATGCTATTGAATGAATTAGATGAATGGCGAGTAAATGAAGATGGAATTAGATGGAAATTTAAATAATCTGGCTCTTAGCCTTTGCAATAACGATGCACAATTGCTTCAGCTGCCCAGTTAATAATAGCATCTATAATGTCTGCAGGACATTCATTTGTGCCATAAGATACTTCAATTTTCCTCTTATTGAAGCGATGACGAAGGTCAGATGGTACTGACCTCGAGAAGTAAAAAGTTTCGTTTCTTTTGTAAATGTATACCGGAGACCTTACCCACACCATGGTACATCAAACTCCTGTTCTAGAACGTTAATCGTTTAGAAACAGTCACTTGCAACTCGGTCCACGGACCTTTGAACTTGAAAAGTGGTGCCCAGGGGCGGATTCGAACCACCGACACGCGGATTTTCAGTCCGCTGCTCTACCAACTGAGCTACCTGGGCATAAAATATTTTGTTACATTCCTAACTAAAAAGTATCTGTGGAAATTTATAATCATCGATAAATATATTGTCTAGTCAGAAACTATAAACAGATTTTCTTTCTAATTTGAATGAAACATTCTAACTAAACTTCTTTTTCTATCTCTTCCAGAAGTTTTTCTGTGTCGTTATCATCTTGCAAGTCATATGTGGGTATGAAATAAGCTTCATTCAACCAATTACTAAGATCTAGTTGGGAACATCTTCTTGAACAAAATGGAATATGTGGCGACACAGGATTTTTTCCACAAGTAGGACAGTCTGTCATTTTTGTTTTTTTAATGTGTATTGATGTAACTTTGGTGCTCATTAAACAATCTTTCTTAATTTAAGAATGACATTGCTTTCATTCTTTCGGATAAGGGCATATATCTGTGTCGCACCGTCATCTCAAGTAAACCTGCAGGACCAACACCATAAATATCAGGATGACGAATATCAGACAAGGCATGATCTTGGCAAGATTCGCTAAATATTTTTCTGCCAGTTTTTGAAAGGCGTGGCGTGTCAATAACAACTATTCCTGATATTTGACGGAGCCTAATCTGTCTCATAATAACTTCTGAGACATGAGAAGATAATTCCAGGGCGCCCATTTTCGAGTCTGCAGAGTCAATAT
This sequence comes from uncultured SAR116 cluster alpha proteobacterium, assembly GCA_902625725.1. GTDB lineage: Bacteria > Pseudomonadota > Alphaproteobacteria > Puniceispirillales > Puniceispirillaceae > UBA5951. The sequence continues at coordinate 47,860 of CACOCY010000013.1, read as the reverse complement.
CAATAGCCGTTAGAGCCTTAGTAGACTGAAACCAAATAACAACATTCTTTTCTGTAGTAAATTTAGCATCGCAAGCTATATCCAACTGTTCATTTACTATTTGCCAGTCGGAATCATTTTTTAGTGTCCTGAATGTTGCGTTAGGAGAAATTATAGCAGCAGTCTTAATAAGGGACATCCCAGGATATATTTTTTTTGGATTTGTGATTGTCCCTAAATTTTTAGGAAAATCTGAATTTTTTTGAAGGTCATCCAAAAGAATTTCAATTTCTTTTACAATAAGTCTTTTTTCTTCTAAAGTGGCTCGACGTCTTAGGATAATTCCAAAATCTTTGGGCATTAGTTTTTTCAACTCGCGTATTAAAGAAAAAGTAGGTGTCTCGTCGGAAATACTGAGGTTGCTCATTCGGCTTATATTGGGTCTTCCTGGCAACAAATTCACGTATCTGCCAGCAATTTGTGCCCCCAATATTGCTCTTGCAGGTTTTAACCCCCAAGGCTCCGTGCTGATAGTAACGACAGCAAGATCACCTGACTGTAGTTTTTCGGTTGACAAACGTACGCTAATTTTTGACCCATTTTCAATTTCTGCAGTTGCGAGACGATGCTGCTTAAAAACCTGTTGTATTCTGGCAATATGAATGGAACCTAATTTTGGCACATCTGGACTTAATAAACACAGAAACTCAACTAATTTTCCATTTTTTAGAATTGCCACTTTACTTGGACTAAACTCATCATCTGTGAAAATCTCTTCAAGGCAACTATTGCTCACATGTCTGTCCATTTTTTATCCTACAACTAGGCCACAACCTCTTAAGAGTTTTGCAGTCGTGTATATATCAAGGCCAACAACATTACTATAAGAGCCAGAAATCTTCTTGATGTATTTTGCTGCTCTACCCTGAATTGCGTAACCACCCGCTTTCCCCCTCCAATCACCGAAGGCTATATATGAAGAAAGTTCGTCATTAGATAATCGGCGCATAAAAACTCTTGTTTCAATCAGTCTTTGGAGCACCCTACCCCCGGGCTTTATTAGACAAATTCCTCCGTAAACACGATGATTTCTTCCACCTAACCGTTTTATAAAATCGCGAACATCATCTTCTGTTTCTGCTTTGGGAATTATTGTTCTGCCAATGGCGACGACTGTGTCAGCTGCTAGGATGTACCTATCTTGGTTTGAAATAGAAACTTGGAGGGCTTTGGCAAAAGCCATACGTTTTGCAAAATCAGACGGACGCTCTGCTTTCTCGGGTATTTCTTCAATGTTTGCAGCTATTATAAGTGATGGCTTTACACCTATTTGCCCAAGCAATTTTTCCCTTCTTGGAGACGCAGATGCCAATATCAACATATTTGGTGCCATAATGCATCTATTTAAATCTAAAAGTTATTCTTCCTTTAGTAAGATCATAGGGGGTCATCTCAACATTTACCCTATCTCCTGCTAGAACACGTATCCTGTTTTTTCGCATTTTTCCACTGGTGTGAGCTAAAACCTCATGTTCGTTGTCTAACTTCACACGAAACATTGCATTCGGTAGTAATTCAGCAACAGTACCAGAAAATTCAATTACGCCTTCTTTTGCCATATAAATATCCCTATCAATTACGATTAACCCAAAATGAAGCTTAAAGTGAGAATGTCAAGCATTATTGCCAATTCGTTTGATCAGTTCATCTACATGTGTCTTAATTTCGTCGCGAATTAGCCTATAATGAACAAGCTGAGCTTCTCTACTTTCATCCGTCGAAAACGGCTCTTTTACAAGCCAATGTTCTTGTGGGACTGATTTGTCCCAATTATCGAGATGATATTGAGCTTCCACAGATAAAGAGATAGCATAATCAATTTGGTTTGAATCAAAATCTGAAAAAATTTTTGACTTTCTATTGATGTCAATTGAAATTTGTTTTTCCTCCATGACAGCTAAAGTGAAACCATCTGCGGGTCCTGCAATAACACCGCAAGAAACGCTTATCCAACCAGCAGGAGCCATTCTGTTGAAAAAAGCTTCTGCCATCACGGAACGCACAGCATTTAATGTACAAGAAAACAATATCTGCCCAACTTGATTTTTCATATCTTTGACCTTCATTTGCGCGCAATCATTACACATATCAAAGTGAACATTCGCCGTGATGTTGGTTTATCTGTATCAATGTACTTTTGTATTCTACTTATTAGAAGTTCAGCTCCTTCGTTATGTAAGGCACGTCTACCCATATCAATTGCCTGAATTTGCGATGGGGACTTAGTTCTTATGGCATCATAATATGTCTCACAAACCTCAAAATAATCTTTAATTATACGTCGAAATGGGCCTAAGGCCATCACAAACCCTGTTAGTGGATGCTCTTGACTATCACGGACATCAAAGTAAATATGTCGTGAGTCGGTGCGCATATGCAAACAATAGGGCCCATCATGGTGTTCTAAAGCAAAATAGTTTTCGTCTAAAATATCATATATTGCAACCGATTGTTCGTGCTGCTGTTCTGTTGTTATTCGTTTATTTGGATCCAATTCAACCTTAAGCTGGCCGATTGTATCCTTATTGACTAGCTTAACCGCCTTATCTTCTGATGGTGACTCATTCATTAATCAACCATCCACAATTAATCAATTGATTCTAATTTTATACTTAAATGAGCTGCTTCTCTTATTTTATCAATCCATTCGCAAATTATTTCAGGATTCATTTTCCATGCAGCCCTATTTACAGCAAGTTTTGATGAAACATTCATGACTTCTTCAATCTCAACTAATCCGTTTGCACTTAACGTTGAGCCTGTCTCAACTAAGTCAACAATTCGCCTACATAAACCCAAATTTGGTGCAATTTCCATTGCCCCGTTCAGCTTTATACAATCCACTTGCACTCCTTTCTTTTGAAAAAAACGTTTTGTAGTCTTTGGGTATTTTGTGGCGACACGAAGATGAGATAATTGCCGGTGTTTAGATAAACATAAAGTGTCCTTTTTTTCTGCAACTACCATCCTACATTTACCTATTCGTAGGTCGACGGGAGCATATATCTCTTGGTGATTAAATTCCTCCAATACGTCAGAGCCTGCGATTGCCATGTGGGCTGCACCATATGCTAGGAAAGTAGCCACGTCAAAGCTCCTAACTCGAATGATATCAATGTTGTTATGATTAGAAGTAAAGCGCAATCGTCTTTCAGATGGCTCAAAAAAAGCCTGCTCAGGCTCAATTCCAGCATTTTTCAAAATTGGTATGGCTTCTTCAAGCACTCTCCCTTTAGGAACTGCCAAAATGATTTTTTTTGTATTATTCTGACTATTCATCGTTATCACTCATTCTGACTATTCATCGTTATCACTCATAAAGTAATCTGGTTTAATTTTTACTTACTTAAAATGATCTGGCACTTTTTTGGTTGGATAGGATTCTTGTATATCTTTAAAAAAAATATCTAATTTGGACACTTTTAGTTTTAAACTTGCATTTTGTGAGAATACCAGCGTAATCTCATTTTTTTCGCAGTAATACTCAACTGTGAGTAAATTGTAAAATAATGCTGTTTGATTATCATTTTTAAATGATAAATTTTTGTGCTTAACTGAAATTACATTTTGTATGTTAACACCACATAACACACGTTTAAAGGTCTTTTCCATCGATTTTGTGAAAACATTTTCCCAGCAAAATCGATTTGCAACAAACAAAAAGTTCTTTTCCTTTTTAAAGAAATGAAAATCCATATTATTAATTAAAGCATCTTGTAACAAACTTGAAAAAACTTTTAAATCCTGTTCGTTCTTGCACCTAAGGAAAAGTGTTTCGTCTCTTGATGCTGAATGCTTTTCTATATCTGAATTTGAACCTTCCCTCATTTTTCACCCAATTTGTCTTTGAATTTTTGCGCCACACTTGTTTAACTTCTCTTCAAGATTTGCATATCCCCTATCTAAATGATAAATACGACTAATTGTTGTTTTTCCTTTAGTAGCTAATGCTGCTAAAACTAAACAAACAGAAGCTCGCAAATCAGTAGCCATCACAGGTGCTGGCTTCAAACTAGCTTTACCGTGGACGATACAACTTCTGCCATCAATTTGGATGTCACTACTCATTCTCATTAATTCTGGCACATGCATAAATCTATTCTCAAAAATTGTCTCTGAAATTTTTGAGCTTCCATCTGCAACTGCCATCAAAGACATGTATTGAGCCTGCAGATCTGTTGGAAAACCTGGATATGGCTGGGTAGCAATGTCTATAGGTTTAGAACGAGAAGAACTTAATACTCTTACCCAATTTTCACCCATTTGTATGGTTGCGCCGGTCCGCTCAAGCACCGCAAATAGTGCATCAAGATAAACTGGGTCCATATTAGTTAAAGTCAGATCACCCTGCGTAATTGCCGCTGCAATTGCAAAAGTTCCTGCCTCAATCCTGTCAGCAATAACATGATGATTTGCCGATGATAAATTCTTTACCCCTTCGATAACAATATTATCAGTGCCGTGACCAGAAATTTTTGCTCCCATCGCATTAAGACAATTTCCAAGGTCAACTACCTCTGGTTCTCTGGCCGCGTTAATTATCTGCGTTATTCCGGTTGCTAGGGCCGCAGCCATCATAGTATTTTCGGTCGCTCCAACCGATACAAAAGGAAATACAATTTTAGCACCAATTAAGCCCCTTCTGCATCTAGCCTCTATATATCCGTCAGCCACCTCAACAATTGCGCCTAATTGTTGCATTGCCCAAATATGTAAATCGACAGGCCTCGTGCCAATTGCACAACCGCCTGGCAACGAGACTTTAACTCTTCCATATCGTGCCAACAACGGGCCGAGCACAAGAATAGAGGCACGCATTTTACGGACCTGCTCGTAAGGAGCGTCTAATACGTTTGCCTCACCCGTGATACTAATTTCATCACCTTTTATTTGTGGTTGAACGCCCAAATGTTTTACGAGTGTTATCATAGATAAAGTATCTGCAAGCCAAGGAACATTAGTCAGTCTCAGAGTGCCACCACACATCAAACTAGACGCAATAAGTGGCAATGCAGCATTTTTTGCGCCACTTACTTTTATTGTTCCGGATAACCTATGTCCTCCGTCAATAACTAGCTTATCCATCTAGTTTGTCCTTATTTTTATCTTTTCCTAGTTCTAATCTACTTCTTGATTGTGATTTTCGCTTTAGTAAATTAGCTCTTAGCGCTCTTGCTGATCTTTCATGCTTATCATTTGGTTTAAAACTTAAATTTTTTGACGATTTAGCCATAAAGTTTCCTTTTTTTAAGAGGATATAAACTCTTAAAAGCAAAAATTCGTTTTTTCAATACCCTTTAAGTTACAAAGAGTTATTTTATAGCAACCCAAGAAATCCGTTATTGAACATAATCAAAAAAATAAATATTCTTAAGTTAGCAATTTAATGACTGGCAAATTTTAATGTTCGAATTAAATTTATCATTGTAGTTACTGTGACAAATCCTAGCCCAACAGAAAAATATTAAATGATCAAAATTTAATTATGCGACTATCACTCAATAACATTATTTTAAGATACCGTTCTTGGCTTTTGATAGTCATATTTTTTGCTGGTATATCAATTTTTTTTACCAATAATGGTCATGTTTATCTTAATTATGAAAATGCGTTAATACAATATAATGAGTTAAAAGATTCAATACAAAAAGATACACAAAAAGCCCATCTAATTTTTTTCCTCTTATATCTTTTTATTGTAACTTTCTCTATGCCATTTGCGTCCTTTTTGACCATTGTCGGGTCTGCTCTGTTTGGATGGAAAGCACTATTAATTATATTGTTTTCTGCAAGTATTGGAGCTTGCGTTCCATTCTTAGCCGCACGCACAATTTTATCTGATTGGCTTTACAGGAAAACACATAGTCATAAATCAATTATCCGGCCAAACTTTAAGGAAAACGCTTTTTTTCTTTTACTTGGCTTGCGCTTAATACCCATAGCGCCATTTTGGATAGTTAACATCCTACCTGCGTTTACGACTATTTCTTTAACAAGCTTCTTCTCTGCAACTTTTGTTGGGATTATGCCGGGAACTATGTTGTATGTCTGGCTTGGAAATAGAATAGATGATCTATTATCGAGAGGTGAGTGGCCAAATATGATAAATCTTATAGATAGCAAAATATGGATGCCCCTTGCCGGATTGGGTCTCCTAATATTGGCAACAGCAACTTTTCGCCTATTAGAACGAAAATTTATAAGAAAAACGGACAATTATGAAAGAAATTGAAACTGACATTTGTATAATTGGGGGTGGTGCAGCTGGTTTATCCATGGCAGCTGGTGCTGCACAAATGGGGGCAAATACGGTGTTATTTGAAGATGGAAAAATGGGAGGCGACTGTCTCAATTATGGCTGCATTCCCTCTAAAACATTTATTGCAAATGCCAAAACTGCTTTTCAAGTGCAGAATCTAAAAAAGAAAAGCATCTTAATATCTTCAAAACCAAAGGTAAATTTCGGCGAGATCAAGAGAGACATATTAAGTGTTATTGATAAAATTGCACCTCATGATTCAACAGAAAGATTTGAAGAACTAGGTGTGAAAGTCATTCGTGAACGTGCAAAATTTACAGGCAAACATCAAGTTAGTTCAGACTCAACAAAAATTAATTTTAAATATGCGGTAATCGCAACTGGGACCGAACCATTGATTCCCAAAATACCTGGTCTTAAAGATATACCCTATCTTACAAATGAGACTATATTCACTTTGTCAGAGCTTCCTTTACATTTGATTATTATTGGAGGCGGTGCAATTGGCATAGAGTTAGCACAGGCCTTTAAAAGGCTTGGCTCAGAAGTGAGCATAATTGAGTCTAATTTTATTCTCTCAAATCACGACAAAGAAATTACACAAATTGTCCGAGAAACACTAGTGTCAGAGGGAATAACTTTTTTTGAACAGTCATCCATAAAAAACATTACCTCTAAAAACGAAGAAATATTTGTAAAGACAAAAAAACATTTTATTTCCGGCTCTCACGTTCTAATTGCGGTAGGACGAATAACTAATATATATAGGCTCGGCATCGAAAAAGCGGGTTTAGTCGTTAATAATGGATTAATTGAGACTAATCATCATCTTCGGACCAACAACAAACGTATTTATGCTATTGGTGATGTTGTAACTTCAAAGAGGCATACTAATATGGCTTCTGAACATGCATCAGTTGCTCTAAAAAATATTTTGCTTAAGTTTCCAGCAAGAATAAATACTAAAATTGTTCCAAACACAATTTACACAGAGCCTGAACTTTCGCAAGTTGGTTACACTAAAGAAGCTGCAGAGTTAAAATTTGGAATTCAAAATATAATCTGTATTAAGAAAAAATTCGAGACAAATGATAGGTCTGTTACTGAGGGCAATGTTAATGGATTGGTTCAACTAATAGCAAAGAAAAACGGAAGTCTTATAGGCGCAACTATTTTTGCGCCAAACGCTGGCGAGTTAATTCAAACCTGCACTTTTGCGATCACACTAAAACTTAAACTTAGCGCATTAGCAAGATTAAATTTTCCATATCCTTCATATGGAGAGACTATAAAACAGGCAGCTAGCACATTTTATTCGAAAACCCTATTTGGCGCTAAAATGAATTGGCTTGTGAAATTACGTTTCAAGCTTCTACCCTGAAATCAGCAATTAACTCACAATAGTCTCTTGGTAGTCGCAAAAACCCTGTATCTGGGAAACGATTATCCTATCAAAAGGTTGCTAATCAACTTTATGAATTAGGATACATGACAGGCGCTGGTAAGCCTTACCAACAAGACTTCATTTATAGAATGTTAAAAGCTTAGAGCGTTTCTTTTAATTTTTCACTTCAGCCGAGGTGTTTTTCGCTCAGACATCTTAGGAGTTTTTGTGTTTTTACTTTCTTCTGAGTTTGTTTTATTTGCTCGAGCATAAGCACCAGCAGACAAATCCATTTGTTCTTGGCTAATTTTATATGAAGATTTACGAGCTTCATCTTCAGACTTATCGTTTGGAATTAAATGATTTCGGATTTCACGCAAGTCATCCATTATGACAAGCAAGACTGCACTTGGAGAAATTAAAATCACATATGAAACACCAGTGCCAATTAATATCCAACCTAAAAGTCGTTCGCTTGAACTCCAATCATTTGCTAAATAAACACCTACAAAGACAATCGCAATTGCAAGAAAAAGAGCAAAAAATAATGAAAATCTAAAAAGTTCTGCAAGCGATCTCATTTTTAATACTCCTATGTCTTGAGTTTTTCTCTCTTTTCGTCAAACCCTATTATATTAAAAACACTTAATTGTACCCTCAATTCTATGCTTTCCTTCAAGACCTTCACTGGTAGAAAAATATGGCTGACCAAAAAGAAAATTTAAATCCATTCCACCAACGGCTTTGTTGTAGGCAGTAATTTCGTAACCTTCAGGACAGTAGTAGAAAGCTTGCTTTTTAAACTCTAGTTCCACTTCGTTCATATGAGCAAAATCATTTCCCCAAACTAGTAAATACCTTTGTGTATCACTATTCATTAATGTTTTGTGGAATGTTTGACTGCAACCAGACAATATTATCAAACAACAAATATAAAGCATCTTTTCTAAAACTTTTATTCTAATCATCACCAGCTCCCTATTTCTCTATTTGTCAAAAAAGCCACTGCAAATTTAAAATATATTAAAATAGCTTAGTAATTATGGTAACTAATAAAAAACAATAAAAAAGATATATACTTCATCAACAAATCCCAACTTTCTTCCTAATCAATACCATCTCGCATTATTACTGTAAATATTCACTCTGAAAATTGACGAGCTTTATTTGCCTTACTCCAAAACGCTCTTGGATACTTGGTATAATATGTGTTAAAAAATGCTTCATAGATGTGTTGCTGTCGTGGCTCAGTGGTAGTAGCACTCCCTTGGTCGTTTAAAACTGCCTCTCTGTTGTGAAAGCTTCAGATGAACAGCCATCAAATTCGGGGAAACCTAAGGTCGAAAGATTAAGGCAATCCCGAGCCAAGCTCCTCAGGGAGAAGGTGTAGAGACTGGACGGTGGCAACCTAAAGCAAACTCTGTTTGCAAAGGTTAAGGGACAGTCCAAGCAGATAGCCAGAGGTGAAAGTCTCATTCTGTTTGAAGGGAGAGGTCGTGGGTTCAAATCCCACCGACAGCACCATCTATTTAGGGCTTTTAAAATTTGGCAACCATTTGGCAACCAGAGGATAAAGGTAAAATGAAAACTAATAACGCTCTGACATATATGGGTTTTTTAAACCAGCATTTGACGAGAACACTTTTGGTAAGGGTGAGGTCGATGGTTCAAATCCATTCAGCAGCACCATCAATTAAATTAAAATATTAGTGATTTATCTATGCAAAGATATGTAATAAAGAACTCTGAAACACATGGGCTTGGTGTTTTCGCCGCTCAAGATATGAGAAAGGGTGATTTGATTGAAAGATGCGCCTACATCGTTATAGATGACGATGATTTGAAGGAAAATAATAGGTTAAATGATTATCTCTTTACGAGTCCTGATTGTAATACAGATTACTTAGTTATGATGGGCGCAGGTATGCTTTTTAATCATTCAAGCCCCGGTAATTGTGAGTGGGAAATAGACCCCGCAGATAACCGATTTGTGCTCTTTAAAGCTATATGTGAAATAAAATCAGGGTGTGAAATATTCCACGATTATGGCGAGGAATACTGGCAAACACGGGATGTAGAAGCTCTTTAATCACTGTGCCTTTTCTAATCACCACCCTGAAACATCAAATTGGCCGATTACCGATGCGGGAGCACCTCGAACAAAAACGAGCGTTACAGTCCCGATTTCAACGCCAAACTTGCTCACTATTGCTTTATTTATGGCTATATAATCGTCCATCTGATATATCCAGTCACTAAATTTAACCCGAAAATTATTGTCTGAAATTTTTAAATCGATAGCATATTGCCAGTAGAATGCACTACCTGACGTACTACCCTCCGCAATCCCAATCACATCCTCGGCTTTTCCCTTATAAATTTCAGAACCATTTTCTGAAAAGTCTTTTTCAATAATCCATATTCGCTCTTGTTTTTCACCATCTTCATAAAAAAAGTCTTCTATAAGCGTTATCTGTTCAAAACTTTTCCCGTTTAAAATCTCTTGTGACCTCGTCCCCAATATATTTACCTTAAAACGACGTTTAAGATTTCCAAATCTATCTTCAAAAATTCCATAGGCGAGGCTGTATCCGTCAAAGAATTCAAATAAAGAGAACGTCGGTTGGGTTTTTTCAAAAGATGATAATTTTTGCTGAGAGCACGCCTGAAGAATACTCATAAAAAAAAGAAGTGACAGAAGGGCAAAACAAGCTAATAGTCGTCTCATAAGAACCTCAATTATTGTTTTTAATTATTTACGTATCAAATTTAAACTTTGGATTTCGAGAGAAACGATTTTAAATGCCGCAATCTTCAGCAGCAAAAATATCTACAACTAAATTAATCAAGCTCGAATGGCGTTTTCTAACCTATGGAGCAATGATGTCTTTCTGGTCTTCAATTGGTCAAACATTCTTCATTTCGTTATTTTCACTTGAGATCCGAACGGAACTCTCATTGAGCCATGGAGAGTTCGGAAGTTATTACGCAATTGCTACAATGATAAGTGCATTAACATTGTTTTGGCTTGGTAAACAGGCTGATAAACTTACTGTTTTTCATCTGAGCTTAATAACCATAATTTCTTTAACATTTTCTGGAATATTTTTTTCTTTCACGTCAGGCATTTTTACTCTTATTTGCGGTCTGTATTTATTGAGGCTGTTTGGCCAAGGAATGATGACACATGTGTATAGTGTTGCTATTGCAAGACGTTACAAAGCCGCAAGAGGGAGAGCACTCGCAATTACAGGGATGGGGATAAATGTAGCTGAGTCTGTTGGTCCTCCGGTGATAGTTTTTATGCTAAATAGTATGGGGTGGCGACAGGTCTGGATAATTATTCCATTAATCTTCTTTCTATCAATTGCACCTTTTCTATCTCGCCTTACACAAAAGACCTCTTTTCAAGAGAAGATTATGATGGGATCAAATGATGTTCTCAGTAAACCTAAAAAAATACCAGACCTTAAGCGGAGAGATCTCGTCAAAAATGTAGAGTTTTGGATAGTTATCCTTCCGATAATCGCTGTTCCTTCTTTCGCAATAACAGGGATATTATTTCATCAAATTTTTCTAGCGGGTGAAAAAGCTGTTACCCTGTTTGATTGGTCTAAATATTATGCTTTTTACGCATTAACCGCCATATTAGGTGCGGTCTTATCAGGTTTCTTGATTGATTGGGTGTCAGCTAGAAAAACAAGTTTTATTGGACACACAGCATTAATGATTGGTTTGGTAAGTCTATGGCTTGGAGAAAAAACTATAACACTCATTTTGTTTTTTTCCTTGTTCGGGCTTGCTTCAGGTATGATCATTAGTAATACGAATGCTCTTCTCGCAGAAAAGTATGGTACGAAATGGCTTGGGGAAATTAAAGCGGCTGCTCAGCCTGTTACGGTTGGTTCAAGTGCGATATCCCCAATTTTGCTTGGTATAATGATTGATAAAGGCTTTGGTTTAACAGGCATAATGTTGGTGCTCATTTTCGTCAGCACTTATCCCGTAATAGCTTCTGTTATAAGATTTAACTTTCTTAAGAAATAAAAAGAGTTTGAATTAAAACCCACTATTGATATTTTTATACCAACATTACTTTCACTAAATTAATATAAATTTGCTAAAGCAACATTTTAAACGGATTATAATTATGACCCTTTTTTATTCTCCAAAACATGAACGCGCTGCGATTGAACTAAAAGGAGAACAGGTTTGCTCATTTCTAAATGATTTACTCACTGCAGAGGTTATAACATTACCCGTGGGTGAAATGCAGATGTCTTGTCTCCTCTCGCCTCAGGGCAGAATTTTACATGATATGCTTATCTTCCGTATTCAGGCTAATCGTTTTTGGATAGAGGTCAATAAAGACCAAATTTCGGACCTCAAAAAAAGGTTTGAAATGTATAGGCTAAGAAAAATAATAACAATTAAAATTTTAGAAAAGTGGTGTTCTGGTCATCTTTTTTACAAGAATGAAAAACCCTTTACATCAAAGGAGATAAAAGAAATCAGAGCAAGCTTAAATGATAATGAGCTAATTTTTAAAGATCCAAGATGCTCCGCTTTAGGTTTACATTTAATAAAAAATGATAAAATTAGCAAAGGAGCAAAACGAAATTGGAAAGAGGTTAAACTAACCGCCTGGGAAAAAATACGAATTAGTAATATGGTTCCATTAGGAAAAACGGATTTGCCCCAAAACCGCGCTCTGGTATTAGAAGCTAATCTGGATATCTTTTCAGCAGTTGACTTTAACAAAGGATGCTTTATCGGACAGGAAGTAACAGCCAGAACCAAATATCGCGGTTTGGTTAAAAAAAGTCTCATCCCTATTTCTTCCGAAGCTGTTCTTGAAAAAGACATGCGTATTTTTCAAGATGAGAAAGAAATTGGTATTTGCCATAGTTCTGTTAAATTAGAAAATGGCAATTATCTGGCTCTTGCGACTCTTCGACTTGATGCTATAAAATCAAATATTAATGCAAAAAAAACATTGAAATCAAACTTGGGGTCTATAAATATTGAAATACCTCATTGGTACCAACTCAAAACTGTAAACAAATAACATCGTTAGGCAGATATTTTGGTTTTGACCACCAGCCTTGATCTATGACAATATTATGCTCTTAGATCTTTCAATTGTTATTGAAGGTAAAAAAAAAGAGGCCAAATCAGCAATCTTTTTTGTTCTTCCCTAGCATAAAATAAAAAATTTTTTGCTTGATGCTCTGTCAGCCCTTGCATTACTTAACGTATCATTTTTTTACAATTATTATTGCTGTATTATTAAAAAAAGAACTTTAGCCAGCCACTGTGGACTTAATGTTTAACTATTTATCCGAATTCAGTTCAGCAAACAAAAATTGTAAATTTAGCTTAACACTTAAATAGTTTGAAATGTTATGATATAATAAAAGCAAACTTTGAAAAATTAGCAATCATCTCTATATAAGAGGGCGTACATCCCATTTTTAAGTTTTGAGTGCGTATTAAAATTATCAACTTAGATAAAGAGAGAGATTTCAATGACACAACTGCTTATGCCCAAAGCAACCGCTGTTTGGCTTATTGACAACACTGGTTTAAGTTTCGAACAAATTGGAGAATTTTGTGACCTACATATTCTCGAGGTTCAGGCAATCGCGGACGGTGAGGTTGCTGTAGGAATTCAAGGATATGATCCTATTGTCAACGGTCAACTCAGCAAATCAGAAATCGATAGGTGTGAACTCAATAGGGAAGCAAAACTAGTCCAAAGCAAAACAAATCTTCCTCAGCCAACTTCCCGTACCAAGGGACCTCGATATGTACCAGTTGCTCGTCGTGGGGATAAGCCAGATGCGATCGCTTGGGTGGTAAAACACCATCCAGAGATATCAGATGCCCAAATTGGAAAACTTATTGGTACGACAAAAGAAACAATAAAAAAGATTAGAGAACGCACCCACTGGAATATTTCAAATATTACAGCAAAGCACCCCGCAATGCTAGGTCTTTGCACGCAAACTGACTTAAATACCGCAATTGAAAAAGCTGGTGGAAAACCTAAAGCAGATGAAGAACAAATAGAAAGATTAACTGAGATCCCATAAATAAGTTTAATATTGCAAACGGTCTTGAAATTTTCTCAAATTACTGACTTAAAAAGACTAACGAAATTTTTTCCGCAAAAAGCTAAAAAGCTATGCAAGATTCACAAGCAAATAATATACAGAAAAAACTTGAAGAGCTATTATCAGAACATAGAGATTTAGACGCTGTTATAAATTCTATGGTCAGTGTACAAGGATTTGATCAGCTTCAATTGCAAAGGTTGAAGAAAAGAAAATTAGGATTGAAAGATGAGATCATTAAATTAAAAGCGCTAATTGTCCCCGACATTATAGCCTAATTTGCTGTGCAAATAAGATAATGATAATTAAATGTTAAAAATTTGAACCACCCACATACTATTAAGAGAGTGATATTTATGAAAAAGATGGTAGCAGAGGTATCTATAATTATGGGCAGCCAAACCGACTGGTCTGTAATGTCCGATGCATCTTTTGTTTTAGATGAGCTTAATATCACTCACGAAAAAAAAATTATATCTGCACATCGAACTCCCGATAGAATGTCAGAATTCGCGAAATCAGCTGCCTCGAATGGTATTAAAGTAATAATTGCAGGTGCGGGAGGCGCGGCACATCTTCCGGGTATGGTTGCTTCTTATACCCAAATACCAGTTTTAGGGGTACCTATTGAAACTCAAGCTTTAAAGGGATTAGACTCCCTATATTCTATTGTTCAAATGCCTGCAGGAATTCCAGTTGCTACCTTCGCAATTGGCCACGCTGGTGCTAAAAATTCTGCCTTATTTGCTGCAAAAATTCTCTCACTTGAAAATAAAAACATCTCAAATTCACTTAAAAAATGGAGAAAGAACCAAAGTGAAAAGGTTGCGTTATATCCGAGTAATTAATGGCAAATCTTAAACTAGGCATTATTGGTAGTGGCCAATTAGGTAGAATGACTGTACAGGCGGCCTCTGACTACGGCATCTCTTGTCATATATTCTCACCTGATACAGAAAACTCACCTGCAGGCCAGGTTTGTAACGCGTTTACAACCGGAGAATATACTGACGAAAAGGCACTTAGAGAATTTTATAGCATGGTAGATGCGGTAGTGTGTGAATTTGAAAACGTGCCTGTAACGGCACTAGAATTGGCTCCAGAAAAAATTCTTGTGAGTCCTGGAATAAAGGCGCTTGCGACGGCGCAAAATAGACTAGAAGAAAAAGACACAGCAAGATTTTTAGGTATACCAACTGCACCTTACTGGAGGGTGAAATCAACCGACGACTTAATCAATGCCATGAATTTATTGAATGGCGAGGCCATCCTTAAGACAGCAAAGTTCGGGTATGATGGGAAAGGCCAAATAAGAGCTCATATGGGTGATAACTTTGAAAGTTTATGGCAGCAGATAAATACTGAACTTGCAATTCTTGAGACTTTAGTTGATTTTAAAAACGAAATTAGCATTCTAATTGCCCGGACTATTGAGGGTGCAATAAAATGTTTTCCGCCTACCATTAATCATCATGAAAACGGCATTTTAGTTCATTCAACAGCGCCCGCAATTTTGCCAAGCAGAATAATTGAGGCGGGATATAATTATGCCAAATTGATCGCTGATCATTTAGAAATAGTTGGTCTTCTGACGATAGAATTATTTTTGCTAGAAGAAAACACCCTGGTTTTCAACGAGATTGCTCCAAGACCTCATAATTCTTTTCATTGGACAATCGAGGGGTGTAAGACAAGTCAATTTCATCAACTTGTTAGGTGTGTGAGTGGTCTTCCGCTCGGAGATGTAAGTGTAGATGGTAGATGGCACATGGAAAATATTCTTGGTCAAACAGCAGCAAGAATATCAAGTGGATATCATGCCTCAGGAAATTACGTTCATGAATATGGGAAAGCAGAGACAAAAACAAACAGAAAAATGGGCCATATTACTTGGAAAGAATAGAATAGCCATCAAGCTAATACTTTAGAAACTAATTAAATAGATAAATTCTTAGGAAAGCTAATTAGCTAGCTTGTTTAAATCGAAAAAAGTATCTTGATAAAGATCATTAAGCCAATTTGCACATAATAGATAAGCAAATGGTCGCCAATAATTTTGAGGCTCTAACTCTGAATTATTTTGAGGAAAATAATTTTGGGGCATTGGAGTGTTTAGACCATCTCGTTTATCACGTAAATATTCAGCATTAAGAGTCTCTGCGTCATATTCCAAATGATTAAGCACAAAAAGATCTCCTGTAGATTTATCACGAGCCATACCCACTCCAATCTCGGCACTTTCAGCAAGAATATCTAACTCCAGGTCTACCAAATCTTGCTTTTTGTTCATTGTATAACGCGAAACCGGCATAGGAAATGTAGTTGTAAATCCATGCATAAGACGGCCAGAATGAGAGGTGATAGAGTGTTCAAAAATACCAAACAATTTTTTCTTCATCTGATATTTAGGCAAGCCATAAAAGTGATATAAGAGTGCTTGCGCACCCCAACATATACCCAACCGCCTAAAGCAGTGGGTTTTTGACCAATTCAAAATATCCACTAACTCTTGCCAGTAACTCACCTCTTCAAATGGTTTCTTTTCAATAGGTGCGCCTGTTACGATTAAAGCGTCGAAAAACTCTCCTTCAACATCACTTAATCTCCTATAGAACCGTCGCAAATAAGCAGGCTCTGTGTTTTTAGGGGTATAACTTTCTGTGGTCATTAGGATAAGTTCAACTTGTAGAGGGGAGCAACCGAATAGTCTAGCAAACTGAATTTCCGTTGTTTTTTTTGTCGGCATTAAATTCAGCATTATTAATCTAAGAGGACGAATATCTTGCTTGGTGGCTTGCCCAGAGGCAATCAAATCCACCCCTTCCGCAGTTAAATCGTCTAAAGCTGGTAAATTGTCTGGAACCCTGATGGGCATATAACTTATCCTTTTTATTCAAGTCAGATTTTGTCTGCTCTTCTATAAACTTTTTTTAAGTTTAAGGCAAAATTGAAATCAGATATGAAAAAAATAGCAGATTTAATTATGCCTAAGTGCTTTTATCCACGTTTGTTTATTTGCTAAGAGAGATTTTTAGCTAACCTAGAGACAATCCTACCAACACCTGAAAACACAAATTTAGCTTGCTTTTCAATAGGTTTAGTTACCTTAGGGATAAATGATATTTCTTTCAATCTCCGGTCCAAAAAAGCAGATGTATTCTCTATTGAACCCGACTTGTCAGCGAGATAAAAAAGTAAAGTCGAACTATATGTAGCGCCTAATAAACCACGTTTGGTATAAAAATTAATGTCTGTTGAATCATCACCCGCTTCAAGCCAAATCCGGTCAATTGTTTTATAAAGTATTCTTTGACTGAGCTGAAAATGTTTTGGATTGCAAAGATACTGAATTGTTTTTCTTACCACCTCTTTTTGAGGGAGAGCTTGTTCTAATCGCTCAGTAATCATAAATTTAATTTTTTCGGTCATTCCTCTTGGAAAACTATCAGTGTTAATCATTTTCGCATTAAAAGCTGACACCATATCGTCATCTGCTAAATTTGCATAAATTTCTATAGCTTGAATAACGCCGCGAGGTAATATTCGTGAAACATCACTTTTCGTTAAACCACAATCCTCAGCCGCAAGTTCTAAGCTACGTTGGCTCCAGCCGTCAAAAGGTACATGCACTAAACAAGCGCGTACGAATTTAGAGCGTTTCGTATCGTCTATACTAGTAGTTTCATTCATATTGAATCCATAGATTTAGTTTTTCTTCTTGTTCGTTAACATATGGTGAATCTTGAACAAAGACAATATTTGCAAATATTTTATAAATATGATATGACATGCCTTCAATTTTTAAAGTCAATTATGGAAAAGATAATAAGGATAATAATCTGTGTACGTCGCTGTAAGAGAAAATAATGTAGATCAAGCACTCAGGGTACTTAAAAAAAAGATGCAACGCGAAGGTATGTTTCGCGAGATGAAGAACAGGCGTAACTTTGAGAAACCTTCTGAACGTCGTGCCCGTGAAGCAGCGGAATCAACACGTCGTGTGCGTAAACTTATGCGAAAGAGAATGGAACGTGAAGGTTATTAATTCTTGATATGCAGTGGGCTAGCGAAAATGAAAACCGTCCCTCAGTTTATGGGGCGGTTTTCTTTTCGATAAAATCAAATTAATTTTAAAAAAATAGCTTCTCCAAAACAGTGTTTGTGAAACTTTCCCAAATTGATGCAAAAACTAGTAGTTGTAAACAGTCTAAAACGTTTACATTTAACCCTTGGCTGGGAATATATTCGAAACGGAACTTTATAAAATGATCATAGGTGCACCTAAAGAACTTCAAACTGGTGAGAAGCGAGTTGCAATGACACCAGATAGTGCTGTCCAGCTTCAAAAATTAGGTTTTGAATGCATCGTTGAGACAGGTGCTGGAATTGAATCCGGATTTGCAGACGCGAGTTATAAAGCAGTTGGCGTTAAAATAGTTAAAACGGCTGCTAGTCTTTGGAAACAATCGGATATAATTATAAAAGTGCAAGCAGTAAAACAAATTGAGGAGAAGTACCTCAAAAAGGGAAAGACAATAATCAGCTTCTTTTGGCCTGCGCAAAATAAAGAGTTGTTGGAGCGTGTTATAGCGTCTGGTAGTAATCAGATTGCCATGGATATGGTTCCTAGAATAAGTCGCGCACAAAAAATGGATGCGCTTTCCTCAATGGCAAACATAGCAGGCTATCGCGCTGTAATAGAAGCAGGAAACCATTTTGGTAGGTTCTTTACTGGACAGATAACCGCAGCTGGAAAAGTTCCCCCTGCAAAAGTTCTTGTAATCGGGGCAGGCGTGGCCGGACTCGCTGCAATTGGTGCAGCACAATCTCTAGGTGCTGTTGTGCGCTCATTTGATG
The DNA here is from genome assembly GCA_902625725.1 of uncultured SAR116 cluster alpha proteobacterium. Lineage (GTDB taxonomy): Bacteria > Pseudomonadota > Alphaproteobacteria > Puniceispirillales > Puniceispirillaceae > UBA5951. Next base: position 29,205 of record CACOCY010000013.1, on the reverse strand, counting down.
TACGTCCAGAAGTAGCGGAACAAATTGAGTCTATGGGCGCTGAATTTCTATTGCTAGAGTTTGATGAGGATATTTCAGGAGAAGGAGGCTATGCAAAACCTGCCTCACCAGAATTTATTGAAAAAGAAATGGCATTATTTCGTGAACAAGCTCCTGAAATTGATATTGTTATCACCACTGCATTAATACCTGGGAGACCGGCTCCAAAATTATGGCCAGAAGAGATGGTAAATTTAATGAAACCAGGTTCTGTTATTGTGGACTTAGCTGCGGAACAGGGTGGTAACTGTGAACTAACAAAACCAAACAAAGTCGTTACAACTAATAATGGCGTTAAAATCATAGGATACACTGACTTTCCAAGTAGAATGTCTGCTCAAAGCTCAACATTATATGCAACAAACATTCGCCATATGCTGGATGATCTAACACCCAAAAATGACGGGAAAATCAATATAAATTTGAAAGATGATGTTATAAGAGGCGCATTAGCATGCCATAACGGCTCATCCATGTTTCCACCACCAGCCCCGAAAGTATCCGCCATTGGCAAACAGACATCTATTCCCGAAAACAAGGGGCCTACAAAAGAGGAGCTATCGATATTAGAACAGGCAGCTATACGAAAATCTGGACAACAGCAATTAGCGCTTCTTATCGTTGGCGGACTTTTTATGTTACTGATTGGTAATTATGCTCCAGCCAGTTTCATGCAACATTTTATAGTGTTTGCGTTAGCCTGCTTTGTAGGCTTTCAGGTTATCTGGAATGTAAGTCATGCGCTTCACACTCCATTAATGGCGGTAACAAATGCTATTTCAGGTATCATTATTCTTGGTGCTTTACTGCAGGTAGGTTCTAACAGTTTTATTGTGACGTTACTAGCAAGTATTTCAGTTCTGATTGCTACCATTAATATTGTCGGAGGATTCATGGTAACAAAAAGAATGCTCGCAATGTTTCAAAAAAGTTAAAGGCTCAAAATATGCTTAGTTCGAATATTGTAACTGCTATCTATATTGCTTCAAGTGTGCTGTTTATTCTATCGCTTGGTGGTCTTTCTAATCAGGAAAAAGCAAAAAGAGCTGTATGGTTTGGTATCGTCGGCATGTTTTTGGCTGTTTTTGGCACTGTATTTGGACCACAAGTATCTGGCTTTGGTTGGATTATTCCTATGATTATATTAGGTTCCATCATAGGGGCATACGTAGCTCAGCGCGTTGAAATGACAGGCATGCCTCAGCTTGTTGCAGCGTTGCATACTTTTGTTGGAGTAGCTGCTGTTTTTATTGGCATTAATTCACATATTGACCCTCCATCCGGACTTATTGGAGCGGAGCTAGTTATACATGATGTTGAAATTTTTATAGGAGTGTTTATTGGTGCTGTAACTGCAACAGGTTCAGTTGTCGCTTATGGAAAATTATCTGGGGCTATTGACGGAAAAGCATTGCTACTTCCAGCTAGAAACTGGTTAAACTTAGCTGCTGTCCTATTCTGTTTATGGCTTGGAGGTTTGTTTTTGGACCATGCCGGCTCTTGGACACTTTATCTGATGACTATTATAGCTTTAATTTTTGGAGCGCATCTTGTGATGGCAATTGGCGGTGCAGATATGCCTGTTGTCGTCTCAATGTTAAATTCCTATTCGGGCTGGGCTGCCGCAGCAACAGGGTTTTTACTTGGAAATGACCTACTAATTGTTACCGGTGCTCTTGTTGGAGCGTCCGGCGCTATTTTATCATATATAATGTGTAAAGCGATGAATAGAAACTTCATTTCTGTGATTTTAGGTGGCTGGGGTACTTCAACTAGCTCTCAAAATGAAGTTGAGGGAGAGATGATACCAACAGATATTTCCTCAGTTGCCTCAGATTTAGCAGATGCACAAAATATTATCATTGTCCCCGGCTATGGAATGGCTGTCGCTCAGGCGCAAAGTACTGTCTCAGAGATTACCCGACGTTTGAGAGACAAAGGTAAAGTTGTTCGATTTGCGATTCACCCAGTTGCAGGTAGACTACCTGGGCACATGAATGTGCTCTTAGCTGAAGCGAAAGTTCCTTATGATATAGTGTTAGAAATGGATGAGATAAATGAAGATTTTCCTAACACTGATATGGTAATAATTCTTGGTGCCAATGACATTGTTAACCCAGCTGCGCAAGATGATCCAAATAGCCCAATTGCCGGGATGCCTGTTTTAGAAGTTTGGAAAGCAGAACAAGTCATCATTTCAAAACGTGGTCAAGGTCGTGGATATTCAGGGATAGAAAATCCGCTCTTCTTTAAAGATAATTCTCGAATGCTTTATGGTGATGCAAAAGAAACACTTGATAAGCTGTTGTCCCAGATAACCGCACAATAAATTTATATAAATGTGATTAATTTGACAGGAGACTTTCTGGAAGTCCAATTTGTTTAATTGCATTTTTTTGGCGCTCTTGCAGACCACTGAGCGTAAAATCATCAATTAGCCCGTGAAACAATTGGTGCCAATTAACTTTTGCCTTCAGATGCATAAAAACTGACCCTAAACCGACAGCTGCCCTATCCATTAAAACAAATTCACGTGGTGGTTTGATACCTCCTATCCTTTTCAGCTCCTGATGAACTTTACCAGCTAGCTCGCGACCGTAATTGCCACCTCTTATCTCTTGGATAGGCCTTATTTTATCCTCTAACAAAGGACCATAAATAAACTTCGCCCACATGTTTAGAACTTCAATGGCTTCTTTATCTAGGTCGTTAAAACCCCATTGAGAATAAGCATGAACAGCGAGCTCGTTATCTTCATCTCTCAGCGCCTTATATAGATCTATCACACCGCCGACGAATTCGGGGCGGAACACCCTTATAGAGCCAAAATCCATTAAATTTATTTTTAAATCTTCAGTTATGGAGTAATTTCCAAGATGTGGATCACCATGAATAACACCGTAATAATAAAAAGGCACATACCAAGCACGAAACATGTTAATGGCAACTATATTTCTATGTTCCTGCGATGGTTCATCATTAAGATATTTCATTAGTTTTTGTCCTTCAACCCACCTCATAGTCAAAACACGAGATGTTGAGAGCTCTTCTATTGGTTCTGGAAGAATAACTTCACTTTCATCGGCAAGCATCAACCGATATAGTTGCATATTCAACGCTTCTCTATTATAATCTAATTCTTCGCGCAATCTTTCAGATAATTCAGAATGAATGTCTTTAGTCGAGATGGCGGAGTCAATCCGCTCATATAAAGAAAATACTAGCTTCAGCTGATTTAAATCTGCGTTAATAGCAGAGTCCATATCTGGATATTGTAATTTTACGGCTAATTTTTCATTGCGATATCTCGCCTGATGAACCTGACCGAGAGAAGCGGCGGAACAGGCATTTTTGTCGAAACCATCAAATTTCTTTTCCCAATTATTTCCCAACTCAGAGCGCATGCGGCGCTTAACGAACAACCATCCCATTGAGGGAGCATCCGCTTGTAATGTGGCGAGTTCTTCTGAATATTCTTGAGGCAAAGCATCCGGAATGGTAGATAAAATTTGCGCAACTTTCATTAGTGGGCCTTTCAAATTCCCTAGTGCCTCACGAAGTTGATTTGCATGTTGGCTTCGGTCTAACTCTAATCCAAGATAACGCTCTCCCGCGAGTCGAGCTGCTAGGCCAGACATTGCTCCAGTAACTTGGGCATATCTTTTTAATCTTCCACCAACGGTTGAGCGTTCTTCACTTCCCGTCATTATTGTAAATCCTCCAAACTATCAATCATAGAAGAAATCATATCCAATCCCTTATGCCAAAATTCCGGCTCAGATGGATTTAATGAAAAGGGCATTAGTGCTCTATCAAATCTAACTGTTCCTCCGCCTCTTAAAAGATTCTTATAATAGACGTTAAAATTTTGTTCTGTTCCTTCTTGATAAACCTGCCATAAAGCATTTACAAGACAATCTCCAAAGGCATATGCATAAACATAGAATGGTGAATGTACAAAATGGGGTATGTATGCCCATAAAGGCTTAAAGCTGTCATCAATAATAATTGCAGGACCAAGCGCTTGTTTTTGTGTGTCGACCCAGAATTGAGAAATCTCCTCTGAACTTAGCTCCCCTCGGCTGCGATGAGTGTGAAGTAGATACTCAAAGTTATGAAAAGCTACCTGTCGAACTACTGTATTTAGCATATCCTCAATTTTATCCGCCAACATGAAACGTTTCGCATGGTCTGAAGTTTCTGCATTTAAAATTGCATTGAAGGTCAGCATTTCTGAAAAAACAGAGGCCGTTTCTGCAAGAGTCAATGGGGTTGTTGCCATTAACTCTCCTTGCTCTGCAGCGAGAAGCTGATGAATGCCGTGACCCATTTCATGCGCTAATGTCATAACGTCTCTGGAATAGCCTTCAAAATTCATTAGGATGTATGGATGAACTGTTGTTACAGTAGGGTGTGAGAATGCTCCTGATGCTTTGCCATCTCTAATTTCTGCATCAATCCACGGATTATCAAAAAACTGTTTTGCGAGTTCTCCCATTTCTGGGTCAAAGCTCTCAAAAGAAGATTGTACAATTTGAGTTGCTTCCTTCCAGCTAAATTTTCGCCCTTCATCGCCAGAAACAGGGGCATTTCTGTCCCACCATTGCATCGTTTCCCCGCCAAGCCAACCAGCTTTCAATTTATAATATCGATGGGACAACTCTGGCATCCTTTGTGTAACTGTGTTAACCAGTGTGTCTACAACCTTATCATCTACATCATTCGCAAGATTGCGAGAAGAAATCACGCCTTTAAAACCTCTCCACCTCTCCTCTGTTTCTTTTTGCTTAGAAATTGTATTTGTCACCAGAGTGAAAAGACGTAAATTATTTGATAAAACATTAGATAAGGACGTAGCGGCAATCTTTCTTGTAACGGGATCAGCCTTGGTCAATTTATTCAAGATTTCAGTTTCAGTTAACTGTTCCCCCTCAAAATCAAATCGCAGGTCGGAGAATGTTTCGTCAAACAATCTGACCCATGCCTGCCTACTAGTTGGCGTTTGTTCAACCAGTAATTTCTCCAGTCTGGGCTCAAGATTATACTCTGCAGATGCCCTTACGAGCCTCAGCCAAGGCTGGTAGTGTGCAACAGCTTCATCTTTAAGCGCGGTGAGATATTGTTCTTCAGTCATTGAGGCTAATTCAAGCTCCAAAAAAATAAGTTTTGATTGAATAGTATTTATAGCCTCACTCATATTCTGTGAATGCTGCGCAAAGTCCGAATTGCCAGTATCTGAAGCGAAGCAAAGGTCTGCATGCGACGTTATTTTACCTATGCCGCTGATTATTTGCTCGAAACAAGCTATGACATTACCAAGCTCACTACCTTTCAGGCTCGCGATTTTACCCTCATATTCCTTTTGTAATCTGATAGCTGCATCAGACCATTTTTTCAAATCTGCTTTGATCTTTTGAGAGTTTATTGAGTCATAAAAATCTGTTAGCGACCACACAGGTAATATTTCTTCCATCACAAACACATCCTTTTAAATATTAAAAATCGTCAAAAAAACTAATGGTCTTTTCCCTAAAAAGGTCCTTAACAATAAATTTACGCTCAAATCTTGCCGATAAATTATATAATTTGCCTTGCCAAATTTTATCAAAAGCCGCCATAATTCTTTTATAAATTATATAAGATAAATAGAAGCACATGCCTCAGATTCAAGGACTAGGTCCAAAAGAAGACAACCTTTGCGAGATGTTTTTTAATCGTGCAAAATTGCAGCTTAACACAACTTTCATCTGGACGAAAAAGGAACACGAGTGGATAAGTCATACCTGGGGGGACATTAGTGATCAGGTTAGAGTAATCGCAAGCGCTCTCTCCCAACGTGGCATAACTGCTGGTTCTAGGGTAGCAATTTTATCGGAAAATAGAATTGAATGGATAATAGCTGATCTGGCAATTATGTCTATTGGCGGAATTTGTGTTCCCTTATTTACTACCTATACTCAAACTGATATCACGTATCTTTTATCTCATTCAGGTGCAAGAGCTATTATCTGCTCAAATTCTGAGCTTATAGCATTTGCTGAAACAGCCGCTCAGGATTCACCAGACTGTTATCTAATGGTTTTTATAGAGCAAAGTAAACTGCTTCACCATTCTCTTAACCTAGCAACTGTAAGTTGGGAAGAACTAAAAAAAGAGGGAAAAAGAGCAATAGCTAAATCGGCTTTTGCACTACCTGAAATATCCGCAGATGAGGTGTGCTGTATCATATATAGTTCGGATGGGGACGAAAAACCAAAAGGAGCTATGCTAACACATCGCTCGATCATGGCTGTTTTAGCAGGGGCGGAAGGACTTTTGCTTGATTTAACTTCAGGGAAGGAAACGTTTTTATCGATGCTTCCTCTTAGTCACGCCTACGAACATTCAGTTGGTCTGTTCTTTCCAATACATATCCGTGCTGAGATTTATTTGTTGCAAAAGCTAGAGGCCCTGAGCTCGGCTATATTAGAAACCAAACCAACAATTATGACTGCAGTTCCAAGATTATATGAGATTTTGCAAGATAGGATTTATGCATCCTATCAGCATAAAGGTGCTATAAATCGTAAAATGCTTGATAGAGCCGTATATTTAGGACGTAAAGATTTACAAAAATTACCTTTAACACTTTTTGAGCGAATTGAGAATAGATATTTAGACTTAACGGTGCGACGTCATATAAATGCTCGGCTAGGTGGACGTTTAAAAGCATTTGTATCAGGAGGCGCTGCTTTGGACCCTAATATTGGTTATTTTTTCCTTTCACTAAATATTCGTATCTTGCAAGGATATGGACAAACAGAGGCATCTCCAGTTATTACAGCAAACCCTCCTAAAAATATAAAAATAGAAACAGTTGGAAAATTACTTACAGGAGTTGAAGCAAAGCTTACGAAACTAGGGGAAATTTGTGTTCGAGGCGACCTTGTAATGAAGGGATATTGGAATGATCCTGTTGCTACGAAAAAAAAACTGCGTGACGGATGGCTAATGACTGGTGATATTGGCGTATTTCATCCTGATGGATATATCAGTCTAACAGGAAGAAAAAAAGACATTATCATTAATTCAGGCGGTGACAATATCTCGCCAATAAAAATAGAAACAGTTTTAGAAGCACACCCTGATATAGACCAAGCAATGGCTTATGGTAATCAGCATTCATATATCACCGCTGTTATCACACCTAATCAAAAACTAGCTAGAGAACTTGAGCAAAATCACAATAAGCTATCAGATGTTATTTCGGAAGCAATAAAAACAGCAAATGCAAGACTAAGCAGTATTGAGAAAGTAAGAAGCTTTCTGCTTAGTGATGAACCTTTTTCAACAAAAAACGAATGTTTAACAGCGTCTGGTCTCATAAAACGTCAGAAAATAAATCAGTTATATAAAGAAAGGTTAGAACAATTATATCAGCACAAACATTCGCTTTCCATTAAATCAAAGACCACTTAATTTCTAAGTATCTTCTAAACATTTAAAAGAAGATACTCTCTTTCCCATGGAGAAATAACTTTCAAAAATGCCTCCGCCTCGGCACGTTTTACTTCGTTAAAAACAGATATAAAATCTAGACCGAGCACTGACTTCAATTTTTTGGCCTTACCTAAACTATCCAGTGCCATATCAAGATTTCTTGGTAGAGTATATAAATTATCTGACTCTTTTTCCATTGGCTTTGCAGGTTCTATTTTTTCTTCTATACCAATAAGGATACAGGCAAAAGTTAAGGCTATTGATAAATAAGGGTTAGTATCTGCGCCAGGGATCCTATTTTCAATACGACGGCTTTTATAATCACCAGCAGGAACCCTAAGCCCAACTGTTCTATTATCAATCCCCCAAGCAACATTTGCTGGTGCGTCATAGGTTGTTAAAAATCTCCTGTAACTATTTACATAAGGTGCCATTAATGCCATTCCGCCAGCCAAATAGCGCTGCAATCCCCCAAGCGCATGTCGAAACATCTCTGTATCTTCGCCGGTAACACTTGAAAACATATTTTGACCATTTTGTGAGTCACAGACAGAACAATGCAAGTGCATAGATGATCCGGGCTGATATTGCATAGGTTTAGCCATAAAAGTTGCATGTATATGATGATTTAGTGCGGTCTGTCTTACAGTCCGTTTGAAGATTAGTGCCTGATCAGCAAGCGTTAGCGCTTCTCCATGATTAAAGTTTATTTCCATTTGAGCTGCTCCACCCTCATGGACCAGTGTATCTATATCAAGCCCCATACTTTCACAATGATCGTAAACATCTTCGAAAAATGGGTCAAAATCATTTACGGCGTCTATTCCGTAGGCCTGCTTACCTGTCTCCGCTCTTCCCGACCTTCCTGGGGGTGTTTTTAAAGGGTGATTAGGATCTGAGCTCTGGGATACCAGAAAAAATTCAAGCTCGGGTGCGACTACTGCTGAAAGCCCTCTATCGTTAAGCGCACGAATGACACGCTTGAGAACAAAACGTGGAGCAACAGTTACTTCAGTGTTATCAAGATAATAGGCGTCATGAATAATCTGTGCAGTTGGCTCTGAGTACCATGGAACAAGATACGCTGCATTTTCATCCGGTTTCAATACCACATCACCGACCGCTGCATTTAATACTACCGAGTCATGATAATCACCTGTCACTGTCTGACCAAATACATATTCTGGAAGACGAAGTCCGTTCCCTTGCAGTACTTTATTGTATTTTTCTGCGGGTAAAATCTTGCCTCTGGGGATACCGGCAATATCTGGAACCAAACACTCCACTTCTGTTATGCTTCGGTCTGCCAACCATTTATCTAATTTTTGAGTCATATTAATCTACTCACTTCATAAGTTCAGAATAAGTGATATCTAACGCCTGCTGCAATTTTTCGATCGTCATATCTATATCCTGTTTTTCAAAACTTAAGGGCGGTGATAAAATCATGCCATCGCGCACTGCGCGAACCATCAAACCACTATTGATTGCATGGTCACGGCACTTCATCCCTACCTCACCTACAGGATCAAAAAGCACTGGTCCAGATTTGTTTTTTACCAGCTCAACACATGCCAGCAATCCAAAACTGCGTGTTTCACCCACGAGTGAGTGGCTATCTAGCTGCTTGATAACTTTTGCAAGATAAGGAGCTGTAACGTCCCTAACATGCTCAATAAGACCCTCTTTTTCAATTAGCTCAAGGTTAGCTAGTGCAACTGCCGCAGATACAGGGTGTCCCGAATAGGTGAAACCATGAAAAAATTCACCTCCTTCATCAATAAGATGACTAGCAATCTCGTCGCTTACAAGCACAGCGGACATTGGCATATAACCAGATGTAAGCCCCTTTGCCAAAGTTACCAGATCAGGCTCTAAATTCATTGTCTGACTTGCAAACCAATTACCAGTTCGACCAAAGCCCGTTATCACTTCATCTGCAATGAATAATATACCAAATTCAGCACAAATTTTTTGGATATGCTCAAAATAACCCTCAGGTGGAATAATAACTCCACCAGCACCCTGTATTGGTTCTGCGACGAAGGCGGCGACTTTATCGACCCCAATTTCTTGTATTTTTTCTTTTAAAAGGCGAGCCGAGCTCTCTGCAAATTGTATCTCTGTTTGGTTTCCTTGGTATAAAAAACTATAGGGCGGTCTTATGTGTTCAAAATCTGCCTCATTCGCGGATTGCTCATGCATTGCTCTCATTCCGCCCATACTAGCTGCCATTATAGTAGACCCATGATAACCATATTCCCTTCCAATAATCACTCTTCTGCTGGGTTGTCCTCTTAAACCCCAATAATGTCGCACAAGCCGAATGATAGTATCGTTTGCTTCTGATCCTGAGTTGGCGTAAATCACGTGATTGAGGTGGTCAGGGGCGATTGAAGCAAGTTTTGCAGATAACCTTGCTACCGGCTCATTACTCGTTTTAAAAAAATTATTATAATAAGGTAGCTTTTGCATCTGTTGCGAAGCTGCATTTACCAGCTCGTCCCTACCATAACCTACATTTACGCACCATAGACCCGCCATTGCGTCTAAAATAGCATTGCCATCACTATCATAAATAATATGACCGTCGGCATGGGTAATAATGCGTGTTCCCTCTTTTTTTAAAGATTTAAAATCAGAGAATGGCGGTAGATGATGTTGTTCTTCAAAATATTGAAGATCTGTTTTATTTTGCACAAGGCACCCAATTTTTTGTTAGCATTTATTCTTCTTCAATAAGATTAATACTAACTACCACAAAAAATAAATTATGTTTATAGGGATAATTATTTATAAATTCAGTATACACCATCTTATAAAATGATTTAAAAGATATTGAATTGTTAAAAATTAAAAGTCCACTAAAATGTCAAATAGTCACATATCAAAATCAATCTATCAATTAGATATTACTCCGTCTAAATTTCTTGGCAAAATTAATCAAGATATCAAATGTGATATTGCAATTATTGGTGGGGGACTTACAGGGGTTTCAGCCGCTTTATCGCTTGGAGAAAAAGGCTATAATATTTGCCTATTTGAGGCTGGGAACATAGGTGACGGTGGTTCCGGTCGAAATGGAGGACAGATTTGCCAAGGTTGGTCATCAAGTTTTGAAAAACTATCAAAATACATAGATCCTGAATTTAAAGAAGAAATGTGGCAAGCGGGTATTAAGGGTCCTGCTCTTATTAATGAAAGAATAAAAAAATATAAAATTAAATGTGACGTTCAATGGGGATACGTGCATACCGCTATCCATAATGGTCATATGCGAGAACTGGAAGAATATCAAAAAATTTTTGAAGCACATGGATATTCCCAGCTACACACTTTAGAAAATAAACAATCTTTGTTTGATTACATTCGCTCTGATGCGTACATTGGAGGATTATATGATGCTGGCAGCGGACATTTGCATCCTTTGAAATATTTGATTGGCATCTCAAAAGCGGCAGAAAATGCTGGCGTTAATATTTATACAAATAGCCATATTTGCTCTATACAAACTGCTAACCATAAAAATAAACTTACCACACGAGAAGGGCATCAGATAACAGCAGAACAGCTTATTATCTGCGGTAATGCCTATCTCGGAAATGTTTCTCCTAAAAAACTTCGAAGAAGAATGGCTCCTGTCACTTCATCTGTAATGGCAACTGAACCTCTTAATGATTCAGAAATAAAGGCATCAATTCCCTCTAAGGCGGCGATTGCAGATGGAAACACAGCATTGAATTATTTTAGGATTGATAAACAAAATAGAATGATTTTTGGGGGACGAGCAAGCTATCTTAATAAAGATCCAAATAATGTCGAAGCAGATTTAAAAAAACGGATGAATGCAGTATTTCCAAATCTTAACAATAAAAAAATTTTGCAGGCATGGTCTGGACGAATTGGTATTACAGTTAACCGATTACCAGATTTTGGCAGAATCTCTAATACTGCAATTTATGTTCAGGGTTATTCTGGGCACGGTGTTGCATTTTCAGGAGTGGCCGGGAATATTCTCAGTGACGCTGTCACTGGAAAAAACAAAATATTTAACCAACTCACCAAGATTCAGCACCTCCCTTTTCCGGGTGGCCCTTTAAGAACTCCCGTTCTTGCACTTGGCATGAGTTGGTTTAAATTAAAAGATTATTTTAAAATTTAACTCTTTTGGAGTGCTTTAAGACAAATCCAATCATGAATAATTGTTGCGGCAACAATAGAGGTAATTTCCGCATGATCAAATGGCGGACTTACCTCTACAAGATCAAATCCTATCATATTTAAAGAAGTAAGACCCCGCAAGATTTCTAGCACTTGCCAGGAAGCTAATCCACCAGAAACAGGTGTCCCTGTCCCAGGAGCGTATGCGGGATCTAATACATCTATATCAAAACTCAAATAGACTTTATTGCCTTTGAGATGCGCCAGTATCTGCTCCAAAACTGCGGGAATCCCTTTTTCATGTATCTGAGGAGAGGTAATTTGTTTTATTCCAACATCGATATCATTATGCGTTCTTAGGCCCACCTGAATAGAACTTTCAACGTTAATAAGACCCTCGTTAATGGCACGAAGAAACATTGTGCCGTGGTCAAACTCACCTATTGACTGCCAAGTATCGCAATGTGCATCAAACTGAAGTAAAGAGATAGGGCCAAAAGCCTCTGCATGCGCTTTTAACAAAGGATAGCTTATGAAATGGTCTCCACCTATTGAAAGCAAAGAGGCTCCAGAATTGATTATGGCTGAGGATTGTTCGTAAATACCTGAAATAATTGTTTCGGGCTGGTGTGGATTTAGAATGAAATCGCCTGAGTCAATTACTCTTAGGATAGAAAATGGATCGAAACCAAAGGGGAAAGATGGTAATTCAGCTAATTGAACGGATGCACTCCTCACCGCTCTTGGCCCCAATCTACATCCTGGACGATAAGTAGTTGCACAATCAAAAGGGATCCCCGCTATAACAATATCAGCTTTGTCATAAGCTAAAGAATACGGTCTCCGTAAAAAACTTGTTGCGCCGGAATAAGTTGGTTCATGAAAACGCCTATATAAGTCATCATTTTTCCAAGACTGATCAGACAAAAGACTAGGAATTGAGTTTTTTTCTGTATCTTTACTCATCAAAATCTCCTGATGTCGCTATTTGCATTTCCTGATTTTTGGTTGCAATAAACATTTCTCTCAATGTTGTTGGTAAGTATTTGCGTATTTTTTGTGATTTTTCAAATTTAGATATTGCTGTTTTAAGATCACAAGGCAATTTTTTTAAGTCGGATGCATATCCATTCCCAGAAACCGGTAACGGCGGCACTACCATCTCATCAATTCCGTCCAATATAGCAGAAACTAATACAGCAAAGAGCAAATATGGATTGCTGTCAGCACCAGCCACTCTCAACTCCAATCTTTTTGCCGAAAAAGAGGCCTTAGGAATCCGCACAGCAACTGTCCTATTATCAAAACCCCAACCAATATTTATAGGAGCATGGCTATTTTCCTGAAATCTTTCATAAGAATTTGAAAAGGGGGCTAAAATTAATGTTGCTGACTCTAACAATGACAAAATCGACCCAATAGCAGATTTAAAGATACCATCATCTTTTGCAAACAGATTCTCAGATTCGAAATTTTCAATTGATATGTGGCAGTGCAATCCATTACCTGCAAGATGTTTTTTAGGCTTAGCCTGAAATGATACAGACACACCTTTTGACAGTGCATAAGCAGTAAGAGAGTGTCTCAAAATTAGAATACAATCTGCTAAATGACATAAATCGTCACTGGGAGCAAATACGACCTCAATTTGACCAATTCCTGATTCTGACAATATTGATTCCGTTTGAATATCAAGCTGTTCCGTTAAATGGCTAATATCTTGAAGCAATTGATCCACCGAATCCAATGCCAAAAGCGAGAGTAATTGAGGCTGTGAAAATATTAAAGGAGAATTATCGTCTGAAAAGAGGCAAAATTCTAACTCTATTCCAAATTTAAAATTAAATTCCTTATTGCTTGCCGTTTTTAATACGGATTTAAGAAAGGCTCTAGGGCAGCCCTCAAATAAGTTGCCATTATTCATTGCAAAGCTTAATGGCATAAAAAGAATAGGCTTGGGCAAATGATTTAAAATAACTAACGGTGCCCCCTGCCATATTGCAGAGCCATCTTTGTCACCTGTTTTAAAAACGAATCTGCTATTTCTTATATCACTACCAAAAATATCTAAATTTTGCGCTGAAAATGGGATTTGAATACCGTTATCAATCAATTTTTGATATGAAGTAACTGGAAATCTTTTACCTCGCATTATGCCATTCATGTCAAAAATTCCTGCTTGTATATGGTCTATATAGTCAAGACCCGCCTTAGCATTTAAAAAATTATTATTTTGCATTTAACTCCACTTTTTCAGGTCAACATTAAATCAATTTTAGGATGTAACAGTCATGTTTCTTTTAATTTTAGGTTGTAATATGAAAAAAATTTCTAAAATATAAATTTTGACTTTTCGAACCTTACAATTTTTACTTTATCATTTTGTATTGAGATTATGAATAACATGCTTACTAAATTAAGTTTAAACATTATCTTTGTATACTCTATCCAAAATTTTATGAAGCTGTTTAATAATATTAAAATTAAACTTAAGAAAATAACCATTTTTCCCTATTTAGGACTATCGCTTTTAGTTTCATTCTCAGTATTGGCTTCAGAAAATTCTATATTGGTACAATCAACAACTTCAACCGAAAATTCTGGCTTTTATGACTACATTCTACCATTATTTGAGTCAGACACAGGAGTAAATGTTAACATAGTCGCTGTTGGAACCGGTGCCGCCATTAAGAATGCACGTAATTGTGACGGTGATGTTTTGTTTGTTCATAGCCCAAAACATGAGGTAGAATTTGTTGCGCAAGGCTTTGCAAAAAAACGATATGATGTAATGCACAATTACTTTCTGCTGGTTGGATCAAATAATGATCCAGCAGAAATAATTGGGGTTCAAGATGTAGGCTTAGCGTTCAAAAAAATAATGACCACCGGTGCCAAATTTGCATCTCGAAGTGATAATTCAGGCACACATAACAAAGAGCTCGCAATCTGGAAAAAAATTGGCTTGAAACCGGAAACTGGTTCTGGAAAATGGTACCTTGAAACTGGCTCAGGTATGGGAACGACACTAAATATAGCTATTGGGCTAAACGCATATACACTTGTCGATAGCGCCAGTTGGCATTCATTTTCTAACAAACTTGATTACCAAATTGTTCTGGAAGGAGATAGCCAATTGTTTAACCCTTATGGGTTAATGCTTATTGATAAAGAAAAATGCCCTAATGTTAAGTCAGAACTAGGTCAATTGTTTATTGATTGGCTCATCTCAAAAAGAGGTCAATCAGCGATTAAACAATTCAAAATTAATGGACAACAAGTTTTTTATGTGAATCCTAAAACACTAAGCAACTAAGCTCCAAACACATTTATAACTTTTTCTATTTATGGTGACCCCGACAGGACTCGAACCTGTTGCCTCGGGATTAGGAATCTCGCGCTCTATCCTGATGAGCTACGGGGCCAAACTTCTAAATACAATTTCACAGACTATTTTAAAAACAAACATAGTTATTTATTTTATTGCAGCAAAAAGCTAATGGTAAAGCAATTACTCTTTCTTAAAATTAGCTGGAAGCAGTTCAAATATTCGAACTTCAGGGTATCCATCATATACTAATTTAAATTTCTTGGTGTCAAATCTCCCCAAATGAAACATCTGATTGAAACTACTAAAAAATAAATCCTTATGAAGAATAGCCACCTTTGGTGATTTTCCGTCTTTGTCTTTCATAATTTGAAACATATTCAATTGACTCTGCTGGTAACGTATGCTTCCAACTAATCTACCTCCGTGGGCCTCAGCAAATAAATTTAAAACAGATTTTCCGTCTATCTTTCCTTCTTTGAGATTGATTCTTGAATTATTGCATTCAATTATTCCTTGAATTTTAGTATCTTTACAATTTAAAAAATCATACGACAATTGTTGACCAGGTTTTTGACCCTTTGCAAGGATAGGGAGGCCTGTGTCAATATCCCATCTTCCAATCTTTGAGATGGATGGCATCCAACCTGTCATTTGGTCTGTTAACATTAAATAAACGGTTGGCGTTTTAATATGCCTGTCTAAACTTATTTTTTTTATGAGATTAGTCTTGTCTTCAACAGGTTCTTTTAAACTCAATAACCCACCACGTGCTAAAAAACGAAGTGTGTCTGCAGTATAATTCTGGTTATTTGATAGTAATGAATCAGCAACAAAGTAATTGGAGTTGCTTAAATGTGATCCAGGATCCGTGAAAGTTGGTATTCCATTCATAAGAATTGAAGCGTAACCATAATCCCACCAGGTAGCTAAAACGCTTTTTTCTTGGCCCGCTATAAACTTCAATTCGGCCATTGCTTTAATAATGGGGGAGGGGATTGAGGGTTTTGCTGTCTGATTGACTGGACCCTGAACCCATACCAAAATCAACAAAATAGAGCAAGCAAATGCGGATGTTGAAGTACTTATTATTTGTCTTGAGTCTTCAAATCTAGATAAAAACAAAAAAACAATGGCTCTTGTGCCCAACACAACTATATAGGCACCACCAAACCAAAAAAATGGTGCTGAATAAAATAGTGCGCGGTTTCCTAGAATGACTGAGAGCATTGCAAATCCAGCAAGTGGCGCATAAGCTACAGCTAATACTGGATGTCGGATTGCCCAACAAAAGATACCAATTAGACAAAAACTGCCAACAAACGTGGAACCTGTTATACGATTGAGTGCTTCGGGAAATGATAATTTAGATACTTCTGTCACTGTAGATAAGACATTATTAAAGATGAAATCGTGAAAAACTAACTCTGTTTGAACATAAATTGAGGTAAATGGATTTATAAGACCAACACCTGAAATCATGATAAATACAAATGAAAACCCAATAAGCCTTCGCCAATCTTTAGTAATGACTATGAGCAACCAGCATAAAGCAATTAAAGCCATAATGATAAGTTCTGACTTACCATACCAACTCATAAATAAATTGGCTGTTATTGAGGCAATTAAAGTGAAGAAAAGGCCCCATTTTAATTGTTGCGATCTTCCAGCACACAAAACCATTGCAAACATAAAATACATCATCCCAAGGTTTAACTGGTCAGTATCTATTCTGCCGATAGCCGACCTCCAATAATAGACAAGTGATAACCCGCCTCCAGCAGCTGCAATTGAACCCTCCATCCAATACCCAGTGACCCCAAAAGCAATTAAAATAGCAATCGCTGTAATGGCCGCTGTATATGGAAGCATTTTATTTCCTGCTATTAACAATTCTTGAGGGGAGGAATCTTTAGCAAAGAAGGCTATTACTTTTGACAATAATGGAGCCTCGTTTTTTGAAATTTTTAACGATGTTTGCTTATTTTGGTTTTTTGGATACACACGTAAAGATTGATATTCTTCAAGGGTTTTTCCTGATTTTAGGTATCCAGCTATTCCAAGAAAATAACCAGCATCCATAGTTGTAAATAAGGGAGTATTTTCATAAAAAAATTCTTCTTTGTTTTGTTCCCAGATTTGCCAATTTATGTGCCTTGCATGAAAATTCATATATGAAGCTATGGACCCCAGAATAATACAAAAGATTATAGTAAGTAAGGTGGTTTTCTGGTTAAAGAGACTGTGCTGAAAAAAATTTTCGTGCCGCTCACAAAGTCTGTAAAATAATGACATAAACACTCCTTATAATCACATTCTTACTAAAATCTTTTGCAAATTTATAAATCAACCTCGACTTATTAACAATAAAAGAGATAGACCACTCCAAGATATAAATTTTTAGCCTAGTCAAATAAAGTGAATAATACTAATATAAGAATTAATATTTATTTTGAGATCACCTAATGAATAAACAAGAACTTATCTTTGATAATATGAAATCCTTGAAAACAATCGCTTCAATAGAAGCTTTCAACTCAAGTGCACCTTTTATAAGCAATATTTTATCCAAAGTACCACATGCAGAAAGGTCATCTTTGGGAAAAACTTTTGATAAGTTTGATTTAAGTTCAGCATTTGTTAACCAACTGTATCAGCTTCAACTACTTCTGAAGGACGCGGAAATAGCCGTTTTGTTAGGAAAAATCGAAGAAAAAAGCGAAATTAATTCTGAATCTAATTTTTTAGAGCTTACTAAAGTAAACAGCGTAATGCGCGAGATAAAAATGGCTGTATCTGACGCAAATGAAGACATATCAAAAAATAAAAACCAGGAATTAAAAGTTTCTTTGACTAAAAAAAGCGAAAATTTGTTCTCCGAAACCAAATTATCACAAGAAATAAAACTGTACATAGAAAACATACTGAACAAAATTCTGAGAGAGGATCTCGACAGCATTTTGAATGAGATGATAGAAGTTAAAAAAGAAAAAAAATCTAAAGTGCTCGACCTTAGTGATGTAAGTGTTACCCCCAAAATCACACCTAACACATAAATATCTTAGTAAGCTGGATTTATTTAAGATAATACTTTAGAAGTCAAAAATGGAATCATGGGCAATTATTGCGTTGATCGCTGCACTTGCGCAATCCTTGCGTACTGTTTGTCAGAAGTTGTTAATCCCACGGATAGGGGAGTTGGGTGCTAGTTTTAGCCGTTTCATTTTCGGCATTCCATTCGCGTGGCTATGGACACTCTATATTTGTATAAAAACTGGCAGTAGTCTTCCAGAAACATCCCTCTTATTTTTCGTTTTTGTTGCCTTCGCAGCTATTCTCCAAATCGCATTTACGATTTTATTGATTATGATGTTTAATCATCGAAATTATGCGATTGGAATTGCGCTTTCAAAAACTGAGATTCTCCAAACAGCTATACTAGAGTCCATTTTAATCGGTTATGCTGCGAGCTACTCGACTATCTTTGCAATTGCCATGGGCTTATTTGGAATTGCGCTTTTAAGCTATCAAAAAGTTGAGTTCGCAGATGGTAATAAAGCTCATTTGTTTTTTTCATCTTCTCATTTTTTGGGACTTGGTTCTGGAGCATGTCTTGCGTTGGCAAATATTTTTTACTTCAAAGCAACGATCCTTTTAAACGGTGACCTACTCATGCTAGATGCTAGTTTTACGGCTGCAATTGCAATTTCCCTGCAAACAGCCATTCTTGGCAGCTATCTTATCTTTAAGCAGCCTACTCAATTAACGCTTTGCCTTCAGAATTGGAGGACTGGTTTTTTTATAGGGATAACTGCAGCTATTTCGACAGCGGCTTGGTTTTTCGCATTCGCTATTTTTCATCTTGGTGCGGTTCGCGCTGTCGGTCAAATCGAGTTAATTATATCAATTTTGTTTTCATGGCTTTTTCTAAAAGAGAAAATTACTCTGCTTGAAGTAATTGGTATTGGTGTGCTTGGTATTTCCATCATTCTTGTATTGTTATATGCTTAAATTAGAAAAGATGTTTTTATGAAAATATTACATGTTACAAGTGATGATAAACCAGGTGGCATTCAAAAAGCCTTTAAAGCGTATCTTTCCGCTCTAGTGCCTATACCCCAACTTGAAAATCTTTATTTTGCCCCTTTGCCATTAAATCTTAACCAAGGCCAAGACATCCCCCATCATATAAGGATGTCATGGCAACAAAAAACGCTTATTCGAAGGGGATTTTTGTTGCCTATTAAACAGTTTCAAAACCACTCATTTAATATATCTTTTGTCCATAACGGTTTTATATGCAAAATTATGAAGAAATATAGTGATAAAGTAATCGGTATTTGTCATAATGATAAACCCGAACAGTTCAAACATGCGGACTGCCTAATTTGCTTATCACCTAACGCAGTTGAGAAAGCCAAAAAATCTGGCAGATGTGAAGAAAGTATCTATCACTTACCTCATTATTTTGAACCACAGAAAAAAACTTTAAATGAAATTAAAACAAAACAAAAGCTGACGATAGGAGCAGCTGGACGGTTTGTTGACAAAAAGGGATTTAAAACATTTATCGATGTAGCCGCAAGAATTAAAGAAGAATTCCCTGAAATTGATTTTGTTCTTGCTGGTGATGGACCTTTATCAAAAAGTCTTCGAGCATTTTCAAAAAGCAGGGGAAATCCTGTCCGATTTACTGGTTGGACAGATGTAGAAACTTTGGCGCCCTCAATAGATATTTTTTGCCTCCCCTCTCTCGACGAGCCTTTTGGTTATATATTACCTGAAATGATGCAATACGGTATTGCTGTGGTATCATCTAGTACAAACGGTCCTTTATGGATTTGCAAAGGTAATCAAAATGCACTTTTTTTTGAGCCCTCTAACGATGATGAAATGTTAATTTGTTTAAAAACACTCATACAAAATCCAGAGAAAAGGGACAAATATCAGAAAAGGGCAAAACAGGTTATAAAAGAAAAAAGATTTTCAAAGCAGGTTTTCGTCGAAAAACTCACTTCTATTATCTGGGCGGAGAAGTAAATTAAAATAGAGTTTTTATAATCGATTTATAGGAAGCGTTGTAGTGTATTTAATTTCTTCCATTGCAAAAGAAGAGCTTACATCTTTCAGGGATACATCAGATATCAATTTTTTATAAAATGTATCATATGCTGCCATATTTTTCACCACAACTCTAAGCATATAATCAACATCTCCCGACATTCTATAAAACTCCACAACTTCATCATATTCAGATATTTTTAAAGCAAAATTGTTTAACCATTCTGAGGAGTGCTCCGTTATTTTTAGCGCTACAAAAACGGACATTCCAAGACCTAGCTTCTCTGCATCAAGTAAAGCAACACGACCTCTAATTATACCGTCTTCTTCTAGCTTTTGTATTCGCCTCCAACATGGTGTTACAGATAAACCTACCTTTCGAGCTATATCTGATAAAGGTTGCGCTGAGTCTTGCTGTAATAAAGTCAGGATTTTTTTGTCAGTCTTGTCCATTTTTGTCTCTGATGTTTTGATTTAGCAAATCGGCTCAAAAAGTGAAATTTTATTAATTTATCCTATTAAGGTTTGATAAAGCAAATTTTTTCATGAATATGAGGGTTGTCTACCTAAATATTGTTCGTCATAACTACAAATCATGAAAATTTCGCAACCAAAGATTTCACAACATTTATACCCCTCTGGGTGGCAGGATTATAAATTAATAGATTCTGGTGATGGTCAAAAATTAGAGCAATTTGGCTCTTATCGTTTTGTCAGACCGGAAGCGCAAGCCTTATGGTCCCCAAAACTCAGTAATACTGAATGGAAGTCAGCTGATGGCCATTTCATCACATCAGGAAAAGATAGCGAAAAAGGTGGAACCTGGAGTTTAAAAAGCACACTACCAGATAAATGGAAAATGCAATTTGAGGATATTCATTTTTTTGCTATGCCCACCCCATTCAGGCACTTAGGGTTTTTTCCTGAACAATCTGTGCATTGGCAATGGTGTGAAAAAAAGATAAAAAAATTTATTAAAATTAATGAACGCGCACCGAAGATTTTAAATCTATTCGCCTATTCCGGAATTGCAAGCTTGCACGCTGCAAATGCTGGAGCAGAGGTTACTCACATTGATGCAAGCAAAAAAGCCATTCAGTTGGCCTTTGATAATCGAGCTTTAAGTGACTTAGATAAAGCACCAATTCGGTTTATCACGGAGGATGCTTCGCAATTTGTTCAGCGTGAAATTAGAAGGAAAAATACTTATGATGGTATTATATTAGACCCTCCAAAATATGGAAGAGGCCCAAGAGGAGAGGTGTGGCATCTTCACGAGAATCTCCCACGCTTACTATCTGATTGCAAAATTCTGATTTCTACCACGCCCTTATTTTTGGTTGCAACTATCTATGCTATTAGGATTTCTATAATTTCGATTCACTCTACAGTGGAAAACAGTTTTGCATCCCTTGGAGGCAAAATTAACTCAGGGGAAATTGCAATTAAAGAGGATTATTCACTTTCAGGCAAACCGGCTAGGGCCATTGGACAAGCGATATATGTCAGGTGGTGTGGGTTATAGACAAAAAAGTCAGATTTATATCTTTTGTTTACATCCATTGTAATCAGCTTGGTGACGAAGAAATTCATATAAACTGATCCCAGAAGCAACAGCAAGATTTAAACTATCAGAACTACCAAGCATTGGCATTTTTATAAGCTGATCACATGTTTCTTTCAGCTGATCTGACAAACCTGATTGCTCATTTCCCATAAGGATGACGCAAGGACTTTTCCATTCAGCCGATCTATAATCAACTTTTGACTCAAGATCCGTTCCAATTATTTGTCCATTAAAAAAATTTTTAAAAGAAAAAAATTCGTTGCTAGTACAATAGGTGATTTTTAAACTAAAAATAGCTCCCATCGAGGCGCGCACAGACTCCACGGAAAATGGATCTGTGCAATCATCAATCAGAATAAGTCCATCTGCTGCTACAGCATCCATTGTTCTCATAATTGTGCCTAAATTTCCGGGATCACGAACCCTATCCAGCGCTACCCAACATCTTGTATCTTCCGTTTTAATGTCTAAGAGGTTTGTTGTAAATTGTGCATAAGCGCCTATGACAGTTTGAGGATTATTCTTATTACTTACTTTTACTAGTAATGAGCGTTTTACAGGCAAAACTCTCCCACCGGCTTTTTCACATTCAAAAACTAAGTCTGATATTAAAGGGTCTGATTGTCGACCTTCTTCATAAATTAGCATCTTTGGAGCAAATCCCTGCTTTAATGCCTCTGTACAAATACGTAGACCTTCTGCAAGAAACCAACCTGACTGTTTCCTATACTTACGTTCATGCAATGAGCGTAATTTTTTTATCTCGTTGTTACTGAATGAGGTAATCACAGCAGTTTGGTGTTTATTGTTTATCATAAAACCCTTAGCTCCAACAGATCATAGACCAAATCTTACCTAGCTGGTATGAAAAATATTATTAATTGACTATAAAAATATTGCTTTTTCAAAAAAGTCCCTCAACTTGACCTTGACCGCCTATGCCAATCATTTCTGCTGCGGGGGCACGCGGTAATCCTGGCATAGTCATAATATCTCCACAAATTACAACTATAAAACCAGCTCCTGCAGACAGCTTAACCTCTCTTATTGGCATAGTATGGCCCTCCGGAGCACCTAGTAATGTTGGATCAGAAGAGAAAGAATATTGTGTTTTTGCCATACAGACCGGTAAGTCTCCATAACCATTTTTTTCCCACTCAGCTAATTGTTGAAGAATTTTTTTGTCAGCAACAACCTTCGCTGCGCGATATATTTCAGTTGCAATCTTATTTATCTTTTCGATAAGTGGTATCGAGTTTGGATATAGGTATTTAAAATTTACTTGCCCTTCATCACATATTTCAACCACTTTTTTTGCAAGTTCTTCTGTTCCCTCTGACCCTTGGGCCCAATGTCTACATTCCACGGCTATCGCACCGGCTTGGTCCACGATTTCCTTTAAAAGTTCTATTTCATCATCTGTGTCAGTGAAAAAATGATTAATCGCAATTATCACAGGAACTCCAAACTTTTTTAGATTCTCCAAATGCCTGAGAAGATTGGAGCTTCCTCTCCTAATAGCGCCCAGGTTCTCATTACCTAAATCAGCTTTACTGACATTTCCATTCATTTTAAGGGCCCTCAGGGTAGCAACAAGCACTACGCAAGATGGGCTTAAACCAGCTTTACGACATTTTATATCGAAAAACTTCTCAGCGCCGAGATCAGCGCCAAAACCTGCTTCAGTAACAACATAATCCCCTAACTTTAGCGCCGCTTTTGTTGCTATTACAGAATTACATCCATGCGCTATATTTGCAAAAGGCCCCCCGTGAATCAAAGCGGGGTTGGACTCTAATGTTTGAACTAAATTCGGTTGAATGGCACTCTTCAATAGAACAGTCATTGCACCGTCCGCTTTAACATCCCTGCAGTAAACAGCGGATTGATCACGACGATATCCAATAATAATGTTACCTAGTCTCTTTTGCAAATCTTTAATGTCGTTCGCAAGACACAAGATGGCCATTATCTCAGAAGCAACTGTAATATCAAACCCGGATTCTCTTGGAAATCCATTTGAAATACCACCCAGAGAAACTAAATTTTGCCTCAAGGCTCGGTCATTTATGTCAATAACACGCCGCCAAACAATACGCCTACTATCAATTTTAAGGCTGTTTCCCCAATAAATATGATTATCAATCATCGCTGAAAGCAAATTGTGAGCGGATGTAATGGCATGGAAGTCTCCTGTAAAATGAAGATTAATATCCTCCATCGGAACAACCTGAGAGTAACCGCCGCCAGCGGCGCCACCTTTTACACCGAAGCATGGCCCAAGTGAGGGTTCTCGAAGGCAAATTATCGCTTCTTTCCCAATCCTATTTAAACCATCTCCCAAGCCAACCGAAGTTGTTGTTTTCCCTTCTCCTGCTGGGGTTGGGTTAATTGCAGTCACCAATATAAGTTTCGCGTTATCGCGTTTTGGTTGTTGTTCTAACCATTCAAGTCCTATTTTTGCTTTATCACGTCCGAAAGGTACCAACGCATTTTCCGGAATATTTAGACTATTCGCTATTTCGGATATTGGCTTTACTATGGTATTCCTTGCAATATCTATATCACTCATTATTTTTCCTTTAATCAAATTAGTTTTAAACAGCATTACCAAGTTGAAGACAAGTTAAAGCTAGATTTTTAGATGGATTTAAACGACTGATTTTTTTTATGACGTTGTCTATTCGACATCAAGTGAACAAAAACCGCCCTTAACTTTTTCTTTATCTAATTATGATAAATATTTAAGATATTTGTTTCATATTAATAAAAGATTAGATATTGGTACAACCTATAAACTTGCTAGTAGGAAATCCCATTGAGAGGCGACCCCATTAAAGATATTTTAAAACCATATTCCGAGTCTGAACCAGTCAGGATTGGATTTTTAATATTAAATGACTTTTCACTACTTGCTTTTTCCGCTGCTATAGAGCCTTTGAGGGCAGCAAACCGCCTTAGAGAGCGGCCAATTTTTAATTGGGTTACTGTGCATAAATCCGATATAAGTGCAAAGGCTTCAAATGGTTTCAAGGTATCCGTAACCGATGATGTTGATGCACTATTTGGCTGTAGGCTTATACTAATATGTAGTGGAACTAACGTCGAAAAGCATGTGGACAAAGCAACCCTCTCAATAGTCAGGAAATTATCCCGAAATGGTATCATAGTGGGCGCTATTTGCAGTGGAACTTATGTTCTAGCAAAAGCAGGAATGCTAGATAATAGAAAGTGCACGATTCATTGGGAAAACATAGATGCAATGCGTGAAGAGTTTCCACATTTAGAAATCACTAACAATTTGTTTGAAATTGACGGCTCTATCGTAACCTGTTGTGGAGGAACAGCTGCACTTGATATGATGTTGCATTTGATTTCGCAAGCGCATGGAGCTAAATTAGCAGCAGAAATTTCTGAAACTTTTATTCACGACAGAATCAGAGATAGTCATGACCGGCAGCGAATTGAATTGCGCTCCCGCCTTGGTGTATCACACCCAAAGCTATTAATGGTAGTTGCTAATATGGAGGCTAATTTAGAGGAACCTTTATCCCAAACAGAACTTGCAGACCAGGCTGAATTATCCACTAGACAATTGGAAAGACTTTTTAAAAAATATATGCAAGTTACACCTACCAGACATTATTTGAATTTGCGACTAGCTAGAGCACGCTATTTACTCCGTCAAACGTCGATGTCAATTTTATCAGTAGCCCTTGCATGTGGTTTCATTTCTGCTTCTCATTTTTCAAAATGCTATCGTGAAACTTATGGATGCACTCCAAGAGCTGAACGGGAAGCAAATTAACACTAAATGCTATGAATAAGCAGCATAATAATTTCAAACCAAATATATATAGACCCAGAGAGAAAGTTATCTACCTTAATTCCATAGCTGACGATTTGATTTTTGAAATCATCGACGCCAAACCGTTTTTTCTAGTTGGAGAAAGATGCTTATCAAGTCCAATTTGTGTCAAAAAGTCAGGACTAGTATCTATTATCTCATTTGCAGACCGTCCTGAGTAAACACGAAGAATAAGTGCGACTAGACCTTGAACTATTGCAGCATCGGATTGTGCTTTAAACTGAATTAAATCGTCCTCTGTCTTTTTGGCAACAAAAAATACAGTGGACTGGCAGCCAGATAACTTATAGGACTCGTTTTTATATTTATTTGGAATGCTTGGCAACTTCCTACCGAGGTCAATTAAATGTTGATATCTATCTGCCCAATCGTCAAAAAATGAGAACTCATCTATTATTTCCTCTATTTCTGCTAAAATACCCTTTTCCATACGAACTCACCAATTCAATTAATAAAAAAACACTTAAATGAAAACATTTCAATTTAACAAGCAGATTTGATTTTATCTCATTTTCATGAGAAAATTGATATTATAAATTTAAAACATAATCTCAATATAAATCTTTTAAAGTTTTTTAAAACTGCATCGCATCTAAAAAAACTGAGACAAATAATAATGGTCAATCGTTTTCAGAGACATTTTACACATCAGGGTATAGGACATGCATCTTATAGCTGGACAAATGCAGACATTTTTACTTTAGCAAGTTTAGTATTCTTGTTAGGTGCTCGCCTTTTCGCCATTTTTACAACTCCACTAGAACTCGGGGTGGATGAAGCACAATATTGGGTTTGGAGCCAGGCTCTGACGTTTGGATATTATTCAAAGCCGCCATTGATAGCATGGATAATAGGGGTTTCCGATAGTATTATTGGACACAGCAGTTTTAGCGTTAGAATATTCGCCCCATTAATACATTTTTTAATTACTCTTATTTTGTGGAGATGCGCATACAAATTGTATGACGACTCACCAAAAGCATCAAGGATAGGCAGAATATCAGCATTATTATGGGCTCTAATGCCAGCAGTGGGTCTGGGTAGCTCTGTGATTTCAACAGATACTCCTATGTTATTATTTTGGTGCTTGGCACTATATCTTATTTTACCATCTAATTCAGTGACGCATTTATCTGCTCGAATATATCTAATTGCAGGCTTATTAGTGGGTCTTGCTCTACTCTCAAAATATGCAGGAATATACTTTATGCTGTGTGTAAGCCTTTGGCTGATGACCGCCCATGTGTCTTCCTATTCTAAACGATTTTTGTGTTTCGTCACATTAAATGTGGGTGTTTTAATTGTGATATCACCTAATCTAATCTGGAATTTAAATAATGGTTTAGTTACTATCCTACATTTATCCGAAAATGCTAATTTATCTCAACCGTCTTATTCGTTTAATGAAGTGAAGGAATTTTGGCAGGGGCAATTTTTTGTATTTGGTCCGCTCAGTCTTGTTTGTTTTTTTACAGCAATATTTAAACGGGAAAGACATAGTTTGTTTCTGCTCGTATTCTCTATTCCAATATTTCTAATTATATCAATTCAAGCTTATGTTAAAGAAGCAAATGCAAATTGGGCAGTTGCTGCTTACCCCGCTGCAACTTTGTTAGTTGCAGGGTGGCTTGGTAATTTTACAAGACAAACATTTAGTGCAGTAACTATTTTTATTAATGCAGTGCTTAGTATAACCATTATTAGCGTGGTAATTGTTGGTCATTTAGGAGAACTAACACCTGACTCTGACCCATTAAGAAGGGTGAGAGGATGGGGTTCCCTAGCGAAAGACTTGGGGATGCAAGTCAATTTACATGAAGCAAAAACAATTATCGCTGATAGAAGGGCTACAGCCTCTATTTTAAAATGGTACTTCCATGAAGAGCCTGTGCATATTGTGGTTCATGACAGTGATAACAAACCAAGCAATCACTTCGAGTTGAATTTTAACTATAATAAAAGCACCCCCTCACCTATTATAGCACTAAGTGAAAAAGAGGAAGTACCAGCAATAGATGGCGTTGAATGGGTAGGCATGATAGGAACATCCAACCATGAAATTGCTAAAGAAAAGTATCGAAATTACTATATTTACTTAGGAAATAATTAAATGTCTATTTTTTCATAACAAAAGAACATTGATGTATCATTTGCAGAGTCTCATGACTTTAAACGCAAAAACTCCTTAAATCTATTTAACGTCTGCTCACTTACATGATGTTCTACACCCTCTGCATCCTGCTCTGCCACATCTTCATTAACCCCAATAGCGACCAAAAAATCACGGACAACTTGATGCTTTTCACGGCTTGCTTCAGCTAATTTTCTACCCGCTTGTGTTAAAAATATAGACCTATATGGCCTACTCTCCACCAAGCCTTCTCTTTGTAGCCTTTGGATAGTTGCGTTTACAGTAGGACTAGTTACTCCAAAACGGGAAGCTAAATCTACCGCGCGCGCCTCGCCCGTTTCAACTATTAAATCTGAAATCATCTCTACGTAATCCTCTGCAATCTCAGATTGGTGTGCACGCCTTATACGCTCAAACTTATCCGCACTTTGATCTTGAGAAATAAATGGCTCTTTTTTCATTCGTTACTCTTGTTTGTTTAAAAGTAATAATATTAAAACTTATTAGCATAAGCAAAGATTTTTAAATACAGTTTTTAAATTTTCTTTTTTCACATTGAAGAGCAAGTTTAAATGAAAAAATCACATTATTTATCAAAACATGATATTATAATATCAGGACATGAGTAATACGCGCACATTACACTAGGGAATTATACTATGAATAAGACTATTAAAAAGAAAAACAACCCAGAGGAAATCGAATTCCAAGCAGCAGCTTTCCGAAGACTTGTGTCTCATCTAAGAAATAGAACAGATGTTCAAAATATTGATTTAATGAACATAGCAGGATTTTGCAGAAATTGCCTCTCGGGTTGGTACCAAGATGCTGCTAACGCAAAAGAAATTTCAATGTCTCAAGAGGAAGCAAGAGAGATAATTTATGGAATACCCTATTCTGAATGGAAAAAAAAATATCAAACCGAAAATAATCTCAATCAACAGAGTCAGCTAAAGAAAAATTTATAGAAACATTAGGCGATTATTTTACTTTGTCTTTGTTAACAATATCTACTAATACAATTGCATATCAATTATCACCATTTATTGAGCGAATAAACGCCTAAAAAGTAAAACTGAGCGCATATGGCACATATACACAATATGTATTCTAAAGCTCATACAAACGGTTTTGAGCCACAGATTATGATTGAAATCAATAAAAAGTGGGGCTTGGTAAGGAAGCGCTCACAGAACAAAGCAGTTTGTTATCAAGTTATGGAGCAGCTAGTAGTATGATTAAGATATCAGATGCGGAGCAGGATATTTAATTTTCAATGAAGGCGGCAAAAAATAAAGAGCCATTTGGGGATAGGTTATCATTGGCATTAAAGAAATTTCAAACACCTTTGTGTGTCGGCATAGACCCCCATATGTCCTTAATGCCAGACTTTTTTAAAAGCTCTAATAAAAAACAACAAATAAAGAAAATAGAATCATTTTCGTTATCTTGCATTGAAGCGGCACAAAACCGGGTTCCCGCTATAAAACCCCAAGTTGCCTTATTTGAAAAATTTGGGCCTGAAGGAATGGAAGTTCTTCAGCAAATTGGAGAGTCTGCAAGAAGCGCAG
>CACOCY010000012.1 GCA_902625725.1 uncultured SAR116 cluster alpha proteobacterium | reverse complement strand
AAATTAATTCCATAGCTGAAGCAAATCTTAGTTTCCAAAAAGTTTGAAATTTTGATGCTCCAAGTGAGCGAAACATTTCTTCAGCTTCTTCATCTATCTCCATTAAACCTTGAAAAGTATTTACAAACGGCCCAAAAAAAGCAACAAGTGCAGCCAAAGCAACAGCTGCCCATAGACCAAAGCCCAAAAGAGCTACGAAAATAGGGCCAACAGCTATTCTGGGTGTGGCCTCCATAAGAATAATCCACGGTTTGATATATTTTCTAAATGTTACACTAAGAGTGGCTGATATAGCGAGCCCCATGCCAATCGCCGTTCCTATGCTTGCCCCAAGAAGGGCTTTTTGAAAAGTAGATATAAGGTGTTTCCACACTGTTTGATCGATTATAAAAATATCAATCATTGCCAGCACTATATTGGTAGGTCTAGGAGCTATCATATCTGCTTGTATTTGGTCCTCAAAGCCAAAAAGATTTGTCATCTCCCACAAAATAATTAGGCAGACAAAAATTAGTAAATGAACCGGGAGTGTTCTAAATATACTTATATGTTTAGTTTGGTCGGTTGTTGAATAAGACATTAATTTAGTGGCTCCCCAACGTATCTCTTACATCCTCAACAATGACATTGAATTCACGGCTAGTTTGTATAGAAATGTCTCTTGGGCGTTCGAAATTTACATCGATAATTTTAGCTATACGCCCAGGACGTGGGGTCATTACTAAGACCCGGTCAGCGAGGTAAATTGCTTCTTGGATATTGTGTGTGACAAACAGCGTTGTTGCTTTTAATTCACCAACAATACGCATTAACTCAACATTAAGTCGCTCTCTAGTAAATTCGTCCAATGCCCCAAAAGGCTCGTCCATTAGCATAATGTTTGCACCGGTTTGTATAAGACGCGCTAGTGCCACTCGTTGCTGCATTCCGCCAGATAATTGCTTTGGAAAATGAAATTCAAATCCTTTAAGTCCCACCAGGTCTAAAGATGCCATAGCTTTTTGTTTATCATCTTGAGTGATTCGGTGTTGAATTTCTGACGGAAGCAGAACGTTTTCAATAGCTGTTCGCCAATCAAGAAGAACAGCTTTCTGAAACATCATTCCAATATCCGTTCGAGGTTTTGTTACTACTTCGTCATTTACGGTCAGATCGCCGCTGGTTTTTTCAATTAGTCCTGCCACCAAACGAAGGAGTGTCGATTTTCCGCACCCACTGGGACCAACTAGCGAAATGAATTCACCAGCTTTAATATTGAAATCGGCACCTTCGAGCGCTGTGACTGTTTCACCAAAAACTTTTGTGACATTTTTCCCGTCAATAACAGTCTGCCCAAATGGAGATCTGTTAGGTTTCTTTTTAGCGGTCGCAGCCATTTTTTCCCCCGTTGTGACTTATCAAAGTTTTTAAAACCAAGATTATCGATAAAAATCTTAGCACTGCATTCTCGTAGATCAACAATAAAATGGTAAATTTATAAAAAAAGTAACAGTGTTTTGTTATTTGTTAGAAAATAAAGAAATGTTGTTTTAATCGGTAAAAGCTATTATTCAAGCAATAGCTAACAGAAACGGCTGTTATGGGTTTTAACATAACAATTGTTAATTATTTCATATTAAGGTTTTGAGGGAAGCTTCCATGTCAGTATCTCCTTTTTATTCTTCTAATTCCCTTGTTAAAACTCTAGCCTCTCGCTTGAATGATTCTCCTAATAATACATTTATTCGTTATTTAGAAGACGATACTCGAATAACAATAAAGTCATTTTTTTCCACTTGTGAGCTCTATTGTGCATTTTTTATTGCGGTAGGTATTAAAGCTGGTGATAGAATAGTTGTCCAATCACCCAAGACTACTGATAGTTTATGTTTATACATTGCTACAATTATGGCTGGCGGTATTTATATACCATTAAATCCAGACTTCACAGATACAGAAGTTTCTTACTATTTAAGTGACTCTCAGCCGACAATATTTATATGTATGACTGAGCGCGCTCAGTCATTGACTAAGATTGCAGATAAATTGGAAGTGCCTTTTTTTTATACGCTAGGCTTAGAAAAAACCGGAACATTTTATGAAGAGGTGTATAGTAGAGATGCTAAATTCATAGATGTTGTTTCTAGAAAAGAAGAAGATATCGCCGCTATTTTGTATACATCGGGCACTACAGGAAAACCAAAAGGTGCGATGATCCCCCACAGAGCGCTAAGTTCAAATGCCTTAATTCTTTGTAAAGAGTGGAAATTTACTGATCAAGATGTTCTTATTCACGCGCTGCCGGTATTTCATACACATGGACTATTCGTTGCAACAAATGTAGCATTGGTAAGTGGTGCAGAGCTTTTATTTATGGAGAAATTTGAT
Source organism: uncultured SAR116 cluster alpha proteobacterium (assembly GCA_902625725.1). Taxonomy (GTDB): domain Bacteria; phylum Pseudomonadota; class Alphaproteobacteria; order Puniceispirillales; family Puniceispirillaceae; genus UBA5951. Next base: position 56,106 of record CACOCY010000012.1, on the reverse strand, counting down.
GCAGATAACATTATTAAAGCGATGCCATCTGCAACGTCATTAATGGGTGTTCCTACATTTTACACCCGACTTCTTCAACACCCCGAGTTATCATCTTCCGCCAAAAATATGCGGTTATTTATTTCTGGCTCTGCACCCCTGTTAGCTCAAACTCACAAAGAATGGAGCAATCAAACTGGTCACGCAATATTAGAGCGCTATGGTATGACAGAGGCCAACATGGTTACATCGAACCCATACGAAGGTATAAGAAAGGCGGGTACTATTGGAATACCGCTTGAGGATATAAAAGTTCGTATCGTTTCCGAAGAAATGAATGAGGAAGTTGTTGAAGGTCAAGTGGGTAGTCTTGAGATTAAAGGTCCTAATTTATTTACGGGCTATTGGCAGAATCCAGAAAAGACAGCCGCAGATTTTCGCGAAGATGGATATTTTATATCTGGTGACCTTGCTAGTCGTGATAGTGACGGTTACATCTCCATAGTTGGTCGAGAGAAAGATCTTATCATTTCAGGTGGATTTAACATTTACCCTAAAGAGATTGAGCTTGTTCTGGATGAGTTGTCAGATGTAATAGAAAGCGCTGTTATTGGAGTAAATCACGAAGATTTTGGAGAGGCAGTGGTTGCAGTCATTGTAAAAAAAGAGGAAGCTTCTCTAACTAAAGAGGGTATTCAAGATTATGTGTCTGGTCACCTTGTATATTACAAACGCCCTAAACATATTGAATTTGCTTCCTCTCTGCCTAGAAATAGTATGGGAAAGGTGCAAAAAAATATGCTAAGGGAACAATTTAAGAAACTATTTGAGATTAGTTAGATTGATAATGGTGAGTTTTTGTATCGTAGTAAGCAATCACAGTGGCTGCTAGTGTTATCATAGCGCCACCTAATATCACATAGATATCAAAATTGTCTCCAAATAGATAAACACCCATAATTGTTGCCCAAATTAGTTGCAAAAAGGTCACTGGCTGGCTAATTGTCATGGGTGTAAGTCGAAACGACTGTGTCATGGCGTAATGGCCGGTAGTCGCCAAAAATGCCACCAATCCAAGATAAATTACATCAGTTAAATTCGGGGTCACCCAGATGAACAAAACCATTGGCACTTGGGCAATAGAAACAAATAGACTTAGCATTCCAACAATCACTATTGAGCTTTCATTAAATGAGAGTCGCTTCGCCATAAGGTAGGAAGTGGCAAATATAGGGGATGCAAATATCTGAGCTAACTGTCCCATTGAGATTTCTTGAAAACCTGGTCGTATAATTATCATAGCACCAAGAAAACCTACAGTAAGAGCAATTACATGATAGTACTTCATTTTTTCACCAAAAAACAAAGCTGCTCCAGCAGTTACATATAGAGGAATTGAATATCCAATGGCAGTTACTTCTGCAATTGGTATGTGAATTGTGGCATAGAACCATAAAATCACAGCTATACTGTGAATTGTGCCACGCATCATAAAGAAAACTAAGTTATTTCGTTGAATTAATAGTTTTTTTTCGCTTTGTTTTTTTTCAGTATACAGTAATCGATGGATTACCGGCAACCAGAAAGGCGCTAACAAAAATGCGCCCAACAAATATCTTATGAAGGCCGCTTGGGTAGCTGGCATATCTGTTCCAATGTATCGCACTATGGTCAAAGTGAGGGAGAAACAAATGGTTGTGAGTACCATCCATAAAGCGCCAATAATTTTATTGGATTTCATTCAATTTTCTCAGCCATCTAGCCATCTTGTTCGTACAGACATCCTTAGACAAGGAAGTCAAAATCTACCCCTTTATCTGCTTGTAACACGTGTTCCATATATAATTTATGATATCCACGTTTTGAAGTAAATCTGCTGAGATCAAGTGATTTACGTCGGCTTAAAAGTTCGTCGTCATTTACGTGAAGGTGCAGACTCCTAGAACCTACATCAAGGCTAATCATATCTCCACTTTTTACCAGTGCAAGTGGACCGCCATCTGCTGCCTCAGGGCAAACATGCAGAATTATTGTCCCAGATGCCGTACCACTCATTCGACCATCAGATATGCGCACCATGTCTTTTACTCCCTGTTTCGCTAGCTTTTTAGGGATCGGTATTAAGCCTGCTTCTGGCATTCCTGGTGCTCCTTTTGGGCCGATATATCTCAAGACTAGAATGTCTTCCTTATTAACATCTAAGTCTTCTCTGTCTATTCTGTTTGCCAAGTCCTCAAGTCCGTCAAATACGACTGCTTTTCCAGTGTGTGTGAGCAGGGAGTCACTAGCTGCAGATTGTTTGATAATAGCTGTATTTGGTGCTAGATTTCCTTTAAGAACAGCCATGCCACCCTCATGGTAAATAGGATTTTTAGCAGTTTTCACGATATTTTGTTTCCATGAAAAGTTGGTTTCTTCAATTATTTGTCCCAACGTCTTTCCAGTAATGGTATACACTCCCAAATGTAACTTATCTTTTAACTCTAAAAGAATACGTGGGAGTCCGCCAGCTTTGTATAAGTCCTCCATATACCCTTCACCAGAGGGCTTTAAGTCTACAATTACCGGAATATTTCTAGATAAAGCATCGAATGAATTCATATCCAGCTGAATGCCCATCCGTCCAGCAATTGCTGTTAGATGGACTAACCCATTCGTAGAACCACCGATAGCAAGCAAAACTATTAGGGCGTTTTCGAATGATTGCTTGGAAAGAATACTGCTTGGTCTTCGTTTCACATTCGCAATCTCGACAGCTATTTCACCTGTTTTTTCTGCAATTCTTCGTCTCTCGGAAGAGACAGCTGGCGCACAGGACGTATCTGGTGGCATTAACCCCAGCGTTTCAACAATCATCGCCATTGTACTGGCTGTTCCCATTACTCCACAGGTGCCAACAGTGGGTACTAGTTGATTATTTGCCTCAGCTATCTCTGTTTCGTCAATTTCATCTGCTCGAAATTTAGCCCATAATCTACGACAGTCTGTGCAGGCACCAACGCGTTCGCCTCGGTGAGAGCCCGTTAGCATAGGCCCAGTCACTAGTTGTACTATTGGCATATCCACACTTAAAGCACCCATCAACTGCGCAGGCACTGTTTTATCACAGCCACCTATTAGAACACATGAATCCATTGGTTGCGCCCTAATCATCTCCTCCGTATCCATTGCCATAAGATTACGAAGATACATTGAAGTTGGGTAGGTAAAGGCTTCATGAACGGAAATAGTTGGAAATTCTAGAGGTATCGCGCCTTCTGCTAAAACACCCGCTTTCACGCTTTGAATAAGTTCAGGTATATTTCCATGGCAAGAATTGTAGTTGCTGAACGTATTTATTATTCCAACAATAGGCTTATCAAGCATCGCATCAGAATAGCCAAGACCCTTAATAAATGATTTACGCAGAAATGTGGAAAAACCAAGATCTCCGTAATTTGTTAGATTTTGTTTAATCCCAGTTTTTTTATCATCCATCTTTTTTTCCAGTTTATCTTTTGTCTTCCATGCATTTAAAGCTATATGCGAGGAATATTAATAGCCAGAGCAGCTATCATTAATATGATTAGCCCCTTCCAACAAATGGCATATTTGTAGCCATTATGGTCATGTTCAGAATGTTTGTATCAAGAGGAAGGCCTGCCATGTAGGATACTGCACGGCCACACTCGTCAGACTCAATAACCGGCTCAACCATGATGTCGCCGTTAGCTTGAGGAACACCTTTGGTAAATCTGTTTCCGATGGCTGTATCTGCATTTCCTATATCTAATTGTGAACAAGCAATTGAATAGGCTCTTCCATCAAGAGCGATTGTTTTTGTCATGCCTGTAATGGCATGTTTTGTGGCTGTATAGGCAATGGTATTGGGTCTTGGCGTATGAGCACTGATAGACCCATTATTAATAATCCGACCCCCTTGAGGGGATTGGGATTTCATGATTTTAAAAGCTGCTTGTGCACATAGAAAACTTCCAGTTAGATTGACGTCTACGCATTGACGCCATGCATCTTCGGGTAGTTCATCCAACTCAACACGAGGAGCACCCATGCCTGCATTGTTAAATAAGATATCTAATCTGCTATAGCTGTTTTCTATTTGTGAGAATAGTGATTTAACAGAGGTACCATTTGTAACATCTGTTGCAATTGCTTTGATCACCGGCTTGTCAGACACACCAAGAGATACCGTCTCTTCAAGCTGCTCAACACGTCGTCCGCAAACGATAACATGAAAACCATCATTCTGCAGTGCTAACGCGGCAGACCTTCCTATTCCACTTCCGCCCCCAGTTATAAGAGCAACTTTTTTTACTTCTTCTCCCATCGATATTCTCCAGTTTAGTGCGAATACACCCTATTATTTAAAAATAAAATGTATCCTTAAATTTAGGAATAAACTAACTATCCTTGATAGGCGCCAAAATCGTAGAACGCTTCTGAGTTAGTTACCATAATGCGTGTCCGCATTGCATCATCTGTTATCCATTCACCAAACCAATTCACCAAATCACCATCGTTGGGATTTACTTCATATTTGTTTGGGTGAGGCCAATCGGTCCCCCACATTACATTATCTGGATTTGCTTTAACTAGAGCCCGTGCCATTGGCAGAACATCAGAATAGGGGGGAAGGTCGGTTTCACTAACGCGGTTGGCGCCTGAAATTTTAATCCAGGTGTTTCCATCTTTTACAAGTCGTAATAATGTTTTGAAACCATCTGCGTTAATGCCGGCTGTTGCAGGCTGGTAGGCAAAATGCCCGATAGATACAGGCACAGAAGCATTTGATAATATGGGCTCCAACTCAACAATATCCTTGCCAGGGAATAAATATTCTAGATGCCAACCAAAGCCTTTAATTTTGTCTTCAAGCTTTGAAATGTCTTCCAGTTCAAGTGGCATCCCGCCCTTATTATCTAGATTTAGTCTAACTCCTCTAATACCCTGTTCATGTAACTCTTGAAGAAAATTTTCTGAGACATCCATTTTGATAGCACAAACACCACGAGCTTTATTCGGGATCTTCTCATTTAAAACGTTCATGCCCTTTAGAATAGCTGAATTATCTACGCCATAAACAGACGGCTGTGTAAAAACAACTCTATCCACGCCAAGAGTCGTGTGCAGATGTATTAAATCTTCCAATGTAGAATCTGGCGGGTTATATCCTCTTCCTTCAAATAAAGGAAAATGACTTTCAAAAATATGCACATGAGTATCTATGCTACCTCTCGGTAGGGATATATCGGGTTTTCGTGGGTTTCTATCTGGCGCTATACAATCTCTGATAGTCATTACTCTCTCCAAAATCTGCTTTACTTAGCAACAATAGTTTATCGATAATCTCTTCATTAGGGTGTAACAATTGTGAGAAATTTGTCCATACAAAATCTAATTATAATTTGATTCATTTAAGGAATAAAGCTGGGGCTATTTAGCTAGTATTTAAAAATATACTCGCATCTTTAAATAGTTCATTTGAAGGCGGGCTAATCGTTTCTAGTTTTGAGGAGATTTTTGTATCCCAATTTAAAGAGGCGTTTATTTCTTCGGCATCCCTATCAGAATAAATTTTTTGCAGGACCGCTTGCCCAGTTTCAAAACTAAAATATGCATCTGGAGTAGCAACTCCAACAACCCCCTTTCGATTACGGTATGGGTTGTTTGGGGAGGTAATATAATCAACATTATTTACAAAACGACGCGGGTCAGCTGGCATGACAACGATCACCTTATTTGCCAATACGGAGATATCGTGAGCTCCTCCTGACCCAGGCAACGATATGATCTTTCCAGAATTTGTAGTTAATTTACTGCTATTTAAATTCCCAAAAATATCGATTTGAGCTGCAGACAACAACCCCACATCAATTTCACCTCGCTGAAGCATACTAAATACATCTAGCATTGAACCATGCATTTTCGAGGTTTTGGCAATGTTGGCGCTCGCGGTAGATAAAGGCTGGGTTTTACAGACTACTTCTGTTAGGCCAGACTCAAATACAAGATGACAATTTGGTGTTGTATGATTTTGAGTGATATGCGCAACTAGGCATGGCAAACCAATTCCCACAAAAATTGTTTGATGGTCAGTGATTTCAGTTGTTGCCATGAAAGCTGCGCGCGTTTGCAAAATCGAATCGTCTAATACAAGAGGCCCTTGATTATTTTTGTTCAGAGTTTCAGTTTTCATGTACCGCTCCATTTTAGCTCTCTTATTAGCTCATCTGGCAGACTTTGAATATAGCTATCAAAATCATGATGACGAAAAACAACTGATTCAAGCCACTCCTGTACTTTCGAAGTATCTTTGCTGTTTGTACTATGATTTTCGTAATATTTTTCATCTCGTTGATAAAAACCATGTAAATAGGACGGATATGCCCCAAACGGTTGTTTAATTACAGCAACAACTTTGTGAGCCGGCAATTTTGTGAGATGTGGTGAAAGTAAGATCTCATCTTGCTCGCAAATTTCTTCAACAGAACAAATTATTTTCTTTGATGCTTCACAACCATCTAGCGTGTCACCAATAGAGCCCCATAACTGAACGTTACCGTTAATATCAGAACGTTGCGCATGAACTATGGCAACATCTGGATTTAACGCGCCATGTGCTTTAATTTTGGTGTTAGAAAAGGGACAAATTATTGATTTTACCTCAGAAATTGAGTCAGCCAGGTCACCATCTGACAAAATTGGAGACGGGATGAAAGGTATACCAAGTTTTCCTGCATGCAGGCGCAACATCATAGAAAAATTTGTACTTTCAGTTAATTTAAGTTTGCCTGAGGCCACTGCCTGGCTAATGATGTAACTTACTCCTATGCCTGGATTTCCATACCACCCACAGGTCAAACTTTGAGCACAGCCACTTGCGACCAACATATCAAAAACTATATCAGCACCTGTTTTTACTAAATGCAGTTGACATATTTTTTGACGGACGATTTCCTGCGCAATCGCAAACGGAATCGCATGACCAAAACCGCCAACAAAAACCATATCTGAATTATTAATGTATTTTTTGACTGCTTGCTTAGCAGTCATAATTTTATTTACCATGGCCAGATGACGCCATAAACATAATGTTAAATCAAGTATACATTACCAAAAATGTATATTTAATTTTCATTTGTATAAAAAATCTGTTGTTTTGTATGCATTTTTTGTAGCATATTGGCTTTTGTAGCATATTGGCGATATTTTGCTGAACTGGGTGGATAAAAATCGCACATAAAGCAGGTAATTATTAACAAGCTGTTTCTTTGTTTAAAATAAATAAATCGGGAAATGGCACACTTTTTGGTTTTTCGGAGGATAAAAATGGAATTAAGGCCTTATGGTGCAACCGCCGCTAGAGAGCATGGTAAGTCAGGAGCAGAAACACGTCCGTCACGTCTTACAATTGATGCGCATTGTCATCTTCATGTTCAAGAAGCACATGATTTAGTAGATGGAATTTTAAATCCAATGGCTATTCCAGCCATTAGATTTACCAATCCCCGTACCACAGTTCAAAACGTAAAGCAAAATCAGGAAGATAGAATTGTTCATCTAACAGATTTAGATCAGCGTCTTAGAGATATGGATCGCCAAGGTATTGATATGCAGGTGCTTATCCCTGTTCCTTTTCAGGCATACTATTCGGTCCGAAATTCTGTTGGGCATAAAGCAATTCAAATAATTAATGAAAAATTTTCCTCTATTGCTGAGTCGCGTCCTGACCGATTTCTCGCTCTAGGGCATCTGCCACTTCAGGATGGTGACGCAGCAGCACGGGAAATGGAACGAGGCGTTAAAGAGTTAGGATTAAAGGGATTTCAAGTAATGGGTTCTGTAAACGGCACAGAGTTATCTGATAGAAGCCTCGATCCAATGTGGGAAATTGCAGAAAAGCTAGACACATTAATCGTCGTGCATCCAAATGGATATCCACAAGGAGACCGTTTTCTTAATCATTATTTTAATAACGTAATTGGAAACCCATTGGATACAACTGTTGCCATTCATCATTTAATTTTTGATGGAACACTTGAAAGGTATCCAAATCTGAAAATTCTTGCTGTTCATGGAGGGGGGTATCTCCCAGCTTATGCAGGACGGATAGACCATGCATGGGGTGCTCGTCCAGATTGTCGTGAGATAATAAAAAACAAACCGTCTGAATATTTGCGCAAGATATATTTTGATACTGTTGTATTTACTTACGAGCAATTAGATTATCTCGTTAAAATTTATGGGTCTGACAAAATTGTAATGGGTACAGATTATCCATACGATATGGCAGAGGATGACCCTATTGGTCACGTAACTGGCACTACTTCTTTAACTGAAGAAGATATTGCAAAAATTGTTGGTGGCAACGCAGAAAAGCTATTAGGGCTATGATGTTGTTCTGATATTGACACTTAAAAAGGCGACATTTGGTTGTTTCAAGTCGCCTTTTTGAAACATTTTCCATGACTCTAGAAATAAGCATCATTTTCACTAATTGGCGGTTCCCACTCGCAATTACCCCAAGGTCCATCGCCTTTATTAGTGATATAGGCAATACGCCCATCTGCTACACCATCATCGGGTTTTTTAGAGAACAGCACACGTTGTAGCCAGTCCATAATATAATGATGACAGTCAAGCTTACCTAGGTTCGGAATTCCCCATAATGGGTGAAACTGATCTTCGATAACCCACATTTCTTTTCTACATTTCAGGTCTCCAAAAACTTCAACCGCGTCCTCCAAGGGGCATAGCGGGTCAAATTCACCCGTAGCAAGTAATGTCGGGCAGGAAATTTTTTCAGAATATCCCTTTACTGTCATTTCAGTTGACATTCTATCAAACTCATCTTCGTCATCTAATCCCGCCATATACATAAACATTTGCTTGAACCTTGGCGAAGAAACAGAAAAAATAGTGTTGTTGGGATTAAAACATGCCACACCACTTGCAATTGCAGCTGCTCGGTGGTCATAACTTGCCAAACGAAGTGACCAGTAGCTTCCCATACTCACGCCATAAATTCCTATGCGTTCACTCTCTATTTCTTCTCTTCGTTGAAGATACGAGATAACGGCGGCACCAGCACGCTCGTAATTGTCTCCAATAGCACGTATTTTCTGCATGTTTGAGTTTCCCTGTCCAGGGCCATCCATGGAAATAATGTGCATACCTCTATTTATAGCTAGATTATTCATAACCTTTGGAAAATATTCTTTTGTTTGGTCCATTCCTGGCACATAAATAACACAAGGTGCTTTGCGTCTATCTGGGAGTAGGTGAAGAAGACAGGATATGGTTTTGCCATTATCGAACGGCACCTCTACTCGCTCTATTGGGTAGGGTGATATAGCACTTCTCCTGTCCACCATTTCTGCTAGTTTTTTGGTCAGATATATTTTTACGGGATTATCGTCATAATAAATAGGGTGTTGCGCCATTCTGTAAGACTCGACTGAATGTTCATAATGTTCCAATGCTGTCATTAGGAAGCCTTGTTTTTCCGCTTGCTTTGCGAGTGCTTCATCATGTTCTGCTTTTTTTCTCCACATTTTTGGGAGCATACGATAGTTGTGCGCGCGCGTTGGTGTTTCCCAGTCATCTCGTTCAAAATTCTGAACTCTTCCGCGCATATTTAGCGCAAGGTCTAGTATCCACTGTTGTTCGTCTCGTTTTGTTCTCAGTGATTTCATTTCTAAACCTCCTATTTTAATTTCTTTATTATGTTAAAAAATAGATTTACCATTCAATTGTACCTTCAGTTTTGGTTCTAGAGGTGTTGCAAGAGTGGCATGAAGATAGCAGGATTTTGCTGATAATTCTAAAAGGCGCTCATATTCATCTTCAGATGTTTCCCCGTTCATATAAAGATGCGTATCTACAGCACCCATCTTTCCCATTTGAACACCCGCTTCTTCATTTACGTCAAAATCAATGGTTTGAGTGAGACGCATACCACCGATCGAAAACTTCTGATGTTCGATATATCTGTGCAACTGCGTCAAAAAACAAAAAGATATACCTGCGCATAAATGGCTTAAACCAGATGGTCCAGTGTTTCCACCTTCATCGCTGCCAATTTCAAAGCGTGTCATTCCAGGAAGACCAAGCACGGTATCGGCAATTACGGTGCTTAATTTCGTATTACTATGGCTTTCTCCATAGATGTTTCGGATAATTTTTGTTGCGGTCCCTGTTGGTGCTTTTGTTATCTGGCCCTCTAATTTTTCTCCTGTTTTTTTAATTATATTATCCATTAATTTATAATTTTCTTCAGGTGCGGGAGATGTCCTGTAAATCATAAAGGGATCTTCCGCTGCATCTACTGGACAATTTGGCAAGTTGGATAGTGTTTTTTGTGTGCCATTAATGAACAAGGAAAACCGACTATGAAGCTCATTCTTATATCCATAAATGAAAGGAGAAGCAGTTAGTGCATCTAGTATAATCTTATTTATTTTTTTGGCGCTAGTATTTGCCTTTATAGACATCTCAATCAGCGGAGGCTCTGCATGGCCCGTCGCATCTCCTTTTACAAATGAACCAGTCATATAGTAAAAATTAGAAACTTCCATATCTATCTTTTCGAGAAGTATATTATCCCGTTTCGAAAACTGGCGAATACGCCCTGTTAGATCGCCATGCAGCGCTGCATTAAAGAAACCAAGTGGAAAGGGAGCAATGTCTGTTCCTAACAGATGTTTTCCTTCATCTGACGATAATCGCCATGTGCTTCCCTCATTTCCCTCCTTTACAAGTGCCTCTTTCTGGAATAATGCCATTTGCCTTGCATGGGTTGTGAAAGTTGTCGCTCCTGTTTTACCTTGCACAATATTAGGTTGCTTTTCACCTTTTTTGAACAAAAAACCAAGTGGATAATTATCTTTATCTATGCTGGGATATTCCACCAATCTCTCCTATTTATTTAATGCTTATGTTTATAAGACTAATCTAGTTAACAGCTAGTGGTGCTAAAGCGTCGATATCAGTCACGACGTCAATGATTACCGGTTTGTCCAATTGTAATGCTTTTTTAATTGCAGGCTTTATATCTTTTGCATTCTCCACTCTCAGTCCTACGGCCCCTATATTTTGTGCAATTTCAGCAAAATTCACGTTGTTGAAAGTCCACATCTTTCGCCCCTCAGCTGTTTGTTCTCCGCCATATGCTCTATCAAAACCACGTTTTGACTGATTGCCTCCGCTATTATTATTCACAATTATAACCGTATTTATATTCCATCTTACGGCTACTTCAATTTCTGCAATATGGTACCAGAAACCTGCATCCCCAGTGAAGCAAATAACAGGTCTATCTGGTACCGCGCATTTAGCACCAATTGAAGCAGGAAAAGCCCAACCAAGATGACCCGCACTTCGAATGTAATTTTGACTTGGATGCTTCAGATCGAACATACCACCCATCCACATTCCAGCATGGCCTGTATCAACAACAATTAGAGAATTTTGTGGCGCGGTATCACTAATTTCTTTACATAAGCGCTCAGGTCTTATTGGATAAGCATCACTTTCTAATAGCGATTTATATTTTCCATACCAATCTCGCCTCAATTTAGAAACATATTCCAACCAGTCTTTGCGCCGTTGTATTATTTGACCACTTGCAAGTGCATTCATTCTCTCTAAAACTGCTTTGGCATCTCCATGAATTGCAACTTCAAGAAAATAGTTTCTACCTAGATTTTCAGGCTCTACATCAATTTGAATAATTCGAGTTTTGTCATCTGGCACTGTCCAGAAATGGGTTGTCATTGAGCCTGTTTCAGACCCAATAAAAATCACGAGATCTGCAGCTTTAACAGATAGATTCGTAGACTCTCTCGAGTAAGTGCCAACAACTCCACATGAAAGAGGGTGCGTAGAATGAATTAAATCTTTTCCATTAAGGGAAGTGGCTACTGGTATATACAATTTTTCTGCAAATTGTAGAAGCTCTTCCGAACATTTTGAATGTTTTGCGCCTCCACCAGCAACGATGATTGGCCTTTTCGCTGATTGAATAGCCGTGAGTGCTTTATCCAAAATTGTATCGTCACATAGCGGTCGATGAGGTGGAATTTCGGCGTTTGCGTTGCTAAAATTGCTCTCCAAGTCAGTCTCTTCAAGATCAATTTGTGCCTCATTTCCCCTATACTGAAGATGCGCTGGACCAGGAGAGCCAGAAGTAGAAACCCTGATTGCTTGTTCTAACATGTCAGGAAACCTGCTAACATCATCAACTGTTGCATTGAATTTGGTAACAGGCTCAAACGCTGGCATATCATCTACTTCTTGGTAGACTTTTTTGAATTTTGTTTTTGGATCTCGACCCCCTGTTAACGCTATAACAGGGGAGTGTGCGAGAAAAGCGTCTCGCAAACCTGCGGCTATGTTCAACGCGCCAATTATCTGGGCCATACAAATTGCAGGTTTTCCAGATGCTCTCGCATAACCATCCGCCATATAGGCGGCTGATTTTTCTGAATGAACGTGAAGTCTTTTGATATCGGTTCTTTTCTCAATCTCCATCATTGTTCTTCTCAAGACTGCTGGAACCATAAAAATGTGCGTAATGCCATACGATTTTAATAATTCTGCTAATATAATCGCGCCAGTTCGTTTTTTCATTTTTGCAGTTCCATTAACATTATAAGGACTATTGCCAAGAAAACTTTAGTTTATCCAACTATTTTATCGCAAGCGGGTTTGTAGGTGAGCCAACAGCACCAGTAATTGGCAAAGCAGGGGCAACAAACATAAATTCGTAAATTCCATCAATGGCACAGTCAGCAGCTAAGTCACCAAGAAAAAATATTTCACCCATAGTAATTCCCATAATGGGGATGGTAATCCAGTGCCAAGGCTGGTTTATTCCCTCTTCAGATTCATTTGGACGCACCTCGCACCCCCAGGTGTCCGAGGCTATTGCAGCAATTTCTTTTTCCTGCAACCATTCAAGCGTTTCAAATGCAAACCCCGGGGCATCACCTCCAGGATACCCGTCCCAACTGCCTGTTCTCAGCATTTCTTCCATTTGGCCAGTTCGAACAATGACATAATCTCCGCGTTTAATTTCTATATTCTGGGCCTTCGCAGTTTTGTCCAAATCCTCACATGTTATGCCATAACCGTCTTCAAGCCGTTCGACACCCATTTCACTAGGAATATCAAGTAAAACGCCTCGGCCCACCATCTTGTTCTTAGTTTTTTCAATTCCACATTTTTGTGCACCTGCAGAAGTTACTTCTCTGCAATCATATCCGTTCCACATATAATTCTCGTAAAAAATATGTCCGAGACCATCCCATTGTGTGCCTGATTGTAACGGCATAACAATCATATCATCAGCAGCTCGTATGCCTCGTTGGTCAAGAACACCAGAATAAGCATCTGTACCTGTTCTTAACATAGTGTGAAGTGGGTTTATTCTCCCAAGTGACTGGTATTTCGACTTTGCGCCTTGAGGGCCGCTAGAATCAAAATTGAGCGCGAGTGAGATTACCTTCCCCTGATGAACTAGTCTTGCTGCCTCAACAATATCATTTGCAGATGTATAATTTAAGGTGCCTATCTCGTCATTAGGTCCCCATTTACCCCAATTCTTATACTTTTCTGCTGCTATGCTTAAATCCTCTCTGGTAATTTTCGTTTTGGTCAATTCTCTCTCCTTGAATTCAGAATGAAATACATAACTCTCATAGCGAGCAAATAAAAATCACATTAAATTATCTGATATTAATGAAAAAATGTTAATCTACTTCTAAAGTTAAAAACAACTATTAATAATTACTTTCACACGATATAAGCATAATCATTTGTCAAAAATTTATTTTTGTAAGAAAGCAAATTTATGGGAATTTATGAATTGATTGGGCTAGAATTAACCACTCTTTTCACCTGTATAATGATTGCTTTTTTGGGGGGGGTTATCCGAGGATTTACAGGTTTCGCTGGCTCTTTGTTTATGCTGCCCTGCTATGCTCTTCTTCTTGGTCCGATAGCTGGAATGAATATAATCATTCTCTCAGGTTTAGTTGGAGTTGCTTTTACAGTGAAAAGAGCCATCAAATATTCACAAAAAAAAATTACCATTTTTTACAGTTTTGGTCTTTGTGTTGGTGCCTTCATAGGTTTGAATTTTCTTTTTCAGAATGAAATTTCAGAAATAACTTTATACATGGGTATTTTTATTCTTATAGGCACATTGATTTTATTCTCTGGATGGCGGTACAGAGGACCTCAAACGAGGCTCATTTCTCTTGGTTTTGGTTGGGTAACCGGACTATTTTCAGGGTTCTTCGGGGTACCAACTGGACCATTTACAGGGATTTATTTTTTATCCTCTCCAGCGGAAAAAGATATTATTCAAAGCAACATTCAACTTGTCATAATATTTACTATTTTAACTTTTTTTGCTTATTTTATTTTTGTTGAGGGTTTCGACTCAAATTATCTTGCTTTGGGGCTATCAATGTCTATTCCTTTATCAATTGGATTGAAATCTGGCATATTTTTATTTGACATAGTATCTGAGACTTATTTCAGATACATAACTTATGCCATATTATTTTGTCTGGGACTTGCTTTAATTTTAAATTCATAACACTTGCAAATCAAAAAATTATCGATATTTTTATTAGGTATATTTTTTTGGGGAGGGTAAATTTGACGAAAGTCGCAGAAAATGTTCTAGATCATATAGCCATTGCTGTACCAAAAATTGAGCCTGTTTTAGAGCAGTACTCCAAACTTTTTGGTGCTGAGATTACTTTGCCTAAAATTGTTCACGAACAAGGTATAAGAATGGCTTATATTCATTTTCAAAATATAAAAATTGAGCTAATAGAACCTTTGAATGGGCAGAGCCCCGTAGCAAAGTTTTTAGAACGAAATCCCAAAGGTGCAATGCACCATTTTTGCGCCGTTTCGTCAGATGCAGAAGAATCCTCAAAATCAATTAAGAATAATAAAATCAGGGTGCTTGGCGAACCTATAGAAGGCCATCACGGTCAAAAGATGTTTTTCATGCACCCGTCCGACACAAGTGGAATTTTAATTGAGGTCGTTGAAGACAAAATAGAAAAGGATGACAAATGAAAACTGATTATAATGAAATTCTTGTTGAAGTAAAAGAGAGTGCAGCCTGGATTACAATAAATAGACCAGAGGTAAGAAATGCCTTTCGTGAACAAACATTAGACGAATTACGTGAGGCAGTCCTTGATACAAGAAATGATCCATCAATTTCTTGTATTGTAATTACTGGAGCTGGAGACCATGCATTTTCAGCTGGCGGCGACTTTTATGCAATGAAAAGACTAAACTGGGTAAATGCAGCTCATTGGAATGATAGAATGCTCGGTCTCGCAATGGCAATCCGAGGCGTCGCTGTTCCGGTTATTGCCATGGTTAATGGCTGGTGCATGGGCGGTGGTCACGAGTTAGCTTTATGGTGTGACCTTGTAATCGCCTCTGAGAACGCTGTGCTCGGGCAAACTGGAGCCCGTGTCGGCGCTTGTCCAACCGTTGGGGCAACTCAGTATTTACCCCGCATAGTTGGAGAGCGCATTGCACGGGAAATGATATTTCTAGCCCGCTCTTTTGAGGCTGAAGAGGCTGTTAAAGTAGGGCTTATTAATAAATGTGTTCCAAAAGAAAAATTATACGATGAAACACTTGCTTGGGTGCAAAAGATCAATAGTCATAGTGGACAGACATTACGCCAGACAAAAAAGTCATTAAACGCAGAATCAGACGAATTATATGCATCTTGGCAACATGGAATGGAATTACTTGCTCATGTGTGGGGTTCAGAAGAATCCCTCGAGGGAATGCATGCTTTTCTTGAAAAACGTAAACCTGATTTTAAAAAATTTAGGGATAGAAATGCAGCAGAAGTAAAACAATACTTAAGTGGTTTGGAGAATGATGATAATATGAAAAAATAATTATCGTCTTTTAAACGATTGAATAACCTGTTTGGGATAATGAAAATGCAACGTGTCAGGCCAAAAACCAATGAATGGTTTACCTATTTTCCAGAGGATTATAGATGGTCTGCGGCAATTGGTGGGATGCTAGGACTAGCTGTAGTTGGTGCGAGTGACATGGGTGAAATTGACCGAACAGCAAGAAAGTTAAAAAATAAGCTAGGGGATGATGAGGCTTGGTTTTTTACGTGGCAAAAGCTTGGGGACGAACTTAAACATAAAGCAGAAGATTGTGAAAATAAAGGACATACTATTTCTGCTTCCACCTTTTATTTGAGGGCGTCTTGTTATTATCAATGGGGAGAAAGATTTAGGACAGCAAAAGATGACCACGCATTAAATGTTTATAGGAAATCTGTGGAATGTTTTCATAGGCATGCGCAGCTAAGTGTTTCTCCAAAAATAGAGATTGTAGAAGTTCCTTATGGGGAAAATTTCCTTCCGGGCTATTTTGTTCATGCAGAGAACACAAAAAATTCAAAAAATCCGACCATGATTTTTTTTGATGGTCTCGACATCACAAAAGAACTCCAATATGCAAGAGGAGTTCCAGAGCTCGTAAAAAGAGGTTTTTCATGTCTTGTTATGGATGGGCCCGGAACTGGTGAAGCAATAAGGTTTCGGGGAATGTTTCTCAGGCCTGATTATGAAGTAGCCGGTTCAGCCTGCGTAGATTATTTGGAAATGCGTGAAGATGTGGATAAAAATCGAATTGGCATCATGGCGGTAAGTTTGGGTGGATATTATGCTCCAAGATGTGCATCTATGGAGCCAAGGCTAAAGGCGTGTATTGCCTGGGGTGCAATATGGGATTACCAGAAGACTTGGCAAAAAAGAATAGAAGCCAAGTTCAATGAATCTATGAGCGTTCCAGGCCATCATATTTGCTGGATTTTAGGTGTTGATAACATGAATGAGGTTTTAGAAAAGTTATCAGATTACAAACTTGAAGGTGTTGTCCAAAATATGCGTTGTCCATTTCTAATTACCCACGGGTCAGCAGATGAACAGGTACCATTAGAGGATGCAAAATCTTTATTAAATGCATCAGGTTCCCAAGATAAAACGTTAAGAGTTTTTACCCCTGAGGAGGGTGGAGCACAGCATTGTCAAAGAGATTATGCAAGCTTAGCATACTCAGAGATGTTTGATTGGTTGATCGATAAATTATAGAACATGAAAATTTTTTTATTTAATAGTTCGGAAAAAATATGAATGAACAACAAGATGCATTGGAAAATGTTACCGTTTTAGATTTAACACGCGTTTTGGCGGGGCCTTTGTGCACGCAGATGTTGGGTGACATGGGAGCCAACATAATTAAAGTAGAACATCCTTCCAGAGGAGATGATACCAGACATTGGGGCCCGCCATTTGCTGATACGGAAGCCGCCTATTTTTTGGGAGTTAATAGAAATAAAAAAAGTCTTGCATTGGACTTCAAAACTCCAGAGGGCTTAAAAATTTTAAAAGGTTTAATCAAAAAGAGCGACGTTGTTATCGATAACTTCAAACCGGGTCTTTTGGGAAAACTAGGTCTAACTGATGATTGGTTTAAAACAAATGCAAAAGAAGTTATTCGATGCTCAATTACTGGGTATGGAAACAAAGGTCCAAATGGTGGAATGCCCGGGTATGATTTTCTTTTGCAAGCAGAATCTGGATTAATGGCCATAACAGGCTCTGCGGATGGTGAACCTATGAAACTTGGTGTCGCAATTGTCGATATTGCTACCGGAATGAATGCAGTTATAGGCATACTTGCAGCTCTCAACAAAAGGAATTTGACCGGTGCAGGTTCTTTAATAGACGTAAACCTATATAATACAGGTGTTTTTCTTCTTGCAAACGTAGCCTCGAATCATCTGATATCCGGAGGAGACTCAAAGCGCTATGGGAATGGCCACCCAAATATCGTTCCCTATAATCTATTTAAATGCAAAGAGGGGGCGTTAGTTATATCGGTTGGAAATGATGGCCAATTTGGACTATTTAGTAAAATCATGGCAAATCCTCATTGGTGCGAAAACCCAAAATTTGCTAAAAACTCATCAAGAGTTGAAAATAGGGTAGAATTGGAACAATTGATCGAAAGAGCACTATCTGCAGAGAACGCTGAACATTGGTACGAGCTGCTTCAGAAAAATGGTATTCCAGTTGCCGTGGTTAGGACAGTCACTCAATCTTTATCACACCCACAGACAATTGAAAATGGAATGGTTTTAGATTTGGAGCATCCAACTGCTGGTATCGTAAAATCACTTGGTCTTCCAATCTCGTTTGATGGAAAAAGGGGAAAAGAGACAAACCTGCCGCCGCCACTTTTGGGAGAACATAACGAGGAAATTTTGAGAGAATTTTTAGGCATGTCAGATAAGGAAATCGAGCAATTTATAAGTTAGGACTATTTATATGAGCTACATAAATGTTAACATTCAAAATGTAGAAATTTTTTCGGTATCAATGCCTTTAAAATCCAGAATAAAAATGGCCGGAGTTATTCTTGATACGGCTGACAACCTCATAATAAAAATATCCGGCGATAATGGACTTATTGGGTGGGGTGAAGCTTCTTCTGCTCCTACAATGACAGGTGAGTTTGTTGAAGGAATGGTATCAGCAGCAAAGTTTCTCAAATCAATAGTTGTGGGTTCTGATATAAAGAATTTAAAAGATATAAAGGCCCTATTGAATACGCCTTTGTATGCGAATCAAGGTGCTCTTTCTGCCATAGAAATGGCTATTTTAGATTTATTTGCAAGAACAAATAACTGTTCTTTGATAGAACTTCTTGGAGGTCCAAAAAGAGACTCATCGAGAGCTCTTTACATGATAGCAGGGGGAACGATAGATGAAGAAATAGCTCGTGCTAAGGAAAAGCAAAAAGAAGGTTTTGATGCGTTTAAAATAAAAGTTGGTTCTAACTTAGCTAAAGAAGACTTAATCAGATGCTCTTCTATTAGGAAGGCACTTGGAAAGACAGCCTTTATTTCCGCTGATGCAAATGAAGGATATAATCTAACCGAGGCAAAAACATTTGCTTCCGCAGCAGGAGAATCAGGGATTGATTTTTTTGAGCAACCGGTTCCTGCTGACGATATTTCGGACATTAAAGATGTTGCATCTTCAACTTCAGTACCTCTGGGAGCAGATGAAGGAGTCCACAGTGTAGCCGATATTTCAGAGTTAGTATCCGCTTCGGCTGTTAAAGGGTGCAGTTTGAAAACTATCAAATTAGGAGGTATGGTAGCTGTCCTTGATGCTGCTAAGCACGCTCATGCGCTAGGGCTTAATATTAATCTTGCTGGTAAGGTGGCTGAGACAAGTATAAGCGGAAATGCCGTCTCCATTCTGTCTTGTCTGGTGCCAAATATTAATTGGGATGTTAGTATCACTAATCAGTATCTAGATGTAGATCCGGTCTCTAATAGCTTGTCGATTGACAAAGGAAGAGTAAGAGCACCAACGGGGCTCGGTTTAGGTACTGAAGTGGATTTGGACATTTTAAAACCCTTTATAAAAAATCATTATTTTTAAATTCCAAAATAAATCGTTTTTATGTATCGCAGAAAATATTAGAAACATTATAAAAAATGTTTGAATAATTTAAATCTTCATGGTTATCATTATCGATATTACAAAAGATCTATTTTGGAGGAAAAAATGCGATCAATTTTAAGATCAGCGGCGATTGCAGCGTTAGCTTGTATTGCTTCGTCCACTGCTTTTGCAGGAAGTCATTCTTCTTGTCCAACGCAAGGTGGAACGTTGAAGTACGGAGTCAAAGCAGAGCCGCCTAACTATGACATGCATGGAACAAATTCCTATGCCGTTATGCACTTTGTTGCTCAACACTATTCAACACTTCTGACATTTGATTGGGAAAATTTTCCTAAATTAGAAGGTGATATTGCAAAAAGCTGGGAAATGGCTGAAGATGGTCTCAGCTATACGTTTAAATTACATGAGAACGTGAAGTTCCATGATGGAACACCACTAACTTCTGCAGACGTAAAGGCCAGCTATGAAAGAATAGCATTTCCACCAGAGGGCGTTTTATCTCAGAGAAAAGCATTATATCTAAGCTTGGATAGTATTGAAACACCCGACGATTACACCGTGGTATTCAAATTGAATAGTCCAGACGCTTTTATGATGGATGGATTTGCATCACCGTTTAATGCTATTTATTCAGCTAAAGATATTGCTAAGGACCCAAACTGGCATAAGAAGAATGTTAATGGAACAGGCCCATACAAATTTGTAGAGCATGTTAAGGGTGAATCTTACATCGGTGAGAAATACGACGATTTTCATCATGGAGATAACTGTTTAGACAGGACAGAAGGTTATCGTATTAAAGGATTGGTCGAACCATTAGTCGGTGGACAGATTATGGCAGAATGGAGAGCAACTGCTCCTCCAGAGGTCAAAACTCTTCAGGAACAAATGGGTGATGATTACACAAATCAATCAAAAACCCTTATGACACTGTGGGTTGTCTCTCTAAATTCTGAATCCGAGGCATTCAAAGATAAGCGTGTCCGACAAGCTCTTAATCTCTGCATAGATAGACATGGCGGCTTGCCAAAACTAGCAAAGATCACTTTCACCGCTCCAAGGCCATCAGGGTATTTGTTGTACGACACAAAATATGCTCTTCCAGATGATGAATTATATCAGCTGGTTGGTTTTGGAAAAGATGCAGAAGCTAACAGAGCAAAAGCCAAAGAACTTTTAAAAGAGGCTGGATATGAGGGGCTAAAATTTACTTATAGTAATCGTGCAGTTGCGCACCCTTATGACCATATAGCAATTTGGTTAATGTCAGAATGGAAAAAATGTGGACTGAATCCTGAAATGATCACAAACCCAACAAGTAAATTTGTGACAATCAGGAAGGAAGGTAATTTCGATGCAACCATAGATTGGGCGCCATCATTTCTTCCTGACCCAACAGTGATGCACTTTAAATATCTTTCAAGAGATGTTAATCCGTCAAATTACAGCAGGGCAACTAATCGCGAATTAGATGCTTTATTTGATGCACAAAAAGGTGAAGTTAATTTCGAAAAGCGAAAAGCTATCGTTCACGAGTTTGAGAAAAAAGCTCTAGAAGAAGCCTACGTACTTCCAATAACTTACACTGACAGAGTGGTGTCATTAAATAAAAAGGTTAAAGGTTATGTGATTGCTAATTCTCATATCCTTAACAATACCTTCCGCGGCATTTATCTGGAAGACTGATAAAATAATGTAAGAATGAGCACGATTTAATCGTGCTCATTTTCTTTAAACCAAAATGGAAATAGTAAATGTCAGAGCTCCCTCTTCTTGACGTGAGTAACCTTCAGGTCGAATTCAAATTAAAAAATGGCACGGTGAGAGCTGTCGATAATATAAGTTTCCAAGTAAATAGAGGGGAGTTTCTCTCTATAGTTGGTGAGTCTGGTTGCGGCAAATCTGTTACAGCTTTATCGATAATGAAGTTGCTACCTAATAGAGTTGCCAATATAAAAGCCAACTATGTAAAATTTGATGGGCAAGATATTACGAACCTGTCTGAAAACGAAATGAGAAAAATTCGTGGACGACGAATGTCGATGATTTTTCAAGAGCCTATGACAAGCTTAAACCCCGTTTTGACCATCGGTGGTCAGCTCACTGAACCATTGATAACTCATTTAGAAATGTCTGAAGAAGAGGCAAACAATAAAGCAATTGAGCTTCTCAATATGGTAGGAATTCCAGAGCCCGAAAAACGTTTAACACAATATCCGCATCAATTTTCTGGTGGAATGCGGCAACGAGTAATGATTGCAATTGGACTTGCATGTGAACCTGATTTGATCATTGCTGATGAACCAACCACAGCTCTAGACGTCACTATTCAAGCACAAATACTAGAATTATTGAAAGATATTTGTAATCGACTGGGTGTAGCTATCATCATGATTACCCATAATTTGGGTGTTGTTGCTGCATACGCCGATAAAGTTAACGTAATGTATGCTGCAAGAATGGTTGAAAAGGGAGGAGCTCCAGATATTTTTGGCAAGCCATCCCATCCATATACAATCGGATTACTTCGTTCTGTACCCAGAATGGATAAAAAGAGAGGTAGCAGATTAGCAACAATCGAAGGCTTACCACCCAACCTTATGGCACCACCAAGTGGGTGTCGTTTTAAGCCTAGGTGTCCAATGGCGGCAGATACTTGTGACACCTCACCTGAACTCAAGGAACGGGTGAAAGGTAAAAATCATTTTACAGCATGCTTCTATTCAGACGACGCGAATAAAAAGGGAGCATCAATTTATGTTTCTGACAGGGATAAATTCAAACCAATTAAGGTAAAAAAAGATAAACCTGTACTATCAGTTAGAGGGTTAAAACAACATTTTGGTGTCTCTTTCAGAAGCGGCTGGTTATCAAGTGTTTCGGGAACAGTGAAAGCTGTTGATGATATATCATTCGATGTTTACCCAGGTGAAACTGTTGGACTGGTAGGAGAGTCAGGTTGCGGAAAAACTTCTGTTGGAAGGGCGATATTACATTTAAATCTGCCTACAGGGGGGGAATTAAAATTTAATGAAAAAGAATTAAATCAAAAATCTGTAGCTCTCGTGCGGCAGGATATGCAGGTGATTTTTCAAGATCCTTTTTCTTCGTTAAATCCTAGAATGACTATTGGCCAAATATTAGAGGAACCTCTTAAAGTTCATAAGATAGAAACAGACGAAGTCGCTCGATCGGAAAGAGTAAGCGAACTTCTTACAAAAGTTGGACTATATCCTTATATGAAAGACAGATATCCACATGAATTATCTGGAGGGCAGAGACAGAGAGTAGGTATAGCTAGAGCACTTTGTATGGAGCCAAAAATTATAATATGTGATGAGCCTGTATCGGCATTGGATGTTTCGGTTCAAGCACAAATAATTAACCTTTTGGAAGATTTACAAAGAGAGCTTGGAATCGCCTACCTTTTCATTGCCCATGATTTAGCGGTTGTTAAACATATTTCTCATAAGGTTATTGTCATGTATTTAGGTAAGGTTATGGAAATTGGTGATAGTGACACTATCTATGGTGAGCCAAGACATCCTTATACCAAAGCGTTACTAGATGCAGCACCAATTCCCGATCCGAAAAAAGAGCGTGGGAGAGAGAAAATTATTTTAAAGGGGGAGTTACCTTCTCCATTAAACCCACCAAAAGGTTGTGTTTTTTCATCACGGTGTAATTTTGTAACTGAAGATTGCAGAAAAGCCAGTCCTGAGCTGGTTGATTTTGATAATAATCATCTGGCAGCCTGTATAAATATAGAGGGAGGAAAGTAATGCTGGCTTATACAATAAGAAGAATACTTCTTGTAATACCCACTCTCCTTGCAGTTGCTGTTCTCGTTTTCTTTGTATTGAGAGTTGTCCCCGGTGATATAGTTGAAATTAAGCTGGCTGCCGAAGGGGGAATTATATCAGCCGAAGAGATACAAAAGGAAAAAGAGCGCCTTGGATTAGATGATCCAATTATGGTGCAATTTTATAAATATATGATCGGGCTCCCAAGAGGTGACTTGGGTATCTCTTTATGGACAGAAAATAATGTATCTGAAGAGATTATGAGCAGAATAGGATTATCTTTCGAATTAGCAATATTATCAACTATCTTAGCCGTCTTAATTGCTTTCCCTTTAGGGACTATTTCTGCGCTCTACAGAGGTTCCATACTAGATTATGTAATTAGAATAATAACTATTGGAGGGATTGCTGTACCCTCTTTTTGGTTTGGTATGTTATTGATCATGCTGATATTAGCCACATTCGGAAACCTGCCGCCATTAGGTACAATAAGTATTTTTGATGATCCAAAAACAAATCTCTATCAAATGATTTGGCCTGCGCTCTCGGTGGGTTACAGATATTCATCAGTCGTAGCAAGGATGCTGCGATCGTCAATATTGGAGGTTTTATCAGAAGATTATATTCGTACAGCCAGAGCTAAAGGTGTGTTTGAAAGAATTGTAATCGTAAAACATGGTATGAGAAATGCGTTATTGCCAACGGTAACTGTAATTGGACTGGAGTTCGCTTTTCTTCTTGGAGGCTTGGTTGTTACTGAATCAGTCTTCAACTTAAACGGTATAGGAAAGTTATTCGTAGATTCTGTTGTTAGAAACGATTTGAATTTATTGCAAGGGCTTGTTTTAACGGTTGCAACAGGTTTTGTTCTTGTTAACTTGATAATTGATCTTCTCTATGCAGCATTAGATCCTAGAATAAGGTATCAAAAATGAGTGATTTAGGCGTTACAAAAGATGACAATATTGAAAAAGATGTCACAAAACCTTCTAGAAGAAATCTATTAGATTTTGTTCGTCAACAGCCTTTAGGGTCTTTGGGTATAGTGTTGATAATAATCATGATGTTAGCAGCTATTTTTGCGCAGCACGTTGCTCCATTTAATCCAGAGGATGTAGATTTTGAAGCATCACCAGCTTTTGGTGGTGGAGCTCCGTCTTTAGCCCATCCACTTGGTGCTGACGCTTTTGGCAGAGATATTTTATCTCGCTTAATTTATGGTGCCCGAACTGCTCTTTCGATCGGTTTTTTGTCTGCTTTTTTTGGGTGCTCTATTGGAGCAATAATTGGCACGAGTTCTGCTTTTTTTGGCGGAAAAGTTGACCTTCTAGTTCAGCGATTTATTGATTTGATGTTGTCGTTCCCAATAATCGTATTAGCTATTATTGTAATTGCAGTCTTCCCAAAATCGGTTGTTCTTGGAGTTGATGTAAATGTTATTGTAGCGATTGCCATTCCATTTATTCCTAAAACAGCAAGGGTAATTAGATCGCAGGCGCTTGCAGTCGTTACTTTGCCTTATGTAGACGCGGCAAGAACAAATGGTTTTAGCTCAATGAGAATTATATTTAGGCACATTTTACCAAATGTTACTGCACCTTTTTTGATATTAATTACCGCTTTCATAGGGCAGGCGATTCTTCTGGAGGCAAGTTTATCATATCTAGGTTTAGGGGTTGTTGAACCCACGCCATCATGGGGACTAATGCTTTCGGGTGTGAATACAGACTATTATAGAACAGCACCATGGATGATAATTTTTCCAGGTTTGGCAGTTAGTATAGCCGTTTTTTCATTCAACCTTTTTGGTGATAGCTTGCGAGATTGGCTTGACCCTAAACTTAAGTTATAGGACTCTAGAAGTGAACGTTTTCATCGGAGTGGAACAGGTAAGTTCTTAATTCAATGTCTACACTAGATATAGGATTAATAGGCTTAGGAGCAATGGGCAGTGGCATTGCTAATTCCATGTCT
The DNA here is from genome assembly GCA_902625725.1 of uncultured SAR116 cluster alpha proteobacterium. Classification (GTDB taxonomy): domain Bacteria; phylum Pseudomonadota; class Alphaproteobacteria; order Puniceispirillales; family Puniceispirillaceae; genus UBA5951. Next base: position 30,797 of record CACOCY010000012.1, on the reverse strand, counting down.
AATTCTAATATTCCCTTATCCATATATGATGCAAATAAAAAACAGCTAGATCTGAATAGTCAGACCCCTAATTTAAATAAGACATCACCACAAGAAATTATAACAAAATGTGATGTTGTATTGTTTTGCGTTCCCTCGTCAAAAGAAATAGACGAATTGTTAGAAAGATATAAACCTAAAATTGGCTCGACTATTATCGACCTAACTAGCTCAGATCCAAGGGTTACAGCTAAAAGAGCAAAAATTCTTTTTGAGACTAGGAATGTGTATCAACTTGATGCTGCCATGTCTGGTGGCGCTAAAGGGGCTGCAGCAGGAAAATTGACCTTAATGGTTGGCGGAGATAAAAAAGTATTACAGATGAACATGCAGATTTTATCTTCTTTTTCAGAGCGCATTTTTCATATTGGAGATGCAGGTAAAGGCCAACTTATGAAACTGTTTCATAACGCTGTTTGTCATGGAAACTTTTTGTTGTTAAGTGAAATTTGTATCAAGGGAGAACAGAATGGTCTTAACTTGGAACAAATGATTGAAGTGTTTAATTGTTCAAACGCCCGCAGTTATATATCAGAGAGGCGTTTTCCTGACCATATTTTGTCTGGGACCTTTGATGGAAAATCAACACCCTCCAATTTAAAAAAAGATTTAAACTTATTAGATGATTTATTGCAAACAAATGGTGAAGAGACTTATCTTAGTCATAGTTTAAAACTACTAAACAAGCTTGACCCGTTATACGAAAACGACGATTTTATGCTTATTTATCCGCAGTTAAAAGAATTATCAGGTGAGTAGCAGCTATTTGCGGTTAAGATTTGCATTCTTTTCTAGTACAGCACAGACAGCAGCTGCGTCCAAATCCTGATACCCCTGTGCCATTGCAGATAAATAATATTGCAATGCGACCTGATATATAGGCAATGGCACAAAATTATCTTTAGCTAATTTGGTAATGAATTCACTATCTTTTATTGGGGTAGAAAAATTCATACCTTCAACAGCATATTCATTATCAACCATTAACTTTCCACGTCCTTCAAATACAGCTGAGCTGGAAAATGTGCCACTAATCGCTTTGTGTATTAATTCCGGTTCTAACCCTACTTTCATACCAAGCACCATAACTTCAGCAGTTACGCTGTTATGAACAAGATTCAGTATATTCCCTATTAGCTTCATTTTACTGCCGTTTCCATAACCACCTACTTCTGTAACCTTGTTACAAAAAGCTTCTAAAAAAGGTTTGGCTCTTTGGACGTCCTCTGCATCTCCAGAAAGATAAGCTGATAACATACCTTGTAATGCTACTACTCTATTACCGGACAAGGGGGAGTCTACAATTTGAATATTTTTTTCACACGCCATTTCTCTGGCTTTTTCTTTTGAGTCAACAGGTAAAGTTGAAAGTTCAATTAATAGTTGTCTGTTTTTTTCTGGTTCTTTCCCCTTTGGTATTGCCTTCATAACTTCATGAAGACTGCCGGCAGATGGTAGGCACAATAAAATATTTGACTCGTTATGGAATATCTCATCTATGCTGCTACACGCATAGAACTTTTCGTTATTATTCAATTTTGCTAGAGCTTTTTTTGATATATCAAATCCATACACTTGGAACCGGTTTTCCAGCAAGAACTTAGCAATCGCAGAACCAAGCACTCCAAGTCCAATTATAGCGATGGATTTTGTCATTTTAGAACCTTGCACTTACAAAACAAGTGCTGCTCTCCCAGTAATCCGACTATGCTCAACATCGTTGTGAATATCTTCTAATCCTTCAAAACCCGAAGTACGAGTGACAAGTGGCATTAAACCTTTATGTGCCTGTTCACCAACTAATTGCAAGCTCTCAAGAACTTCTTGATAAGAGCAGTATCTGCTACCCATTACCTCTATTTCCTTAGATAATAAAGACATACCATTTAGTTTAAATTCGGAACCAGCACCGCCGCCGCCGCCCAGAGTAATTAGCCTCCCACCTCTACCGAGACTAGCAACACCCATTTCCAGACTTTTTGTGGATGAAACAAAATCGATTACCACATCAAAGCCTCCACCAGATGCATCCATTAAAGCCTCAAGCGCATCATTAGTATTTGCATCAACACAGACATCAGCTCCGTGCTCAAGGCACGCTTGAAACTTATTGGTGTCAACTTCAACAGCTGTTACGTGACAATTTGCCCATCTAACCATTTTTAGCATTTGAATTCCCAGTCCACCTCCGGCTCCAAATACTGCAACACGTTCGAGAGGCGCTATTCGGCCTCTCCTTAGCACTTTATAGGGAGTCGCAATCGCATCACAAATCACGCCAATTTCTGCAGGATTTTTATAAATATCTAGTGTTTCTGGTATTGGCACAAAATTTTTAGCCGGTAATTTTATGTATTCAGCATAACCACCATCACAAGCTCTACCGACATATCCTCCAAAATTTTCACAAAGTGTTTGACGGTTTATAAGGCACCATTTGCAATGACCACAAGTTAAATAGAAATAGGCTGTCACTGGCATTCCTACCGAGAGGCCACCACAATCACCATTTAATTCTACAATCTCAGCTGCAATCTCGTGTCCCATTATTCTGGGAAATGGTATGGGCGTGCGACCAGCTTTGACATGTTGAACAGTCAGTCCAGCGCCACATGCAAGAATCTTTGCAACAGCTTCACCTTTTTCAGTTTTTGGGTCATCAACTGTTTCAAGTGAAAAAGGTTGGTTAGGCCCGTGTGATACCAGTGCCTTCATAATCTTTACACCTTATTTTTCATAGAGGATTGGATTTCTAATATGTGATTTTCTAAATCATCTCTCAAATCAATAGCTTTACCAGTCCAAGAAGAGGCGTCCATTGCCATTGTTAAAACCAAATTACGGTGACCATCTCTTGCAGTGGCGTGAGGTGTTGATTGACCTGTTATTAGACTTTGGTACCAAGAATTAGTCTCTTCGCGCATTGGTCCCCAAAGTTGGTCGTCATAAATATCACCAGGTGGATAAGACGTTAAAAAGTCAACATGTCTCTGTGGTGGTTCAAAACCGTGCGGAACGTATCCACCACCTTGTGATTTGGTGCTCGCTAAAACTAAATCACGGTGGGTATCTTCAATATCGATAACCCCTTCAGTACCAACAATACCAATTTCTAATCCATATACAGAACCAGGCCACACTTGTGGCAGCGCCCAGCTAATGTTCATGCTAAAAATTGTGCCATCATCCATAGTGAATAGACCAAAAGTAGCATCCTTAGTGCCATATTGTGAAAGAAGCTTATCAACAGACTTTGCGTAGATTTCAGACGGCTTTTTCCCCTCCAACAGCCATAAAGACATATCTAAGCTGTGAGTTCCGGAAACAACCATGGGGGTTAAATTCTGTCTCTCATTAGTTCTCCTCACAGTTGCGATTGGTACCATGGAATTCATAAAAGCACGGGTAACCACAGAGGTTACATCGCCAATCCGCCCTTCCTGAAGACGCTGTTTTACAGTTAGAAATCGTCTTCTAAATCTCTGTGTGTAGCCCATCACAGCATTTAAACCTGCTTCTTCGATAGCAGTCAAAATCTTTGCCGATTCTTGAATATCAGTTGCGAGTGGCTTTTCGATAAACAAACTCGCACTAGCCTCAATAGCAGCCATAGTTGGACCAAAATGGTGATTTTCGTCCGTAGCAATAATAACTGCATCAACTTCACTCCTTGAGAGAAGTTTATTATAATCTTCAGTAAAAAAGTCAGCCTTCGCATCTTTTTGCAACGCTTTTCCAAGTTCAGTATCTATATCACACAAACCGATCCAACCAATACCAGGATAATCACGTGCCATAATGGCTCTTATTCTTCCGATGGCGCCACACCCAACTATTGCAAGGCCAATTTCCTTTTTTCCTATTTTGGTCATTTTAAGAATACTCCGATTACTTTCTGGCTTGAGCCATAATTCTTACTAAAAAACATAAATTGTAAAGTAGTTAAGGTATTATATTTTCTGATGCTAATGGTTTTTAGCAAGTTCTGCAATGTACTGATAAACTGTACGAAGCCCCATTGCTTCTCCGCCCTTGGGTCTTCCTGGTCTGCTAGATATATTCCATGCCATTACATCAATATGTGCCCAATTTAGTTCTTTGCCAATAAACTTTCGAAGGAATAAGGCCGCTGTTATAGCACCGCCATAACCAGATTGCCCTGTACTAGACAGCGCAGATGTTTCCGTTTTTAAAAATCTCTCATAAGGTTCAAAAAGAGGCATATGCCAGAGAGGATCATCTATTTGCTCACTAATTAACATAAGTTTTCTTGCAGTTTCTGTTTTGTTACAAAAAAGTGCTGGACACTCTGTTCCAAGAGCCACTCTAGCTGCGCCAGTTAAAGTAGCATAATCTACAACAAAATCTGGAGCATCTTGTTTTGCGTGGAAAAGTGCATCTGCTAGCACTAGGCGGCCTTCAGCGTCAGTGTTTCCTATTTCTACAGGAATACCAGCGGCAGTTTCTATTATGTCAAGTGGTCTCATGGATTTATCTGACACAGAGTTCTCTGCTACAGGTATCAAGACGCGAAGTTGCACGGAAAGCCTCGTTTCCATAATAGTTGAGGCTAATCCCAATGCATGAGCCGCACCACCCATATCCTTTTTCATGATTTCCATCGCTTTTGACGGTTTAAGATCAAGACCCCCAGTGTCAAAGGTAATACCTTTGCCGACTATGGTAATTTTTGGACCCTTTGTGCCCCACTTAAAATCAATAAGATAAGGAGGATTTTCCGAAGCACGTCCAACAATATCAATTGCTGGAGCATATTTTTGAAGTTCTTTTCCGGAATATAGAGTTAACTCAGCGGAAAACTTTTCTGCTAATTCTGAAGAAAATTTGGCTAATTTATTGGTGTTCATAAAATTTGCCGGCAAATTAATAAGATTTCTGCACAGACATATTCCCTGAATTATAGCAGAAATATTTTTAGAGTTCGGAGCATATAACTTTGCTATATTATATCTCTCTTTGGGATTAATTTTATTATTTTTTTTATTAGTAATTGACTTATGCCCAGGAATTTTAAAGCGATATTGCGCTAAGCCCCAACCTAAATAAAAAGGTTCCATGTCAAAAGATTTTTTATTGAACATAATTCTCCAGACACCATCCGGACATTTCTCGGCAGCATTTGAAATTTGCCAAATACTTGTCCAACCTGAGTAATCAAAAATTGAATCGGCATTATTTTGTTTAGGAGATATTTGACAAGATATTATTAATAATGCGGCTTCAACATTTCCCATCTGGTCTGGTAGTAGTGAAAAACTGCCTGAGTTTGGTTTAAAATTAGATTGCGCTAGCCAAGATTTCCATAGAGAGGATTTTGTCTTCACCCAACTTTCAAATTCTAAGGAGTTAATTAAATAAAGAATTCTATTATTATTTTCATCAGTGGTTAATCCAGTTTCAATCTTATAAAAATCCATATTTTTTTCCCTATCTAAAAAGTAAAATGCCTTAATTAAATAATGTATTTTGTGTGTAAGCTTGCTGGCCCTAATTTGCTTTGATTAGAATCCTAAAAAAAATCATAAAATATTTAGTTTTACATACTGTTTGGATATCGTTTTTATTCATAAAAATTTTTATACTAAATTATAAATATGTTTGCACTCTTATCTGACTTGTGCGTCATTGTGGTTTTTTAATTTTATTTTACACAAAGGGCTGTAAAAAATTTGAAGCCAAATGATAGTCAAAATAATTTAAAACGATAAGATATAACTAAAAACGGGAAAAATTAATCTCACCATAGCAATTTCTTTAGAAAGTAGATTGGAAACGTCTGTTTGTTATACTCTCAATATGACATATTAAAGATTGTGAAAAATACTAGCAATCGTCGAATCAGCCTTTGGCTGTTAGTCATCTTCTCAACCTTTATGATATTGATGGGGCACAATTCAATTGAAGTGATTGACCGCGACGAAGCGCGTTTTGCTCAAGCAAGCAAGCAAATGGTTCAAACTGCTGACATAATAACTGTAAAGTTTCAAGATGAGTTGCGTGCAAAAAAACCAATAGGCATTTACTGGTTACAATCTGTATCTGCAGTTTTGTTTGGTACAGAAGAGATCTCTTCCTACCGATTTCCAAGTTTGCTTGGATATATTTTTAGTGTTGTGCTTACTTATTGGTTTGTAAAAAATTTATGGTCCGATTCACGTTTTATACAGCAACTGGTCTCGGCTTCTTTGCTAGCCACTAGTTTTATTGTGCTCGCAGAGGCTCATCTTGCAAAAACGGATTCCATCTTGTTAAGCTTGGTCACAGCTCAGCAGCTCGCACTTTGGGTATGTTATAAAAATAGGTTTAAACAACACGCCTTATCAGCAAAAAGGTGGTTGTGGGTATTTATGGCTCTGGCTATTCTAGTAAAAGGACCAATTGCGCCAGTATTAGCACTCATAACCGTATTAGGATTGATTTTAATTGATAGAGATTGGCGCTGGCTCGGACAGCTTCATTTTTTTTACGGTATACTTATCATTTGTATTATTTGCCTTCCATGGGTGCTTACGGTCTCAATAACAACGGATGGCGTTTTTTTATCTCAAGCAATTGAACAAGACTTCTTCCCAAAGCTAACTAGCGGCCAAGAGTCTCATGGTGCAGCTCCAGGGACATATCTAATGACAATCTTACTATTTATATTTCCAGCATCTATTTTCATTGGCTCACTTTTCAGAACAAATAAAAAATTTTGGCGCTCTGACGCAAGCAAGTTTTGCATAGTCTGGTTTTGCGGTTACTGGTTAGTTTTAGAATTGATACCAACTAAATTACCACATTACATTTTACCTGTTTTACCAGCTTTAACAATGCTAATTGGAAGAGCTATATTTATACCAATTTCAGATATAAGATGGCGTCGAATATGTGAGATAGTTATCTTTATCCTTGCAGGTGTAATGGGTCTCCTAATAATTTTAGCTGGTTTGTGGGGTTCTGCTAAACTAGGGGCAGAAAATGGGGCATTTGCCTTCGTTTTTGTACTTGTCTGTTTGTTATTATTATTAGGAATTTATTTATTCAGTTATAAATGGGTTAAAAATAATGATAATTGGGTCTTATTACGAGGCCAATTTGTATTTTTAACCTGTGTTTTAGGTATAGGCTTCAACTGCATGTTTTTTTCTGGGATCATTGGTAACCTAAAAACCATGCATGTAGCATCGTTAATTGAAGAGGAAGTTAAAAAATTCCCTTTAAATGATAAAATTATTGCATTAACTGGCTATCATGAACCTTCTTCGGTTTTTAAACTGGGAGAAGATACGTTACTACTTTCTACAAGTGAGGCAGCGTTATTACTAGCAGAAGCTCCGGAGGCGATAATAATTGTTGAGTCACGACATCTAGCCGAATTTAAGTTCGCCGCCGAAAATCTAGAAGTAGTATTCTATCCGGTATCGCAAATAAGAGGGTTCAATATATCTAAAGGACAATTTATTGAATTATATTTCATTTCCTCAATTAAATTTGACGATAAGGCTCTGAACAGCTAAGACCATTAAAAACCAAATTTGAATATTCTTTTATGGCACAATTTATAAATTACCCAGTAAATAAAACTCATATTATCAAAGTGCCAGAAATATCGGTGCTAGTGCCAGTCATGAATGAGGCTGGAAATATTCGGCCACTCATCGATGAAATTTGTGATACCTTTAGAGGTAGGGCTTTTGAAATTATTTACATTGATGATGGTAGTACAGATGATACTGGCTCTGAGTTAGAGAATAGTCTGTCTCAAGTAGAGGAGCTTAGAGTTTTGAGACATAAAAAGCGCAGCGGTCAAAGTGTCGCTATTCGTTCAGGTTTGCTTGCATCAAGAGCACCGCTAATTGCTGTTCTAGATGGAGATGGTCAGAATATACCTCACGATTTACTAGCTTTAGAAACAGCCTTGAAATCAATTCGTCCTAAAATGGGGATGGTAGGGGGCGTGCGAATTGGAAGAAAAGACTCTGCAATCAAGAAATTTGCCTCTCGCCGGGCTAAAAATCTTAGAAGCTGGTTCTTAAAAGATAGCCATCCTGACTCTGGCTGTGGAATTAAGATTGTTGATAGAGAAGTTTTCCTTAGGTTACCATTTTTTAACCATATGCACAGATTTATGTCGGTTTTGGTCAAAAGAGAGGGAGGCATAGTGGTCGAGGTGCCAGTTGGTCATCGCGCGCGAGATAAGGGCATTTCTAAATATGGAATTTTAGATAGATTGTTCGAAGGTATTTCTGATATGTTTGGAGTCTTGTGGCTTCTTAAACGGACAAGCCATCCTGAAGAAGTTGTTGAGAAAAAACTGAATAACTTCAAGAATAAAGCAACTAATAGCTAGCGATAAACTAAATGCTGGATTTGATTTCACAAATAATAGGCAACACTGCGTTAATAGTCGGAGACTTTTTATTTAGAGTCTTCCCTTTCTTGCCTATTTCCATTGCTGAAAATCCTGCCACGTTGATGGTTACTGTTGGTTTTGGAGGTCAGTTTTTATTTGCAATGCGTTTTATCATTCAATGGATAAAATCTGAAGGGGAAAAAAAATCAGTTATCCCTCTAGCCTTTTGGTATTTTTCTATTGGAGGTGGGTTAGTATTACTTTGTTATGCACTTTGGCGAAAAGACCCAGTCATTATTTGTGGTCAAGGCTTAGGATTATTTATTTACGCGCGTAATCTATATTTTATTTATCGCGATTCAGCCAAACAAACCTCGAAATAGCCTATTGGTTGGTATATGTATTACAAAACTGTATTACTCATGTTCAGCAAGAGTTTCCATTCATCAATTGTTACAGGAACAACTGAAAGACGAGATTGACGAACAAGTGCAAAAGTTTTGAGCAGGGGTTCATTTTTAATTTCGGTTAGTGTAACAGGTTTTCCAACTCTTTTCACTGCTGAAACAGAAACCATTCCAAAACGTCCTGTTGGGTCGGTTGGGTCTAAATGCCATTTTTTTGAAATTCGAACTATACCAACGATTTGTTTTTCAATGACAGAATGATAAAAAAAACCAAGCTCATTGACCTCCATAGCTTTCATATTATTTCCTGCTTGATGATTTCGAACACCATCCCAGCCCTCACCTTCATCTCCTTTGGCCAGCTGGTCGTCGAATGACCACGTGTTAGGTTCTGATTTAAATAACCAATATGCCATTAATACCTCATTTATTGTTTATTTTGATTCTTGGTAATCTTAGGTTTATATCGTTCATTTTATTCTGTTTTTACTATCCGTGCTAATAGAGCAGAGATTTCACTTTCTATAAGTTCTGGTTTTCGCAATATTCGATGGACGGATTGTGTGATTGGTAGCTCTATTTTTTCATAAGTAGCTCTGCCAGCGAGAAGATTAGCAGCCTTTGTCCCTTCGGCTAACTTTTGCTCAGGTTGCCTATTTTTTGCAAGTGCCATTCCGTATGCCATATTTCTTGAATGAGGGCCAGAACATGATAATACTAAATCACCCATGCCTGCTAAACCATTAAGTGTTTTAGAATAACCGCCAATTTTAACAGCCAATCGATTAATTTCTGCGAGACCACGCGAAACCAGAGCTGCACGTGCATTGTCGCCAAGGTCAAGTCCAGTAGCTACACCTGCTGCAATTGCAATGACATTTTTTACAGCGCCGCCTACAGCAACACCAATCGTATCATCCCCAAGATAGCATCTTAGATAGCTCGTCGTAAAATAGTCAGCAATCGAAGCAGATAGATCAAGAGATTTAGAGGCTATCATCACTGCAGTAGGTTTGTTTAATATTACTTCATCTGCAAAGGAGGGCCCACTCAAAAGTCCATAAGCGTTGAAATCATCAAAGTTTGCATCTATCCATTCGGGTAGAAACACGCCACCCTTTTCAGAATGTGGGAGCAAACCTTTTCCAGCAAAAAGAATTGTTGAATTAAACGTCCCAAATTTATGGATCATTTTGATAATTTGTACTGTAGCTGATTGAGGAACGGCAACCACGATTAGATCAGCATACCCTAGACAATCTGGTTTTACTGTTGAAAAAATGGGTTGTTGAAGCCGAATCTGAGGCAGAGCTGGTATGATCCCTTGATTAAGTGCATCTGCTGTTTGTTGTCTTCGAGTAATAATGGTAACATTGTTTTTAGCTTTCTGAAGCTGGTCTGCCAGTGCCCCACCCCAGCTTCCTCCTCCTACAACAACGATTTGTCTGGGATTAGACTTTTTGTTTGTCATTTTCTCACTCCTCTTCCTGGAGGCGGTGAAGCTTCTTGGTCTAGTGGCCAACGAGGTTTTGGAGCAAAATCAAGACCAGTATGTTTACCAATGAGATGGTATTCCATCCCTACCCAAGCAATCATAGCAGCATTATCAGTGCAAAATTCCAAAGGAGGTAGAACCATTCTGAAGTTTTTTGAGGTAGCTAAATATTCGAGATCTCTTCGTATCTCTTTGTTTGCGGCAACTCCTCCAGCAACGACAAATACTGGTTCGTCGGGCATTAATTTGGACGAAACAAACTTTTCCATAGCAATTTCAGAACGATTAGCAAGTGATGCAGATATGGTTGCTTGCAAACTTGCCGCAAAATCAGCAACTGGAATAGGTTTTGGGTGTTTTAATATTGCTTGGGCAAGTGCTGTTTTTAATCCAGAAAAAGAGAAATGGCAATCATTATAACGCTGCCGGGGTATTGGCAACTTTATAGCGTCTGGATTTCCTATTTTTGCAGCATTTTCGATCGCTGGTCCACCTGGATAGCCGAGTCCTAAAATTTTTGCACCTTTGTCAAAAGCTTCACCAGCTGCATCATCCAAAGTTGTCCCATATCTTTCATAATCACCAAGAGCATTAATACTCAATAATTGTGTGTGACCGCCAGATGCAAGTAATAATAAATAAGGAAACTTAAGCTTATGTGTAAATCTAGCCGTTAAAGCATGACCCTCTAGATGATTTATAGCATAATAAGGCAGGTTGCACGCACTTGCAATTGCCTTAGCTGTTACTGTCCCAATTAAAACACCACCAATTAATCCAGGTCCTCCTGTCGCTGCAATGCCATCTATTTTCTCAAAAGATAAGCCGGCCTGTTTCAAGGTCTCTTTTATAACAGGTCTAATCGCAGTCAAATGCTCTCTAGCTGCAACTTCTGGAACAACCCCTCCATTCGGCGCATGAATGGAAGCTTGCGAAGATATTACGTTGCCTAAAATATTACCATTTTGCTCAATAATTGCACAAGCAGTCTCATCGCAACTACTCTCAATTCCTAATATGATTGATTGTTTCGTCATTTTTTTCCTTTTAAATATTAAGACATACTATTAGACAGGACATATGCAAGACAAGAAAAATTCTAAAAACTCCTATCCCATTAGGATTGCGACACGAAAATCAAAACTGGCTTTGGCACAGGCTAAGTTGGTCGGGGGTTTGGTTGCACCCAATAAGGTAGAGTTTGTTAGCCTTACAACACCTGGAGATGAAAGCCTATTAAATCCATTATTTGAAATAGGTGGAAAGGGCATTTTTATTAAGACGCTTGAGCAAGCATTATTATCTGGCAACGCAGATTGTGCCGTTCATTCACTTAAAGATATGGAAACGCAAGTCGCTCCAGATACAAAAATAATATCCATTTTACCCAGAGAAGACCCAAGAGATGCGATTTTAGGAGCCAAAAGTATTGATGAGCTTCCAACAAACGCAAGAGTTGGTACAGCATCAGTAAGACGCAAAGCGCAATTACTAAAACATAGACCTGATTTGGAAATTAAACTTTTGAGGGGAAATATTAATCGAAGAATAGACTGTCTAAAGCAAGAAGAATATGATGCCATTATTTTAGCAGTGGCAGGATTAAAGCGTTTAAATTTAGACATAGCCTATACTCCGATTGATATTGAAAAAATGCCTCCTGCTGCTTCGCAAGGAGCTATAGCAATACAGATTTATCAAAACCACCCAAACTATGATTTTATTAATAGGATATTTTCTCGCTTGCATTGTAATAATTCAGGTTACTGCGCAACTGCTGAACGCGCTGTCCTGTCTTATCTAGACGGCTCTTGTCGGACACCTATATCTGCATTCGCTCATATTGATAAATCTCAAAAATTGCACCTTCAAGCGCATATTTATTCTTCCAACGGAGATGAAAGTTATTCGTCTTTTGACGTGGATGAACCACGAAATGCAGAAAAATTAGGTCTTAAAATAGCCAAAGATCTTTTGTTAAAATGCGGGGGTTTTTCATTTTTAGTGAGATAAATAATTGTCTATGTAAAGGAATTAAGTTAATCAAAAATGATTGTTGTTGTTCGTGATACTGAGGTTGCAACTAGTAATGCTGCTTTTCTGACCGAAGCGGGTATAAACGCTGTACCTCTACCAGTCCTATCTTATACACCAATCTTGTTTGATGCCTCTGTATTAAAAAAACCATATCAAGCAATAATTTTCACGAGTAAACACGGTATTTTAAATGAGGCCTCATTTTTTAACCTACCGGCATGGTGTGTTGGAAGCACAACAGCAAAAACTGCAGAGAAAGTTGGATATACAAATGTTATCTCTTCCTCAGATAAAGCACTAAGTCTAGTTAAGACAATTTCGAACGAATTAGATAGGACAAAAGGACCGCTGTTATGGTCATCCGGTTTAGATATAGCATTTGATATTGAGGCATATCTGAAGGATAAAAATTTCCAAATAGAGAGAGTTATAAGTTACCAAATGAAGCCCGTTGATCGTCTCGCTAGTAAATTTATAAAATTGGTAAGGTCAAATAAGATCACAGGCGTAATAATCTTATCAAAAAGAAATTTTTATTGTTTGAGGGAATTGATGGTCAAAGAGAATATCTGGGAATCTCATAAAAATTGGTATTTGTTTACCTTTAAACAAATTTCTTTTACAGAAGATGAGGTGTCTTCATTTGCAGGTATTGTTAAATCAAGTACTACGAGTTTTGAATACTTGTTTAAAAGTATAAAAAATTGGTATTCTACCTATAGTAAATTGTAAGAGGCAAAAACCTGCATGAAGGATACAGACAGAGATAAAGATGCATCTGAAACTGTGATCGAAGGTAAAGCAACTGTACGTTCTGGCCGAAAAAAAATGTCTGACAAAAATTCTGGTAGGAAAAAGACATATGCTGGTCATAAACAAACTGATTCAGGTAACGCGGGTGATTTTAATTCTGACACAACATCAGATTATAAGAATAGGCTAATCAAGAAAAGGTTTTACCAACTGGGAAAGTTATTTTCACCGAAAAATGTGAGTTGGTTTTTAGTAATTTTATTTGCTTTATTTGCAGGCTGGTTCTGGATTTCTGGCAAACACATGTTTTTTTTTACTAGAGATAGCCAGCAGCTTACATCCATTTTGAATGAGGCTAGAGAATGGTCATTGGACTCCCAGCGACTATTGGTCAAACTGCAAAAGCAATTAGTTATTTTAGAAACCGAAATTGCAATTCTTAAAGAGCAACAAGCTAAACAAATTCAAGATGAAAGACTTGGTGAGATTTCGTCTGAGCTTAGTGTGCTAAAATCTATGTTTGAAAAAATGAATAAAAAAATGGCTGCCACACAATCTGTAAATGTTAAAGCTACAATGACTGAATGGTTGGAAATAGAAAAGATAAATTATTTTTTAGATATTTTATGGATTGATAGTCAAACAGGGAGGGACTTAACTCGGCATCTTCAGCTAATTGAGGATTTTAAGACAATCTATATCAACAATAATACTCTCAAAGACCATTTGAACTCAGTTGATACAGCATTAAGAGGGAATTTATCCAGTCATAGTAGTTTGTTAGTCGAGCTTAATGGTTTTCTGGTGGAAAATTTAAATCAGCCAAAAAAATCAAAAAATTTGCTCTTTTTAAATGAAGGAAAAGAAGAAAGAAACGAGGATATTGTTAACACCACCAAATCAAATGATTTGACTTGGAAAGAGTATTTTGCAGGTTTAGTTAAATTACGGAAAATATCAGAGGAAAATAGCTTAACAGGACTGAGCCAGCCCCAAAATGGAGACTTGAATCAAAAAACAGAACAAAATATAGCTAAACAATTAATATCTCAGGAAACATATTTAATAGAAACAGTTTCACAAGCAATATCTTATCTCACCGCACTCTTAGATAAAGGCGAAACAGTTTTAAGTTCAGAGCAGATAACAGTTTTAAATTTGCATTTAACGCAGCTACAATCAAGGCAAGGCGTTGATCAAATGATTAATGACATTTATCACAATCAGAGAACAAAACCTGCAAGAGAAGATAAATGACAAAAATTCTTCGCTTAGTTCTCATAATTGCCCTAGTAGCATTAGTTGTAAGTTGGTTTAACAAGCAATCAGGTATAAGTCAGATACAATGGCTTGGATATCAAATACAAATTTCAACAAGTCTTCTTATTGGTTTAGTAGTTATTTTTGCTGCTATAATATTACTAATCGACAGGATTTTGCGTTTTATTCGCAATTTGCCGATTATGATGGCATATGGATGGCAGTATAGACGAAAAATTAATGGTGACCGTGCGCTTGGTCTTGGTTTTGTTGCTTTAGCTGCAGGGGATAGTCGCTCTGCTCAAAAGCAAGCCAAAAAAGCAGAAAAATTGCTTGGAAAAGGTCTACTTCCGGATCTATTAGCGGCGCAGGCGGCTCATCTTTCTGGAGATAAAAATGCAGCTAGACGTTATTTTGCGCAGTTGTCCAAAAATAAGGATACAGCCTATTATGGTCTGATAGGGATAATGAATTTACAATCGCAGAACAACGATCATGAAAAGAGTATTGCTGCTGCTGAGAAAGCACTTAAAATTCAGCCTGACTCTATCTCAGCGTTGACCCATATCTTTTGGAGGAATATAGAAGAAAAAGAATGGGAAAAATCACTGGAAATAATAGCACTTTTGAAACCACAACTAGCAAATTATGAAGAACAAAAAAAGCAATTTGAGAATAGGGAAATTGGTTTGTGTTATCTACTTGCACACCATTCCTCCGAGCAAAAAGACAAAACTATTTGGTTAAAACGTGCTCTTAAGATAAACGAGTCTAATATAGCGTGTTTGGTCAGTCTTGCTCGTTTGTATCAAAAGAGCGACCTAGATAAACAAATGACAAAGATTGTTGAGCGTGGTTTTATTTTAAAACCTCATCAGGACTATATTGATTTATTGCGAGATGGGTTTACGAATAACATAGCAAAATTTATAGTTAGACTTACCAAACTTGCTCGTCAGAGCAAGTATAAAACAGATGCGTACAGATTAGTAATTGCAGCGTCGTTAGATGCAGATATTCTCCCACCTGCGACAAGTTTGTTATCCGAAATCCCACAAAATGAGATGACAAATGAAGACTATTTGTTAGTAGCAGAATTAGCAGAAAAACAAACAGACTCCTCTAGAGCAAAGATTGCTTTACAAGATGCCGCCCGTGCTCCAAGAGGTAAGGCTTGGCGTTGTTGTTCTTGTGCTGCTATAACAGTGCAATATGAACCGATTTGTCCACAATGTAGTGAAATAGGAATGATTGATTGGGAAAACGAATCACGTCATTTTATGAAGCCGGTTTTGCAGCAAAAAATAGTTCCTTAATTTGGTTATAGCACTGAATTTACTCTAATATTACTTAAGAATAAGATTTCCTTTCCTTTTTTGTTAATTCATGCGTATTTTCTGGGTAAGAGATTTTTACATCATTTAATTTTAAGATAGATGTAAAAACGACGTTTATTTAATGGGAGATAAATATGAAGAAAATTATCGGTGTTCCTGCTATAATGTTTATGCTGGCTTCTCCAGTGCTAGCAGAAGATATTAAAATTGGCATTTCACTTGGTTTTACGGGGCCATTAGAGTCGTTGGCGCCTGCAATGAATAACGGGGCGCAAATGGCTATCGCTGAAGTGGCTAAGAGTAAATCTTTGCTTGGAGGTAGCAACGTTGTGGCAGTAACTGGGGACTCGACGTGTGCAGATACTGCAGCGGCTGTTGCAACAGGAGAAAGGTTGGTAACCGCTGAAAACGTAAATGCAATCGTAGGAGCCATGTGCTCAGGAGCAACACAAGCTGTCTTAGAAGGTGTTGCAATGCCAAATGGTATTGTTATGATTTCTGGTTCAGCAACCGCGCCTGTCCTGTCAACGGTTGAGGATAATGGGCTATTTTTTAGAACTGCTCCATCAGATGCCCGTTCTGCTGAAGTGCTGGCTGAGATTCTTAAAGAAGAGGGTTACAAGTCGATTGCTATTACTTATGTCAACAACGACTACGGCAAGGGTTTGGGTAGCGCAATAGAAAGTAATTTTGTGGCTGGAGGTGGTTCTGTGACCATTAACGCTGGTCATGAAGAGAATAAGGGTGATTATAGTGCAGACGCTGCTGCTTTAGCCCAAGCAGGTGGGGATATACTCGTTGTTGCAGGCTATGCTGATGGAGGCGGCGGAACAATAATACAAGAATCATTGGACAGGGGCTCTTTCGAAACCTTCTTTTTACCAGATGGGATGTATGCAGATAGTCTAACTAAGACTTTCGGTACTCAGATTAATGGTTCTTTTGGTGCTTCAGCTGGAACAGATAGCCCTGGTGATGCAACATTTAAATCATTATTCGCAGATGCGGGTCACGAGTATAATGTATATGCAGGTGAATATTATGACGCAGCTGCCCTCATTATGCTTGCAATGCAGGCTGCAGGTTCGTCATCGTCTTCAGATTTGAAAGGCCATGTTATGGATGTTGCCAATGCACCTGGTGAAAAGATTTACCCTGGTGAATTGGCAAAGGCTATGAAGATTTTGGCAGACGGTGGAGACGTTGATTATGTCGGTGCATCTGCAGTTGAATTAATTGGCCCAGGAGAGTCAGGCGGTTCATATCTTCAATATGAAGTTCAAAATGGAAAATTTGAGACAGTCAAATACCGTTAAATTAACACTATTTAAACGACCCAGTTTTTACTGGGTCGTTTTTTTTGCCAAATTTTTTTAGGTTGAAGTATTGATTTAATGCTGAAGATAAAAAACTTAGATAAATGGTTTGGCGGTATACACGCTGTCAATAACGTTTCCCTCTCTATAGAGACAGGTAAAATTACAGGTTTGATAGGGCCAAATGGTGCCGGAAAAACTACTTTATTCAATGTCATTGCAGGACTTCATCTGCCAACCTCTGGTCAAGTGTTTCTTAATGAAGTAGAAATAACCGGACTCCCTCCGCATGCACTATTTGCGAAAGGGGTAATGCGCACATTTCAGATTGCACACGAATTTTCAACGTTAACTGTTCGAGATAATCTAATGATGGTTCCGCCAGGTCAGTCAGGTGAGACACTATTCAATGTGTGGTTACGAGCAGATAAAATAAGGCAAGAAGAAAAACATTTAGAGGAAAAAGCAGAAGAAGTACTTTCATTTCTTAATCTGCAAAAATTAGCGGATGAACCAGCAGGAAATTTGTCAGGCGGCCAAAAAAAACTCCTTGAGCTTGGAAGATGTATGATGGTTGACGCGAAAATAGTATTCCTAGATGAGGTCGGTGCTGGAGTTAATAGAACACTTCTCAATCATCTTGGTGAAGCTATTATCCGGCTAAATCAAGAGAGAGGATATACTTTTTGTATGATTGAGCATGATATGGAATTCATTGGCAAACTGTCTGATAGTGTTGTTGTAATGGCAGAAGGAAGTGTATTAGCAATGGATAGTATCGAGGCAATAAAAAAGAATCCTGATGTGATCGAAGCATATCTAGGTCGTGGGATGAAAAACAAATCATGAATTTTGATAAAAAATTTTCATAGGTAATTTCAAATGACTTTTTTTGCAGGAAAAGATATGTATGCTGGTTATGGTGCAAGTATGATATTGAATGGATGCTCTATATCAGTCGATAAGGGAAAAATCGCGGTAATTGTAGGTCCTAACGGGGCTGGCAAATCAACAGCAATGAAAGCATTATTTGGGATGCTTCCTTTGAAAAAAGGCTCTGTTACTATTCAGGGAAAAGATATCGTAAATCTTAGACCCGAACAGCGGGTGATGTTAGGGATGGCTTACGTGCCACAAACTAATAATGTTTTTCCTTCTATGACTGTTTTGGAAAATTTAGAAATGGGAGCATTTGTGCGATTTGATGATTTAAGTCGCACTATAGCCGAGATTTTTGAATTATTTCCTATTTTAAAGACCAAGCAAGAGCAAGCAGCAGGTGAACTATCGGGAGGACAAAGGCAGCAAGTAGCCGTTGCAAGAGCGTTAATGACTCAGCCAAAGATTTTAATGCTAGATGAACCGACAGCTGGCGTATCACCAATCGTAATGGATGAGTTATTTGATAGAATAATCGATATAGCTAAGACAGGCGTGGCCGTGATTATGGTTGAACAAAATGCGAAGCAAGCACTGCAGATTGCCGATAGTGGCTTTGTGTTAGTCCAAGGTGAAAATAAGTTCACGGATACAGGCGCCGCTCTTCTTGAAAATTCTAGCGTTAGACAGGCTTTTTTAGGGGGCTGATAGCGATGATAGATATCGTAAACGCAATTACACTTCTTGCAAATTATATTATTGTACCCTCCCTTGCATACGGAAGTCAGCTTGCTCTTGGCGCCCTCGGTATAACAATGGTGTATGCCGTCTTGCGTTTTTCCAATTTTGCACATGGCGAGATTATGTCCTTCGGCACTATGATAAGCATTTTTATGATTTGGTTAATTCAGTCCCTTGGTATTTCTATTCAGCCTTTACCAACGGCTCTTTTGGCTCTCCCATTCTCAATTATAGCAACTATAATTTTATTGCTAGGTTTAGATAAGGTTGTTTTTAGATATTACCAAAACCAGCGTGTTCAGCCAGTTACTTTTATGATTGTATCTGTGGGTGTGATGTTTTTCCTTGCTGGGTTAATTCGTTTTTTTATTGGTACATCCAAAAAGAACTTTGACGATGGTGAGCGTTTTATTATCAAAGCATCTGAGTTTAAGCAAATAACAGGATTGGCTGAAGGATTATCTATCAGAACAACACAAGCAATAACGGTCATTGTAACACTGTTGTTGGTAACTTACATTTTTTGGTTCCTCAATAAAACAAAAACGGGTAAATCAATGAGGGCTTTTTCAGATAATGAGGATTTAGCCTTATTATCAGGAATAAAGCCTAACCAAGTCATAGTTATCACATGGGTTTTAGTGGGTATTCTTGCTTCTGTGGCGGGTACTTTATATGGACTTGATAAAGGTTATAAGCCATTCGTATATCTCCAGCTGGTTCTACCAATATTTGCAGCAGCTATTGTAGGAGGAGTAGGTAATCCTCTGGGTGCTGTTTTGGGAGGATATATTATCGCCTTTTCAGAGGCTTTTATCACTTTTGCTTATAAGCGCTTCCTCACCTATCTCGTCCCCGAAGAGTGGGCTCCCCAAGGACTTGTTCAAATGTTATCTACAGAGTATAAATTCGCTGTTTCATTTGTTTTGCTCGTTATTGTTTTACTTATAAAACCTACCGGTCTTTTTCGTGGAAGAACGTTATGAATACAACATTCAAAAATTCAAAAAGACAGTTAGCACTAATTTTTTTGCTTATGTTTGGAGCGCTTTTAATTGTAGGATTTTTCCAAAGTTGGAATTTGATGCTAGCAATTTTAAATCTATGCCTAATCTCAGCTATAATGTCGCTCGGTGTTAATCTGCAATGGGGATATGCAGGCCTATTTAATGCTGGAATAATGGGATTTGCAGCTCTTGGTGGTTTAGCTGCAATGCTGGTTGCAAAAGCGCCCGTAATTGGTGCATGGCAAGCCGGTGGTTTCAGTATATTGCTCGGAATATTTATTTGGCTAATAAGCGGTTTTATTGCTTTTTTTCTTTGGAAAAGACTGAAGGGTCGAGGTAAGAGACAATTCTGGTATGTTCTTTTGATAGTTGGGCTTGGATATATAATTTCTCGTTTTGTTCTTGATCCAGCAATTCTCAGAATCGAAGCTTTTGAACCTTCCTCGTCTGGGTATTTGGGAGGAGCTGGATTACCTATATTACTCTCTTGGGCTATTGGAGGATTGTTAGCGGCTTCTGTTGCATTTGTAATAGGTAAAATTACACTTGGTTTACGTTCAGACTACCTTGCTATTGCTACACTCGGCATCTCGGAAATTGTTATTTTTATATTCAAAAATGAGGATTGGTTAACAAGGGGTGTTAAAAACGTAACAGGCATACCCCGTCCGGTTCCTTATGAAATTGATCTTCAGTCAGCCATATGGTTTCAAAATTCTTCTGAACTTCTGGGTGTTGGAGTAATACAAGCATCAGGTTTGTTTGTAAAACTTTGTTATACATCTCTTTTTCTTGTTGTACTGCTTTTTCTTTTATGGCTTTGTGAAAGGGCATTGAATTCGCCTTGGGGTAGAATGATGCGAGCTATTCGCGATAACGAAATCGCAGCAAGTGCTATGGGTAAAAATGTAACCTCTCGTCATTTACAGATTTTCGTTATTGGCTCAGCAATTGTGGGAATCGCAGGTGCAATGTTGGTCACTTTAGATGGTCAATTTAATCCGACTATTTATCACCCTTTACGTTTTACATTTTTAATTTGGGTAATGGTTATTGTTGGTGGTTCCGGGAATAATCTTGGTGCCATCTTAGGTGGTTTTGTAGTCTGGTTCTTTTGGATAGAGGCTGAGATAATTGGAAATGGGCTAGTATATATTTTAACTTTTCCATTATCAGAGAGTTCGTCATTAAAAGCACATTTCATAAGTACGGCCCCCCAACTGCGACTATTGATAATGGGATTGGTATTATTGTTGTTTCTGAGATTTGCACCTCGCGGTTTGATACCAGAAAAAACTAGCAATAAACTATAAAAATATCTTTTTCGTATTAGGGTTATTATTTGCCTAAAAACTCTCCTTATCATATGTTTGAGAAATACCTTTGATATCAATTCATAAAGAAATTAATTCTAATGACATTTATAACAAAAACGCCAAAATTTTGGAGAGCAACTAAAATTCTGGCTACACTCGGCTCTGCAAGTGAGAGTGAAGTACATATCAAAAAAATGGTTCAAGCAGGAGTGAACATTTTCAGAATGAACTTTAGCCACGGCACATATCACGAACATCTCATGCGAATGAGGAAAGTTCGTTCAATCGAAAAAGAGCTATCAAAACCAATTGGAATTTTAGCTGACCTGCAGGGACCAAAATATCGAATCGGAGCTGTTGAAGAAAGGTTATTTTTGGTAGAAGGTAGTCTTATACAATTTGACCTTAGTGATAATATTGGTAATTCCAAAAGATTACCAATGCCACATCCAGAGATTTTTAAAGCACTCTATCCAGGCGCAAGATTGCTCATGGATGACGGCAAGCTTGAGTTTGTTGTAAGAACACTCTCAGATAATGCGTTTACAGCAGAGATTGTTACAGGAGGGTTTGTCCTAAGTAAAAAAGGGGTAAATGTTCCTGACGTCAAATTGGATACAGATGTTATGACCCAGAAAGATTTAAAAGATCTAGAATTTGCACTTGATAATGGTGCCGACTGGATAGCTCTGTCCTTTGTGCAGTCAGCATCTGATGTTTTGTTAGCTAAAGCCAAGATTGCAGGTAGGGCTCAGCTAATGGCAAAAATAGAAAAACCTTCAGCACTCGCGGAAATAGAAAACATCATTAATGCCTCTGATGCTATCATGATTGCAAGGGGTGATTTGGGCGTTGAGCTTGATTCCGCTGAGGTACCATCTATTCAAAAAAGACTTATATATCAATGTAGGAAAGTAGGAAAACCGGTAGTGGTTGCTACCCAAATGCTGGAATCGATGATTAATAGCCCAAATCCAACAAGAGCAGAAGCAACAGATGTTGCGGGCACAGTATTTGACGGAGCTGATGCAGCAATGTTATCTGCTGAAACGGCAATCGGTGATTATCCAATTGACGCTGTAAAAACGATGGCGAATATACTCATTTCCGCTGAAACCCATATAAATCATTTTTCGTTTGATGGTCCCGCACCGTTGGAAGTGGAACCATCAATATATCATGCCGTAGCAAAGGCGGCAGTTGCCCTAGCACACACCATAAATGCAAAGGCAATTATTGCTTATACGGCTTCTGGAAATACAGCGGTTAGAATAGCTAGAGAAAGGCCTGCAATAAGACTGTTTGTTTCAACCCCTGAGTTAAGAGTTCAGAGGAAACTATCTGTATTATATGGAGCTACTACAATTCTTCAGGCTGAAACGGATTATGAAAAAGCGTTATCTTTTGCTAAGAAAATACTAAAAAAGGAAAACGCTGTTGTCAAAAACGACGCAATTGTTGTGGTGGCAGGTTTCCCATTTGGACTTGCAGGTAGAACAAACGCCATACGGGTTGAGCATATATAATAATTTTGGACTAGGTGGGAAAACCTTTTAACTCTTCCTCAAGCCTCATAATAGCTCTCTTAACGTCCTTTAAATGCGGGTTTATGGAAGCAGCGCGTCTGTATGCAATAAGCGCTGCCTTCGGATTACCAAGATGAATTTCTACCATCCCAAGACCAGCCAGAGCGCCAAAATGATTTTGCTCTAGTAATAGTGTCTTTACAATATCAAGTTTGGCTTTTTCAAATTCACCCATAAAGAATAATACTGTAGCTCTTTTATTCCAAGCTTCTGCAAATTCATTGTCTTGACTTATAACATAAGTAAATACAGAGTTAGCGGCGCTTAATTGGCCGGATTGCATTAATTCAATACCCATTTGCATCTGTTTACTTAATGTTGAGTCAGAACTATGAGTGGTCCATATTTGCCATATTTTATTTGAGATTTTTTCACCATCTTTTTGTGACTTTGCGGATCTTAAATCAGAAAATAATTTTTCTAATTCCGGACTCCGCTGGTCTGCATGAGCGAAGGTGCAACCAAAATAAAGTAGCGTCATAAGGCAAAAACTGAGTTGACGCCAATATTTTAAATTTATCGAATAAATATTTTGGATGAAATATCTCATTACTATTAAAATGAGATAAAATTTTATAAAAACAACATCAAGAAAGGTATTTCTTATTTCAATAACGATTAGTCTTTAATTTGTCGGTTCCAATTAGCAGCTTTCTATTTTTGCCATGGCAGTGAGTGAGATTGCCAACCGTCAAAATTTTCTGACCTATCATTGTAGTGCGAATGTCCTTCAAAACCTTCAGCTACGTTTGTAACATCATTAAACCCAGCTTTTAGAAGTATTTGACAGGCAGCAGCAGAACGTGCCCCAGACTTACAAATTATAAATAGAGGGGTTTCATACGAAGCATATGCTTCTACTTGCTCTGTAAAATTTAAATTAATTGACTGGTCTTGACGGACTAGTTCAATTTTCAAAACTGATTTATCTATTTGTGATAAATCAGGAGTACCTGTTCTGTTCCACTCTTTTTCAGTCCGGCAGTCAATTAATATCGACTCTTTAATTTCTTTTAATTTTTGATAAGCAATTGGAGGTGCTACCTCTTTAATCATCGGATTACCCCATATTTTTACAAAAGCTAGAAAATAAGACGTATTGCTGATTTATCTATTGCTTGATTTGCTATCTTGAAATTATATTTCTTTTTATTCGTTGAGGAAATTTATAGAGGAAAACTGCCTATGTTTAAAGCAATTATTGTAAATGAAACAGATGATGGGAGAATATATGCACAACTTTCGGATGTTGAAGACTCTCAATTACCTGTAGAAGGGAACGTTATAATTGAAGTTCATTATTCCGATGTAAATTTTAAAGATGGTTTATGTCTTAGTGGAAAAGGCAAATTGGTCCGCGAATATCCGCACATTCCAGGAATAGATTTTTCTGGCATTGTGCTAGAAAGTGAGGATTCTCGTTTTAAGCCTGGAGATGAAGTGATAAATACTGGTTGGCGTGTTGGAGAGATTTGGTTCGGCGGTTATAGCCAAAAAGCTAAGGTGAGAGGAGACTGGTTGGTACCCTTGCCAAAGTCGATGTCCTTAAAGAATTCTATGATTATAGGTACAGCGGGACTTAGCGCCATGCTGGGTATTATTGAATTAGAGGATAACGGAATGAGGCCAGATTCAGGCCCTATTTTAGTTACAGGGTCCACAGGTGGCGTTGGTTCTATTGCAGTTGCTATTTTAGCTTCTCTTGGTTATGAAGTTACTTGTGTTACAGGGAATGTTAGTGAAAACACAACTTTTCTAAATCAATTAGGAGCGGCCAATGTTATTGAAAGGGAACCGTTATCACAACCATTGAACAAAGCATTGGAATCTGCTGTGTGGGGAGGTTGTATCGACACTGTTGGTGGTGTTATGCTCGCTCGAATTTTAGCTCAAATGAAGAGTGATACGGCTGTTGCTGCAATCGGTAATGCTGGAGACTCTACTTTACCTACCAGTGTAATTCCCTTTCTACTTAGGGGTATAAAATTAATAGGAATTGACTCTGCTAGCAAGGAAACATCAAAACGCATTCGTGCCTGGCAGCGTTTGTCGTCTGATTTACCCTCAGATATGCTAGATTTGATTGGTAGTGAAATTATGTTATCAGAGGTTATTCAAGCGGGAAAAGATATTTTAGCTGGCAATACATTTGGGAGATTGGTTGTGAACGTGAAGGACGCCTGATAAGCAAGCTTTTGCAAATCTGCCATTTTGAATTTAGGTATTTTTTACAACTGCAATATGCTGAAGGTTTCGGCCTTGCTGCGCGTAATCTATACCATATCCAATTACAAATTCGTCCGGTATATCGAACCCAACCCAATCAACATTCACATCCACCTCTCGGCGAGATGGCTTGTTTAATAAAGTGCAGATACGTAGGGACCCCGGTTTTCTCGTTTCGAGCAGACTTACAACTTGTGACAGAGTGTGTCCAGTATCGATTATGTCCTCAATAATAAGAACATCTCTGTTTTTTAAATCTGTTTCGACATCTTTAATTATTCGTAATTGTCCTGATGACCTCATCTTATTGCCATAGCTTGACACAGTCATAAAATCAACCTCTACTGGTAAATCAAGGCACCTTACTAAATCTGCAATAAATACAAAAGAACCTCTCAACAGACCAATAACAACAAGTTGGTTTGTTTGCTTATAAGCTTTGCTAATTTGCTCAGATAATTTATTTACACGCGAGGCTATTTCTGCTTCGGTTATCAAGATTTCGAGTTTTTCGCCTGTTACAAGTACTGCCATTAAATTATTCTTATTTCAATTTTGATAGTATAAATATGCTAACGTGTTTTTAGAGTAAAAACCAGTGAGAACAATTTCAGACGGGAAAATTTTTGCTCTAAATTAATATTATCACTTTTATAAAAAAGTGATATTAAATTGACAAAATATTTAACTAATTAATGAGATAAAAATGGCAAAATTGGCTTTTCTAGGTTTAGGGGTGATGGGCTTTCCAATGGCGCGTCATTTAGTTGATAAGGGAAATGACGTTGTGGTTTATAATAGAACCCGAGCTAAGGCTGAACAATTTTCAACAAAGTTAAGAGCAAAAATAGCTGATTCTCCAGCTGAAGCTGCAAAAAATGCAGATATCGTTTTCGCGTGCGTGGGTGATGACTCAGATCTAAAAGCAATTACGGTTTCAAATCATGGTGCATTTAAAACAATGAAGCCTGGTAGTTTATTTGTTGATCATACAACGACCTCAGCTGCTATTGCACGTGTTATGTCAGAAGATGCAAAAAGCAGACAAATCGGATTTATGGACGCCCCAGTATCTGGAGGGCAGGTGGGTGCTGAAAATGGAAAACTTACAATCATGTGCGGTGGTAGTGAGAGAATGTTTGAGAGGGCGAGTTGTTTTATGAGTTGCTATGGCACAAAAATTACTCTAATGGGGTCATCTGGGTCAGGACAGCTTACGAAAATGGTGAACCAAATATGTATTGCAGGGTTAGTGCAAGGTTTGTCGGAGGCTCTGAATTTTGGTCAAAAGGCAGGACTTGATATGGAGCGTGCTCTTGACGTAATTTCAGGTGGCGCTGCACAATCATGGCAATTGGAAAATCGTGGAAACACTATGTTAGATGACACATTTGATTTTGGCTTTGCAGTAGATTGGATGCGTAAAGACCTCAGGATATGCATAGAAGAAGCGAAAGAAAATGGATCAGAATTGCCAATAACAGCGCTGATAGCTCAATTTTATGCCCGTTTGTCAAACATAGGATATGGCAAAAATGATACTTCATCACTTATCCGTTTACTACGCTAACAGCAAGGTTTGGTGAATATTTCTTAAGAATAGAAATTAAAGATAATTGTCTAAATATGATAATCTATGAACATCATAAAAAAATTTAATTAAAGATAATCTTTTTTAATTAGGGAGTAAAATGCTTGATTTATTTCTTGGTGAGACACTTGGTATTATAGTCATTCTGCTAATCACAGGCATATTTTCGGGTTTTGTTGCCGGTCTGTTAGGGGTCGGGGGCGGTATTATTATGGTTCCATTTACTGCATTTATTCTGACTAAAACTCAGCCGGAGGTATTAACCGCCATGCATTCTGCTATTGCAACATCCTTGGCTGTCATCATTCCAACATCATTTTTATCTGCAAGGACACACATGTTTCTAGGAAACGTGGATTTTTTTGTTATACGAAAATTCGCTTTGTATGCAATAATTGGAGGTTTTTCTGGCGCAATTATTGCTCGCTTTTTGGATAATTCTTCATTAAAAATTTTGTTTGGCTTTTTGTGCATCATTTTTGGGGTCATTTTCCTCATTCGAATTATTGTAATACATAATGGTTTGCCAAATACCTTTTTCCGGGCATGTATTGGAGTAATAGTGGGGTTGATCTCATCATTGGTTGGAATTGGCGGTGGTTCATTGATGGTGCCTGCACTAATAGCTTTTGGCTGGACCATGCATAAGGCAGTAGGAACAGCTGCTCTTATGGGCCTTTTAATTGCTATCCCTGGTATGACAAGTTTTGCAATAATGGGTGCTGATATGCCTGGAAGACCCACTTATTCATTTGGCTATGTTTGGCTACCGGGGGCATTGTGTCTTGCAACAACTTCTTTTTTTATGGCGGTAGTAGGTGCAAAAACGGCAGATAAAATGAACCGCGATAAGCTTCGTAAGATATTTGGAACAGTTTTGTCTATAGTTGGGTTTCGCATTGCCTATTCAGGCTTAAAAGCAGGTGGTTTTGGATTTTATTCATAATCAAAATGTTTGAAAGCTTAGCGAAATAATATTCACCGTTTTTCAGGAATTTGCTTTGTTGAAAAATGAGAAAATGGACCAACTTTCGCCCCTAATTTAGCGGCTTTTCCTACCTCAATATAGCGATGTGCAGAGATTTCGATCATTTTGAGTTCTTTTGTGGTTAAATTCCTCATTTTTTTAGCTGGTGAACCGGCCCACAGTTCTCCTCGGGGTATCATCTTTCCAGGGGTGACTAAAGCACCAGCTGCAACCATTGAATAGCTGCTGACAACTGAACCATCCATAATGATCGAACCCATTCCAATAAAACTATGTGTTTCAAGAGTACACGCATGAATGATTGCAGAATGCCCTATGGTAACATAATCTCCTATAATAGTAGGAAATTGAGCAGAATCGATATGAACAACAGAATTATCCTGTATATTCGTTCCCTTTCCAATTTTTATGTAATTTGCATCTCCTCTGATCGTGGTGTGGTGCCAAATTGAGCAATCTTCTCCAATTTCAACAGCCCCAATTATTGCTGCCGATTTTGCTATAAATGCATTTTCATCAATTTTTGGTGTAAGCCCTAAAAATGTTTCTATAAACTCATGGTTTTGGAAAGAATTGTGAACAGATATCATCGGACGAGGTCCCTTAAGGTGTAATGTTTTTTAGTTTATCTTTTAAATATAAAAATAATATGCAAGATGAGAAAATTCTATAGAATAAAATTTATTTTATAAGATGGTTTGGCTTTTAACTTATATTGGCCTAGATAATGACTATCAATAATTAATTTATGGAGAGTAAAATGGCTTTTGAACTTCCCGATCTTCCCTATGCACATGATGCGTTGGCTCAACATGGTATGAGTGTGGAGACTCTTGAATATCATCATGATTTGCATCATAAGGCATATGTAGATAACGGAAATAAGTTGATTGCTGGAACGAAATGGGAAGGAGAGGCGCTTGAAACTATTATCAAAGGCACCTACACTGCTGATGCGGTTGCACAAACCGGTATTTTTAATAACGCTTCACAACATTGGAACCATATGCAATTCTGGGAAATGATTGGTCCTTCAAAGCATGGCATCCCGTCTGAGTTAGAAACTTTAATCAACGAAAATTTTGGCAGCGTGGATGCTTTTAAGGAAGAATTTAGCACTGCAGGCGCTAGTCAATTTGGTTCTGGTTGGTGCTGGCTTGTTAAAGAATCAGACGGTGGTTTGAAAGTCACAAAGACTGAAAATGGCGTTAACCCGCTTTGTTTTGGACAGACAGCATTATTGGGTTGTGATGTTTGGGAACACTCTTATTACATTGATTTCCGAAACAAACGGCCTGCATACCTATCCAATTTTTTGGAAAATTTAGTCAATTGGGAGAACGTTGCGAGTCGATTGTAAAGTGAAATTATTTTCATATTAATTTAGAAGCACATTTCAAAGAGATGTGCTTTTTCAACAACATCCGGTCATTATTTAGTCAAATTTATCTTGATTATGTTAAATAAAAAGTTTTCAGTTTTGTTAAAGGATTAGACGATGGCAATGATGGTTTTGGTTGGAGTATTATTTTTAATTAGTCAAACAGAAGAGGTAAGACTATATAAAGACCATTCAAATAATTTGAATGTTTACCACATAGTTTCTGTAGAATGTGTCGGGGGGTTGCATGACAGTGGTTATTCTATAACGCTCAGACAAAAAGTATATTTCAAAGAAGCAAACAGTGATGGTACTATTGGTAAAGTTTGCATAAATAAATAGTTAATGGCGTTAACCAATTTTATTTTTCTGTCGCACCATTTCTGCAATCCGCAATCGAAGAGCATTTAATTTAATAAAACCCTCGGCATCGCTATGATTGAAGTCTGTAGTTCCTTCTTCAAAAGTCACAAGGTCCTCAGAATAAAGTGAATTTGGAGAGTTACGTCCAATCATAATTATATTACCCTTATAGAGCTTTAATCTGACCTCTCCATTAACTAACGCTTGACTATGGTCTATTGCAGCCTGTAGCATTTCCCTTTCAGGTGAAAACCAGAAACCATTATATATAAGCTCGGCATATTTTGGCATGAGGGAGTCTTTTAAGTGAGCCGCACCTCTATCTAGCGTTAGAGACTCGATTGCCCTCCTTGCTTTGAGTAGAATGGTTCCCCCAGGTGTTTCATAGATTCCTCTCGATTTCATTCCTATAAATCGATTTTCCACTAGGTCTAGTCTTCCTATTCCGTGCTTGCCTCCGTATTCGTTTAGAACAGTAAGCAGTGATGCTGGAGACATTTTTGTACCGTTTACAGCAACTGGGTCTCCGGCAGCAAATTCGATTTTAATTTCCTCAGCTTTATCAGGGGCATTTGAGGGGTCCACTGTTCTGCTAAATACATACTCTTCAGCTGGAATATTAGGGTTCTCAAGAACCTTACCTTCTGCTGAAATATGCAAAAGATTTGAATCAACAGAGAATGGCGCTTCTCCGCGTTTGTCCTTGGGTACAGATATTTGATTTGCTTCTGCGTAATTTATTAACTTGGTTCTGGAATTAAGTTCCCATTCACGCCATGGTGATATTACCTTGATGTTAGGTTGCAACGCGTAATAACCGAGCTCAAATCTCACCTGATCATTGCCTTTTCCAGTTGCTCCGTGAGATACTGCGTTTGCACCCACTTCACGGGCTATCTCAATTTGACGTTTTGCGATTAATGGTCTTGCAATAGAGGTCCCAAGCAAATATTCACCCTCATAAAGTGTATTAGCACGGAACATAGGAAAGACATATTCAGATACAAATTCTTCACGTAAGTCCTCTATAAAGATTTGTTTAACGCCATGCAGCTCTGCCTTGTTTTTTACTTTAGTTATATCTTCGCCCTGACCAATGTCGGCAGTAAAAGTTATAACCTCGCAGTCGTAGTTCGTTTGTAACCATTTTAGAATAACCGAAGTATCTAAACCGCCAGAATAAGCAAGTACGACTTTTTTAATAGATTTATTTGTCATTATTACTCCAAAAAGTTATTTGATATGTAATCTAATAATATCAAAATTCGTGTAGATGACTTTAGTTTAAGGTCATATAGTTTTTGTTTTTTGTGTTATAAATTCGAAAGAAACTACAAATACCATTATGGCAGGAATACTGGTTATGGATGAAGACACCAATAGTCAAGATAAAAAACATATAATAATCGTAGCTAATATTTTAGGTTATATGGGTGCATTACCTTTTTTAGGCTTATCTCTAATTACTTTGTTTGCAAGTGAGGAAATTGTTAATGTTGCAAAACCTGCTTTACACTTATATGCCGCTATTATTTTAAGTTTTCTCGGTGGTTTGCATTGGGGTAGAATAGCTTCACGAAACCAGTATTCGTCGTCTGATAAGTGGATTTTAATATACTCCATATTACCATCTCTAATTGCTTGGGCATCTTATTTATTGGCTTCTATCTGGAAAGAGTCAGTTTGGATGCTAATAATCACGTTTATTTTTACTTATTG
>CACOCY010000011.1 GCA_902625725.1 uncultured SAR116 cluster alpha proteobacterium | reverse complement strand
TTGTTTCAGTTGATTTCATGGCAGCTATTGCAGCCTCCATAGCCCCAAATTGTTCATTATACCTCTCTTTTAAAGAGTTCATTTTTTCGTCTAACGCATCTTTATCTTCTTGATAGCCTAACAAATTAGTATTTAAATCAGTAATTTTTTCGGCAATATCTCCTGTCGTTGATAAAATTTGATTAGTAAAATTGGTCAAAGTATCTAATAATGATCTACCTATATACAAAGTGGTGTCGTCAGCACCTGAACTCGCCGTTAAAAATAAACCATTTACATCACCCTCTGTCGACGAATAAATATTACCGCTTCTAGTTAAGCTACTGCCTCCAATACTTCCATTTCCATCATCATCCAGCTCAAAAGAATATACGCCTGGAGTATAATTATCTCCTATCATCGTGCCAGAAACTAACGCTGATTCAGAGGATACCATGCTATTAAAAATAGCTGAAAAATGTGACGGATTATTTGCAAAATAATCATCAAATGTATCCTGATTTACTATAAGAGTTCCGTCTCGTTGAGTCTCAAGACCAAAGTAAGCTAAGTAAATTTCCTGCTCATCAAAACCTGGTATTGAAGCATTCAAAATAGTGCTCAATTGATTCTTGAAATAACTTGCTATCGGGTCTCCTGCGAGCGGTCCCGCCTCATTTGTTAAACCTCCCCTATCTGTCAAATTATTCAGACTGGTTTTTACAGAATTTATCTCTTCAACAAATAAAGAAAAGGCTAAAAATGCGGTATCTGCATCATGAGAACCAGATATAGCTTCAGCAGAGGACGTTGTGCTATTCAATGTAAGTGTAACACCATCAATCAAATCTGTAATGGTGTTTGATGTCCTTGTAATTGGTACTCCGTCGATCGTTAAATTTGCGTCAACAGCTGTAACTGTTTGAGTAGCTGTTAAAAAACCTGCATCTACAAGGTTTACGTCTCCGTCTGCAGCATCAAAAGTAAGTGTGAGTGCATTTGTGCCAGCTGTAACAGTAAAATTCATATCACTATACCCAGTTGCAGATGTTATAGCGGTTACAACAGCGGCTAAATCAGCTGGTTCAGAGTCAAATTCTACTGACAAAGAATTTGTTCCATCGTGAAAAAACAAAGTTTTGCCGTTTAAATCACTAACCTCGGCCGAGGTAAAACCAGCTACTGATTGCACCTCCGCAGTAGAGCCCGTTACTCCCTTGGTGGTCTGAGTTACGGCCAAACTATTTGGTGGCAATATACTTACTTCCCCAAGCTCAACATCTCCATCTGAGGCATTATAGGTAAGTGTTAAAGCATCAGACAAACCTGAGACCGTAAAATCCATATCACTATACCCACTTGCGGACGTTATGGCACTTACGACGGATGCTAGATTAGCGGGTTCTGTCTCAAAATCTACTGACAAAGAATTTGTTCCATCGTAAAGAAATAATGTTTTACCACTCAGATTACTTAATTCAGAGGCACTAAACCCAGCAACGGATTGTATCTCAGCAGTTACATTTGATACTCCCTGTGTTGTTTGCGATACTGTCAAATCTTTTGCTGGTTTATAGGAATTAACGCCCTCAGTATCATAATTAGTAAGGTAATATAATTGGCTGTTGTCTGGTCCACCTGTTGAAAGTATACTAACTTCTGCTAGACTTACATCTCCATCAGCTGAATCAAAAGTGAGAGTTAAAGCATCGGTTCCTGCTGTAACCGAAAATTCCATATTGCTATACCCAGAGGCAGAGGTTATCGCGCTCACAACAGCTGCTAGATTTGATGGCGTAGAGCTAAAATCAACCGATATTGAATTAGTTCCGTCATGTAAGAATAGTGTTTTACCATTCAGAGAACCTAAATCTGCGGATGCAAATCCGCTTACAGATTGCACTTCTGCTGTTGTATCGCTTACTCCTTGTGTTGACTGAGATACAGTTTTACTTGTTCCCATTGAAATCCGCATGGCGTTATCTTTGCCTTCCTGAGATTTTAAGACTAAAGCATAATTGGAATCAGACTGTTTTAAAATAGAAGCTGTAACCCCTAATCCTGCCGCATTAATTGAAGCTTTGACCTCAGCAAGCGTATCAGAACCACTCGCAATTGACACATTACCTCCTGTCAGCTCACTATTGGTAGTAAATGTCCCATTAGTCCAAGTGCCAAATTCAAAAGTTAACGTACCACTTCCAACACTCGCTAGCTCAGAGGTGAATCCGTCAAAAACCAAAGTGTGTGAAGCAGCAATTTGGCTTACTTCAAATCTACTGGAAAATTCTCCAAATAAGCTATTATCTGTTACCTCCGCAGTAACCGAATTTCCTGACTGCGATATTGACATCCCTGTTGTTCCATCAAGTGCTGAAGCGTTAGTTTCCAAATCTGAAAAATTTTGTTTTAACGTACTAAAACTTGATATTGATACCTCTAATTCCTCTGTTTTCTGGTTTATCAGCGCTTCAACCGGCGTTTTTTCTGCTTCAACTAGAGATTCAATAATCTCTTTAGTATTTAATCCACTACCAGCATTCAAAATATTTATATAATCTGTAGTCGTCATTTTTTTCTCAAGAAAAGTTGGCAAAAATTTGCTCTTAAAGTTAATTTAACGGCTATTAATTGCAAATTTTATGCCTAATCAGCGAAAAAAAATGACAATTTAAAATCGGAAATTAAGTCATGGCTAAGAAAGCCAATAAAAAGTTTTGATGCGTTTATATTTAGGAGTATTATGGGAACTTGACATCAACGTTATAAAGTATGAATCAAAACGAGAATGGCTAAATCTAAACCTCAAACTAATGACATCGATATAGTTAAATCGCTCAAAATCATTTGTATTGTGATGGTCACAGGCGTAAGTTTTGGGATTTTGATGGCTATTGCATCAAATGCCTTTGTCAAGGGAGTAGAATTTTTATTTAATTCAAGACATTATCTGAGCTTTTTTGAAATAAGTTTGTTTGGAAAAGAACTATCTAGTGCTCCAATTCTTTCACTTCTAATCGCTGTTGGCGCACTTTTGTTAGTTCGCCGATTATTTTTAATAGACCGTTGGTATGGTCCTGCAGACTCGATCTATGCCGCCCACAGAACCGATAACGAACTTGACGTTAAAAAAGGCTTTGGTTCTACTATAGCTGCTTTCATATCAGCAGGCAGCGGAGCTTCAGTTGGTCAATATGGACCTTTAGTTCATTTTGGCGCTACAGTCGGAAGCTATGTAAGAACTCTTACTAAAGGAAGCATAAGCGCGGATGTGTTCATAGGTTGTGGTGTTGCTGGAGCTATTTCAGCAGGATTTAATGCACCAATAGCCGGGACTATCTTTGCTTGTGAGACCATCCTTCGGCATTTTTCACTACGTGCTATTGCTCCTGTTGCTATCACAAGCATAACAGCAGCAGGTATTAGTAAAATATTCTTTGGAAATTTGAGTACATTTACACTGACTGGCGTATCAACAGAATTAATCTATCTATTACCAATGGCTTTAATTGCAGGTCCATTGTTTGGTTTTCTGTCAATTGCTTACATGGTTATGCTTAGAAATTCAGCATCAATAGCAAAAAAAACAAACTGGTCACCGTGGAAATTATTGCTCTTTGCGGCGATTGCTACAGGTCTAACAGGCTCGTTTCTACCTGAAATTCTTGGGTTAGGAATTGAGCATATCCAGAATATTATAGATGATGGGTTCTCTCTAAATTATTTAATACTTTTGCTAATTGGCAAACTTGTAATCACAAGTGTATGCATTGGCTTTGGAATGTTTGGTGGAATATTTTCTCCGGCTTTATTCATTGGCGCAACTTCTGGTGCTTTATTCACAAAAATTGCAACTATAGTCGGAGGGACAACAGTTGGAGTGGCTCTAGGACCTGGTCTGATTATTTGCGGGATGGCTGCTATATCGAGCACGGTAGTTGGCACTCCCATAGCAGGTGTCCTAATAATTTTGGAGCTTACAATGAGCTATGAATTGGCACTAGCCGCGATGTTGAGCGTAGTAACGAGTGCATTAATTGCACATCTGCTATTTGGTCATTCGTTTTTTGATAGGCAATTGTTAGATCGTGGAATTGATATTGCTCAAGGTCGGAGTTATATAGAACTCATGGAAAAAACAATTAGTCATTTAGCCAAAAAAGAATTTGTTAGTTTTTCCAATGAGACGAGAATAAAAGATGCGATTAAAGAAATGGCCTTTAAACAAGTGAGCGAAGCCTACGTTATATCTAGGAAAAATGTATTTATTGGGAAAGTAAGTCTTCATAGATTGTTAGCTAGTAAAGATAGTCTCCCCGTGAGTGCTTCATTGATGGAAAATCCTATCAAGATAAAACATGATGCATCACTTCAACAGAGCATTGAAATTGCCAGTGAATTTGTAGGAGAGTCCATACCAGTTATTAATAAAGAAACAAACGAAATGGTTGGTATACTTAGTGAGGCTGATCTTTTTCAAGCTTATTTAACCACACAAAATAAAGTCGTGGATTTAGAAAAAAAGTAGTTTAGTGTTTTATAATTAGGTTTTCAGGCTAAAATATCAATTTGGTCTCGGAATCTAGGAGTTTCTTCATGCAAATTTGAGGTGCGAGCGTCTCTTGTTGCCGCCATATTATGGCTATATTGAGGGCTAAAGGAAAACCGAGCTACTAAAAATTCTTCAGAACTTATAGATGACGGAGCCATTCGTGGATGATAAATTTTCGTCCGCAAGCTATTTTCTTCATATTTATTTGATTGACCTACATTTTCGACCGGCGCAAGTCCATGAATAGTTTGTTGCAAAGTTGGCATAGTGTTTGCACGTATTGCAGACGAAGGTTGTACCATGGTTTCGTTTCTAGTCAATGACTGATATGAATTTGGCTGTGGTAAAGCTGGATGTAACATATTTTAATTATAACTGATTCGGAACGAATCTCAAAGCATTGGAGTTTAGCAAATCCTATGAATTACTCAAAAATGTTAGAGGCTTACTCAAATTCGGAACAAAAAGCTATAGTTGAAGCGGAGGACTCTCATGCAATGGTCCTTTTATTATTTGACGAATTAATAAAAACGCTTCGTATTTTTAGTGAAAATATAGACACAAAAAAAAGTGATTATGATCTAAAATCTCAAAATATGAGCAGAGCACTTACGATTATTTACGCATTGCAATCAAGTCTTGATTTTGAACATGGTGGTGAAATTGCAGAAAATCTATTCCGATTATATGAGTATGCTCGACAGCAGGTGATAGCAGAAGCCAAGACTGACAAAGCTTCAGGTACTTTAGTAGCTATTGCGTCTTTGGAAGATATCAGAGAAGCATGGGCAGAGATTAGAACAATTTTATGATAAAACCAGATGAGGCATTAGCTTTTTTTAACGAATTATCTGATAAATTATCTCGCGCTATTAAAAGTGAAGATTATGGTTCTGCCAAAACCCTAGCGAAGAAACAAGAGCTATTCCTATCAAAGCTAGAACAACCGAACACTAATAAATTCAGTATAAACTTTGATGAAGAATGGAAGAACGCTTTAGAAAAACAAAAATACCTAATTCAAACCGTTGAGAAAAACATGCGAGAGTTAAACACTAAGACAAAAACCAGCCTAAAACGTTTAAAAGGATACGCTAACTAAACTATTGTCGATTTTTCAATTAAGAAATTTACGCGCCTTCCGACGTTTCGGTTTTTGGCAAAGGCTTCTCAATCATAAGTTTTTTCATTTTTTCAATTAAGGTAGTTCTCCTTAGTTTCAGAGACGCGGCTGCCTGACTCACCATACCATCCGTTTTTTCTAACGCTGCCTCTATCAATACTACCTCAACGTCACGCAAGTGTCTTCTTAAGTCAATAGTGTCAAAATATTCAAACCATTGTTTATAATGAGAGGGATGTGGAATTGAACTTTCTGTCTCTGGAATTAGATTTAACTCATCTTCAGTTAGTAAATCAGCTGTAGCATCCCACAATAGTGCCTGTTCCTCTTCTCTCTCAGGGACCTTGAGCCTTAATAAATTTTCACGAACATGTTTACTAGTTATAACACTATCTTTAAATAAAACGTTCGCTCTTTCAATAACATTTCTGAGTTCACGCACGTTACCTGGCCAAGGATATTTAGAAAGCTCTGCGAGTCCCGTGTCGTCAAACTGGGGTGAGACAGATGCTTGCAATTGCTCTAGGATCGCCTTTACCAGATTTGGTATATCGACCGCTCGCTCAGCAAGAGATGGCACTTGAATAGGAAACACATTAATTCTGTAAAATAGATCTGACCTAAAGGCACCCTCATCAATTTTAATTTGCATATTTTGGTGTGTTGCACATACTAGTCGAAAATCAACAGCAATTTCTTCATTACTACCAACTCTTTGAATAACTCTCTGCTCGAGCGCTCTTAATAATTTTGATTGAAGAGGAATTGGCATATCCCCTATTTCGTCTAAAAATAACGTTCCGCCACTAGCTTGTTCGAAACGACCCGCCCTTGTTTTTTCTGCTCCAGTAAATGAGCCCTTCTCATGACCAAATAATTCTGACTCCAGTAACTCTGAAGGAATCGCTGCGCAATTAACAGAGACTAGTTTTCCTTTCCTTCCAGATAGTTCATGTATAGCTCTTGATATAACTTCTTTACCTGTTCCAGTTTCTCCCTGTACAAGTACAGTTGTAGGCGTCTTTGCGACAGCTTGAACAAGCTTTTTAACCTCCTCTATCGCGAGTGACTTGCCAACAATAATGTTATC
The DNA here is from genome assembly GCA_902625725.1 of uncultured SAR116 cluster alpha proteobacterium. Classification (GTDB taxonomy): domain Bacteria; phylum Pseudomonadota; class Alphaproteobacteria; order Puniceispirillales; family Puniceispirillaceae; genus UBA5951. The sequence goes on along the minus strand of CACOCY010000011.1, from coordinate 57,816 downwards.
AATGGAATTCATCAAATTGTTCCTTAGACTCTTAGTGTCATTATTTTGTTCATATCTAACGAATAAAAGCAAGTGCTGTGTCAGAATTTTGAGTTCAAATAATCAGGCAAATATTTAATTGATTATTGTTATTTTTCAATATCTTAAAAATTTATTTTTACTTTGTTTTAAGTTGGCAAGCTTTTTGCCTCTATTAAATCAGTTACTTTTTAATGAGGAAAAACAAATGAGCGACGTTCACCTTATTACCGGCATGTTTACATCTGTAGACCGCTTAACCGAAATTATGCAAATTCGTCAAATACCTTTTAGGTGTGCGAAAGGTCTGAATACAGACATGGGCATCCCCTCATACAAATGTGAAATAATTATTATTAGTGAGGCCTATTTTAACAAAGTAGGAAACGAAGCTATAATTTCTCATGCTAAATCATTAAAAGCCAACCTAATTTGTGTTATTAGAGAAGAACAGGATGTTTTCCAAATCGAACCTGAGCTAGGCGGACGAATGCTGTTCTTCAGCATACCTAAATCGAACAACAACCCCATCACAGAAGATTATGGATTTCAAATGTTGACCACCATCATCTCCAGTTCAAGTTCTATAGCTGCCAGCGATCAAAATAGCATTAAATTATTTGCATTAGCTAAACGTGTAGCAAAAACTGATGTTACAGTTTTTATAAATGGACCTACCGGAACTGGTAAAGAGGTCTTATCAAAATTAATTCACACGCACTCGAAACGTAATGAGGCGGGTTTTGTTGCAGTGAATTGCGCTGCAATACCGGAAAATATGCTAGAAGCTCTTCTATTTGGACATGAGAAAGGCTCATTTACGGGTGCATCAACTACTAACAAAGGTATTTTCAGAGCTGCAGATGGCGGAACTTTATTACTAGATGAAATCTCAGAAATGCCAATTTCTTTACAGGCGAAGTTATTACGAGCCTTGCAAGAAAAATCGGTAACACCAATTGGTTCTCATACGGCTATTCCTGTTGATGTAAGAGTGATCGCAACGACCAATAGAAATATGGTTGAGGAGATTAAGCAAGGTAATTTTAGAGAAGATTTATATTACCGACTGAACGTGTTTCCTCTATCAACCTTAAGTCTTTCGGAAAGACCTTTAGATATAGTACCTATCTCAACTGTCCTAATTGAAAGACATTGTATAAAAATAGAAGCTATTCCAAATTTATCGACCAAAGCACGTGATCTATTGATAAATTATTCGTGGCCTGGAAATGTGCGCGAACTCGAAAACGTAATTCAGCGTGCGCTAGTATTATCAGATGGAAAGACAATAAATGCAGAAGATATTATAATTGACAACACGCTTTACCAAGGTGGTGGTCAAACACATATTCAAAATATGCTCGAAAAACAAGCTTTAGCAGGATAAGAGGTAAGTTATGACTAGTATTAATTCATCCGTTGTAAAACTTGACAACCTTCATGAGAAGGTAATGGAAAAAGCGACAGAAACGCTTGGTTCATCAAGCCAAAATTTAGGCTTTTCAGATAGAATGCAAAATGCTTTGACAGATGTTGCAGACGCACAAAAGCAATCAGCGGACAGCATGAAAGCCTTTGAACTTGGTTTGGAGACTGACTTGAGTAAGGTTATGGTTGATCAACAAGTATCCTCTCTCGGTTTTCAGCTTACATTGAATGTTCGAAATAAAATGCTGAGTGCATATAAAGATATTTTAAATATGCCAGTTTAAAAATAATCTACACCTCTTGTTATAACTATTTGTTCTATTTAATTAGGAAAAAGAAAAATGGCCGAAACTACGACAATGGATAATGTGAACTCAACAGCTGTTGTTGAACAACGGAACGGAATTTTGTCAAATTTACGTAGATTCACTTCTGATCCCAGTTTTAAAAAATCCCTACCAACAATTGTTGCTGTCTTTGTTTTGGTATTAGGACTAATATTTTACATGATATTACAGCAGCCGAGTTTAACTCCTTTATATGCATCTTTGCCAGAGGCAGAAAAAGCCCGTGTTGTAGAGGCTTTAAAGAACGCGGGTTATGATGTAACAATTGATCCATCTACTGGTGATGTGTTAGTTCCAACAATTGACTACCATCAGTCAAGGATGACCTTGGCCGCTCAGGGATTACCAACATCCGTTCCTGATGGCTATTCAGCTGTTGCCGACATCCCGATTGGCTCAAGTAGGTCTGTTGAAAACATTAGATTAAAGCAAAGCCAAGAAATTGAACTTGCACGGTCTGTAGGTGAAATAGAGGGTGTTGTTGCAGCTCGAGTTCATCTAGCCATTCCTGAAAAATCAGTTTTTGCCCGTACGTCTATGGCACCAACTGCCTCAGTTTTTGTCCAGCTGAACGACGGAAGAACTCTTAGCAAACAACAAGTAAATGCTATAATTCATTTAGTATCCTCTTCTGTTCCAAGCCTGGCAAAGTCGGATGTTACAGTTGTTGATCAATATGGTGGGCTTCTCTCTAACCCAAACGATGATCCGTCCAGTGCTTTGTCGGATTCACAACTGGAACACCGCATTAAAGTTGAAGCAATTTATAGAAGTAGAATCATATCTTTGGTCTCTCCTCTTGTTGGGGCAGGCAATGTGACTGCACAGGTGAATCTAGACATTGATTTTACGAAAAGTGAAATAACTGAGGAACGTGTAGACCCAGAAGGAAACGCCTTACGGAGTGAGCAAAAGAGTTTAGACCTTACTGCAGAGGAAACAGCAAGGGGCGTTCCAGGCGTAACAACTAACCGCGCGCCTACTCAGGCAGAAATCGCTACAGAACAAAATCCAGGAAACGATCCTGACCAATTCAAAACACGGTCTTCGAATGAAGTCCGTAATTATGAAGTGAGTCGTAAAGTTGAAACAACACTGAAACCGTTAAATAAGATCAAACGTATTCAAGCGTCTGTTTTGGTAAGAGAGAAAGAGAGCATTAATGCAGAAACAGGACTAATGGAGGCAGTAGCTTTAACTCCGGAGCAAATTGCTAATATCGAACAACTGGTCACAAATGCCATTGGTATTGACAAAGAAAGAGGAGACCAGCTGACTGTTGATAGCGCAGCTTTCGTTTCAACGATTGAAGGTATATCCAAACCTTGGTATGAAATTGATTTCTTTACAAATCTTATACAGCAGGCAATGACTGTTCTAATTATGGGTGTAATAGTTCTAGGGGTTATTCGTCCTCTTATTAATCGAATTATGATACCGACAGTATCTGGTAAGCCTGGAGAGGCTATGGTTGGATTAGAAGATGAGGTAGATTTAGATACAGTTGAAATTGAAGAAGGTGAAAGTCTTGAAGATATAAAAGCTAAGCTAAAGCCTAAAAAAGCAGCTATTTCACCAGAAATGCTGGACACAGCAAATTCTTATGACGATAAAGTTGCTATTATTCGAATGATTGTTGGCGAAGAAGCTGGACGTGTTGCTAATGTATTTAAGTCAATGATGAACGCAGATAGGGAATCATCCTAATTATAACATTATAAATATAAGAGTGTTTTGCTAAAGTATATGTGAGAAAAAAATGGCTGAGTCACAAAATAAATCTGATGATAGTAAAGAGTCTGTATATGATTCGCTGAATGGTATACAGAAATCCGCTATTTTAATGATGCTGCTTGGAGAGGAAGAAGCATCCGAAATTATAAAAAATCTTGGGCCAAAGGAGGTCCAAGCCCTGGGTGCTGCAATGTACTCAGTACAAGGGTTAGGTCAAGATACCGTTAATGAAGTTCTTGATGAATTTTTATATATCATTAAGCAGCAGACAAGCCTCGGTCTCGGGGCCGGCAACTATATCAAAAACGTTTTAAATAGAGCAATAGGTGAAGAACGCGCTCAATCCGTTTTGAGCAGAATTGCGCCATCCAATTCCGAGCGTCCCATTGAAATACTCGATTGGATGGATGCTCCTTCAATTTCTGATTTAATTTTAGATGAGCATCCGCAAATTATTGCTCTAATTATTTCTTATTTAGATGCATCATTAGGAGCGGATGTTTTAAATCTTCTGCCTGAAGAAATGCAAGCTGATGTTATTGCGCGTATAGCTAATCTTGATACGGTTGGTCCAGATGCATTAAACGAACTTGAGGATGTAATGCAAAAGAAATTTAAAGCCAATACATCTCTCCGTGCAACTCAGGTTGGAGGAATAAAAGCAGCGGCAGCTATAATGAACTTCACGAATCAAGAGCAGGAAAGCAAGATTATGAAAGTTCTTGGCAAGGATGATAAACATCTTGTTGTTGCAATTCAGGAAAGTATGTTTGTATTTGAAAACTTACTTAAATCAGATGATAAGTCTCTTCAAATGTTATTACGAAATGTGGAAACTGACGATCTTATTCTTGCTCTTAAAGGTGCAGATGAGATTCTTAGAGAGAAACTGTTCTCTTGCATGTCATCAAGAGCTGCCGCAAACATTGTTGACGAAATGGAGGCTTTAGGACCCGTTCGCCTAAGTGAAGTGCAAGAAGCTCAAAAGCGTATCATCAACGTCGCTAGACGTATGTCGGATGAAGGCTCTATAGTTTTAGCAGGCCGTGGTGGAGAGGACTACGTCTAATTGAAAATCTAATATGTAATGCTCTAATTGGAACTCAAAAATGGCAAGTGAACAAATAACCTATGCTGATGAGCAGGCAGAATTGCCGAACGCCTTGGAAGATTCTGAAATCGCAAGGATAATGAAACTTGTGAGTAAATCAAAATACAAAAAATCAGAAGATGCACCGACCAGACAAAAACAAGAGTTTAAACCTAGGTCTCTTGTTGAAATTGCAATGGAGTCTCAAAAAAAACCATCTAACGAAGATAGTGAATCAAAAATTGAGTTAGAACCAACAGAGAATGTTGATGAGAGTAAGGGAAATGAACAATCAAATATAGATAAAGATGTATCCTCGGAAAACGACGAACAACAGTTAGAACCAGTGGAAAATATATCTTCGCAAGCTGAAATTAAAGAAAACCAGAACGAGATTGGGTCTGCTATAGAACAGCAAACTTCAGATATTGCCCAGCAAAATAACAGCATACCAACAAATCAACCAGGGACAGAGGATGGTGAAATCTCTGAAACAGCTACAGAAATCGGCAATAAGGTTGAAAAAAAATCAAGATATAAATAGCAACCAATTCAAAACCGAAACCGAAACAAAAAAAACCGAAAATTCAGATTTGTCTGACACCCAATATGATAGGGGTTTCATTGAGGGGTTTGAAGCTGGAAAAAATGAAATAAAAAAAGAATTAGATGAAAAATTTGATGAGAAGATAAATACGTTGGAATCGTTAATCGTTAGTCTCACTAAGATGAGTTCTGCTGAAACTAAAAAATTAGAAGCAGATATTCAAAATGCTATTTTATCACTCTCAAGTGAACGTGCCGGAATATCCATAGCGGAAATGCCAGAGAAATTTTTAACAAGAATTGAAACGTTAATGAGCCGTCTTGGTGATAGTATAAATAACCCAACTATCGAGTTAAATAAAACAGACCTAGTGCATATCGAAACTGTAAAAGAAAAGTCTGAAAAACTATCAAAGTTTCATTTTCTTGGAAAAGATACACTCAATGCTGGAGACATAGTGATAAGTTTGGGTGGGATTGAAATTCAAGATATATTAGAAAATCGAATTTCAATTCCACCATCAAGTATTGATGAGGCGTCAGAACTTATTAATGAACAGTCAGCCATTGAAGAAACAGGAAAAACAACATCGACCCATAGCTCAGTTGTTGAAGCCGAAATAAAAAATAGTTCAGATGAAACACAAGTTTTATCAGAACAAGACAAAAACACAAGCCCATCTTCAAAACTGGGTGACATCGAAACCGAAAACGACACCAAGATTCAAAAAGAGGGTGAAAATGAAACTGAACCTAATGCTGAAAATATCCCAGAAGAAGAAAAGGATACGTCATAATGGTTACTGTTCAAAAGCGACTTTCTAAGAGCGTGAGTTCAATAAATACGAACAAACCTGTTTCCATTTCAGGTCGGGTGAGCAGATTTGACGGGCAAATGGTGGAATGTGACGGTTTTCCTGCAACTATTGGTTCACTTTGTGAAATTGATACTGAAACAAATTTGCCAGCGATCGCAGAAATAATCGGATTTCACGGTGGGCACAACCTATTAAGCCTTCACGATTTTGGTGCTCGAATTAGTGTCGGTGCGAAAGTGAGTGTCATAGACGACGGATACATGATACCAGTTGGCAATGGTTTATTAGGGCGAGTTACCGATGCATTAGGAGCACCGCTGGATGAAATGCCCATGCCAGCTTTGATAGACCAATGGCCCCTATTAGGAAAAGAATTAAACCCACTTGCAAAAAACCCAGTCGATAAAACGCTTGACGTGGGAGTACGCGCTATCAATAGCCTTCTAAGTGTTGGCAGAGGCCAACGTCTTGGGATTATAGCTGGTTCAGGAGTCGGAAAATCAGTTCTTCTTGGGATGATGTGTAGATATACTGAAGCGGATATCGTTGTTGTTGGAATGATAGGTGAACGCGGCCGAGAAGTAGGGAGTTTTGTAAATACAGTTCTTTCTGGTGAATCAAAAAAACGGACTACTGTTGTCGCAGTGCCAGCAGATCGTTCTCCATTGCTTCGAATAAGAGGGGCAGAACGAGCGACAGCCATTGCGGAGTATTTTCGGGATTGTGGAAAAAATGTTTTGCTTATTATGGATTCACTTACCAGAGTTGCTCATGCCCGACGTGAAATAGGTCTCGCACTGGGCGAGCAACCTACCTCAAAGGGCTATCCACCGTCTGTTGTTTCAATGATACCTCGTTTAATAGAGAGAACAGGTAGTGGTGTAAAAAATCAAGGAACTATAACGGCCATTTATACCGTTCTTGCAGATGGGGACGACTCTAACGACCCGGTTGTAGATACAGCACGTGCTATCCTAGATGGCCATATTTTATTGTCAAGAAAACAGACACAAATGGGAGTTTACCCGGCTATCGATATCCCAATGTCAATAAGCCGCGTCATGAATGAAATCACAGATCAAAATTTGCAAAAAAGTGCTCAAAAATTTAGGCGACTTGTATCTCTTTACATGGAAAATCGCGATTTAATTTTAATGGGCGGATATACTTCTGGCCAAGATCCTGAGTTAGATGAAGCAGTATCTTTGTGGCCGAAGTTAATGGGTCACATCCAGCAAGCTGAAACTGAAAGGGCTGATTTTACAGAAAGTAAAGAAGCCCTGATAAACCTCATGAAATAAGACACCTTATAATTTCAGAAAAACTTTATTATGAAACCGAAGTCAGTACATCAGCGCTACGCATTAAAACAGCAAATTGATATAGCAAAACAGGCTGAAACAATGCGATCGTTAAATACAGAACTTAAAAAGTCCCGCGAATTAGCTGAACAACTAAACCAAATTGCAAAGCAAACTGAAATAAAAGAGGGTGAGGCTTCAGCTATGTCATTGCGCTCAGCTTCTTGGTATGCTGCGATTGTACAGGAGCAAATTGAAACCACAGAAAATAGGAATAATTTCCTGCAAAAAGAATTTGACGATAATAGAAAGGCTCTTGCAAAAGCGCTGCAGAAAAAAAATAAGTCTGAAGAGGGCTGGCATCAACACCAAGCCATTGAACGGGCGAATAGAGAAGAAAAATTTGAACAAGAACTAGCTAACCGCAAAAGAGCGTCTAGAAGGTTCGGAAAATAAAAAAGTTTTTATATAGGAATAGTTACTTCCTTTTTTAGAAGAACAATTGGCATTTTATTTGCAACAATCACTACAAAGTTAATATAAAAGTTAGGTAGATGATATGACACATGTCACCGATGGAACAAACACAAGTGTTTCATCTTCCCACACCACACAACAAACAGAAAAAACGGATAACCAATCTGAAATGTTATTCGATAGTCTATTTTCTATTGTAAGCGAGCTAGACTCTGAAACAGTTGAATTAATCACCAACAAATTGTCTCAAAAAAACCAGATAGCAGCAGGTTTAGACACAGACGAAGAAAATACTCTCCTGCTTAATAAAACAAATTTAGAACAAGAAGAATTTGGTTTATCCAAAAATGCATCCACAATAGGTATACCTCACGATAAGGGAATGGAGATGTTAAGTTCATTGCTTGATAAAAAACGTTTGATCGAGGATAGCAATGAAAAAAGTTCAATAGATAATGATCTGTTTTCAGAACTAACATACCAATCTTATAATCTCAGCAATACTTCTATTAGTTCACAAGAAATGACCAATAAAAAAAGTTCTTCTCATCTATTTACCAACCAACCTATTGCATACATGAGCACAAACATGAATTTTTTGGGACCAAATAAATTGCAGAATAATCCCAATGATTCTATAGGAAGTGAAAAACTCTTAAAAGTTGTCAAGCTAATTGAACAAGTTATCAATTTAAAAGAGTCTAAACATACAGTGTCGAACCCATTGACCGAAAAACTATCTAATACGGCTACAAGGGAGACAGAACCCAGCGCTTTAGATGAAGCTATGGAAGTTCTCAGCGAACTCAAGAATATAAGAAAAGGAAATATTGGAATTAAAAATTTATCAAGACCCGAAAAAGCGGATTTCGCCATTACTTCTAAAAATAGTCTAGATAATAAAGATCCATCGATTATTCAAGAATATAAAAATATGGCTGTTAAGCAGTCCTCACTTACCACCCCTGACAGCAAAAACCATTTACTGGAAAATAAATTAGGCTCTTTAACAAGACAAGTCGAATTAAGTAAGCAATCAAATACCAATTCAGTAAACCAAACAAATATTCAATTAAATGGCCTAGACATCCATTCGGGAGATAGCTCTGGACAGGATGGAAATGAAAACCGGCAATCAACACAGCCTCTTAGGGCCAATTCTCATTTATCTACGTTTCAAAAGCTCAATATGGCTGATAAGGCTTGGAAAGACGCTCTAGTGCGGAAAGTCGAGATGCAGCTAAAAGAGGGGAGTAAAACTCTTGATATATCACTAAATCCTAAACAATTAGGTAGAATGACCGTTTCAATAAATATATCAGGAGATGACGCGTCTGTTCAAATTTCTACAGAGACCTCTTCTGCTGCGAATATATTATTAGAATCAGAGAGTAAACTGGCACAAATGATGCAGGAAATCGGATTACGTTTAAATTTGCTTCAGGCAAATTTATCAGGCAAAAATGAGAAGCAAACAAAACAGGACGAAAACGCTAAAAATTTAGCTAAAAAGACATCGGACCCATCTACTGATGGAAACGGGTTGAATGAAACAGACTTTAAAAAATTAGATAATTCAATTTTAAATATAGTTGCATGATCTTATAATATGGTAAAGGAATGCTAGATGGCTGAAGAAGAAGTAGAAGAAAAGAAATCCAAAGGCGGTCTGCTCAAAATCATTTTTTTTGTAATAGGTGGTATCGTTCTTATTGCATTGGGACTAGGTGTTGGTTATCTTGTGTTTAGTAGTAGCCAACCGGACCCATCTGAAGAAATCGAGGCTATAATTGAAAGAAAGATGGAAGAAGCAGAGGCTGCAAAAAAGTCTGCGGATAATGGATCTCTTAAGAAAGTTTCAAAAGAAACTCCAGAGCAAGAAAATTTTGTTACTATTTATTATGAATTTCCTGGAACCTTTACCACAAACTTAAGGGGCTCCCGAAAAATGTTACAAGTAGGAATAGGTGTTTCAACACAATATGATGATACTGTAATGATAAATGTTGAGTCACACGAATTAGCTTTACGTTCTACAATATTAGGGGTGTTAAGTGAATTCGGCGAAGATGAAATTCAAGGAACATCTGGAAAAGCAGCCCTTGCTTCTGCACTAAAAGAGGGCATTAATAATAAGCTAATAGCATTAGAAAATTTTGGTGGTGTAGCAGAAGTTCTATTTACCTCATTTGTACTGAATTAAGCTTTAACTCTAACAGGAGTAATTAACGTGGCATCCACCCGAAAATTAAGCACAGAAGAAGTCAATGCGCTAATTGAAGGTCTAGATGGCGACGATGAGGACTCAACAAATATTTCAGGTGTTGACGATAGTAATGTCAGACCATTCAAATTTGGGTCTGACGATCTAACATTGATGGGGGATTACTATGCACTTCGAATGATTAATGAACGTTTTGCAAGATTTGCTAGAAGTATTTTTCTTCCTATGCTCAGACTTCAGCCTCGCATCTCTTCTTTTCCTCCAGAGGTAAAATCTTTTGACGAATATGCAGCAAATATTGACGGTTTTATGAGTATGAATATAAGCCGAATGGAAGAATTACGTGGCAATATGATGATGGTAATTGATCCCTCATTTATTTCTATTCTTACGAACGCTTATTACGGGGGAAAAATCGAACCTTTGAAAAATAGGCGTTCAGAATTTACTACAACCGAAGATAGGCTAATTGAGCTAATTACAAAAGGACTCAACGAGGTACTGCAAGATGCTTGGAATGATTTGACACCGACAACTATTACTTATCAAAGTAGAGAAATTAACCCGCAATTTGCGTCATTTGTTGATGGGTCAGACCTTGTAATTATCTGCTCATTCGTGATTCAGTTACCTAATACAGATGCAGCTAGCTTTGATATTATCTATCCATTACAAATCCTAAAACCAATCGCATCGCAGCTTCGCTCCAGAGTACAATCGGATAGTTCCGATGACGATGAAACTTGGCGTGAACAGATGGAAAAAGCAGTGCTTGATATTCCTCTCAAAATTAAAGCAAAATTAAGCGAACCAAAATTAGCAATGAAGACACTAATTAATTTAAAACAGGGAGACGTCTTTCCAATCCAAATTGGAGAGGGTGTTGAGATACTAATGGATGAGGAATTATTATTCAGAGGTGAAATAGGTGAAGTAAGTGGGCAGGCCGCAATCAATCTAACCTCAAGAGTAAGCAAAATATAGCAAAGATAACAACTGGCATATTTTGCCATTAGCAAGAATAGAAAGGGCAATCAAATGTCTGAGGATACAGAAAATCAGAATGAAGATAATGTTGGTTATGATAATTTGCGTATTTTGGAGAATATAGAAGTTAATCTAACTGTAGAAGTTGGCAGTGCAGAAATAAAAATTAGAGATTTATTACGGCTTAACGAAGGTTCCATTATTGAGCTAGATAGATTAGCAGGAGACCCGTTAGATATTCTAGCCAACGGAACCATGATTGCTAAGGGCGAAGTTGTTATGGTTGGAGAACGTTTTGGGATCCGTTTTTCTGAAATAGTATCCCCTGAAAAAAGGGTAGAGAACTTGTAGTTTAAAATATTGATAAGATTACAGGTATGTCAATAAAATGACTCTGTTAAATAGTTATGCTTTTTAAGTTAAAAATTTAATTTTAATAAATAAAAACAATAATTTAAATTTGTTTTCTACAGAATTTCATGTTATGGCACGAGTATTGCCTTTCTAAAACGTCTTAAAAATTTAAGAGGTTTAAAGAAATGGTTGCCATCAATCCATTTAGTTACGAACAAGTTGCCATCATATTTATATTCCTGTCTGTGTTATTAGGTGTACTCCTTTACGTACGAAAAAATAAAGACAAGTTGAATTTCAAACTTCAAACCGAAAAATCTATTTCAGTTTTAGAAAACATCGCAATTAGTCAATCAGAACGACTGAGATTAATAAGAGTTGGTGATGAAACTTTTTTAATGGCTTCGGGTAAAGGTGTTGCCGCCCAACTAATTAAAATTGACCCAAAAAATAGTTTTTTACAAAAAAGCAAAATCAACAAAACTGAGAATGTGGAATCGTCGAGCTACAACAAACCTCAACTCAGTGAGAGTACAACCAGAAAACCCAATACAATCAATTTGATAAAAAGGGATGAGCGGTCTTCTAGTCTGCAAAAAAAATCAATATTTCAGGCAATTAAGCAAGCACGAGATAAAAATCCACTTTTAGGATTAGATAAATGATTATGATATCAAGATTGAAAACGAAATGTAAAAATTTGGCTCCTAGCCTTATAAGAAAAACCCCATTAATAGCATTTTTCAGCTATCTTCTCTTTTTTTGTCTTATTAGCTCAAATGGCGTATTGGCTCAAACTTCTCTAGATACGAGTTTGTCGGGTTTGCCTGCCCTTAACATTATAAATGGAGATGGTGAGACTGGAACCACCTATTCTTTGTCTCTTCAGATTCTCGCGCTAATGACAGCATTGACCATTCTACCTTCTCTTGTCCTGGGCATGACTTCGTTTACTAGAGTAATAATTGTTTTGTCCATACTAAGACAGGCAATGGGAACGCAACAAACTCCACCTAATCAGGTTCTAATAGCAATTGCATTATTCCTAACATTTTTTATTATGGCTCCGACATTTGAGACCTTATACGATGATGCTGTTTCACCATATCTAGATGGAGAAATGGCGGCAGAAACAGCTCTCTCAGATGGTACAAATGTTATGAAAAGATTCTTAGTACAAAATACTAGAATAAACGACCTCAATATGTTTTCAGATATGGTTGGCATTTCAAACTATGACTCACCAGAGGCTGTTCCATTATCTGTTTTACTGCCGGCTTTTATAACTTCAGAATTAAAAACTGCTTTTCAGATTGGATTTCTCCTTTTCTTGCCTTTTCTTGTGATTGATATGGTTATTGCTTCAATTCTCATGTCACTTGGCATGATGATGTTGAGTCCAATGCTAGTAGCTATGCCATTTAAATTACTTCTATTCGTTTTGGTTGACGGTTGGTCGATGACAGTGGGCTCACTGGTAGCTACATATTCTATTGGAGGATGAATTGAACAATGCAAATCTATTTGATCAAAACGTGGAATTCTTAAGAATAGCTTTCTGGCAAATTATTCTTGCTGCCGGTCCTCTTCTTGCAATTGGCCTTGCGGTAGGCCTTATTATAGGAATTATACAAGCAGCAACATCAATTAATGAGATGACACTGAGTTTTGTTCCAAAGCTTGTAATCGTAATGCTGTCTTTTGGACTTCTCTCAAACTTTATTTTAACCCAACTATCCGATTATTTTGGGTACATCTTCGACCAGATTGTAAATATCAGTTAAAATAAAATGCTTCCAATAGCCACACAAACTATAACAGGAATGCCGGGTCTTGAGTTACAGGGACTTATCACCATAATCTTACAATATTTTGTAACTATGTTAAGAATAGGTGCATTTCTAATTTCAGCTCCCCTTCTTGGTGCAAGATGGCTGCCTCTTCGAGTAAGATTGATAATGAGTGTTGTAATTTCACTCATTATTTGGCAATATACAGTTCCTGTAAGCGTAGAATTACTCACATCTTTTAAATCTATAATAATTATATTTTCAGAAATAGTTATTGGGCTCTCTGCAGGCCTCATTCTTACGATATGGTTCTCAGCTGTCCTGCTTGCGGGCGAAAAAGTTGCTAGCTCATCGGGACTTAGTTTTGCTGCACAAATCGACCCATCCACTGGAGGTCAAACGCCTGTGGTTAGTCAAATTTTTTATCTTTTTCTGCTAGTACTATTTACAAGCACTGATGGCCATCTAGTTGTAATAAGGACACTCTTGGATTCTTATCGAATTCTACCAATTGGCGTAATACCCTCTTTTGACATATTTATATCTGCTGGCATACAAGCCGCGGGTACTATGTTTTACGCAGCTTCAATAATTATGTTACCATTTTCGGTAATTTTGTTGTTGACCAACTTCAGTATCGGTATAATTACTCGATCTGCACCCTCATTAAATTTGTTCTCTATTGGCTTCCCCATAACACTCATTGGAATATTTTTCGTTTTATACTTTTCCACTACATCGTTAGCAAATTCTATAAGTGACCTAACTAGTGCAAGTTTAATTAATCTAAAAGATATAATAGAAGGGTTGATTAATGGCTGAAGAATCCCAAGATGGTCAGGATAAAACTGAGGAACCGTCCCAACGAAAGATTGATAAGGCCAAAGAAGACGGTCAAATATTACAATCTAAAGAAATGTTTGTTTTTAGCTCTATAGCAATGGGTTTGCTTATATTTTTATTTATACCTGAGTTTGCTTTACCTGGAATGAATGAATGGGGCAAACTCTTCCGAATAGAGAGCAAAGAGCAGCTCTCCAGCCTTCCTTATGAGCGGTTGTACCAAGTTTTTGAAATTATAACAGTGATCGCTTTATTTATTGGAATTCCGTTGATGGTTGTATGTCTTCTAACACAATTGGCTGTTGGTGGTATAAATTTTGCCCCTAAAGCAGCGGCTTTTAAAGGTAGCAAAATAAATCCGATCAAGGGGTTGAAGAGAATATTTTCTGTAAAAGGATTGGTAGAACTCGGAAAATCTGTTCTTAAAGTCTTATCATTAGTTGGACTTTCAACCATTATCATATATCTCATGCTTCCTCAGCTACTCATGATCTCGCACGGTTCTTTGAATAACGCACTAGAAATTATGTATTATGCCTTCCCCTTTCTAATTGGCACCCTTCTAGGTGCTTTAGCTATAATTGCAGCCATTGACTATTTTTGGCAAAGGCATGTTCACATTCAACAATTAAAGATGACAAAACAAGAAGTAAAAGATGAACATAAGCAAACGGACGGTTCACCTGAAGTAAAAGCTAAAATTCGCAGAATGCAAATGGAAAAATCGCGAGAATCTAGTAAACAACGAGAAGCTCTTGAGAATGTTTCTAATGCAACCGCCGTTATAACCAACCCTACTCATTTTGCTGTAGCATTAAAATATAACCCAGGTGAAATTGGTGCACCAACAATTCTTGCTATGGGGCAAGGAGTGATCGCAAAGCAGATAATTGAACGTGCAAATGAGCATAAGATAACCGTTTTTCGTAGTCCATTACTCGCTAGAGCGTTATATTTTACAGGTGAAATTGGTCATGAAATATCTGACAAACTATATAACGCTGTCGCTGTTGCACTTGCATATATCTACAGAATTGACCAAGGTGAAACTATAGAGCAGCCTGAAATTACTATACCCGACGATTTAACATTTGATGAATTTGGTAATGTGGAAAATAATTATTGATAGAAATCTATAATAATAGAAAATTTAAGTGAGAAAAAATAATGGCACGAAATCCAAAAAGTATTGGCGAGATGATCTCAACTCTTACTTTCTTTGGTGTTGGTATAGCATGCGTATTTCAGGCGCTAAGCTTTCACGAGGCAAAACTAATTTTAAAAAGCTATATAAGCACTTTTGCAGGTGTCCTTTGCTTCTTGGGAGGCTTGCGCTTTATTATTGCCGATATGTTGAATGCCATCAATAAAAGACCCCGGAAATGAAACCTTTCAATAAAAATTTAGATGCACCCGAACTGAAAACGCAACACGTAAATTGTTATCAATGTGAATACTTATTCATCACACACGATAAAAATAAAAGATACGGATGCCGAAAATTTGGATTTAAGGGGCCTTATTTTCCTTCAATTACTGTATTTTCAACAACTGGCACGAAATGTGCTTATTTCAAAATGAAAAAACGGCTTAAAAATAATGGGTCGTGTTAAATTTAATCCAGGGGTAGAGAATGAGTACGGATTATAATGCAGTTCAAGAAAGCATCAAAATTGCCCTTGATGCAGCTGATGCTGCAACAGATGTTACAGCCGAATATAACAAAATTAGACGTGACCATAAGAAGTTGGAGAATTCAATGAATCAATCCCAGCGATTTATTTCTATCATTTTTGTAAGTTCTGTTTCTGCAGCAATAGCAGCATTGGTGTTTGCAGGATTGATTTATTTTCGAACCTTATCTGAGCTTTCCACTATGACGACTACAAGCAGAGAAGCTTTAATCGTTTTTGCTGAAAACGTTGACAATATGAATAGTTCATTAGAAAAACTTGAAAAATCTTTAGAGACACAGACAAAGCTTGTTTCTCTTAACGAGACACTGATTAATGAGCTTAGCTCACTTAAACAAGTAATAGCTGAGTCTAATAGTGGAATGTCTGACAAGTTAGACTTGACAGCTGATACGCTTGCCAAAAGTAATAGTAACCTGGCCCAATCACTGACTAAAGCCATTGCTAATGAACTTAGTAGTCAAAATCGAAAAATGCTCGGGCAGCTTCAAAAAATAGAAAATTTAACAATTGATTCTATGTCACAACTTAACGCCCGTGTCGCAAGTGATCAGACATTATCAAAGGTAGCTGGAAGCCAGCAAATTCTTGCAAAACGTATAGATGGCTTGGCAACTCAAAACCAACAGATATTAAAACAAATGGAAGTACGAGACAATAAAATCACCTTCCCCTGATTAGGCTTCTTATCTCAAAGTCGAAAAAAATCGGATCCAATTGATGGCATATGCAGACGAACCCTTAAAAGATAAGCAAACTGAAAATCAAGACGGTTCCGCTTCAACCACTGATGAGAGAATAAGTGATGAGATCGGTGAGCGTTTTATTTGCATAAAGCAGGTCCGCCCGGTTTCTCGAGCAAAAACCTTGAGATTAAAGATAGGTGACGTAATTGTTGGTGTTGACGGGAAACCCTTCAACGGTAGCATTGAGGATTTATTAGATATTTTTGATGAAATAGATGAGCAAGAGGGAGGGTTATTGACCATATGGAGAGAAGGCCATAGTTTCAACCTAATTGTATTTGGTCCACTTGGATGTGTTTTTGAGTTGACTCAAGACGATACAACCAAAAATATACATAAAGCACTTCCAACCATTGATATGGGTAACATTAATGAGTTGGTAACTTTTGAGTTGCTGAAAAATATCAATGGCGAATGTAATATTTATGATACTAGAGTGTCACAATTGGGTATTTATTTACCCCCTGCCTGGTTATTCCAACAGCGATTATGGGAGCCCCTAATTGCAACGTTAGCAATTTATAGTGCAACCTTATCAGTACACTGGGTATTATTCATAATTAGTTATATATTATTAGGACTTTATTTTCGTAAAGCTCAGTTAGTTTTACTTCGAAGCTTTAGTTTAAATAAAGGAAAACAAATCTGGATGATTATAGCTGCAAGAACGATGGTGGATGCCCAAAAAATTGCGCGTTCATTTGACCAAAATATCATTTTTACACCGGACTTAATTGGCCCACCCCTAGTTTTGGAAAAGCCTGATAAGAAAAAGGGAAAGAAAAAAAGAAAATCATCGGTTCCCGCGTCCTAAGCTGGGAGGCTAGATTATTAAAAAACGAGCATCTGATGGTGGGCCCGGCAGGACTCGAACCTGCAACAACACGGTTATGAGCCGTGGGTTCTAACCAATTGAACTACAGGCCCAATACAGATAAATCTCAATGCTCTAAAAAACTACGCAGTTTCCTAGAACGAGAAGGATGTTTAAGCTTTCTGAGTGCCTTTGCCTCGATTTGCCTAATACGTTCTCTAGTAACAGAAAATTGTTGTCCAACCTCCTCCAATGTATGGTCTGTATTCATACCAATGCCAAAGCGCATACGCAAGACACGTTCTTCTCGAGGAGTTAAGCTTGCCAATACTCTAGTAGTGGTTTCTCTCAGATTAGAATGAATGGCAGCTTCTAAAGGCTGGATAGCGTTCTTATCTTCGATAAAATCACCTAATTGGCTGTCATCCTCATCACCAATTGGGGTTTCAAGGCTAATTGGCTCCTTTGCAATCTTCATCACCTTTCGAACCTTGTCTAGAGGCATAGATAGTTTTTCAGAGAGTTCCTCTGGAGTCGGCTCCCTTCCTATCTCATGAAGCATTTGGCGAGATGTTCGCACTAGTTTATTTATCGTTTCAATCATATGCACTGGAATTCTAATCGTTCTTGCTTGGTCCGCTATCGAGCGTGTAATTGCTTGCCTTATCCACCACGTGGCATAGGTAGAAAATTTATACCCTCGTCTATATTCAAACTTATCAACAGCTTTCATAAGACCTATGTTGCCTTCTTGTATTAAGTCCAAAAATTGCAATCCCCGGTTTGTATATTT
The DNA here is from genome assembly GCA_902625725.1 of uncultured SAR116 cluster alpha proteobacterium. Classification (GTDB taxonomy): domain Bacteria; phylum Pseudomonadota; class Alphaproteobacteria; order Puniceispirillales; family Puniceispirillaceae; genus UBA5951. Next base: position 39,809 of record CACOCY010000011.1, on the reverse strand, counting down.
CTTCGCGATTGAAATAACCAGTCTTAAATTTGCTTCAACCATCTCTTTTTTTGCACGAGCAGCTTCTCGTTGACCTCGTTGAATAGTTAAAAAAACGTCCTTAAATTCAGAAACAGATAATCCAACGTCGTCAACTAAGATAGAAATTTTATCTTTAATCTCTAAAATTTTATTTTCATGTAAGTTTTTGAACTTCTGCCATGCTTTGTTTTTATATTTAGGAGCGGGCCACTCCCCGTCTAGTTCATGACCAGACCACGCCTCCATAAACTGATTTCTTGCAACACCACATTGAGTAGCTTGTGTCATTAATTGACCTTCAAGTGAAGTAAGGTGCTTGTTTAGTTCAGAAAGTTGAGAAGCCAGAGCCTCTAATCTTCCAGGATTGATAAAAACGTTTTGCATTTGCTCCGCCAACAATATTCGCTTTATTTTTAGCTTTTCTCTCTCATCATTGCTTAGTTCTTCAGCGGCCAGACGCCTTTCTTGCAAAGTTTCATAAATTTTAAAAGTACCGGCAATCTCGTCTAAGGTAAGCATAACATCATCAAAAACAGCCTCCTCCATTGCTGCAAGCGATAATGTCAAATCATCTCCATCATCTGGGTCATGTTCTTCCTCGGCCTCTTCATCATGAGGGGTTAATTCATTTGGCTCTTCTTCCTCTTCGTTTACATCGTTTTGAACACTTAAAGCATGGCCTGAAACAGAGGAAATAATGGACATATCTTCAATCGGTGACCCGTTAAGTTTTGTATATGTGGTATCAAGGTCAATGATTTCTCTTAAAGGTACACTGCCTTCGTTTATTTGTTTTTTCCATTGTAGCAACGCTCTTATTGTAAGTGGGCTTTCACAAATTCCACCGATCATCATTTCTCTACCAGCTTCAATACGTTTAGCTATTGCTATTTCACCTTCACGAGACAACAATTCCACCGAACCCATCTCACGCAAATACATTCTAACTGGATCGTCTGAACCAGCACTATCATTGTCAGACACATTTCCTGATGTGGTTTCAGTATCGCCTTCTTCCGAATTTGTGTCATCTTGTTCAGCAGCGTCTACTACTATCACACCCATTTCAGAGAGTGCAGACATTACATCTTCAATTTGCTCAGAAGTTAATTCCTCCTGCGGAAGCGCGGCATTCAATTCATCGTGAGTAACAAAACCAGCCGCTCGGCCTTTTTTTATGAGAGCCTTAATCTTTGAATTGTTGGTATCAAGAACAGGTGCATCTGATATTTCCGCAGCAGTGGCAACTGCAGCTTGTTTTCTTGCCATCTATTTTAATCCTCCGGATCTCCCCGACTTAAGCTACCGATACATAACCAATCATCATCGACGTCTTGGTGCCAGAGATAGAGAAATAATCTCATCAATCTTTTGACTAGCTTCATCCGACTTTTTGTTTGCCTTTTTGTTATCGTTCCACAAATCAGCTAACATTTCGTCAATTTCACTCAGAGTTTGGTTATATCCCAATTTAGATAAATGATATCTAAGTGCTCTTTCGTCAAGATCTGGTTCACGAAATAAAGCATCAAATAGATGATTTTTCATTTTTTCGCAATGCAAATCTCCAAATTCTAGTTCCGACAAAGTATCAAATTTATCAATAGCTATTTTTGGAAAAGCGATCATTAAACCCAATAGCGTTTGAGTTCTCCTTAAAGCACCTGTTTTAGGCCTTTCTATGGTCCTGTTAAAGCTAGAAATATACCCAAAACCTAGCGCTCCTGTGTCATTTCTCGTTGATGCCCTCATCACTTTAATCCTTCTCTCTATCTCATCTCCAAATGCCGCTCGTATTTGATTATTGGCTATAGTTCTCACAAGATTTCTAATTTCCTGCCAGAATAATGCACGCTGCTCAGGTTGACTCAATTTGTAAAGACTTGCGTTTTGAGACCAAGCAGCATCTATCAGCGATTTAGCTGAATTTATGACAAGCAAAAGTCCATCACCACCATGCTGACGTATTAAATCATCAGGATCGATATTTTCTGGAAGAGTTGAAATCCTGATAGTTTTTCCAGGCTCCAAGACAGGTAGTATACGCTTAATAGCTTTAACGGCGGCATTTCTCCCTGCTAGATCTCCGTCAAAACACAAAATGGGCTCGTCATGCAATTTCCAAGCTAGTGTTATTTGGTCTGTAGTTAAAGCTGTCCCGAGAGGAGCCAGAGCTGCTGCCTTTTCAGATGCTGTCACAGCAATTACATCCATATATCCCTCTACCAACAACAGAGGTAAATTGCGCCGTACTCTCTCTCTGGCTTGTATCCAACCATACAACACTGCTTTTTTTGAAAAACTTGGACTTTCTGGAGAGTTAAGATATTTTGGTTGAGAGTCTCCTAGAGATCTTGCTCCAAACGCAATCACCTGCCCTTTTCTATTTTGAATTGGAAAAATAATTCTATCTCTGAAATAATCATAATTTTTTCCATCTCTTCCTGAAGTAGATATAAGTCCAGCTAATTTGGACACCTCTTCCGTACATTCTATACTTTTTAAAAACTTATTTAGACCGGAACGTGGTGCGTATCCAAGATGAAATTCATCAATGATTTTTTCTGTAAGCCCTCTTTTTTTTAAATAATCTAGAGCCTTTTCACCTTTTTCAATTTTCAAATTCGATTGAAAAAAATTTGACGCAGACTCAATACAAGACAGGAGCGCGATTTGTCGTTTTTGTTTCGACCTATCTATTGGACCTATTTCAGGCATCGGCACGCTAGCAATACTTGCCAGCTCCCTGACAGCATCAATAAAACTTAATCCGCTTGTTTCCCTCAAGTAACTTATCGCATCACCGCTTACACCGCATCCAAAACAATGGTAAAATCCCTCCTCATCGTTTACGTTAAATGAAGGCGTTTTCTCATGGTGAAAAGGGCATAGCCCGACCGACCGAGTTCCCCTTTTAGTTAGTTTTACTTGCCTCGCTATAATGCTAGAGAGACTCACTTTACCACGAAGATTTTCTATAAATTCAGGAGTTATTGTCATATAAAATCAAATAGTTTTTAGATAAATTCGCGATAATTGGAATTTCAATGATAACCATAATGTGCGTTGAAGATCAAAATTTATAATTACCCATAGTTAGATAAATGCATCAATGCTCTTTTTACTTCAGCACTGATTTGGCTGAAATCCATTTTACCCGCATATTCCTGCTTTAGATATCCCATTACTTTGCCCATATCTTTTACTGAAACGGCACTGGTTTCAGATATCGCCAATTCAATTGCATTATGAATTGCCTCTTTACCTAATTGCTCTGGCAGAAATTGCTCTATTATTTTAATTTCTTGTTCTTCTGTTTCGGCTAGTTCGGACCTTCCGGCTTCCCTATACATTACTGACGACTCACGGCGTTGCTTTATCATTTTTTGAAGCATCACCAAGATTTCATCATCACTTATACCCTCCGATATTCCATTACCTCGCGCGGTAATATCTCTGTCTTTTAATGCTGCTGCTATCAACCTAATAGTAGATAAAGCAACCTTATCGCCAGCTTTAAGCGCAACCTTCATAGAATGTGATATTTCTTCTCTCATCTTTTTCGGCCATTCTAATTGTTTTCAGTTAGCTGAACAAACTTTTTGTCTTTTGAATACTAAACGAAAACAAGTCTGGCAAGTTTATGTTAATTTAATATAGATATAAACTATTCCAAACACTTGACCTTAGCATCTGAGTTTTGTAGAAAATCAAGGTTTAACTGTTTAAGAATTCACAATATCAGTTTGTTGGAAATATTCACTTTTTGATGTCTCAGACAGCTTAGACCAACAATAAATTGAAGCATTCTCTCTGAGGATAAATAAAAAAAATTATGCCTAAAATACCGTACTCTGATAAGAACGCTTTGCTTATTTTAGATAACGGAGACGTTTATCATGGTTATGGTTTTGGTGCTGAAACCGAATCAGTTGGGGAGTTATGTTTTAATACATCTATGACAGGTTATCAGGAAATACTTACTGACCCATCCTATGCGGGGCAGATAATCAATTTTACTTTTCCACATATCGGTAATGTTGGCACAAACCCTACAGACATGGAAACAGCTCAGCCCTCAGCGTTAGGGCTTATCACAAGAAATAGGGTGACTACACCATCTAATTGGAGAAATAAAAAGCCTTTCACAGAATGGCTTTTTACTCATAATCTACCTGGTATTAGTGGAATTGATACCCGCGCACTTACCCATAAAATTCGAAATGAAGGTGCAAGGACAGCACTAATATCTTTTCAAAAAAATGCAAATTTTGATCTGAAAGCAATTAGTAAAAAAATTAGTGCTTGGCCAGGCTTAAAGGGAATGGACCTAGCAAAAACTGTCACATGTTCAACTTCAACCGAATGGTCAGGCAGTACCTTTTGCTTTGATTTTGAGCAGCAAAAATCTCGCTCAAAGATCGCTAAAAAACAATACAAAGTTGTAGCTCTTGATTTTGGGATTAAACACAATATCCTTCGATGTCTTGAAACAGCCGGTTGCAGGGTGATCGTACTTCCTGCAGATACCTCCGCTGAGGATGTTCTCGCACAAAATCCAGACGGTATTTTTTTATCCAATGGTCCAGGAGACCCTGCAGCGACAGCAAAATATGCAGGTAGAGAAATCCTAACATTGACGGAAAGTGGAATACCGATGTTTGGAATTTGTATTGGACATCAGCTCATCGCATTAGCTTTCGGTGGTAGCACTTCAAAAATGGATAAAGGACACAGAGGTGCAAATCACCCAGTAAAAGTTATTAATGCAAACCGAATAGAAATCACAAGCCAAAATCATGGGTTTGTTGTTGATGAAAATAAACTACCAGATTGTCTTGAGGTAACACATCGTTCTTTGTTTGATGGAAGTATTGAAGGACTTAAACATAAGAATTTACCCGTATTTTCCGTCCAATATCACCCTGAGGCTTCACCAGGACCTCATGATGCTCGAAATTTATTCAATTATTTTTCCTATCTGATGGATAAGAGGACTAATCATCATGCCATGCCGAAGTGATATATCTTCAATATTAATAATAGGGGCTGGACCTATCATTATTGGTCAGGCATGCGAATTTGATTATTCTGGAACTCAAGCGTGTAAAGCATTGAAAGACGTGGGATATCGCATTATCCTCATAAATTCTAACCCAGCGACTATTATGACTGACCCAAATGTGGCGGATGCCACGTATTTAGAACCAATTACACCAGAAATAGTGACCTCCATCATTGCTAAAGAGCGTCCAGATGCCATCCTACCTACCATGGGAGGGCAAACGGCACTCAATACAGCTTTGAAATTGCATGAAAGGGGTATTTTAGAGGAATATAATGTTGAACTAATAGGTGCTAAACCGGAAGCTATTGCTAAAGCGGAAGACCGTTCTTTATTCCGATCTGCGATGGATAAGATTGGTCTCGAATCAGCTCGTTCGACTACAATTAAAGCTATAGATGAAGCTGAAGGTGCACTTAATCTAGTTGGACTGCCTGCTATCATCAGACCATCTTTTACTCTCGGCGGAGAAGGCGGAGGAATAGCTTATAATAAAGCCGAATATCTGAAGATCATATCGAATGGGTTGAGGCTCTCCCCTGTAACTGAGGTTCTTATTGAAGAATCACTTTTAGGCTGGAAAGAATTCGAAATGGAGGTAGTTCGTGATAGAGCCGATAATTGTATCATAATTTGTTCTATTGAGAATGTAGACCCCATGGGTGTTCATACAGGAGATTCTATTACCGTTGCACCTGCTTTAACACTTACTGACAAAGAATATCAAATGTTGCGCAACGCCTCAATTGCAGTGTTACGAGAAATAGGCGTTGATACAGGCGGCTCAAATGTTCAGTTTGCAATTTGTCCAAATACGGGCAGGATAATTGTGATCGAAATGAACCCACGGGTGAGCAGATCTTCAGCACTAGCGTCAAAAGCGACGGGGTTTCCAATTGCAAAAATTGCCGCTAAACTGGCGGTTGGTTATACACTGGACGAATTAGTAAATGATGTAACTAAAATTATCCCTGCCAGCTTTGAGCCCACGATCGATTATATTGTTACTAAAATACCCCGATTTACATTCGAAAAGTTTAGCGGCTCAGAACCCTATTTATCTACATCTATGAAGTCAGTGGGTGAGGCAATGGCTGTAGGCCGAAGTTTTCAGGAGAGCTTGCAAAAAGCACTTCGTTCACTTGAAACTGGATTGACAGGTCTAAATGAAGTTAAACTACCAGTCACTAAAAACAAATTAACCAAAGATGATTTGCATGGATGGCTTTCTCAACAAACACCTGACAGAATATTGCGCATAGCCCAGGCTATTAGATATGGTATGAGCATAGAGGAAATTAATGCCACTACGAAGTGGGATACTTGGTTTTTAAACGAAATTTCATCGATAATTGACCTTGAAAAGAAATTAATAAAATCTGGACTACCTTCAAATAAATCAGAATTGTTATCATTAAAATGTGCTGGTTTTCATGATAAACGAATTGCGGATTTAACCAACTATCGAGAAACGGAGGTAACCCAGTTACGAATGTCTTTAAATATACATCCCGTATTCAAACGAATTGACACATGTGCCGCAGAATTTGCATCAGAAACAGCCTATTTCTACTCTAGTTATGAAGAAGATGAAAATGCGGAGTGCGAATCAAATCCTTCTAGCAGAGAAAAAATTGTAATATTAGGCGGTGGTCCAAACAGGATTGGTCAAGGAATAGAATTTGATTATTGTTGCGTCCATGCGGCCTATGCGCTCTCCGATGCAGGATATGAAACAATTATGGTAAACTGTAATCCAGAGACAGTTTCAACTGACTATGACACATCCGACAGATTATATTTTGAACCGTTAACAAGTGAAGATGTAATTGAAATATTGCTTAAAGAGCAAGTAAGAGGAACTTTGAAAGGTGTAATAGTCCAACTTGGCGGACAAACGCCACTAAAAATAGCGGGCAATATTGAAGCGGCTGGCATACCTATATTAGGAACTAGTCCTGATTCCATTGACCTTGCAGAGGATAGAGAACGGTTCCAACAACTAATTAATAGATTATCTTTAACACAACCAGAAAACGGTGTTGCAACATCTTCAGTTGAAGCAATTGATATTGTAAAAAGGATTGGCTTACCAGCAGTAATACGCCCTTCTTATGTATTGGGTGGGCGGGCTATGGAAATAGTGCACCAGCTATCTGACTTGGAACAATATATGCTGAAAGCGGTGAAAGTCTCAGGTGAAAATCCCGTGTTGATTGATAGATTTATCGAGAACGCGATCGAAGTGGATGTGGATGCATTGTGTGACTCAAAAGATGTATTTATTGCAGGAGTGATGGAGCATATTGAAGAGGCTGGAATTCATTCTGGCGACTCTGCCTGCTCTCTCCCTCCTCAAACCTTGCCAAATAATGTTCTTGAAGAAATTTATAAACAAACAAGAGCCCTAGCATTTGCTTTGAACGTGATTGGATTGATGAATGTTCAATTTGCAATAAAAGACGACAAAGTATTTCTTCTAGAAGTAAATCCTAGAGGAAGTAGAACTGTGCCCTTTGTTGCAAAATCAACAGGGAACGAGATAGCAAAATTCGCGGCAAGAATTATGTCTGGTGAAAAACTCTCAGAAATTCCATTAATAAGTTTGAAACAAGAACACGTTTCGGTCAAAGAGGCTGTTTTCCCATTTGCTCGTTTTCCAGGTGTCGATGTTTTTCTTGGCCCAGAAATGAAATCTACTGGTGAGGTGATGGGAATTGATTGTGAATTTGAAATTGCATTTGCAAAGAGCCAGTTAGCAGCTGGAGTAGATCTACCAATCAATGGAACAGCTTTTGTATCAATTAAAGATGAGGATAAGCCTGCCTTTGTGGGTATATGTACATCTCTTGCAAACATTGGGTTTGAAATATTGGCAACAGAGGGGACAACAAAATATTTAAGAGATAATGGAATCTATGCTAAGAGAGTTAATAAAGTTTTTGAGGGTAGACCACATGCAGTGGATGCTATGCTCTCAAGTGAGATTGATCTAGTTTTTAACACAGCAAAAGGTGCTGCATCAATCAGAGATAGCTTGTCGTTAAGACAGACGGCCCTCACAAATAATATTCCCTATTATACGACAGTGTCAGGTAGTAGAGCGGCTGTTACCGCAATTAACGCATTGCAAAAAACCAAATTATCCGTGAGACCCATTCAAGATTATTTAAAAAACATAAATAGTTTAAAAAATACAAAGCCTAGACGAGTAAATTAAATCACATTACACTTATTAGTTAGTACGTTTATTTAATTACAAGAAGATAAGAGGCCTAATATGGAAAAAATTCCATTTACTCAATCTGGGTTAGAAAAGATAAAGTCGGAGCTACAAAAATTAAAAAATGTTGAAAGACAGCAAGTTATTCGTGCAATTGCAGACGCAAGAGAACACGGAGATTTATCCGAAAACGCCGAATATCACGCTGCAAGAGAACGACAATCATTTATAGAGGGTCGAATCACAGAGTTGGAGGATGTAACAAGTCGAGCTGAGGTTATCGATACTAGCAGGATTACAGGAGAAACAGTTACATTTGGAGTGACAGTTGTAATAGTAGACGAAATTACTGATGTTGAATATAATTATTCTATTGTTGGCCCTTATGAGGCTGAACTTGAAAATCGAAAAATTTCAACTGCCTCCCCAATCGCTAAAGGTTTAATTGGAAAGAAAGTCGGAGACTCCGTCGAGGTTCAAACCCCACGTGGTCCACATCCCTATGAAATATTATCCATATCAGTATATAACGGATAATAAATTAGCAAATATAAACCATATTCATATTCAATTTGATTTGATGGTCAGAGGGACACCTGGAAGATCTTTCTTCGATCTAATGGATAAAGCTGTTTTTACATGGCTGACATTAGGAGCAGGAGTGAGCTTACTAGTTAAAAATTTCTGAAAGTTATCCCAGTCGATAGAAACTATTTTGAGCAGGAAATCTATTTCTCCCATTAGCATATGGCATTCCCTTACTTCCTCCCAACTTAATACCATATTCTCAAATTTCTTTAAATCTACCTCAGCTTGACTAATAAGGCCAACAAATGCAAATACTGTAACCGTATATCCTAATGACTCAGGATCGATTTCTGCATTATATCCTCGAATTACTCCTGCTTCTTCGAGGGCTCTGACACGCCTGAGACATGGCGGTGCGGATATTCCTGCATTTTTAGCGAGCTCAACATTACTTAGTCTCCCATTTTTCTGAAGGTCAAAAAGAATTTGTCTATCAACTTTGTCCAACTTATGTTTTTTTTTCATAGAATAATCCCCATTTGATTTTCAAACCATAAATAGTTAAACCAAATCACGCAAGAATATTACAAAATTTAAAGAAAAAATTTATAACTAAAATAAAAAATACCGCGAAAAGAACGTGCCACATAAAATTAAGTCAAAAACCTGTTGGATTATAACTGATGGAACTATCGGAATGCTTAATCAATGTATTGCTGTTACGGAATCATTAAAATTAGAGCATATTATATTTCGGGCCTATCCAACACCTATCCTTCGATTATTTCCAAGGCTTGCTCTAATACCTACCTGGAGATTGACAGTCGGTCGAACTCCTGACTGGATAAAAGGTCCACACCCTGACTATATCGTTACCTGTGGGCGGCGAATGGCTGGCATTTCAATAGGTCTAAGGCGAATTTCAAAAGGTAAAAGTAAAACCATACACATTCAAGACCCCGGCATATCACCCAAAAACTTTGACGTCCTAATAGTTCCATCTCACGATAAGATAGCAGAGTCAGAACACAATCACTCTAATCTCGTCTTATCTACAGGCTCCCTAACACCATTATTGAAAAACCAAATCGTGAAACGTAGATCAAGTATGATTGATAGATTTGGACCTTTAAATAAAAAACAGATTTTAGTTATGCTTGGTGGAAATAATAAGCGCTACAGAGTTACTAATAGAGATCTAGAAAAAATGGCAATAGACATATATGAATATGCAAAAGAAAAAAATGCAAGACTTATCATTATTCCATCTCGTCGTACACCGAGAAAAGCCAGAAACGTATTTGAGCGCCTAAACGACAGTGAAAAACATTTTTTTTGGGACGGTAAAAGTAATAATCCATATCCAGATGTTTTTTCTATAGCAGACGAAATTATTGTTACTTCTGACTCAGTGAATATGGTAACAGAAGCGTGTCTTTTTGGATTGCCTGTTTTAATAGCTTATTGGCAGGAGGAATATGGAAGACTTGGTAAATTTCACAAAATAATGAGAGATGGAGGATTTACACAAACATTTTCTCATAATCCAAAATTTAATCAGCCTAAAATTTTAGATCAAATGCCAAAAATTGCAAATAAAATAACTGCGGTACTAAAAAACACCCGAACTAATTTAAAATCAGATGCTGAATTTTAAATAATTTTCCTAAATCTTATTCATCACAAACAAACCTAATAACCTCTTTGAAAAGGTCGTCATAGATGATAACCTTCCAATCATAATCAATTTAGTTACATTTGAGAAGGCCGTGCAAATTTTATACAAAGGTTTTCGTTTCAAATATTATAAAACATTTCCATGCAAAGGGCGTTGAGCTAGCCAAGTAATGATTATTTCTATTTTTATGTTAGTTATTGGGTTAGCTACACTTTTAGCCGCTGCGCACGTAATTATTCCGGGTACTGTATCTATTGCTAATTATCTCCAAATACCAGCCCATGTCGTAGCGGTGCTTTTAATTGCAGCTGGAACTTCTGCTCCAGAATTAGTTGTTGCATTGCAAGCAGCTCTAAATGACGCTCCACAAATAGTTTGGGGGAATATTATTGGTTCCAACATTACTAATATTTTAGTAGTTTTAGGTATCATAGGTTTAATGTTTCCAATAAATACTGGTGAAGCAGCAACAACGAGAGATATGACACTACTTTTGGTCATCACTGCTTTAATTTGTATCCCGGCTTATTACTTTAATTCACTTCCTCTTTTGTGTGGCTTAGCTTTAGTTATAATTTTGGCTATTTATACAATTTATCTTGTCAGCCAAAGATCAGATGAATATGAAATAAATAAAAATATAGAAAAAGAGCTCTCTTTTAATCGCTCACTTATCTACTGTTTTGCCGGCATTGCTGGTCTTATCTTTGGCGCAGAAATATTAATTAGGGGTGCCGTAGAACTTGCAATTGGTCTTTCTATTTCAAAAACAGTCATTGGCCTTACAATAATAGCATTTGGAACATCCTTACCAGAAATTGCTGCTGCAGTCGCAAGCTTGTTTCATCGTAGGGTTGATATGGCCCTTGGCAGTATCATAGGCTCAAATATATTTAACATTGCAGCAGGTTTAGGCATCACAAGGTTGGTAAGCGAACTCGAAGTACCTATTGATATGCTTTTATCAGGAATGCCTGTAATGATTTTAGTGACGATAATGTTAGCAGTAATAATCGTGATGAAGCTTCCAATAGGCAGAGTAATAAGCATCTGTTTTCTGTCCATTTATTGTTTGTTTTTATGGATAAACATGATGATTGGTAGTTAAAAAAATACTGATTTAGCACATTTTTAGACAAGATTTTTGAAATCTTCTCTAAAGTTGTTCACATCTATCAGAAAAAATACCGGAAATAGGATAAAATATTATTTTTTTTTGTTTAAGACTTCTTGACAACATATAAATATTTGTTTTTAAACAATTTTTTATTGTTGCCTATTATTTAGGCAAATTAGTCAAAATGCTTTAATTCTGCGGGTTATTGGGCAAAAATACTTTCTTATCAACAGACTTATCCACAATTAAAGTGGATAAAGATTTACAAAAAACTATAAGTTTGATTCGCAAATATCATAACTTGAAAATAGAACCATAAAATCAATCCATAATAGATATTTTTCACTAAGTGTATTAGAACTTTAATTTAGTATATTGAACCGAAATAATTTTGTTTATAGAATTTTGTTATTTACCTACAGGGTCTTTGATGACGCCAAGCACTTCTAGATTTGAAAACGGATTAGACTATTTGAAAAGTCAAGTCAGGTTTCTACCTAATAAGCCAGGTGTATATCGAATGTTTGATGCCGAAGGTGCCTCCCTATATGTTGGTAAAGCAAAATCTTTATTCCGCAGGGTTTCAAGCTATACGCAACCAAATAGATTAACTAATCGTCTCCTTCGCATGGTTGCTGAAACTAAACAACTTGAAGTAACGGTAACACACTCAGAAGTTGAAGCACTTTTATTGGAATCAAATCTCATTAAACAATTCAAACCACGCTATAATATATTGCTCAAAGATGATAAAAGTTTTCCTCACATAATGGTTACTGCAGACCACGATTTTCCGCAATTAACAAAACACAGAGGAAAAAGGAAAAAAATCGCGAACTATTATGGACCCTTTGCGTCAGCAAATTCAGTTAATAGAACTTTGGCTTCATTATCGAGTGCTTTTTTATTACGAAACTGCAGCAATTCTATATTCCATTCCAGAACACGTCCTTGTTTACAATACCAAATTAAGAGATGCACAGCCCCATGTGTTGGTAAAGTGTCGAGGTCCGAATATCAAAAACAAGTGGACGCAGTAAAGCTATTTCTTTCTGGTCACTCAGACAAGGTGCAACGAGAATACGCCCAAGAAATGCTGAAAGCTTCTGATGCACTAGAATTTGAAACAGCTGCTATTTGGAGAAATAGAATTAGAGCTCTCACAGCTATTCAGGCGAACCAAGATATAAATCTGACATCCTTGCAGGAGGCGGACATAATCGCAGCTTCTATTTCTGGGAGTATATGCTGTGTTCAGGTTTTTTTTGTCAGAAATGCCACTAATTATGGAAACACCGCTTTTTTTCCAAAAATTACTTCATCAGAAGATATAAAATCAATTCTTACTGCTTTTATCGGACAATTTTATATTGATAAAACCCCAGCCAACTTAATTCTCACTAATCATCTTCCAAGAGAAATCAAATTATTAGAAGCTGCTTTGTCAAAACAAGCAAAGGTAAAAGTTAAAATAATAAGACCAGAAAGAGGTGACAGACGGAAAATAATGACAATGGCTTTAAAAAATGCCGAAGAAGCTATAGCTCGCAAACTCGCGGACTCCTCATCTCAACGGCAATTAGTAGAAGAAATCACAAAATTATTTAGCTTAAAAGTGTCACCAAAACGCATAGAAATATATGATAACTCACATATTCAAGGGGCTTATTCAGTAGGAGCAATGGTTGTTGCAACGCCTGATGGATTTGAAAAATCTTCGTATCGCAAATTTAACATGAAAAATGAAGGGAAATTTGCAGTCCATGATGGTGATGACTTTGCAATGATGCGTCAGATGATCTATAGGCGTTTTGCTAAGGCGTTAAAGGAAGATCCAAATCGTAGCAAATTAATCTGGCCAGACATGTTGATTATAGATGGTGGAATTGGTCAGCTAAATGCAGTTTACGAGGTATTGGAGGAGCTTGGTATAGATGACTTAATTGCCATTGGTATTTCAAAAGGACCAGACAGAAATTCAGGTAAAGAAGAATTTCATATGAAAGGAAAAAAAAGTTTTTCCCTAAAACCAGATAGTCCGGCCATGCACTATTTGCAACGTTTAAGAGATGAGGCACATCGGTTTGCCATCAATAGCCATAGATCGAAACGCACCAAAGCTCAGTTTAAAAACCCCCTAGATAATGCACCAGGCATTGGCGCTAAACGAAAAAAAGCACTTCTAAATCATTTTGGCTCTGCACGCGCAGTTACAAATGCTGGTGTACAGGACTTAAAAGCAGTTAATGGGATTTCTGCTAATATTGCTCAACAGTTATACGATTGGTTTCATAGCCAAGGGGGAACTTGAATATGTTATTATAGAAATCTTGCTCGATACCCCATATTTTTCTCGTGATACAAACGAATGTTCTTGTTTAGTTGAAGTAACAATATTGTCGTATAATGCTATAAAAATTAAATCTAAGTCAAATATTAGCAATGAAGGTAATTTTTTGAGAGCAAAATGAATTTTCCCAATGTATTAACAACTTTTAGAATTATTTTAGCGCCTGTAATCGCTATCCTCATTTGGAGAGAAACAAGTAATGTTCAGCTAATATTGGCATTTATATTGCTTTTAGTTGCAGGCATTACAGACTGGCTTGATGGTTATCTTGCCAGAAAATTACATCTTCAATCCCATTTAGGTAGAATATTAGATCCAATTGCGGATAAAGTTTTGGTTGTCTGTGTCTTGCTAGCACTTGCTTCACATCATGCAAGAGATTGGCTCTTTATAACTCCAACACTTATTATTTTTTTAAGGGAATTTATTGTTTCTGGTTTTCGGGAGTATATGTCTAAGCAAGGTGTCTTGATACACGTATCTTTACTTGCCAAATGGAAAACGACATTACAAATAGCTTCAATTGGGTTTATTATCCTATCTATGATGTTTACAGATAACAACATTTTTACCTATACTAGCATCGCTCTGTATTGGTTAGCTGCCATTATAACTTTGCAAACAGGGATAGAATATCTAAGACTTGGAATGTTGGAGCTAGATTGATAATATTAGTGCCTTGTTAAGAGTTATTAATTATTTTCGTTAATCTACAGATTTTATTTTGGAGAAGTTTCTGCAGCGTAAGCCTCTACTAGGCCTCTACAAGCTAGACTAGGTTTAAACACATAATCACCGATTTTTGAAACAGGCGTAATCTCAGCTGCTGTTCCAGTCAGAAATGCCTCAGTGGCATTCTCTAGCTCTTGTAACTCAATATGTCTTTCTTGGACCTGCCAACCTGCACTTTTTGCAAGCTCGATGACCGTCTTTCTAGTAATGCCGTCAAGAAAACAATCAGCGATTGGGGTGTGGATGTTTCCGTCGTTCATCACGAAAAAGATGTTTGCTCCTGTGGCTTCTGCAACATATCCGCGATAATCAAGCATCAATGCATCCTGAAATCCTTTTTTTTCAGCATTGTGTTTGGCCAGAGTACAAATCATATACAGGCCCGCCGCCTTAGCCTGAACAGGCGCTGAATCTGGTGATGGCCTTCGCCAATCCGCGATATCAAGTGTGATACCCTTCATCTTTGTGTCAGGATCAAAGTAACTTGGCCAGTTCCATGCTGCTACCCCAACGTGGGTTGTTGTATCTTGTGCAGATATAGCCATCATTTCGGAGCCACGCCAACAAAATGGGCGCAAATATCCATCAATGATTCCATTAGCATCCAAAACTTTATATTTTATCTCTTCCATTTCCTCGTTCGACATTGGCAAGTCAAAATCAAGAAAATTGCATGAAGCTCTGAGTCTGGCCGTATGATCAATAGATTTAAAAATCTTACCGTTATATGACCTTTCACCCTCAAAAACAGATGAAGCATAATGTAAGCCGTGACATAAAATATGTGTCTTTGCTTCACGCCATGACACCATTTTCCCATCAAGCCAAATAAACCCATCTCTATCGTCAAATGGAATGAGTGCCATGCAATTTCCCCATCTTTTCAAATTACAAAAATTAGTTTGTTGTAAAAATGAAACAAAATATTTCAATTTTACTCTAAGACTTTATTTTTTTATCAGGATCAGTATTATTGGTCAACATGGCTGACATAAAACAATCACAAAAAGCGTTGTTTTTACGCAAAGAAACATTAAAAAGAGGTATTGAATTACTATTTTACGCTTATCGTGATTTCACAAATGAGGCTGACGCTATCTTATTTGAGTTAGGCCTCGGTCGCGCCCATCACCGAGTAATATACTTCGTTGGAAATAATCCAGGCATAACAGTAAGTGAATTATTAAATATATTGCGAATAACCAAGCAAAGCCTTTCAAGAGTGCTATCTCGCCTAATATCAGAGGGTTATATAAATCAACAGATAGGAAAAATGGATAAACGACAACGTTTGTTATTTCTCACCTCTAAGGGAAACACATTAGAAACACAGCTTACAGAGATACAGTGTAAAAGATTTGCAAATGCTTATCTGCAAACGGGTGCAAGTGAGGTTGCTGGTTTTGAACAGGTACTAAATGCGCTATTAGACAATAATCCTGTCAGAAAAAGAACACCCAATAAAAATGGCTAAAACGGCAAAAGACAAAGCTCATATCTTAGTTATCGACGATGATGAACGATTATTGGAGTTACTCAAAAGGTTTCTAGAAGAGAGTGGTTTTAGGGTTACTGGCGCGAGCGACGCAGACCAAGCCAATTCATTCATGAGAGGAATACATTTTGATTTGCTTGTAATTGATATCATGATGCCTGGAACAACTGGTATTGAGTGGCTTGTTGAATTGAGAAAATACACATCTGTTCCTGCCATCTTCCTTACCGCACTTGGAGAGACGGAAGACAGAATTAAAGGTCTCTCTGCAGGAGCTGACGATTACCTTTCTAAACCATTTGAACCAAGAGAACTTGTTTTACGGATAAAACGGATTTTAGACAGGGCTTTAACATCGCCATCTGGTCATAGTGAGATCGTATTTGGAAAATTTGTCTTTAATCTTGAAAATAAAAAATTATCTAAAGATGATGCATTAGTTTATTTGACAACTTCTGAACAAGATTTACTAAACTGTTTTGCTAAAAACCCCAATAAGACTTTATCTAGAGAAGATTTAATCGAAATGCTAAAGGGACGGATGCAGGGTAGGTCGATTGATGTTGCAATAGCAAGATTGCGCTTAAAAATTGAAAATGACCCTAAACAACCTTATTTTCTCACGACGGTAAGGCATCTTGGCTGGAAATTGCAAATTGACAAATTGGTTGGTTAAAGGCTTGCAAATGGTTAATAAACATTCAATGCTCAATTAGATATAATGAGGAGCGTATGGATGCAATTTAGACGCTATTTACCAAAAACGCTATTTAACCGCCTGTTAGCAATAATTTTAGTTCCAATGTTTTTAGTTCAATTGATAACTGTACTAATTTTTTTTGAACGTCATTGGGACTCTGTCACTAGACAGATGGCAGATGCGCTAGCGAGTGAAATAAGTTTATTGATAGATAGATTACCTGCAGAACCCTCCTCAGAAAATATTTATGAACTCCAGATTTATGCAAAAAAATATTTTAAATTTGATGTTGATTTCGTTGTGAATTCAATACTTACAAAAAAAGATATCGATACAAATACCAACTACACAGCCTTCGCATTTAGAGAATCAATGAATTCACGAATGGACTATAATTGGACTGCTGCTCTTGCCGAAAATAACGATAAAATTTTTATAAACATACAATTCCCGAAAGGTGTTTTAACGATTCAAGTGGGTAAAAAGCGACTATTTAGTTCCACTAGCTGGCTTTTCATTGGATGGACTATTGGAAGCTCAATGATTTTATTTTTCATCGCACTCTTTTTTATACAAGGTCAAGTAAAGCCAATTCGTCGTCTTGCTGTGGCAGCAAGGCAGCTAGGACTTGGAAGAGACATCACAGATGCTTTTCATCTAGAGGGTGCAAGAGAGATAAGGGCTGCAGGTCGAGCCTTTCAAGCAATGAGACACCGTATAAAACGTCACCTGAATGAGAGAACAACTATGCTGGCTGGTGTAAGCCATGATTTAAGAACCCCATTAACTAGAATGCGTCTACAACTTGAATTACTGAAAAAAAGTCCTGAAATTGAGGAATTGGCAAAAGATATAACAGAAATGGAGGCAATGATTGAAACATATCTTGCTTTTTCAAGAGGAGAAGTGTCTGACCCTCCATTTTCCGGTGATATCAGACAGCTCCTTCGAGATATTACTGAACAATTGCAAAGGTCTTACCCTGAAAGAATATCGCTAATTTTCAACGAAGATGAAATTCCTAATTTCCCCATTCGTCAATCCTCTCTTCGTCGAGCGTTGATAAACATTCTTGAAAACGCCTTACGCTATGCTACTAATGCTGAAATCAGAGTTAGGCGAATAGAAGATACGGTGATTATCCAAATAGATGACGATGGTCCGGGCATCCCAATTAGCAAAAGAGCTGAGGCCATTCTTCCATTTAAAAGATTAGAGGCATCAAGAAACCAGCAAACAGGTGGAACGGGGCTTGGTCTGTCGATTGCTAATGACATTATATTAAGTCATGGCGGGCAATTAAACTTATTAGACACACCTAAAGGTGGCCTTAGAGTTTGTGTTACCTTGCCAATTTAAAGCGGACTCCATGCCATTTAATAGAGTCTTACGCCGTTTTTAACAGATAATTCAGGTATCGCTAACACAACTTGTCCCTTTTCATCTGGAATACCTAACGTTAAAACCTCCGATATAAATGGTCCTATCTGACGAGGTGGAAAATTTACAACTGCTAAGATCTGTTTTCCAACCAAATTTGTTTGATCGTACAAATCTGTGATTTGGGCAGAGGATCTTTTGCTCCCCAAATCACCAAAATCTATTTCCAACTTAAACGCTGGCTTTTGTGCTTCTGGAAAATCTTGAACCTTAGTTATGGTTCCAACCCTTATATCAATTGCTAAAAAGTCACTTAAGTTTGCCATATTCACTAATCCTTAACTATCTATAAAGATTCACCGCTCTTATATTCAATAAGTATTTGCTAAGCTTACCTTAATTATCACTTAAATGATGTTAAAAGTTTCCGCCCACTCACGGGCTTGCTTCAATGATTGATCAATTTTTCTGTATGTAACCGAAAGATCATCGCTATCATCTTGCAGCCAAACTGGTATTATTTTTATTAGCAAGAACATTAGTCCTTTAACCCGTACCGAACGAAAACTTAAATCGGGTGACATATTGCGTTTTTTATCCCCAGAAATCATTAGAATTCTGTCGCACATATTATAGATAAATGTTCCAAATGATACGCCAAAATTAATGTCTTTTAACGCCAATTGACGAATGTAACGAACAACTTGACGTTTTTTGTTGAAGAATTCAAATATAGACATTAATGATTCAAGGATTTTTTCTTGAGTAGAAGCAGTGTTGTCGTCAGAAAAATCTCCAACTAACTCTGTAAATATTTTACTTACTTCTTCTTTAACCCAATATAAAATTAATTCGTTTTCATCTGCTACAACTGAAAAAACCAAATCTATATCTGTTTTTATATCTACTGATAGCTGTTCTAGTGATATACGTGAGATAACATGTGAGTTTTCAATCCGTACTATCAACGCCTGAGCGAGTTCTGACTTTAATTTACACATATCTTTATAATTATCTTTCAACCTAATCTCAATACTTAGCTATTAACAACACTAAAAAGAATAATATCTTAGTTCAATTTTACAAAGTTTACTGACCAAGCTCACGACTTCTTTTCTCAGCTTGTTGCATTGCCTTTAAAATAAGTTCAGCTAAACTGTCTTTTTCCATTAATACTGATAATGCCGCAGCAGTGGTACCGCCCTTACTTGTAACATTTTCACGTAATATTGATGAGTCCGCTGTGTCCTGTGCTAAAAGGGTTCCCGCTCCAAACACAGTTCCTCTAGCTAACTTTTTTGATAAAATATCTGGCAACCCCAAATTAGTGCCTGCTAGTTGCATCGCCTCAGCCAAAAGAAAAACATAAGCGGGTCCAGAACCCGAAAGTGCAGTCACCGCATCCATCATCTTCTCATCTGGTAGGATAATAACTTCTCCAACTGCTTCCAGCAAAGTAATACAAAATTCTTTTTTATTCGGTGGAATTTTTTTACCCACATAAACTGCCGTTACTCCAGCACCAACACTAGCAGGCGTATTTGGCATTGCTCGCACAATCTGTTTGCTTCCACCTAGGTGTTCTTCAAGCCATTTAGAGGATAATCCAGCAGCTATTGATAAGAAAACAGCATTATCTGTTGCTATTTGTGAAAAAGGTGCCAAAGCATTAGCCATCATCTGGGGCTTAACAGCCAAAACCACAAAATCAATTGACGTTCTGTTACTTTTAATGAACGCATCTAATGATGCATAACAAATAATAAAATCTATTGCTTCAAAGTCATCACTTATGCCAGCTGGTTCGATTACACTAATGCGCGTAAAATATTCTGCTTGCTGAAGCCAGCCTCTCAGCATTGCTGAACCCATTTTACCACAGCCTAACAAAACTAAATGTTGACCACTCTCCATACCTCTGAAATTATGAGCGGGATTTATCGGTATATTGGATGTCATATTAATATTCTAATGCTTCAAGCATGTCCATGACTTTGAATCATGCCAAAGTTCACAATATCACGCGCTGCGTAGGGACCATTTAAAACCTGATAAATGGTTGGAAAGGCCTGTTCTGCCTCTCCTAGTACAATTTCAATTACGTCTTCTATCTGCTCAGGTGAAGCACCACCTGCTCCACGTAACATTAACTTATGTCTGAGTTTTATGATGTTAGTTCGCTCGCACGCAACAAAATGGCCGAGCCAAAGATCCTGATTTAACAATGAGGTCAGAGTCGTCACCTCAGATAGCTGAATGTTGTCAAACTTAATGTCAAGAATACAAACTACATCTAAAGTTTCCTCGCTTTCAAACCACTCAACACATAACTGGTGCTGTCCCCACCTACCCGGCACATCAGCAATTAACTGGTTTAACTTAGTTTGATGCAAGAACCAATCTTGTTGATTTACAAATTGCGTTACTAAATCTAGAGGTTTTGTATCTATTAAGTCTGAGATGCTCAACTAACCATTCCCAATAAAGATTCGTTCATCGTAAAAATTACTTTCTGATACTCCGAATTTAACCGAAGACATTGTACGCAAGCAACACAATATTTAGTAGGTGTACGGTTTGCCTCCCACAGATTATAGTAGATTACGTTGATTTTTCTTATTTTTCAATGAGTAGCTGGATACCATCAATCAATATTTTTTTTTGATATTTTTTTTGCAGCTTTTGATCTAGTCTGTTTAACTTGTTTATCATTCTTTATTTGCACCTCCAGAAGTTCGATTCGTGAAACCAAATTTTCTAGCCTTGTGGTTAGTGCTTGAAAGTCTTCGTATGTTACTAAATTAGACTCGTTCATTGTTCGCTGCTCACGTGCATTCATAATATTTTTAATATCTATTCTTATTTCATCTAAGAGTGACGCTGCACCTTGAGCCATCTGACCCAAGTCAGAAAAAATAGTTGAGCGATTTTTCATTATTTTCCTCAAATTTTATTCAATTTTTAACCTTTGTAACAACAACTATAAAAATAATACGTCTTTGACCTTATGGCAATAGCACGATAAGAAACAGAGGCACTATAATTATAAAATAAAGTAGTCAAACATTAATAATTTAAGTTTCAACAGAATTAATATGGATCCAACGAATGAGTGAGCAGTGGTTAACCTTTCCAATCATCAGTGAAATTGCGTTAGAGATCGGTCCTCTATCTATAAGATGGTATTCTCTAGCGTATCTCGCTGGTATTCTTATCGCAATGCTTCTAGTGAATCATGAGGCAAAAAAAGATTGTACTTCTTTTAAAACTGAAGATGTTACAAAACTAACAAACAATTGTGTCATTGGAATTATCATTGGGGGTAGGTTGGGTTATGTTTTGTTTTATAATTTGGATTTTTATTTATCCTCACCTTTAGAAATCTTCAAAATTTGGAATGGCGGGATGTCTTTTCACGGTGGTTTCGCAGGAGTAATTGTTGCAACCTTCATCACAGTACGAAAAACAGATATTCCAATTTTTCATTTAGCAGACCTGCTAGCATGCTTTGCGCCGATAGGGATATTTTTTGGCAGAATTGCAAATTTTATTAACGGTGAATTATACGGGCGTGTAACTAATTACCCAATTGGAATGATTTTTCCAAAAGGCGGACCACTACCAAGACACCCCAGCCAACTCTATGAGGCTCTGCTTGAAGGTTTGTTATTATTTGTTATATTAAATCTACTTAGAATTTTTATTAGAAGTTTACCTGCAGGTTTTTTAAGCGGATTGTTCTTTCTTTTATATGGTTTAGCAAGAATAGCAGTTGAGTTTTTTAGAGAACCAGACCAGATAATTGGTTTTATTAGCAGTGTCGGCAAAACTGGTATTACCATGGGTCAAATATTATCTGTTCCATTAATTATTATTGGTTGTATTTTGATTTATCTTAGTTCTAAACATAAATTCGATATCAGGTAAATTTATTGTGAAATCACTAAAATTTCGTGAATGGGCGATTAAAAGAATCTCAAAATCGGGGCCTATTCCTCTATCTGTCGCTATGAGTGCTGCCCTAACTAATCGAGACTTCGGTTATTACCACTCAAAACAAATTATAGGAAAAACAGGTGATTTTATTACAGCTCCTGAAGTAAGTCAGATGTTCGGCGAATTAATTGGAGCTTTTCTTGGCTATATTTGGCAACAGTCAGGAAATCCAATGGATAGCTTAATATGCGAGTTTGGCCCCGGTCGTGGTACTTTAAGTGAAGATATATATAGAACGTTAAGACAGATATGCCCAGATTTTGCTCTCTCCCCTCTACACTTTATCGAGATGAGCAATTCATTGAGGAACTTACAAGAAAAGAAACTCAAAAACCAATCCGTTCATTGGCATAAAAACCTCAGAGAAATGCCTCAAAAGCCCCTTTTTGCAGTAGCAAATGAGTTTTTTGACGTGCTTGGTGTTGATCAGGCGTTGTATGATGGTGAACATTGGCGGAATAGACTTCTGGATTTCAACGGGAAATTTGAATTAGTAGCTGGCCCTATCCTTAATCAGACACAGCTCAAGCTATTTGATACAAATTTAATTAAAAATCCAAAACAAGGAACTGTTATCGAACATTGCCCAAAAGCGAAACAAATTATTTCTGATGTTGCTCTTCACATAAGACAATTCGGCGGTGCTTTATTAATAATTGATTATGGGAAGATGAACCAGATAGGAGATACAATTCAGGCTATTTCTAATCACAGACCTGTAGAAATTTGGTCCACAGCTGGAGAAGCAGATATTTCACATTGGGTGGACTTTAATTCCATAAAAAGGACAACAGAAAAAACGGGAGCCCGCTTTATTGGGCCAGTGCCACAAGCTCATTTTCTAACACAAGTCGGAATTAAAAAAAGAGCGCAAAACTTAGCAAAAATAGATAGCCCTATTCACAACAGAGCTCTCTTTGCTGCAGTGGATAGGTTAATTTCTCCTTCTCATATGGGAAATGTTTTTCAAGTTGGATTAATTTTACCTCCTGGAAGGGGAATGCCTGCTGGCTTCCACGTTATGTAATTTTTCAATATACTTAAGTATGATTTAAATTAAAAAGGTTTCAAATGCTTCCATACCAACTCTACAGGTCTCACACTGGCACTGCATTCTACCAGCATGAGTTGCTCTCTGAAAATATGCTTATACATGGATTTTTTACTAGAAAGGGGGGTCGGTCAATTGGAGATTTTTATGGTTTGAATTGCTCCCTTAATTCCGGTGATTTATTTGAGGATGTCAATTATAACAGGCAGACAGTAAAAAAAAGCATGAACCAGAAAAGATGCCAACTAATCACCCTAAGTCAGATACATGGGAGTAAAGCAATAATTATCGATAATGATAATTGCAATAGCGCGACACAATCCTCCTCTGATTTTAAAGCCGATGGTTTAGTTACTAGAAATAAAAATATACTTTTAGGAATATTAAGTGCAGATTGTGCGCCTATATTGATGGCAGATAACGTTGCTGGCGTTATAGGTGCCTGCCATGCAGGCTGGAGAGGTGCTATTGCAGGAATCATAGAAAATACTGTACTAGAGATGTGCAAAATTGGCGCAACCGCGAACAATATCCGCTGTGTAATAGGTCCTGCAATTGCACAACAGAGCTATGAGGTCGACTTTGAATTTAAGAGAAATATGCTAGACAAAAACCCACTTGCTATCGAATGCTTTTATCCAAATAACTCTACTCAAAAGGATAATTCTATTAACAAATTTTTTTTTGATTTACAAAAATATTGTAAAATAGCTCTGAAACGAGCATGCGTAAATCAATTTGCAAGCATAAATATTGATACTTATCAAAATCGAAAAATGTTTTTTAGCTATCGTTTGTCCTCTCATGAGGGTAAATCTAAATATGGTAGACAGATATCAATAATCGGGATCAAATAGTAATTAATATGCCTCATTTATGGATGTTTTTCTTATTTTGTTTTATTGGATTATTAGCATCCTGCTTTTTTGGTTAGCATAAAAATATTCTCCACTTGTCATCATGCACTTCTATTGTTAAACAATTCATTAGTCAAAAATGTATAGGTATGCTCTCATGAAGGTCTTATCGTGTAATTCAAATCGACCACTTGCAGAAGCGATAGCTACCTACCTTAATGTTTCATTAACTCAGGCTGATGTAAGAAGATTCGCAGATATGGAGGTATTTGTTGAAATTCATGAAAATGTGAGAGGGGAAGATGTCTTCGTTGTTCAATCTACCTCTTATCCAGCTAATGATAATATTATGGAATTGCTAGTTTGTTTAGACGCGCTTCGTCGCGGCTCCGCTAGGCGTGTTACCGCTGTTCTACCCTACTATGGGTACGCACGACAGGACAGAAAATCTGGTCCGCGAACGCCTATATCCGCAAAACTTTTAGCTAATCTAATAACCTCAGCGGGTGCAGATAGAGTACTAACGATAGACTTACATGCAGCTCAAATTCAAGGTTTTTTTGATATACCAGCAGATAACCTATATTCTGCACCTGTATTTAAAACAGATATTATTTCTCGATATAATTCAGATGATTTAGTTGTCGTTTCTCCAGATGTTGGTGGTGTGATTCGCGCACGTGCAATAGCTAGTAGAATAGAGGCCGACCTTGCTATCATTGATAAGAGAAGACCTCGAGCTGGAATTTCTGAAGTTATGAACATCATCGGCGACGTATCGGGTAGGCATTGTATAATGGTCGATGATATAATTGATTCTGGTGGTACTTTATGCAACGCAGCTCAAGCATTAACAGACGCAGGGGCAGTAACTGTCGATGCGTATGTAACTCACGGTGTTTTATCAGGAGGCGCTGTTAGCAGAGTTGCGTCCTCTCCCCTAAGTTCACTTGTAACCACTGACTCAATTCAATCGACTGAAGCGATGCGTGTTGCAACAAACATTCGTCAAATAACCATTGCACCTCTGCTTGGAGAGGCAATAAGAAGAATCCATGAAGAACGGTCTGTTTCTTCGTTATTCCAGTAAAATTAGAAAAGTAATTTTATTTGTTTTTTAATAGATTATTCTTGTTTTTTTGCCACAATATGCCTATCAACACATGTCCATGCACCCCTAATGGCATGAAACTAAGGTTGATAAGGAGTAAAACATGGCAGAAAATACTTTAATAAGCGCAGATTTGCGTGATCGGGTTGGAAAGGGGTCCGCCCGTGCAGCGCGTCGCGCAGGTAAAATTCCGGCCGTCATTTATGGCGATAAAAAACAGTCTATTTCAATTGAGATAGAAGCTCGCATGATGCGTAAGATTATAAATGAGCCCGGTATTTTTAGCCGCTTACTTGACATAAATGTTGATAATGGCAAACATACAGTTTTGACGCGCGATATTCATTTTCATCCCGTAACAGATGACCCGCTTCATTTTGATTTTTTAAGAGTTGGTCAATCAAGTAAAGTTTCTGTAGCCGTCGGGGTTGAATTCATTAATGAGTCTATTTGCCCAGCACTAAAAATTGGCGGAGTATTAAATATTGTGCGTTATGAAGTTGAATTGAATTGCCTACCGACTGCCATTCCTGAGAAGATTACTGTAGATTTAGCAGAAGCAAAAATTGGGGATTCTATTCATATAAGCGCTGTTGAATTACCCGAGGGTGTGACACCAACCATAACAGATCGTGACTTTACGATTGCAACCCTTCAGTCACCTGGCGGTGGAGTTAAAAATGAAGAAGATGAGGATGCTGACACTACAGAAACTAACGAAGATACAGAATTAGAATAAATATAGCAAAAACGAATTGACAAGGGGGGCTGTTTTGGCTCCTTTACTATTATATATGTTTTAATTTACGTATAGATGGTTACCTTTATGCTATTATGGGCTGGTCTCGGAAATCCTGGCGAAAAATACAAAAATCAACGTCACAATATTGGTTTTATGATTGTTGACAAAATAGCTATTGAATATTCATTTTCCCCTTGGAGAGAAAAGATGAATGCATGTATTTGCGAAGGGGAAATAGAAGGCCACAAAATTTTATTGGCAAAACCACAGTCTTTCATGAATAAATCTGGAACGTCCCTTGGCCAAATCGTGCAATTTTTTAAAATTTTAGATAGTTCAGTTTACGTTTTTCACGACGATATTGACCTGAGACCTGGTCAGGTCAGAGTGAAAAATGGTGGCGGCCATGGAGGTCATAACGGTTTGCGTGATATTGATGCATGCATAGGTAGAAATTATTGGCGTATTCGTACGGGGATTGGAAGGCCTAACGACAAGGCATTGGTAAATAAATGGGTTTTGAGTGACTTTAGCGCGAACGAACAAACTGAATGGCTAGATCCGGTTCTCCAATCTATTGCGAAGGAAGCTAACCAACTGACTAAAAAGAACCCTGAACATCTTAATTCAAAAATCCTCTGGAGTAAACCTGTGAAGTCAAAAGCGCAAATAGAACATGTTGAGAGCGGAGAAGAAAATGGGGTTTAATTGTGGAATCATTGGGTTACCGAATGTAGGAAAATCCACCTTATTCAATGCTCTTACAAAAACAGCCTCCGCCGAGGCTGCAAATTACCCGTTCTGCACTATTGAGCCAAATACTGGTCGTATTGCAGTACCTGACGAGCGTTTAAAACAAATTGCATTATTAGCAAAATCAGCTCAGATGATTCCGACTCAAATTGAATTTGTGGACATTGCAGGATTAGTAAAGGGAGCGTCACAGGGAGAGGGACTAGGAAATAAATTTCTTGCAAACATAAGAGAAGTTGACGCTATTATCCATGTGCTCAGATGTTTTTCAAACGAGGATATCACCCATGTTGAAGGAAATGTAAATCCAATAAGAGATGCTGAAATAGTTGAAACTGAGCTCATGCTGGCTGATATAGAGTCACTTGAAAGAAGAATGGAGGGCCTGAAAAAGAAAACTAGAGGCGGCGACAAGGAAGCAATTCGTGATCTAGTGTTAATGGAAAAAATTTTTGAGAATCTCTCAAATGGAAACCCTGCAAGAACAGCTTCATCATCGGAAGATGAATTGAAAAGAATGAAAATGATGCAATTACTTACCACAAAGCCTATATTGTACGTCTGTAATGTAGCAGAAGAACATGTAATTGACGGCAATTCCTTTAGTAGTTTAGTATTGAACAAAGCAAAGTTTGAAAAGTGTAATGCTGTAATTGTGTCTGCAGCAATTGAGGCAGAAATAGCGTCACTTCCAGAAGAGGATGCAAAAGAGTTTCTGGAAGAGTTGGGGCTAAAAGAGGCCGGCTTAGACAGAATGGTTAAAGCCGGTTATGAATTACTAGACTTAAAAACATTTTTCACAGCAGGACCAAAAGAAGCACGGGCGTGGACAATACCAAGTGGTGCCAAGGCTCCTGAGGCAGCAGGCGCAATCCACACGGACTTTCAACGAGGTTTCATACGCGCTGAAACAATAGCGTTTAGCGATTATATTGCACATGGTGGAGAAACTGGATGTAAAGATTTAGGAAAATTGAGAATAGAGGGTGCTGAGTATGTAGTAAATGACGGCGACATATTTCATTTTAGATTTAACGTCTAATTAGTAAAACTATTGAATATCAACAAATGATTTTTATTGTTTTAAGCTTTTTTCACGTCTGCCCAAATGAATTTCATGGCACCATAACTCATACCAACCATAATCAATAAAAATATCATCACCTTCACCCCAGTTCTTTTCCTCTTTTCAATACTAGGCTCAGCAGTCCAAGTCAAAAAATATACCAAATCACTGGCTATAGAAGATACATCTGTGGGAGCTCCATCTGTGTAAGTCACATCCTCTCCATATATAGGTTGAGGCATTGCAATTAAATTCCCCGGATAAGCAACATTATAATACATCCCATCAGGAACATTTTTACCCTTAGGAGCGTCTTTATAAGAGGTAAGTAAACTGTATAGATAATCAGGGCCATTTGCTCGTGCTTTCGTTATCAAAGATAAATCGGGCGGATAAGCGCCACCATTTCCCGCACGAGCGGCTGCCTCGTTGGGATATGGGGCTGGAAACCTATCCGCTGCGATGCCAGGGCGCATGAACATTTCACCTTCATCATTTGGCCCATCTTGAACTTCATATTCTGCCGCAAATGCTTTTATTTCCGCCTCATTATATCCAAGGTCTGCTAAATTACGAAAGGCAATATAATCAAGTGAATGACAGGAGGCACAAATTTCTCTATAAGCTTGAAATCCCCGTTGCATTGCGGCTTTATCTAATGTTCCAAAAGGCCCATTAAAACTCCAATCTTTATGTTTTAAAACAACGTCGCCAGAGCCTGCAGCCAAAGCATGGCTAACAGTAAGAATCCAACTTACAATGAATGGAATTTGCCATTTCATCACATCTTCTCCTTAACAGCAGATGCAGCACCTGCCATAGCTGTCCCCCCTAGCACCGATTTTGATAAGGATTGTGGTAACGGCTTGGGCGTTTCAATAACAGATAGCAATGGAAGAATAACTAAAAAATGAAGGAAATACCAAGCTGTTGCGACCCTAGATAACACCACATATATTCCTTCAGCTGGCATACCGCCTAGGTAACCGAGCGCTATACAATCAGCTAGGAATACCCAGAAAAATATTCTAAAAATAGGTCGGAAATTACCTGAGCGGATAGGCGATCTATCTAGCCACGGTAAAATAAATAGTACCGCAATTGCTCCAAACATTGCTAATACTCCACCCAATTTATCAGGAACAGCGCGCAAAATTGCATAGAAAGGTAAGAAATACCATTCTGGCACAATATGTGCTGGTGTCTGCATCGGATTTGCAGGAATGTAGTTATCTGGATGACCCATAAAATTTGGAAAGAAAAAAATCGCAGCAGCAAACAGGCTTAAGAAAACTGAAAGGCCAAAGAAATCTTTAATTGTATAATAAGGATGGAAGGGCACGGTATCTTGTGGACCGCTTGGATCGATTCCTATAGGGTTGTTTGACCCAAACCGGTGTAGAGCTACTAGGTGAAGAATAACAACACCCACGATAAGAAACGGCATCAAATAATGCAAAGCAAAGAATCTATTTAGAGTTGGGTTATCAACCGAAAAACCTCCCCAAAGCATCGTTACGATAGAGTCACCAATGAATGGTATAGCTGAAAACAGATTGGTTATTACAGTTGCACCCCAAAAACTCATTTGCCCCCATGGCAATACGTAGCCCATGAAAGCCGTTGCCATCATTAGTAAAAGTATAAGCACACCCAAAATCCAAAGCAATTCTCTTGGAGCTTTATAGGAACCATAATATAGTCCTCTAAAGATATGTATGAATACAACTATAAAAAAGAAACTGGCTCCATTCATATGTATGTATCTAAGTAACCATCCGTGATTAACATCTCTCATTATTCGTTCAACTGACTGGAAAGCATGGTCAACGTGCGGTGTATAGCTCATAGCTAAAACGATGCCGGTGACTATCATTATTACCAATGAGACGCCAGCAAGTGAGCCAAAATTCCAGAAATAATTTAGGTTTTTAGGGGTTGGATATTCATTAAGCTCGTGGTCCATAAAAGAAAATATGGGAAGTCGATGATCTATCCAACGTACTACTGGGTTTGAAAATTTATCTGCTGACATAACCTGTTCCTTATTATTTAGCTATTAACCAATTTTAATTAGTGAGTTTGATGCAAATTGATAGGGGGGTATTTCGAGATTCAGTGGTGCAGGACCTTTCCTTATTCTTCCAGAGCTGTCGTAATGGGAACCATGGCAAGGACAAAACCATCCATTGTATTCGCCTCTAATCTCGCCTGTTTTTTGGCCAAGAGGCACGCATCCAAGATGCGTACATACCCCAACCATAACTAAAAATTTAGGATTGATTACCCGTTCCACATCTGATTGAGGATCTTTTAATTGTGATAACTCTACTGACTGTGCTGAGTTTATTTCACCTTCTGTTCTATGCTTAATGAACACGGGCTTGCCTCGCCATTTGACTGTGATTGCTTGTCCTACCTCTATTTTTGATATATCAACCTCTATTGAGGCAAGAGCCAAGGTGTCTGCTGCTGGATTCATCTGGTCAATAAGTGGCCAAGCTACCGCCGCCGCTCCTATGCCAGCCATTGCATAGCTTGCGACAACAATAAAATCTCGACGACCCTGTTGTATCTCACGAGAACCTTTTTTTTCGGTATTTTTTTTTACCATTTTTACCTCACCACAACAAATTAATTGGAATAACAATTAGTTTTTCGTGATTGATTTTGAATTTATCATTTTGTGGATATATATTAATCATAAGCCCTAAAAAAACTACTGTATATTCCCAGAAATAGCCAAAATTGCCAATCTTTTTCCCCAGATGGAACAATTTGTCGCAAGAAACGATGTTTAGCTTAAGGCCAGCGAACTCTTGGGGGTAGACTCATTAGAATGGCATCAATATTACCCCCTGTTTTCAATCCAAAAAGCGTGCCACGATCATACAATAAATTAAATTCAACATACCTACCACGCTGAATTTCCTGAAATTCCAGATCAGCTTTATTCCAGATAGTATCTCTTGTTGCTTTAACAATCTGCGAGTAAGAATTCTTGAACGTATTGCCAACATTTTGAATGAATTCAAAATCAGCTGTCCAATCACCACTATCTAAACTATCAAAAAAAATTCCTCCTGTGCCGCGAGGCTCATTCCTGTGTTTTAAAAAAAAATAATCGTCACACCATTTTTT
Source organism: uncultured SAR116 cluster alpha proteobacterium (assembly GCA_902625725.1). Taxonomy (GTDB): domain Bacteria; phylum Pseudomonadota; class Alphaproteobacteria; order Puniceispirillales; family Puniceispirillaceae; genus UBA5951. The sequence goes on along the minus strand of CACOCY010000011.1, from coordinate 8,803 downwards.
AAATTTTGTGTAAGAATCTTGTTGGTAATTATCACACACCTTTTTGAGATCAGAATGGAATTTTTTAGCCTGTCTACGAGCGGGCCGAATTGGCGTTAAGTCACCACCGCCGCCAAACCAAGATTTGCTAGTGATTATGAAGCGTGTGTTCATATGCGCTGCTGGAATGAAAGGACTTAAGGGATGCGCTACTACAGAAATTCCCGCTGCCCAAAATTTTCCGTCTTTTTTTGCACCAGGCACAGAGGAGCGAAATTCTTGGGATAATTTACCATGAACGATAGATGTATTAACACCAACTTTTTCAAAAATGCGCCCATTCATCAATCGCATTTTTCCTCCACCACCACCTGCTCGTTTCCAGTTTTTTTCATTGAAAACTCCGGGATTCATATCTGAGGTTTGTTGTGAGCCTTCCTCCTCAATCGCCATAAATTCTTTACAGATCTCTGACTGTAGAAAATGAAACCACTCGGCAGTCCGTTGTTTTTTGTCTTTCAAAGCTATCATTTATTTTTACATTTTCCTGCCAAGCCACATCTTTACGGGATAAAGAGTTAATAAATCAGAACGATTTTTCTAACTATACAAATAGTTTGCATAATTAAAACTGCAAAAAGCCTTAACTATCCTATCGTTAATAGTCTACATTTTTTGAGAAAATATTCCCATTTATCGGTAATTTAAATTCATTTATTACCCACTGTCGTTCTAATTCCTTTAGTTTTATACCCATGTCTGGTCCTGGACTCCAACCAGCTTTTATTAATTCCTTACCTGTGATTGGAAAGTTTGGTTTCTCAAATGCATCAACTAATTTCCAGAAATTCTCTTGGAAAAAAAAGCCCTTACGAATGGCATAAATTCTGGCCTTTTCAGATAAATCAGTTGCTTGCCAATAAGCAACTTTCTGCCATTTATTTGTTGTAAGTTCAAATGCTTCTTTATCCGTTAAATTTAACATTAGGCGCTTAAATCGTTCGCGTTGCTGACGAGAAAACCTCAAAACATTATTGATTTTTTCCTCTTTATCATTCGGTGTAATTGCCGCCAATCTTGCTAACCAATCAAGCTGCAAAAAAGACTTTTTCAGGGTTTCAAATTCTAGATTATCTAGCGAGAAACTACATCCAAATATGTGTTTATCTAAGCCAATTTTTTGCGCTAAACGGAGAGAATTAACGGGATCATCTGCCATTAGCCATTTGCCAAATTCTTCTGTGATTCTCTCAAATGAGATTGTAGATAGTTTTTGTTGATGTCTTTTTAAAGCTCTAATGTCATTCTTGGGCATATAAAACTCAGGGAGGCATGCAAAAAACCTGAATGCTCTCAATATTCTAAGATAATCTTCTTTTATTCGATCTTCAGCACTTCCAATAAATGTGAGTTTTTTATTTTTTAGGTCTGATAGGCCATTGCACGGGTCATACACCTGATTAGAGTCTGTTAAATAAATTGCATTTACTGTAAAATCACGTCGCTGTGCGTCGAGCGCCCAGTCAGCGACTGCCTCCACTTTGCTATGTCTTCCGTCGCTTTTTAAATCTTTGCGGGTCTGTGTAACTTCAATGGAAATATTATTTTCAACCACTGTAATTGTGCCATGTGATAGACCAGTCTCGTAAAACTTTATTTTTTGTTTATTTAAGATTTTGATAAAATCAAGTATGGGAATATTTATTGCCATATCAAAATCTTCAGAGTGTATTTTCATTAACCAATTACGAACAGCACCGCCAACGAGACGCGCTTCCCCATTATTATCTCTCGCTATTTTCTGGATCTTTGTTATCAAAGCGCTAGCTTTTCCAGCTGGAAACTCAAAATTTTTTAAAACCTTCTGTTCCATTCCCTACTAAAATCCATTTGTTAGATTCAAAAACGATATATTTATTCGGATGCTGCATCTCTTAAATCAAAAGCACCATCTTTGATGGTGCCATCATTTTCAATCGTGGCAGGACTATACTGCAGACTTGGTGAGGCACCTTTTAATTCAAACATTGCAAATGAAAGAACACTAAGTATTATACTTACTAGTAATACTAAAATAATACGATTTTTCTCAATAAATTGCCTGAACTTGTTATCCTGAGACATTCTATTAGAAATCAGTCTTAAAGCCTCTATTAAGATTATGGCTATCAAGATTGCACACGCGATATAAATATACCGTCTCATATAAATGCCCTTTCTAGGTTTTTGTTGGCAGAATTTGTGATAGTTGTTTTAATATGGCCGCTGTCGCTCCCCACACAAGAGGATTTGTGTTTTTAATTTTCCAAAAATTTTTTTTGCCATTTTTTGTGTCATATTCTGTTATTTGATAAAAACTAGGATCAAGATATAAGCATAGTGGAGAAATTATAATCTCTTCTACTTCTGTTGGATTAACCTTCAAATCTTGAATGGCAAGAGAGGGTGTTTTAGCAAGATAACCAACAACTGGAAAAATGTGAAAATGAGTTGAAGTAATTACTGGTGACAGAAAACCTAAAACTTCAACTTCACGAGATAATAGCCCTATTTCTTCATTTGCTTCCCTGAGCGCAGCATCCACTATATTTTCGTCTTTTGAATCAAGTTTTCCACCAGGAAAGCTTATCTGGCCTGCATGTTCATTAAGGTGTTGCGATCGCTTAGTAAGCAGAATGGATAGAGCATTTGGCTCCCCAACAAATAGACACAAAACAGCTGCTGGCCTCATTTCGTCCAGTGGCAATGCACTCTCTATTTTGCTCAAAACCCCCGCTCTAATTTGACTAAGCATCTACCTGAATCTATTCTCAAATAACAATTATTAAATAAAATAAGTTTTAATTAAAAGCATATGACAAAAAAATAACAAACTCTTATTAAAGTACAAAATTTAATTTTTATTTAAAATAATAAATTCTCCCGCTGACCAAACGCCCATATATCCGTTTACATTTTGAGTGACCATACTCATTAATTCGTAATACACTGGACGACTGATCTTTGCAGTCAAACCCTCATTCAAATGTAAATAAGGTATTTGCTCCTTATTTCTATTTTTTTTAAAAAAAATACTATGTGATGAACCAACCATAAATTTTCTCTCAATGTTATCAACCATCTCTAGTATTGGTTTTGCTTTTTTATCACTATTTAACACATTAAGTTTGACGATTATAAACGGAGCGTCTTCTACAGTTATCTCTCCTTTTTCTGCTGGTGTTGTTAACCAGTATCTACCGTCATCATCTAAACTTAAAACGGACGCAAATAATTTCACGATAGCAATACGTTTGATTTCGTCACCCTGATGAAACCAGCGCCCATCTGAAGCAATATGAATTTCAAAGTCCTGAGGTTTTCGTGACATAAATACCAGCTTACCTATCTGCTAAAAAACAATATTTAATAAAAAAAATGCCTTTTATCGCCCAGTTTAAATTCAATTCTAAAAATTGGAAGTGGAGATACATTAAAAAAATCACAGAGTATAACCGAAATGACTCGATAAAAAAGATTTATTATTGTTAGCAAAACAGTTTCAACTTTTATTTTTCTTAGCTTTGTCGTATCTATGTGGGGTTTCCGTACAACTTGGACGGCCTTTTTAAAAAGCTCTTTATATGTACATTTATTTTCCAATTGCAGAAATTTCTATAAACCTCTTCATCATTATTGGTTTAGGTGGGTTCATTGGTTTTTTGTCAGGTCTATTTGGCGTTGGGGGAGGTTTCTTAATGACTCCCTTGCTAATTTTTCTTGGCATTCCAGCACCGGTAGCAGTCGCAACTGAAGCAAATCAGATAGTAGCGTCTTCGGTATCTGGAGTAATAGCCCACTGGCGTCGCAATAACGTCGATTTTAAAATGGGAACTGTCCTTCTACTAGGTGGATTAGTAGGCTCTTCTCTTGGAGTGCTTTTGTTTGCACTTCTAGAGAAAATTGGGCAACTCGATTTAGTAATAAAATTATCGTATGTATTTTTTCTTGGAATTATTGGCATACTTATGCTCTGGGAGAGTATTCAAACGTATGTAAGGTATCATAAAAAAGAATTCTATCGTAGAAAATTGCACGACCATAATTGGCTCCATGGGCTGCCACTTAAAATGCGTTTTAGACGTTCTAAGCTCTATATTAGTGCTTTAGTTCCTTTTTCTTTGGCAGCCTTCGTTGGCGTACTCTCTGCTATTATGGGGGTTGGAGGCGGCTTTATAATGGTTCCCGCTATGATTTATTTGCTGGGAATGCCAACTTCTGTTGTGATAGGCACTTCCCTGTTCCAAATAATTTTTGTAACAGCCAATGTAACACTACTCCAATCAGTGCAAACACAAACAGTGGATTTTTTATTAGCAGGAACTCTATTATTTGGAGCAGTAATAGGGGCCCAAATAGGAACTCGATTCAGCGGAATGCTTCGTGGCGAACAATTACGCGGATTGCTCGCCTTAGTCGTTATATTAGTGAGTATACGAATAGGTTTTGAACTTATTGCAATGCCTATTGACCTTTTTTCAACGGAGATAATTAAATGATCAAACCGCTGGAATGGTTGGAATATTCTATAAAAAATAGACTAATATTATTGTTGTTTTCTATGCTGGCTACATACTCTTTTAATTTTTCACAAAGCTATGCTCAATCAAATGCGCTTGTCGCTGACCTATCAAAATCAAACATATCAATTAATACCGATTTTAATGGAGCGTCTTTACTATTATTCGGTTCAATAGCGGGGCAAGAAGGGGATGATATAATTGTGATTATAAGCGGCCCTTCTTCTGAAGTCATAACTAGAAAAAAATCAAAGATCACCGGCATTTGGGTAAATTCAAAATCGATTAAATGGAAAAATGTTCCAAGTTTTTATCAGATATTTACGACCAATCCTTTATCTGAAATAGCATCAAGAGATGTCCTTAGAGACTTGGCTGTCGGAACAGAGTATTTAGACCTTAAATATGAAATGTCAGAAAACATAGAAACCTACCCCTACTCCAAATGGGTGGGAGCATTAGAACGAAATATGCGATCTGCCTCTCTCTGGAACACTAACGAAAAAACGATACAGGTAATCAGGGGTGCTCTTTTTAGAACGCAAGTAGCTCTCCCTGCAAACATAACTACTGGGGACTACCAAGTACGCATAATCCATTTCCGAAATGGTCGTGTTATCGCGGAGGATATAACAGCAATAGCTGTAAAAAAAGCTGGTTTTAGTGCAATTATTTATCGTCTAGCACATGAGTATTCTATTTTTTATGGAATATTCGCAGTAGCATTTGCGGTTTTTGCAGGATGGCTGGCTGCTGCAATTTTTCCTAAACCATGAGGTATATTTTAGGGGAGACCCTTGAGAATAATTTTAATGTTTCAAGAAATTTAACTCAATTTATTACGAATCGGATATAAGGTTTATTATGAAAAACGAGATGAAAAATAAGTTTTTTTTAGTAGTAGTAGATGAAACGGAAGAACTTCATCAGGCACTTCATTTTGCTTGTGCCCGCGCAAAGTCAATAGATGCTAATATCGCTCTTGTATACGTTATAACGCCAAATGATTTTGGTCATTGGGCTAGTGTGGATGCTCTTATGAGGGAAGAAGCACGCGAACAAGCTGAAGAAATAATCAAATCATATTCTGAGTATGCAAATCACTTTATCGGCAAAACCCCACTTGTGTATATTAGAGAGGGCGAGACTACAGACCAAATATTGCAGCTAATTGAAGAAGAAAAACAAATTTGTCAATTAGTATTAGGCGCAAACACAAAATCTGACTCTGCAGGTCCGATCGTAAATTACATTACTGGTAAAGGAGCCGCTCGATGCAAGATCCCTGTTGTCATAGTTCCTGGAAGTTTATCAGATGCCCAAATAGAGGCATTATGTTGAAAAATTAAGTTTTTTAATACTCAATACTTGACTAAGTAAACCTTAAAACCCATTTTTTTATTTAAATATAAAAAGGTATCCATTTTGCGTTTTTTAACTTTAATTATTATCTTCTTAACCGGAATTTTGCCTATGCAATCAAAAGCGGAAGACATCTCAAAACTCATTTTGGAAACGAGTGCCGGCAAAATAGAAATCAACTTATTGCCTGAGCTAGCGCCAAAGCATGTTGAACGCATTTCGGAACTTGCAGAGAGCGGATTCTATAATGGGGTTATCTTTCATAGGGTCATCCCAGGTTTTATGGCTCAAACAGGCGACCCTGATGGCAATGGCACCGGAGGTTCGGGCCAAAAAATAAAGGCTGAATTTTCTGACTATCCTTACCGTGAAGGCACAGTTGGTATGGCGAGAACCTCTAATCCCGATAGTGCTGATTCGCAATTCTTTATTTGTTTTGAAGGGTGTTCACATTTGACCGGACAGTACACAGTTTGGGGCCAAGTGTCTAATGGCATGGATAATATTTATAAAATTGCTGTAGGTGAGCCACCAGCAGAACCAGATAAAATCATTTTTGCTAGCATCAGTAAATAAATTTTAATCTAGATAACTTTTAGTGTCTTAATTTTTAATTAAAGTTTTTTTCTTTCTAATATTTAATTTTAAAAGCATTGGAGAGAATTGTACAATCAAACCAAACCAAATCAAAACAAAAGCACTAATGTCTATTAAATTGTAATCCTCGCCAAGTAATATGCTTATGAACATTTGACTAGTTGGATTTAAATAAAATATTAAACCAGCAATAGATAGAGGAAGAACCTTATTACCGCTATGAAACAAATACAAAGGAATGATAGTAAATAAACCACAAAAAATTGCCGAAATCAAACCAATGATATCCCCACCTAAAAATAAAGGAAGGTCATTTTTAAACTGCCAGCCGAAATATAACAATGCAACAGGAATTAGCATTGTGGTCTCTATCATTAACCCTGCGTCTGGTTTGACCGTAAGTTGTTTCCGGATTATCGCGTAGGCAGCAAAAGTAAAAGCCATACTGATGGCAATCCATGGAAAATTTGATAACGCAGAACCTTTAATTAAAACGGCAGCCACTGCAAATATAAGTGCAATTTTTGTTGAGTTTTCCAAACGTTCCCCAAGCACATAATACCCCAACGCAGCAGTTAATAGCGGATAGATATAATAACCAAGTGCTGATTGCATCAATTGGCCAGTTTGAATTGCGAAAATGAAAAATAACCAGTTTGCGCTGATGAGAATGGCGCAGACTATAAATAAAATTATTTTTTTTGCAGACCTTAGAGCAGTGCTTATTTCAATAAAACGTTTCTGAATGATAAAAACAAGAATAAATGTAAGGCTGGCCCAAAAAATTCGCTGAGCTACGACTTCAAGAAAAGCGAATTCACTTAATAAGTTATAATAAAGTGGCACAATTCCCCAAATTAATGCACCCGATGTTGCACTAGTATACCCATATATTAGTTTATTCATTTTTATGGGTTTCCATTCTTGTTTTTTTTAAAGTAGATAAAATTTAAAACCAAAAAACTATAAAACTAATTGCCTCTTTTTTCATGGTTCGAAATTTACACTTTGCAATTAAATTGAAATTAACACGAATTATACTTGATATTAATAAACTTTTTTCATCAATTTTTTTAAATCTACCGAGTCGTTTTTTATAACTTCTGGGGTAATGTCAATAGATTGTTCGAGAATTTGTTTGCCCACCAAATATGCTTGAATATCTCCCAAAGCTTCCACACAAACAAGCTTATCTTTATACCAGCTCCACACAGAAAAACTTCCCTCTTTTTTTCCAGGACGAACCTCGCTTTGGACTAGTTCATGCGAACTTATTTTTGGTAAAATACCCACTATTTGCAATTTTACATCATATTGGTCTGACCAAAACCAATAAGCTTGTTTTGCTGGCATTGGAGCGTTTGTTATTGATGCGGCAGCTACAGTTGCACTAAACTGGGCGTGAAAAACAGATTCAATTCTTTTAGACGACCTTTCGGGACAAAACGCGACATCACCAATTGCGTAAATATCATCATCTGCTAAATAGTTTATATCTACTTTTACGCCATCGAGAACAGTAAGTCCTAAATCATTTGCGAGCTTTGTATTTGGAGATACACCAATGCCAAACACAAGTAGATCACAGTTTATTATATATCCAGAACTTAACTTTATACCCCGTACTTGATTTGAGTTTGAATAGAATATATCTTCAACAACTGCACCAAAATGAAAAGAAACACCCCTTTTTTGATGAAGTGATTTTAAATATTCTGAAACGTGTTGAGAGGATAAACTCGATAATAATCGAGACTCAACTTCTATAAGGTCCACAGCTAAACCAAGACTCCTTAAAGAAGAAGCAACTTCCAAGCCAATATATCCTCCACCAACAATGACTGCGCTATTTCCATGAAGTGCTCCTTCCCTTAAGCGGACTGCATCTTTTATATCTCTCAACACATAAGCATTCTCTATCCCTTGCGGAATATGAACTGGTAAATTAGCATCAGCACCCATAGCTAGAATCAAAATATCATATCCCATCTCTGAGCCACTTTCAAAAATAATAGTTTTTGTTTTACGTTTTATCTCTTTGACATTAATGCCACTCATTAAGTTTAAATTTTGACGCTCATAAAATTCGTCAGAACGGAGATTATAATTTTTTGTAGCGTTTTCTTTAGATTTTATGAATTCTTTTGATAATGGCGGTCTTTGCACTGGAAGCCCCGGGATACGATCAATCAAAGTTATCACACCAACGAAACCAAACTCACGCAATTTTTCAGCGCAAACAACGCCAGCGTGGCTAGCACCAATTATAGCTATTCTTGTCATTCATTTTTACTTTATATTCAGGT
>CACOCY010000010.1 GCA_902625725.1 uncultured SAR116 cluster alpha proteobacterium | reverse complement strand
CTGCAACACCGAATTTATATTAGTGCTAACTGTCTTCATATTTGTTCTTTATCTGCCTGTTTAAGAACCTGCAGAAGAGACGTTCTGATTTTTTCAATCATCACGTCAGTTTTAATTTTCATGCCAAAAATATCTTTTACGTAAAACACATCAACAGCTCGGTCACCATACGTAGAAACTGATGCAGAATTAATCTGTAACCCTAATTGAGCTATTTTACGAGTTAAATCGTATAGAAGTTGAGGTCTATCTGAACCACTAATTTCCAACACCGTATGAGTGTTGCTCATCTGGTTAGTTATAGTCACTCTTGGCACTGTTAACATTGCTTTTTGCCGTTTTGATATAGTCTTAGTTTTTTCTCCAAGTTGTTCTGCTAAAACTAACTTTCCTGCTAGAGTATCATCGATCATTTTTCTAATTCTAGATAAGGTTTTTACATCTTTTACAGCTAATTTATCATATGTTTGAATCATAAATTCATCAAGAATTGTACCATCTTTGCGAGTGTTGATGCGTGCGTAAACAACTTGACATCCTGCCATGGCAACTGCTCCTGCTATCCTGCTAAATAAGCCAGGATGATCCTGCGTAATAATAGTCAGCATAGTCGATTTACTATCTTCCTTTACAGTTAATTCAAGATGAAGCAGAGTTTTTTCTTGATAAAAAGTTTCTAATAGACCGCAATGAAGCAAATGTGTTTGAGTGTCAAATGTCGACCAATATGAGGGATAAAACAGCTCCTGATAGTTATTAAACTGTTCATCGTTCCAATTTAATTTCTGCTGTATTAGAGATTTTGCTCTACGCTTTGCTTGCTCTGACAAACTGCTTTTTTCGTTACTTGGCGCCAAACCCCCAAGCACTCGCTCTGCCTCATAATATAAAACCCGCATCAAACTCGCCTTCCAACCATTCCAAACATTTGGTCCAACAGCTCTGATGTCTGCAACGGTTAAGACCAAAAGTAACTTCAATCTCTCAAGAGATTGGACATTTGATACGAAATTTTGAATTGTTTTTGGGTCGTTTAGATCGTAACGAAATGCAATTGTACTAATTAACAAATGCCATTTAATAAGCCATTTAACGGTATCTGTTTCGTCTTCAGAAAAGTTAAACCAAGAACAAAGTCTTCCTGAAATCTCACTGCCCAAAACCGAATGATTTCCTCCCTTTCCCTTAGCAATGTCATGCAAAAAAACTGCCATGTACAAAACTTTTCTTGCTTCTGTCTGCTGTATTAGTTCGCAAGCTAATGGAGCCTCACTTTTAATTTTTCCAGTTTCAATTTCATTTAAAATTTCAACCGCTTTTATTGTGTGTTCATCTACCGTATAGCTGTGGTACATATCAAACTGCATCATACCGACCACATGACCAAATTCAGGTAAAAATTTGCCTAGATAACCAGTATCACTCATTAGTCGAAGTATACGTCCTGCTGAATCTTTGGCAGTTAATATTTCCAAAAACAATCTCTTGTTTTCTTCTGTTTGAAGCTGCACTACTGAACAGGACTTTATCGCTCTAGTCATTCGCCTAAATGTTTCTGGGTGAATATCTGAATTTAGAAATTGAGCATGGTGGAAAAGTTGAATAAGCAGTTCTGGATGGTGCCTGAAACGGACTGACTGTGGTAAACTCAATCTATTTTTCGTGATTTCAAAAGGAGCAATTTTTGCTTGATTGTAAAAACTGGCAAAATTAAAAATTCTCCCTAATCCAAATATGCCTTTATTGTTAAAATCACTCTCGATTGCTGCACAAAATATTCTCGTAAGGGTGCCTACCTGTCTTGCTGCTAAAAAATAACGTTTCATAAAACGCTCAACACCCCGCATGCCCGCCCTACCTGAAAAACCCATCATCGGCGCAATATCAATCTGTGCATCGAATGTAAGTCTGTCATCTTCTCTTTTTGAACGTAAATGTAAAAAACAGCGTACCGTCCACAAAAAGCGTTGCGATGAAGCAAAACTTTTTGCCTCAGAAACTCTTAACACGCCTCGCTGTATTATTTCTTCAACAGAATTTACCTTATAAACAAATTTAGCTATCCAAAATAATGTATGAAGATCTCGCAAACCACCCTTACCCTCTTTTATTTGTGGTTCCACCATATAACGAGTTTCTCCATGCTGTTTATGCCTAGCATCTCTTTCGCGCAACTTTTCTGAGACAAAATACGATACTGATTGACCCTCTAACCATAAACGAAAACGCGTCTGAAAATTGTCAAATAATTGTTCATCTCCATGAATCAGTCTAATTTCTAACAAAGATGTCATTATTGTAATATCGTTTCCAGCAGCATTGAGACATTGGTCAATCGTTCTCGTGGCGTGACCCACCTTCAAGCCAAGATCCCATAATAGATATAAAATATACTCTATAATTGCCTGATGTTTAGATAATTGATCTTTCTGATATAAAAACAGCACATCTATATCACTATGGGGCGCGAGCTCCCCTCTACCGTATCCACCAACAGCTAATATGGATAAACCCCTTTCTCTTTCTGTTTTTTTGCCTCCAAACCTTCCTGCAACAACTTTATGTATAGTAGACATAAGCTCGTCCATAATTACAGCATGTGTGCCAACATATGCTGCCCCATCAATGGATGTATAAAGCTTTTCTTCAAGATTAATTCGTGTTTGAAAAAGTATTTTTTTGAGTGTTTTTAAAAACATTAAACGAAATTCATTGTCATCCTTCTCAGACTGAATTCTGCTAAGAAATTGATTAAACCACTCTGAGTTGAAAGTATCATTTTCATTATATTCAGCTAACTCAATTGGTGCTAACAACGATATATGTTCGATCGTTTTTTTTTGCTTCTTGAGGGTATTTTCTTCGTGACTCTCCATTATATTCGACCTTTATTAAAGAGATCGTGGATTTCATACAAGATATTTAATGCTTCTTTTGGTGACAAATCGTCCGGTTGAAAAGATTCTAATAAATCTTTCAATTCTATATATTCAGTATCGCAGTCTTGCGTATATGAGGAATTTTGTGATTGAACAAAAAGAGGGAGATTTGGGCTCTTCTCAGGTAAAACCTGCTCATCATTCCGTTTTTTCTCCTCTAAATCAAATAAAATGTTTTTAGCTCTCTCGATTACCGCCTGTGGCAGTCCAGCTAACATTGCCACATGAATGCCATATGACCTCCCAGCTCTTCCCTGAGAAACTTGATGAAGGAAAATGATCTGATGATTCCACTCTTTGATTTTCATATGATAACTTGCAACTGACGATAGGGAATCCTCTAATATAGTAAGCTCATGATAATGAGTTGCAAAAAGGCCGCGACATCTATTTACATTATGCAAATTCTCCAATGTAGCCTGTGCAATAGCAAGTCCATCGTAAGTAGATGTTCCACGACCAATTTCATCCAAAATTACAAAGGACTTTGGAGTCGCCTGTTTTAGAATTGCCGCTGTTTCGAGCATTTCTACCATAAAAGTGGATTGGCCTCTTGCTAAATCATCAGAAGCACCAACTCTGCTAAACAATTTGTCAACAATACCAATTTCAGCTCTTTTAGCAGGGACAAATAATCCTGCTTGAGCTAATATGATTATATGGGCATTTTGCCGAAGAAAGGTGGATTTTCCAGCCATATTTGGTCCTGTTACCAACCAAATTTTTTTTCCTTCTGATAAATTGCAGTCATTTTCTATAAACGGCGTATTATGGTCTGATTTAGTCTCGACCACAGGATGTCTACCTGCCTCTATTACAAATTGAGTGTTATCTGCTATCTTTGGACGAACATAATGATTTTGTTCCGCCAATGAGACAGTAGCGACTGCAACATCAATTTCGGCGATAGCAGCGGCACAATGAGCAATATCGATTTGACATTCCAAAATCTCCTCTACCATCCGATCAAACAATAATAACTCAATTGCAAGAGCTTTATCCGCTGCTGCTGACAATTCCCGTTCCAAATTAACAAGAACAGTTGTGGTAAAGCGCGCTGCTTGAGCTGTTGTCTGTCTGTGTATAAATTTTTCTTCGGATATAAGCTTATCCGCATGAATAGATCGCACCTCAATATGGTAGCCAAGAACATTATTAAATTTCAATTTTAGAGATGCAACGCCTGTTTCTTTAGAATATTCTTGCTGAAGTAGGGCGATATGACGCTTACTGTCCTCACTTAGCTTGCGCAAAGAGTCTAATTTTATATCAAAGCCATGGCGAATGAAATGACCTTCTCTTGGCAACAGGGGCAAATCATCTGCTAACGCATCTATTATATTCAATGACAACGCATATGGTTTAGCAACGAGTTTATCAATATTGACTAGAATAGCTGGACTGGATAGTTGAACGGCTTGTTGAATTAATTTTGAGATTTGTTCAGTTTTTATGATGGCCGTTGCAAATGCAAGCAAATCTCTTGGCCCACCTCGACTTACGGATAATCGAGCAAGTGATCTTTCAAAATCTGGGAGGCCCTTCAACAATGATGATATTTCCGTTGTTATTGAACTTTGACACAAGAACCAGCTTGCAAGGTCAAGACGATCGTCTATTTCGGACTTTATAGCTGACGGCGATGCTATTCTATTTGCTAACAAGCGTGCACCTATAGCAGTCTTTGTTTTATCTATAGAGCTTAAAAGGCAACTTTTTTTCTCTCCAGACAATGTTTTCGTAATTTCAAGGGAACGGCGTGTTGCTGGATCTATTTCTAAAGTTCTGTTTTTTTCAACTAAAACTAGCGATTGTAAATATGGCTTCTTTAGTATTTGTGTCTGGTTCAGGTAATTCAAAATGCCGTTGACAGATGATAATTGCGCACGTGATAATTTTGAAAAATCTATGCTGCTTTTTTCAGAAAAAAAATTTTTTGCTAATTCAGTTAATTTAGTACTGTCGAAAGCAGCTGTTGGAAGGGGAAAAACATTCGGTATTTCTTTTATTTTAAATTTGATTATCTCTTGGTTTTCTGGATACAATATCTCTACTGGGTTAAGGCATTCAATTGCAGATAAGATGGATGCTTTATTTACAGTTTGAGTTTGAAAAGTACCTGTAGACATGTCGACCCATGCAATTGCAAATTCAACATTAAAATAACCAATAGCTGCTAAAAAATTATTTTGATTTGGCGCCAATAAACTGTCTTCATTTATTGTGCCTGCTGTTACCACTCTTACAACAGCTCGGGGCAATGGGCCTTTTCCTCCTCGTTTTTTGTAAGAATCAGGTGTTTCAGACTGCTCACAAATTGCCACACGTTGTCCAAGGCGAATTAATCTTTCTAAATATCCATCCATTGCATGAACTGGAACCCCACACATGGGTATATCAACACCGTCCAACTGGCCCCTTTTTGTTAATGCTATGCCAAGCAGTTTTGATGCTAATTCTGCATCGTGGAAAAACATTTCATAAAAATCGCCCATCCGATAGAAAAGCAAGAATTCCTGATATTGTAATTTTATCTTAAGGAATTGTTCAATCATTGGTGTAGGCTTTGATGAAAAACTAAAGCTCGTTATTTGTGATTTTGACATGCTATGTTATTATTTCGGCTAAATGATTTGCAAAGTTTTGAATTAACGGTAGACAAAGAAAAGATCATTTAAACAATTTATTATATCATTTATATATTATCAACATAAGTAGGAACATAATGAGCGATAAAATCAAGAATTTAAAAGAAGACGCCATAGACTTTCACACTAAAGGAAGACCCGGGAAGCTTGAAGTAACTCCTACTAAACCCCTTAACACACAAAGAGATTTATCACTGGCATATTCTCCTGGCGTAGCAGAACCTTGTATAATTATAAATAAAGACCCCGAAACAGCTTACGATTTTACAGCAAAAGGAAATCTTGTCGCTATTATTTCAAATGGTACAGCCGTTTTAGGATTGGGAAATATTGGAGCCGTTGCTTCAAAACCTGTTATGGAAGGTAAGGCCGTATTATTTAAAAAATTTGCAGACCTTGATGGGATTGATCTAGAAATTGATACAGAAGATCCTGATAAATTTATTGAAGCCGTTTCCTTGCTAGGCCCGTCATTTGGGGGTATTAATCTTGAAGATATTGCAGCCCCTGAATGCTTCATTATTGAACAACGTTTACGTGAAATTATGGATATACCTGTATTTCATGACGACCAGCACGGCACAGCTATAATCACTGCTGCTGGTTTGATGAATGCACTGTATTTAACCGGTCGCAATTTTAACGATATAAAAGTTGTGTGCAATGGGGCTGGTTCTGCCTCCATTGCCTGTGTTGAACTGATCAAAGCAATGGGAGTGCCACATCACAATGTTATACTTGTAGATCGAAGTGGTGTAATATATCAAGGGCGCGAGAAAGGCATGAATCAATGGAAATCTGCTCACGCTGTTGAAACAAAAGCTCGAAACCTTGGAGAAGCAATAGAGGGGGCAGATGTTTTTTTGGGACTTTCCGTAGCTGGTGCAGTAACCAAAGAAATGGTTAAAAAAATGGCTGATGAACCAATTATTTTTGCCATGGCTAACCCAGACCCTGAAATTTCACCTGAAGATGCAAAAGCAGCAAGAAATGACGCAATAGTTGCAACGGGTCGTTCTGATTATCCTAATCAGGTTAACAATGTTCTAGGTTTCCCATACATCTTTCGTGGCGCGCTCGATGTTCGGGCATCAGCAATTAATGAAGAAATGAAAATCGCTGCAGCCAATGCAATAGCAATGTTGGCGAGAGAAGATGTGCCTGATGAGGTAAACAATGCCTACTCCGGACAGCCTCTTAAATTTGGCAGAGACTACATAATTCCGGCACCTTTTGATCCCCGACTTATATCTGCAATTTCAAGCTCTGTTGCACAAGCAGCTATGGATACGGGGGTTGCTCGTAAGCCAATAAAAGATATGCAGGCTTATAAAAACGAATTGTCAGCTAGACTAGATCCAACTGCAACTTTTTTACAAGAAATTTTTGAACATATTTCTTCTAAAAATGCCCGTGTTGTATTCGCAGAGGGAGAAGAAGAAGTGGTTATTAGAGCAGCTCTAGCTTTCAGGAATAATAAATATGGCCAGCCTATTCTCGTTGGAAGGGAGCACAGAATCAAAAAAGCTATCGAAGAGCTTGGGCTTGATGGTGCAGACGACTTACCCATAACTAATGCAAAAGTGTCAAAACAAAATGATGTTTATACAGAGACTCTTTATAGTCGGCTTCAAAGAGAAGGGTATCTATATAGGGATTGTCAGCGAATGGTTAATTTAGACAGAAATATATTTGGCGCTTGCATGATTGTTAATGGAGAGGCAGATGCTATGGTAACGGGGGTAACAAGGTCGTTCAAAGTAAGTTTTGAGCATGTAAGACGTGTAATAGACTCAAAAGACGAAGATATATTTGTTTCATGCTCTATGCTGATTTCTAAAGGCCGAACAGTTTTTCTTGGAGATACTTCAATCTATGAACGTCCCACAGCTGAACAACTAGCCCAAATTGCAATCTCTGTTTCAAATCAGGCAAAATTAATGGGGCACACGCCTCGTGTTGCTTTACTCTCATTTTCAAATTTTGGAAATCCATCTGGACCCTCAACAGACCATATTGTAAATGCTATTAAAATACTCGATAAAATGAAAGTTGACTTTGAATATGATGGTGAAATGAGCGCAGAAGTTGCTCTTAATTACGATTTGCAGAAACAAAGATATCCTTTTTGTAGATTGACGGGAGCAGCAAATGTTCTAATAATGCCTGGACTTCATTCCGCCAATATTTCCTTTAAGCTCATGCAACAATTGGGCGGAGGCTCTGTTATTGGACCTATGTTACTCGGCTCAAAACATCCATTTCAAGTTGTACAAATGGGCGCTCAAGTAAACGATATTGTAAATGCTGCTGCTATGGCTGTTTATGAAAAATTTTAGTGAAAATGCATCAAAGTTCTAAACTTTTTTTTCCTAAAAGAACTTTTTCATATTGTTTATTTTTTTTAATGAGTGTTTTTTTAGTAGCATGTGAAAGAGTTTCAAACAGTAATACAACACCTGTTTTCACAATCTCAGCGATACCAATGTTTAAGCAAAATGAACCATCTATTGCTACTAGGCTACAGCCTGACAACCAGTCAAGAGAATTTACAGCATCACAGCCTGACAACCAGTCAAGAGAATTTACAGCATCCCAGAATTTCTTAAATGATAGTCTAAAAATTGACAATCAATCAAAAACAAATTCAGTTTCGGGGGAGGCCAATACAGAATTAATTCAAACACCAGATCATTCAGAATTAACATCTTTTGATGCCTTAGACCTAGCTAGTATTGATATACCTTCAACAAGCCCAAGGGGAAAAACATTTGTTGAAAATAACTTGAATAAATTAAAAGAAACTAAAAATGATAATCAAAATAACGAGAAACCAGACTCAGCTAAACCTGGTATTAAAGAAGAGCGCGAAAAAAATATTGAAGAAGCAACAGCTTTAGAGAACTTTAAAGCAAAACAGGAAAGAGATAAAAAAGATATATCTGACACTGAACATACAACGAGTACTGAAATTGCATCGGTTATTAATGTTCCTAAAGCCAACCAGAAACAACCTCAAATAGAAAGAATAAAACTTAACGCATTCATAGATTATAATCTCCAAAAACTTGAGAAAATAATGGGTAAGCCAAATTTTATTTTGCGAGATGATGAACTGCGGTTATGGCAGTACCAAGCCGGTGAGTGTATTATAGATTTCTTTTTCAAATTGAAGTTAAATGAATATTCTGTAAGTTTTATCGATATAAGAGCAAGTAGACTTGGTGATAAGATGGACACATATACTTGTGAAAAAGAACTTACAGATGCATTAAATTCATAAAATATTAAAGTTTTTTGCCGATATTTTTACTGTTGTAACAACAGAAATCTGAAATCAGACAAGCATCGCAAACTGGGTTTCTTGCTTTACATATATATCGACCGTGCAAAATAAGCCAATGATGTGCCCCCTTTTTCCATTTATCCGGTACCCGACGAAGTAACTGATGTTCAACTTCACTAGGCGTTTTTCCTGGTGCCAGTCCTGTTCTGTTTCCCACTCTGAATATATGAGTATCAACAGCAATAGTCGCTTTCCCAAACGCCTCATTCATTACTACGTTAGCGGTTTTACGTCCTACACCTGGCAGTGCCTCGAGAGATTGTCTGTCCTTAGGGACCAAACTATTATGGTTATCAATTAATATCTTGGATAGTTTGAATATATTATTAGCTTTTGTATTATAAAGCCCAATTGTTTTTATATGTTTTTTAATCTATGTAATTCCTAGTTTTACCATTGACTCCGGTGTAGCGGCTTGTTGAAACAATTTTTTTGTTGCTTTATTTACGCTGACGTCTGTTGCTTGTGCTGATAAAACAACTGCAACTAGAAGCGTGTAAGGACTTATAAAATCAAGCTCTGTTTGAGGATTTGGGTTGGCTTTAGATAAAATTTGGAATAGCGGGTCTATATGAGCCAATAGCATTTTATGAAGTTTTTTTCGAACGTGATTTATCATTTTTTCTTATTCCTAATTTTGTGCTAAATGTAAACAGCCAATTTAATGAAAGAAAAATATATGAATAAAGCTTCAAAGAACTCTTGTTGGTTCCATAAAAGAATAAACACACAACAAGAAATAATCACTATAACATTGTGGCCTTATCGCTCTCTTGGAAATCGGGGATATTCATATCTAATGCTCGCTTTTGTTATTTTAATTTTCATCCTGTCTTTGCTATTTTATTTTATGGGCGCTTGGCCTGTTATTGGATTTTTAGGTCTCGAAATCGGTCTGGTGTGGCTTCTGTTTAAACTTAATTATAACTCAGGCAGAAATTTCGAACACATTTACATAACACCTGAAAAAACATCTATTGAAAAAGTAAACTGGCGGGGTGTAAAACGTTGTTTTACTATTGTATCACCTTGGATAAGCGCCCATTGCGTAAAAACTGCCGGAAATTCAAATAAGCTTGTTCTTCAGTATCACGCTGAAAAACTAGAGATAGGTGCATTTTTGCCACCACAAGAAAAACTATCACTTGCAAATGCTCTCAATGATTGCTTTGAGCGTGTGAGAGGTATATCTTAACCTAGTACGTCATCCATTGTAAAATAACCGTTTAGATCTGTTTGATCCAACCTTTTTACAACAAATTCGGCTGCTTTTAGTGCACCTCTTGCAAACACGACCCTGTCATTTGCTTTATGAACTAGCTCTATGCGTTCGTCCTTTCCGAAAAATATAACACTATGCTCCCCTGCAACATTCCCACCACGGAGAACTGAAAACCCAATATTTCCCTGTTTTCTAGGTCCTACGTTGCCGTCGCGAGCGTTATCACGAACATCCACTAATGAAACCGACCGTCCCTGTGCTGCCGCATTACCCAAAGCTAGAGCTGTTCCAGAGGGTGCGTCTATTTTTTCATTATGGTGCGTCTCAAGGATCTCAATGTCCCAACTATCCTCCAACTTTGACGCAATCTGACGCACCTGTTGAAGTAGAAGCGTTACGCCGATAGATGTATTAGCACAATAAATAATAGGGATCCTTCTTGCTGCATTAGATATCTGTTTTTCTTGCATTTGATTTAGGCCTGTTGTGCCAATCACCATCGGTGTATTCGTATCAAGCGCAATTTGCAGATGTGCCATAGTGGCTTTAGGTTCAGTAAAATCAATTATCACGTCACTGTTCTCTCCTAACACATTAGGATAGGCAGATATTTGTACCCCTATATTTGGAACTCCCA
Source organism: uncultured SAR116 cluster alpha proteobacterium (assembly GCA_902625725.1). Classification (GTDB taxonomy): domain Bacteria; phylum Pseudomonadota; class Alphaproteobacteria; order Puniceispirillales; family Puniceispirillaceae; genus UBA5951. The sequence continues at coordinate 56,955 of CACOCY010000010.1, read as the reverse complement.
AATTGTGTGCAATATCTAGTCCTATCAATTTAGAATTAGCAGCTTCAGTTGCTGCTGTTACGGTAAACAAACTGTCCTCATTAATTAATTTGGCAATCATTTGTCCCATACGTCCTCCAAATCCTGGAAGACCCACTTTAATACAAGCCGACATTTTGTTTCCTGTCTATTATCTAAAAAATCCTTAATAAGAGTAAATGTAATTAACCAGCGTTTCTAGCTATTTCCAAAAATGCGCTTTACCCTTTTCAAGAAGCCCTCCGTCTCTGGTGAAACACTACCTTGCTCCTCAAACTTCTTTAGTATCTGTTTCTGCTCTTGAGAGAGTTTAGTTGGGGTCTCTACGTGAATATCAACAATTTGATCTCCCATTCTGGAACTTCTAAGGATAGGCATACCCTTTCCCCGCATTCTAAATTTACGATTAGATTGTGTCCCAGCATCAATTTTTAATTTTGTCAACTTTCCACTTAAGGTTGGCACCTCTATTGAACCACCAAGAGCTGCTGTTACCATAGGAACAGGTATTTGTACGTATAGTGTGTCAGCGTCTCTCTGGAAAATAGGGTGCTCGTCTACCGATATGAAAATATATAAATCCCCAGATGTAGCACCTCTTATTCCTGCTTCCCCTTTTCCGGACAATCTAATTCGTGTTCCAGTGTCAACACCAGCTGGTACTGTAACAGACAAGGTCTCTATTTTTTGGACTCTACCCTGACCACGACAAGATTTACATGGATTTGATATTGTCTCTCCAACTCCCTGACACGCTGTACAGGTACGTTCTATTGTAAAAAAACCTTGTTGTGCACGAACTTTTCCATGGCCGCCACATTGTGAGCATGTTATAGGCTTACTGCCCTTTGCGGCCCCTGTTCCAGTGCAATCGTCACAAGTCGCTGTCACGGTTATTTGAATATCCTTACTGCATCCTGAGAAAGCATCCTCTAAGGATACAGAAAGATCATATCTCAGGTCAGCTCCCTTCCTGCCTTGTCTTCCCTCATTCTGACCCCCAGAAAACTCGCTAAACATTTGCTCAAAAATATCTGAGAATCCTCCGCTGGAAAAACCGCTAGCACCACCGAAACCACCTGCGGTCTGATCGAACGCAGCATGTCCTAGTCTATCATATGCTGCTTTTTTTTGAGGATCTTTTAAAATCTCGTAGGCTTCGGCGGCCTCCCTAAAACGTTCAGCCGCAACTTCATCATTTGGGTTTCTGTCAGGATGATTTTGCATAGCTAGTTTACGATATGCAGACTTTATAGCTTTATCATCCGCGTTACGGCTGATCCCAAGCACTTCGTAAAAATCTCTTTTTGACATGTCAATAAACCAACTTTAGTAAACTTTTGTACAAATACTCGTTTAGCTAACAAAAAAGCTATGCACCCTCAAATAAAATGCATTGATTAACGTTTAAAGAAACCTAGTTAGCTTTTTTTATGTCTTCTTCATTTTCCTCGCTACTATCGTCAACCTCTTCAAAATCTGCGTCCACCACATCATCATCTGCTGCGCCGCCCCCTCGTTCAGCAGTATGGTCTTCACTTGCATTAGAAGGTTCAGTGCTGTATGCAGCCTCCCCAAGTTTCATCATGACTGTTGATAGAGTTTCTGTTTTTTCTTTTATCAGAGCCTCGTCGTCTCCCTCAAGAGCCGATTTGACGTCAGAGACTGCCGACTCAACTTCAGTTCGCAAAGCAGATTCTGCTTTATCTCCAAGGTCAGATAGCGTTTTTTCTGCTGTATGAGTTAATGCCTCGGCCTGATTGCGTGTTTCCACAGTTTCTCTTCTTTTCTTGTCATCTTCAGCATATAACTCCGCATCTTTGACCATTTTTTCTATTTCATTCTCTTCTAAACCACCAGATGCCTTAATAGAGATAGCCTGCTCTTTTCCCGTCGCTTTATCTTTAGCACTAACTTTTACAATCCCGTTTGCATCGATATCAAAGGTCACCTCAATTTGAGGAACACCCCTAGGCGCTGCGGGGATACCCTCGAGGTTGAATTGACCAAGTGGCTTATTGTCACTAGCCATTTCTCGCTCCCCTTGACATACTGAGATCGTCACCGCAGATTGATTATCATCTGCTGTAGAAAATACCTGGCTTTTCTTTGTGGGGATTGTTGTATTTCTGTCAATTAAGCGAGTAAAGACTCCCCCTAATGTTTCTATTCCAAGAGATAACGGGGTAACATCTAAGAGCAACACGTCCTTAACATCACCAGTCAAAACTCCCGCCTGAATTGCAGCACCGCATGCCACTACCTCATCTGGGTTGACACCACGATGAGGTTCTTTACCGAAAAACTTCTCTACCGTCTCCACGATCTTAGGCATTCGGGTCATACCACCAACTAAAATCACCTCGTCGATTTCTGAAGCCCCTAAACCAGCATCTTTTAGAGCTTTGCGACAAGGCTCCAAACTTCGTTCAACAAGTTTAGAGACAAGACCCTCTAGTTTAGCACGAGTTATTTTGACATTTAAATGTTTTGGGCCTGACTGGTCAGCTGTTATAAAAGGCAAGTTTACATCCGTCTGAACTGAACTAGACAACTCTATTTTAGCCTTTTCAGCTGCCTCTTTAAGACGTTGCAGCGCCATCCTATCATCTCTTAGATTTATCCCTGTCTCTTTTTTAAACTCCTCTGCCAGAAAATCAATGACAGCCTGGTCAAAGTCTTCACCACCTAGGAAAGTATCTCCATTCGTTGATTTAACTTCAAAAACTCCGTCTCCTATTTCCAAAATAGATACGTCAAAGGTTCCGCCTCCAAGATCAAAGACGGCGACAATACCGGATTCTTTTTGGTCTAAACCATAAGCAAGTGCAGCAGCTGTAGGCTCATTTATAATCCTAAGAACCTCTAGACCAGCAATTTTACCTGCATCCTTTGTTGCTTGTCTTTGGGCGTCGTTAAAATATGCTGGTACTGTTATTACTGCCTGTTCAACTGTTTCGCCAAGATAACCTTCAGCATCTTCTTTCAACTTACGAAGAATAAAGCTTGATATTTCAGAAGGAGAAAATTCCTTGCTGTCAATATTGATCCAGGCGTCACCATTCTTTGCTGGCTTTATCTTAAATGGCACTAGTTCCGAAAAGCTTTTTGTAGCGACATCATCAGACCTACGACCAATAAGACGCTTGACTGCAAATATAGTTTTTTCTGGGTTAGTTACGGCTTGGCGTTTTGCAGCTTGGCCTACAACCCTCTCTTCATCGTCTAAAAACGCCACCATCGATGGTGTGGTTCTGCTACCTTCAGCATTCTCAATAACTTTAGGAGCTTTTCCATCCATGACAGCGACGCAGGAGTTTGTTGTTCCCAAATCAATTCCAATTACGCGACCCATTTTTTTATTCCTTTAAAATTTCTATTCCCGTGGAAAGTGCATTTCGGGCTTTTAAAAAAAGCCACCATTAAATCACATATAAGTGCTGTTTTTCATCATGCAAGGCCATCAACTTGAAAGATAACCTAAAAAATCACTATGCTTGTTTATCAACGGAACTTTCTTCCTCAACTATGCCGGAGTTGGTTTTTTTGGAGACACCAACCATGGCTGGACGAATCAGTCTGTCATGAAGCAGATATCCCGGTTGTGCTACCTGAACAACTGTTCCGGCCTCAACGTCATCATTTGACACTTCAAACATTGCTTGATGACAATTGTAATCGAATTTTTCACCCATTGGATTAATCTTCGTAATATGGTGTCGTTGAAGAATAGATTCTATCTCTTTTGATATCATTTCCACACCAACCAATATATTTTTCAAATTTTCATCAAAGCCGCTTCTATCCTCTGGAGCTAAAGCAACCGCTTGTGATAAATTATCGAAGCATGAGAGCAAGTCGCGAGCAAATGCCAAATGCCCGTATTTATTAGCTTGGGCAACATCTCTCTCACTACGACGCCTCATATTTTCAACATCTGCTAGCGCTCTCAGAAGCTGGTCTTTCATTTCCAGTGAAGCATCAGGATGTTTTTCTTCATTTTCTTCATCTACGATAGATGTATCTTCAACTTCTTGAGACGTATCTTCAACTTCTTGAGACGTATCGTTATCTTTAGGAGGAAATTCCAACGAAGATTCATCATCATCGGTATAGTTCTTTTCTTTTACACCCTTTTCTGGTTTAAAAATTTTTTTATCAGACATATTAATCTCGGATTTAGTTTTCGATGAACTTCAACTGATATTTGGGAATTATTTTTCATCTTGCCAAGGGGGTAGTAAATATTTTATTGAAAATTAATTTTCTTTTTCATTACTGCTGAGACTTTGTATTATTTTAAAACAATCTAAACGGCTGTTCAGTTGGTTTTTTATTAAGCTTAAATTCATTTATCTTAAAACTAATCTGACCTTAAACTAGGGAACTTCCCGCTTATTTCTATGTTGCTTTAACTTGCCTAAGGGGATTATCATATTTATCTTTTAAATCTAATTGAAGCTATCAAATCTAATTGAAGCTATTAAAGAGAAATTATGGGTGAATTTATTGAAAAAACTGAAAGAGCATTTGGACGAAATTTTGACGAATTACGTAAAATTAAACTAATACCACATTATGCGAAGTATGCTGATGGATCTTGTCTAGTGCAATTTGGAGACACTCATGTTCTATGCACAGCAAGTATAGATGAAAGAGTACCTCACTTTTTACGAGGTCAAATGCGTGGATGGATAACAGCAGAGTACGGAATGTTGCCGCGATCAACTCATACCCGGATGGATAGGGAAGCTCAAAAAGGTAAACTATCAGGGAGAACAATGGAAATTCAACGCCTAATTGGCCGATCTCTTAGGGCGGTAACAGATTTATCTTTACTTGGGGAAAGACAAATAATCGTTGATTGTGACGTTTTACAAGCTGACGGAGGAACGAGAACAGCATCTATTACTGGTGGCTGGGTAGCATTAGCGCTTGCCGTAGAAAAACTTCTGCTTCAAGGAAAAATCAGTTTGTCACCATTGACAGAACAAGTGGCAGCCATATCGTGTGGGATTATTAACCAAAAAGCTTTATTAGATCTTGATTATTCAGAGGATAGCTCGGCCATAGCAGATGCAAATTTTGTTATGACCAATAGTAATAAAGTTGTTGAATTTCAAGCAACGGCTGAAGAGTCTCCGTTTGACAAAACACTTTTAGATGATATGTGGTCACTTGCTAAAAAAGGATGTACTTTTTTATTTCATGAACAATTAATTGCCACACGTGAGGAAAGACCATAAATCAATGGCACGACAGTTTCTTGAATCCAAAATTGTAATTGCAAGCCATAATGAAGGAAAAGTGAACGAAATAAAAGATTTACTCGTTCCGCTTGGAATATCTGTGATTTCTTCCCGTGATGCTAAATTACCGGAACCAGAAGAAACGGGCTCTAGCTTTGTTGAAAACGCTGAACTAAAAGCAAAAGTTGCAGCAGAGATCTCTGGCTTACCTGCAATATCAGACGATAGTGGTTTAAATGTATCAGCTCTTGGGGGTGCGCCAGGTATTTACTCTGCAAGGTGGGCAGGAAAAAGCAAAGATTTTAATAAAGCTATGCATCGAGTTGCAGACGCATTATTGATGAGCGGCCAATATGATAAAAAAGCCTATTTTCATTGTGCCCTTTGTCTGAGCTGGCCAGATGGCGAGAGTGAGAGTGTTGAAGGAATTTTACCCGGTCAAATAGTTTGGCCGGCAAGAGGAAACAAAGGATTTGGATATGATCCAATATTTATGCCGGATGGATATATCGAAACGTTTGGGGAAATGGATCCTGAAAAAAAACACGGCATCAGCCACCGCTCGATTGCTTATAAAAAATTGTTAAAAAAATGCTTTCCGACAAAATAAGTCACCAAAATAGATTGGGGCTTTATGTTCATTGGCCTTTTTGTGTTTCGAAATGCCCATATTGTGACTTCAATTCTCATATTCATAAGGACATAGATATTAAGCGATGGCGAGTTGCATATATATCAGAACTTCGTTGGATGGCTGAAAAATATAAGCAAAAAGCCACACAACCAGCAATATTATATTCAGTTTTTTTTGGAGGCGGGACACCAACATTAATGCCAACATGCATCATTGAAGAAATATTAGATACATTAGAGGATCTCTTTATTATATGTCCAGAAATTGAGATAACAGCAGAAGCAAATCCATCTTCTAGTGAAATCGAAAATTTATCTGCCTTTAAATCAATTGGTATCAACAGATTGTCCTTGGGTGCTCAGTCTTTGAATCAAAACACACTTAACTTCCTGGAACGAGGGCATAATGTTAACGATATATATAGGGCATTAGATGTAGCTTCTGGGTTATTTAAACAAGTTTCAGCAGATTTTATTTATGGAATTCCAGACCAAACTAGAAAAACTTGGAAAGCCGAACTAAATCAAATTCTTAAATTAGATCTATCTCATATTTCTGCTTATCAACTAACGGTTGAGCCAGGAACACAATTTTTTACTAGGAGTAAAAAAGGAGAAATCCTTACCTGCAATGAAAATGTCATGAAAGATTTATATACACAGACAAATGATGTACTAAAAAATCATGGGTATGAAACGTATGAAATATCTAATTATGCGAAACCAAATGCCAAATGTCAGCATAATTTGCTATATTGGAACGCTCAGGATTGGATCGGTGTTGGTCCAGGTGCACATGGAAGATTTTCAATCTCAAAAAATCGCAGATGGTATAGTCAGATAAGACGAAGTCCTGACGGCTGGCTATCAGCCGTCCAAAAAAATTTACATGGTGTTGAAATTCAGGATGAAGACGATGAACCAAATTTTGCTAAAGAGATTATTCTTATGGGACTAAGACTCTCATCTGGAATATATTTACCTGATTGGTTGTTTGGAAACAGTGAATTTTTAAATTTAAATTGGCTAAAACAGTTTGAAGCAGATGGTTTAATTGCAACAAAAGACAACCATATTCGAGTTACAGAAGGCGGACGTTTACACCTCAACTCCATTATATCTAGATTATTGAATTGAAGGATTTATAAGAAAGCTATCAGAGATTTCCTTTATTTCAAACACGCGTTCCGTTAAACCGGATTTGGACATTTTAAATTGTCCACTGAACCCAATAAAACCAGGTTGATTTACCAATCTTTCAGATAATGAAACTTCCGATTGTATGGCCGCCGTAGCTATAACTAACGCAGTTGCGTCGAACGATATCTTTGCTAAATCGTTTGAGTCTATTGTAAACTCCGATTTCCAAACTTTATCAAATTTCTCGTCAGCTGGTCTTTTTGGCAATGTTAAAAGAGCATTTTGCAACGACGGTTCATTAAGCATTTTTGGTCGATTCCATTTGTCTATCCCAATGAATAAGGCTCTGTCTGGCCCAAGGTCATAATAAGATAACAAAGGTGCAACTTGAAGAATGAAATTTGTATCTCCTGCAATAACTACAGTATCAAATGCTGGTGGAGGGAGCGTTAACGGGTCTTTGTCCGTATCGATATATTGTGCAAAAATTTTGATTTGATTTAGGAGCTCATTTTGGTCCATATTTTCAATATCATTTAATGTTACAACTGTTCTGGGAGAGAGACCATACTCTGTTAACTTTTTTGTGGTGGCTTCGGTTATTTTTTTACCAAGCTGTGATGAAGAACTAAGAACCCCAAAATTTTGTTTTCCACGTGCTACAGCAAAATCAACCAATTGAGCAATTTGTTGCTCCGGTAAGTAACCCAAAACCCAAACCCCAGGCTCTGCAACATCTTTATTGTTTGAAAAAGATAAAATAGGAATTTCTGATGATTTTAAAAGCGGCTTAATTGCTGCCACAGAGTCAGAAAAAAGAGGGCCTATTATCACATCGACGTCGCTTTCTATAGCGCTATTTGCCGCTTCAATTACTTTCTCTCCGCCCGCTGTATCGAAATAAAATAATTCAACTTCTGGATTTTTCATTTTAAAAAATGCAAGTTCAGATCCTCCAGAGATTATGTCTCCTAGGTAAGAAAAAGGACCCGAAAGTGGAACCATCAATCCTATTCTGAATTTGCTTTTGGTAATATCTTTAGAACTATAGTTGGGTGTTTTTGGAGAAATTTGCATAGGCTCGGCTCTTTTGGCTAGCATCTCAAAAGCAGATTCTAGTGCTGCTATCTCTAGTTTTTCTTGATTTTTCTCTTTCGTTTCGGTCTGCTCGTTTTGTAATATGTTGTCTTGAACAGCATCTGATGTTTGTAAACTTCGTATTTTTATTGGTTCACTTGACGATGCCACGTGAAAGTTTAATTCTTCCTCAGACTGTTTTTTTGACACTTCATCTGTGTTTTTCTCAACTAAGTTAGATTTATTTTTTGTTTCAACAATTTTTTCCTGTACTGTGCTAGTTTGTCTATCATGTATACCAGCAGAATCAGAAATTTCTTTCTTTTCTAAAATCTCTTCGATGCCAAGGTCTATGCTGGGTTGGTCAATTTCTGTCTTGACAGGACTGTTGTTGTTCTCTTCGATATAGATTGTTGTAACAACTGGTGCTTTTCCAATATCTTGGCATGCAGAAAGAGAAAAAAAGGATGCAAGTAAAAGAACAAAACCTCTAATAATATTTCTTCTTCGCTTCCAGGCCAAAAGGAGCGATACAAAATATTTAGCTGATTGTGATATTACATTACTTTTAAGCATTATTGAAACCTTCGGAAGTGTTTAAGAATTTCATGCCTTGATTATTTGTTTACTTTAAAAATGTATCTACTCTAATGTCAATTAAACAACTTGTTTTTCTGCTAGCAGTATAAACATTCAGGAAAATTATTAATGTTGATGATAATTGCAACACCCATCGGCAATTTAGAAGATATAACTTTGCGCGCTGCAAACTATTTGAGAAATGCGGACATAATAGCGTGCGAAGATACGCGCTCAACAAAGAAATTGCTGCAACTATTGAATATAAAAGCGATTGGAAAACTTGTTTCATATCATGACCACAATGGAGCATTAGTAAGACCCTCTCTTCTGTTGGAACTTCAAAAAGGGAAATCTGTTGCTTTAGTGAGCGATGCTGGCACACCATTAATCTCTGATCCGGGATTTAAACTGGTCGAAGCATGTCACCACAATAATATCTCCGTCTCAGCTATTCCAGGTCCTACAGCCCCCATTTTAGCACTCACCATGTCTGGGTTATCAACTGACAAATTTACATTCAATGGCTTTGTACCATCTACAATTGCGGGAAGCCGAAAAGCTCTGGTTCAAACGTCAAATTTACAATCTACACAAATTTGGTTCACTACTTCGTCTAAAATAATTTTTCATCTAACAACAATGCTGTCTATATACGGAAACAGGCGGGCCGCCATTGTGAGAGAAATGACAAAACTCCATGAGGAAATTAAGAACGGAACTTTAACAGACCTATTATCTTATTATAAAAAAAAGGGAGCACCAAAAGGAGAGATTGTTTTAGTTGTTAATGGTGCCAAAGATGAACCCGATAAAGATAATGTGCCTCAGATAGATCTTTTATTAGAAGAGGCAATGGAAAGGCTAAGCTTACGAGATGCGGTAAATGAGGTTTCAATTATTAGTGGAACAAGCAAAAAACAAATCTATCAGCGGGCCCTTAAAATTATGAATTCTAAATCTGTGGAAAAGTAATGATAAACAAAAAATATTTTTGATTTTCCCTTTTTAAAAGCACCTTGTTAATATTTTACAAAATGCCGGCTTTTTTTGTTGCGATTTATAAAGATGTCGTGGAATCGATATCTACATTCTGATATAAAGATGAAAAATCCAGCCCTGAATAATTGACGTCAAAAGGAACTCACGAATGCTTTACAAATCTTTCTCAGCCATTATTCTTACAATAATAGTCGTTCAACTTTCTGGATGTGCTGGCGCTATACTTGGGGCAGGAGCTGCCGCTATCGGCGCTTCAAGCACAGAAAAGGGTTTCGCAACCTCAATTACTGATACTTCTATTTCACTCAAAATTAGAGATAAATTTATTCAAACAGATATTGATTTAGTTGAGGGGATTTCAATACAAGTAGATGAAGGCAATGTTCTCCTAGTCGGGCGAATTGAAACACAAGAACTCAAATCCCAAGCAAGTAAACTAGCCTGGGAAGTTCGTGGTGTTCGTTCATTAATAAACGAGGTTGAAATAGCTGAAAAAGTATCTTTAAAGGATCGTGCAAAGGATGCTACAGCAGGAGCTAACCTACGCCGATTACTAATTACAGACATGAACATTAACTCTCTAAATTATTCAATAGAGGTGGTTAGCGGAATTGTTTATATTACCGGAATAGCAAAAGATGCTAATGAAAGAGATAGAGTGATCCAACATGCCCGAAATTTATCTTATGCGGAAAGAGTTGAAAATTATGTGGTTTTGCAGGATGACCCCCGTGATTAAATTATGACTCAACTTAAAATAGCAATTCAAATGGATCCTATTGAATCAATAAGCATTGAAGGGGACACAACTTTTCGTCTAGCATTAGAAGCACAACGAAGAAACCATTTGGTTCATATTTACGAACCGAAAGATTTAAGTTGGAGCAAAGAGGGTATCAGGGCAAAAGTTCAATCCGTGAAATTAAAGGATAAAGTAGGAGACCATTTCACGGTGGACAAAACAGCAAGCAGTCTATTAGAAGAATTTGATGTGGTCTTAATGAGACAAGACCCTCCTTTTGATATGGCTTATATTACAGCAACCCATTTATTGGAACACCTTCCAAAAACGACTCAGGTAATTAACAATCCGGGAGAAGTCAGAAATGCTCCTGAAAAAATTCTTGTAATGAATTTTCCTGATCTGATGCCTCCAACATTAATCAGTAGTAATAAAGAGCAAATATCTAGATTCCGTGATGAGCACAGGGATATCGTTATAAAACCACTTTATGGAAATGGTGGTGCTGGTGTTTTCAGGCTTCAACCTAATGACCAAAATCTAAATTCTCTTCTAGAAATGTTCGGTAGTATGAGTAAAGAGCCATTAATGATACAAAAATTTCTTCCTGAAGTTCGAAATGGCGATAAAAGAATAATAATGGTTGATGGTAAAGCTATCGGCGCAATTAAAAGAATACCCGCTGAAAATGAAGCTCGGGCTAATATGCATGTTGGTGGTACCGCCGTTTCTTGTAAGCTTACAAAACGAGACCACTTTATTTGCAGAAGAATTGGACCAACCCTTAAGGAAAAAGGCCTGTTGTTTGTTGGCATAGATGTTATTGGTGATTACCTAACTGAGATTAATGTTACTTCACCAACAGGAATACGGGAAATCGAAACGTTTTCAAAAACAAATATAGCCAAAATCACCTGGGAATTAATAGAAAACAAAGCAAACACTTTAAATAAATAATCTTATTTTAAATACGATTAAAAAAATCCCGTTAATAATTACGGTTTTTTTGCTAATTCTCTTACTATTTACTTAATTTTTTATATTCAATTTTAATTTATCAATTATGCTGACACTAAAATAAGAAAAATATATTTAGCGTCCACGTATTGGTCCTATGGGTTCTCCACCTAAAATATGAACATGAAGATGGGGTACCTCTTGATGACCAAAAGCCCCAACGTTGGAAATTATGCGGTAGCCTTTTTCAAAGGCTCCTGTTAATTTTGCTGCCCTCCCAATGGCAGCGACAAAAGCAGCCTGTTCTTCCACGGATGCTTTTATCGAGAAGTCATCAATATCTATATAAGCCCCTTTCGGAATAACTAATACATGGATGGGAGCTTGCGGATTTATATCATAAAATGTTAACGTATGAGGACATTCGTCAAGCTTTTTACAAGAAACTTCCCCACGGATAATTTTAGCGAAAATATTATTATTATCATATAAATGCTGTTTCATTTTTTGCGTCCAATAGTAATTATTTTAAACAACTAAGATCGATTTCGTTTTTCTTCATGACCAGATAGTCCTTGACGCTGCTCTAGTTCAGCCAAAATTTCTGAAAAATGAATGTTTAATGCAGCCAACACCACAAGATAATGATATAACACATCTGCCGCCTCTTTAGTCGCTCCTTTCATATCCCCTTTTAAAGAGTCGATCAAAAGTTCTGTGACTTCTTCAGATAATTTTCTAAGCGGCTTTTCTGGAGAATGCGCTAGAAGGGATGATGTGTAACTGATATTGGGGTCTGCTTTTTTTCGCTCATCTATCGTTTTTAATAATCTCTCTAGCACTAAAAATGTCATTTATTGCTCCCTAATCATTAGAATAACTTTCATTCTAAAACATATTATTTCGAATAGATATGCCTGCAGCCGACATCGCATTTTTAACCTCCTTTATAGAAATTTCACCAAAATGAAACACGGATGCAGCCAATACGGCGGAAACGTGTCCGACCTTTACAGCATCAACGAAATGTTCAACGGTTCCAGCCCCACCGGATGCAATGACAGGCACTGTTACCGCGTCAGATACTGCCTTTAGCATAGGTATATCATATCCTTCTTTCGTCCCATCACCATCCATAGAGGTAAGCAAAATCTCACCGGCACCTAATCGAACAGCTTCTATCGCCCACTCTATCGCATTAATTCCCGTTGGATACCTTCCTCCATGGGTATATACTTCAAATACACCATCATTATTTTTTTTTGCGTCAATAGCTAAAACAACACATTGGGAACCAAATTTTTCTGCTGCTCTTGACAACAAAAATTTATCGGAAACTGCCGCCGAGTTTACAGAAACCTTGTCAGCTCCGGATAATAACATGCGCCTGAAATCTTCAACATATCTGACACCACCTCCCACTGTCAGCGGGATAAAACAGTTTTCTGCAGTTTTAGAAATGACATTGTAAATTGTTTCTCTATTCTCATGACTTGCAGTTATATCAAGGAAACAGAGCTCGTCTGCACCTGCTGCGTCATATAATTTTGCCTGCTCAACTGGATCACCAGCATCTACTAAATTCACAAAATTAATGCCCTTAACAACTCTTCCTTCATGGACATCGAGACAAGGTATAATCCGAGATGCTAGCATTTTAACCTTCTGATATGTTAGACCGCGCTGCAATTTTTAGCGCATCTCTTAGGGAAAGACGACCATCGTATAAAGCCCTACCTGTAATTACGCCATCAATACCAAAATGAGCAAGCTGAGAACATGCCTTTATGTCTTCTATGTCTCTTACGCCACCAGATGCAATAATTGGGATATCTGTCTCGCGAGCTAATTCAGCCGTAGCATTCACATTTATACCCGTTAATGCACCATCTCTTCCGATATCGGTGAATATAATAGCCGCAACACCACAATCTTCAAATCTCTTAACTAAGTCTATAACAGGAACGGTGCTCAATTCTAACCACCCTTCTGCAGCTATCATCCCTTCTTTAGCATCTGCGCCAACTACAATTCGACCCTCGAATAGTTTAGCCGCCTGTTTTAATAAGTTTGGGTTTTTAAGTGCTGCTGTTCCTAAAATAATTCTATCGACACCGTGGGAAATCCATTTTTCTATCATCTTTAAATTACGAATTCCACCGCCCAACTGCACTTTCGATCCCGCTTTCACAATCTGTTCTACAGCTGCGATGTTTACAGGTTTTCCTTGTATTGCGCCATCCAAGTCAACAACGTGGATCCATTTACAACCAGCTGTTATGAATTCAGCTGCTTGTGCACCAACATCCGTTGCATAAACTGTAGTCTGGCGAAAATCTCCATGAAGCAATCTCACGCCTTGACCATTTTTTAAATCTATTGCTGGGTAAATATTCATTTTTTCTACTAAATCTGTTTTGTAAAATAGTAACCTGCTACATATTTATCTTCTATTAAAGCATAATTCGGGTGTGTTCCAATTTTAGTAAATCCAAGGGTTTCAAATGAATGAATAGCTCTATCCTGAGTCGCTCTAACATCCAGATTAATTGTGTTAAATCCATTAGATTTTGCAAAGTTTTCTGCTTCTATAACAAGCCGACTAGCCATTCCGTGCCCGCGGGCCCAGGGCGCGAGAAAAAATGTTGTTAGCTGGCAACTGAAAGCTTGCGCTTCATTGTTTTGAGGTGGTTTCAATATTTGACATGAGCCTGCAATAACGTGATCGAGCTTACCAATAATTAAAACCCTATCAGGAATTAGTAATACACCACGCCAATAGTTCTCAAGCACAGATCTAGAGGGTGGTGACAACCAACCGAAACCCCCACCGGCTTCAATAGCTTCTTCTGTTGCATCACAAATCTCTGTTAAATCACTAGCATCAAGCTCATACAAAGTCTCAACTGTCACAATTGGTTTTCTGGATTGAGATAGAAATTTTTTGTCTGCTACTATAAATTCTTCACTCATTTAGATATGCCAGTTTAAAAAAGATGATAACAAATGAAAACCTGCCTTTTGACTTTTTTCTGGATGGAACTGTGTACCAATTTTATTATCTTTAGCAATAATCGCTGTGACTCTCTGTCCATAATCAGTATAAGCCAAGCAATCATCTGCATTTTCTGGCACAAAATGATACGAATGGACGAAATAATAAAATAAGTCGTTCACTAATTTAGTAGATAAAAAATGATTTGTGTTACGAACCTTGATTTTATTCCAACCTATATGTGGGATTTTATAAACCTTTTTTGGTTCTGGATTTAATGGCAATACCTTTCCTTCAATCCAATTTAAACCTGATGTGTGTTTTCCTTCAAAACCCATTGTCGCCATTAATTGCATTCCAACACAAATCCCTAAAAATGGAACTGCTCGCTGTTGAACTTGAATTTCTAATGCCTGTTCCATGTCCTTTATTTTAGATAAATTTTTCTTACATTCTGAAAAATTTCCAACACCAGGCATTATTATATAGTCTGCTTTTGACACTTCATTTGGATTGGAAGATCTTTTAATTAACCATTCCTCTTTCTGTTCACCCGCTACCCTACAAACAGATTGTTGAACAGACTTTAAATTACCAGAACCTGCATCAATGATTGTCAACTGTCTCATATCACAAACTTCCACCAAGCGTTCCCTTAGTAGATGGAATTTCTTGAGATGCGCGTGTATCAATTTCCGTAGCTTGTCGCAATGCTCTTGCTAATGCTTTAAAGCAACTTTCTACGATATGATGAGTATTAACCCCATAGAAATTTTCTACGTGCAGAGTTATTTGCGACCCCATGGAGAAAGCCTGAAACCATTCTCGGATAATTTCTGTTTCCATTGTGCCTAATTTTTCAGAAGGCAGTACAACCCTCCAAATCAAAAAGGGTCTGCCAGATAAGTCCACCACAACTTGAGACATCGTCTCATCCATAGGCAATAAGCTTGTACCATATCGATTAATACCGCGCCTGTCTCCCAATGCTTCTCTAAATGCATGACCAATAGCCCACCCTATATCTTCTGTAGTATGATGGTCATCTATATGTAAATCCCCATTGGCGTTGATCTCAATGTCCATTAAACTATGCTTGGCTAATTGCTCTAGCATGTGGTCTAGAAATCCGATTCCTGTTTTTATTTTACTTCTTCCTTTGCCATCAATTAAAAGAGACACAGAGATGTCAGTCTCATTAGTTTTTCTGTTTAATTCATATTTACGCATATTTTTGCTCTTTCAAATCAAGGGGAGACGAAGTCTTGAATCTTATTATTCAGATTTATCAGTTTTTTCTAAATTTTACCAGATCTGTATCATTACTAGCGTTAACGTGATTTTTAAGGTTTATTATGGTCGTGTTTATCGGAAATTGACGAAAGCATTTCATCTAAACAGAACCTTAATTCACTGCACTGGTCTTCAGACAACCGATCAATATTGCTAGCTAATATATTTGCGAGTGCCGTTGCCCTAGGGCCCAGACAGGATACATCTACCACAGGTCTTGGATGGGAAATAAGAGCTAGTCTTTTTAGTTGCTCGGCCTCATCCCAAATTAATCCAAGCCACACACATATCTCACTAATCAATACCGGTGAAGGTCGTCCTCTTTTACCGTGTTCTAGTGCTGACAAATACGCTATTGATACAGATAATTTATCAGCTTGTTGTTTAAGTGTTTTTTTATGTTTTAAGCGAAGAAACCGCATATGTTCGCCGAAAGGTGTCATGAACGACGTTGCCTATCTCTACGCAATCTAATATAAAAAGCGCCACTACCTCCGTCTTTTGCTTGTGCTTGGTCAAACGCCACAATATGCGGTGCACAAATTTCTGATTTCAACCATATTGGTAGCTGACTTCTTAACACACCCCTACCCTCTGTTCCTTTTCCCGTTATAATAAGGATAGTGCGGTGTTTCTTTAATACTGCAGTTTTTATAAAACTTAGTGTTGATGAAAAAGCGCTTTGTTGTGTCATGCCGTGCAAATCTAAAGTAGCGTCAATTTCAACCTTGCCTGTTCGTAATTTTTTTGAACTACTGGCGTCTATCCCAAATACCTTTTTATCTCGAAGGTCTGATGGAGTGTTTTTAACAACTTTTTTAATTGGATTTTTAGAACCATATAATTTGTCTGAAGATTCGTAATTAATATGTTTCTTGTCTTTCGTTTTTTTTGTGAAATCAACAGTGTCGGAAGCGACAAGATTAGCTATCGGTATTTTATCAGATTTTATTGGATTAACTGTTTTTGTAATTTTACCCCACAAATCATCATTATCTAAATTTTCTTTTTTTTTAACCATTAGTAAACCTAGGGTAAATTAAACGTACATAAAGGATGTAGAAGTATTTAATCCAATTCAGTTGTTCCAGTCTCAACCAATTTCCAGTTTGGATCTTTGCTTTTTATGTCTCTCTCAAAAACCCATATATCGTCAACACTCTCATTTGACATACTATCGTCTTCAATTTCAATATCGTTGGCATCAGTTAGTAGACGTGTTTGCACGCTATTGAATTTTACAGTTACTGATGCAATACCATTGGAAACTTCTGCATCTAATAGCTGAATATCGTTTATTTTTTCTATTTCTATTTTTAACTTCTCCCCCGCGGCATCTCTTTGATGAATAGCATTCGAAAATTCCTCATATAAATCAAACCCTACGAAACGCCTTAAACTTCCTAAATCCCCATCCGAGAATGAATTCAAAATAAGCGGAAACGCTGCCTTTGCCCCACTTAGAAATTCATCTTCCTTAAAAGTAGGGTCAAGTTTGCCTAATTCCTGAATTCCCGAGCCATTTAATGATTCTGATACGGTATCAGATGATTTGCCTTTGAAATCAATTACGTTATCTTTGGTGGATTCTGTCGGCGTCCTATTTTCAGATTTTTCGAATCCTTCCTTTGTACCAAGTATGGAGCGGAGTCTAAAAATTAAGAAAATCGCAATAACAGCAAAAATTAGAATGTCAATAAAAGGCATTTTTTTTCCCATTTTTTTTTAAGTGAATTTTAACGCATTATTTTATTTATACTTTAATTATATTATAATCTACAAATAGGTGATAAATAAGACAAGAACAACCGAGGAGGATTAAAAATGCAAAAAACAAATGTATTTGTATTACTTTTGGTTTTCTTGGCCTATGGTTGGATAGAATTTGAGGCACTAATTCTTGTTGGCAATGTTCTTGGTGGTCTAATTACTTTCCTTGGTTTGTTTTTTACAGCTTTCTTGGGTATTTCGCTAATAAGACGTTTAACAAAGAAAGTATTTATGGCTTGGCGGTCAGAGTATAAAAAAAATGACCGCGGTTTATCTAAATTGGCCGAAGGATTATCGATTTTATTTGGAGGATTACTGTTAGTCATTCCGGGTTATTTTACAGATTTAATAGGAATAGTGTGCATGGTTCCAATTATAAGAGTTTTTATTGGAAGCGTTATAATTGCAAATTTCGCTGACCTGCGGCTTTTTGCTGATTTAAGAAACAAACATGGAGACACTTCGTCTCACTATAAAAATAACGCTTATGGGCCTCAAGAAATAACAATTGATGGCGAATACAAAGAAAAATAGAAGTTTAAATTTTATTCAACTTTTAATATAACTGAATGTTTTGTGATACTCATGTCATATTTTGAGTATCCTAATTTTATGGAGCGTCCGATGGCTGAGAAAGAAACTTCAACCGAGGCATCACCCTCGTTAACTATGCATGCGCAATATATAAAAGATTTATCTTTTGAGAACCCAAGGGCTTCGATTATATTCACCCAACAAACTGGACAACCAGATGTTGAGGTAAGTGTAAATGTTGGAGCAAATCTGCTTGAAAATGACCGATACGAAATTACACTTAACCTTAACGCAAAAGCAAAAGTAGAATCTGAGTCTTTATTTATTGTTGAATTGAGTTATGGGGGTATTGTGAGTGTGAACAATGTATCTGATAATGATAAAAATGCTTTTATAATGATTGAAGGACCAAGACTATTGTTCCCTTTTGCCAGGGCCACTATCGCAACCATAACAAGAGAAGGTGGTTTTTTGCCATTAAATCTACAACCAATTGATTTTATTGCTGTTTTTAAAGCGAATCTCAAAACAAAAACACCCAATAAGTGAAGGAGTTGTTTTTTATTTTAAGTCACTTTGCCATATAGGGTCTGTAATCAATTCCAAAAATTTAGTGTGTTTATCAATTTCATCTTCAGTTAACTCTTGATTTCTTGGTGCTCTATACGTTTTTTTTATATTAGACCATTTACTATTATATATATCTTCACTAGCTGTGTTTCCAGATATTTCAGTTGCAGTTTTACTAAATAAAAAATTGGGTTGAAGGCCACCCCTTAATTCAACATAAACAGACGCAAGTAAGTCAGCATCAATAAGAGCTCCATGCAAATCTCGGTGCTCGTTATTTATTTGAAACCTTCGACAAAGTGCATCTAAAGACGCTTGCGCACCAGGAAATTTCTGACGAGCGATAGTTAGTGTGTCCACTACTCTATCTTCTGAAATCATTTCTAAGCCTACTTGATTTAGCTCTGCGTTTAAAAAACCTAAATCGAATGGAGCATTATGTATAACTAGTTTGTCATCACCAATAAAATCAAGAAACTCGTGAACGATTCGCCTAAAATTTGGCTTATTGGCAATAAATTCATTTGTTATTCCATGTATTCTCGTCGCGTCATCATCTATATTCCTTTCAGGATTAACATACAAATGAAGTGTCTTTCCTGAGGGTACTAAGTTTATTAGCTCTAAAGCGCCTATTTCTATTATTTTATGGCCTTTAGAAACATCTAGTCCTGTGGTTTCTGTATCTAGTACAACTTCACGCATATGCAAACATCCTATTTGTAATACTCTATTATTGGTATTGGCGGGATAACCAACGTTTCAAGAGTTTATAACTATAGGCCTTACCGAGACCTGTTGGTAGACAAAAATCAGCTAAATTCATTTTTTCTTTCTGTGGTATTTGTCCTTCTAAAATTGCTTCTAATTTTTTTTCTGACATACCAAAGCGTTTGATTGCACGTTGTTTCTGCAGAAAATCGGGGGCCCACACACATATAATGCTATCACAATAAATTTCACAGCCGGTCTCATATAGGAGCGGAATATCGACAACTGCCATTTTTCTTTTCTGATTCCTCATTCTACTAATAAATAAGTTTCTATCTATTTGCACTAAGGGGTGAATTAAAGCCTCCAAAGCCTTTTTTGCATCAAAATCTGAAAAAACTAGTTCACCTAATTTTTGTCTATCTATTCCATTTTCATGATCTCCTAAGTCTCCGAATAACTTTATTATACCGTGGACAGCGACACCTTTGGGACCTATTAAACTGTGAACTATTTTATCTGAATCATGAACAGGAATTCTCAATCGATAAAACATTTCGCATACACTGGATTTCCCTGTTGCTATAGAGCCTGTTAAACCAATAATTTTCATTTTACTATTCTTCTTGATAAAAAGCCAAACCATGTAAGCGCAAAAATTCTAATAAAGGCAACAATGGTAAACCAAGAATATCATAAAAAGAACCTGCATAAGAAGATACTATGTGGCAGCCTTGATTTTCAATTTGATAACTTCCTGGGGTATTAAAAGCGCTATCTCCAATTGCTATAACATAATTTTCTATTTCGGTTTTTGTCAGCGGACGCAAAGTTACCTTTGGAGACGTTAAACAGTGCCAAATCCTTTTTCCTTGTAAAAAAACAATGACACTTGTATGCAATATGTGGGTGTTTCCTTGTAGTTCATGTAACTGAATTTTAGCTTCATTAAACGATTTCGGTTTTGAGAAACAAAGTCCTCTGAATTCTAAAATTTGATCACTGGAAATGACAAAATCCTCGGGAAATTGGTGTGATATTCGAGTTCCTTTTATTTCAGAAAGTAACGTTGCGCACTCTTTTAGTGTTCTGTTTTCTGAGATAGCCGATGCTTTTATTGGCTCTTCATCAACATTTGATGGTCGGACTAAAAATTCAACACCAGCATTTTCTAATAAATTCCTTCTTGAAGTGGAAGAAGATGCTAAAATAATTGATTTGTTCTTTATTTTATACATGTTCTTTTTTATCTATCCAACTGCGATATAGATGAATTATTGAGGCAGCAATCTCTTCTACTGAGCGGCGAGAAACGTCTATAACGGGCCAATTATACTTATTAAAAAGTTTTCTGGCCTCTCTTACTTCGTTAGTAATCATATCTAAATCTGCATAAGTTGAGTTATTTGAATTGGACAAGTGCTGAAGTCGTGTTTTTCTAACTTGCACTAACCTTTTTGGATCGGTTGTTAATCCAATTATAAACATGTCTTTCTGAGGTAACTTATCTATAGGGAAAGGAACTCCTGGTACAAGGGCGTAATTGGCAACTTTAAAACCTCTATGACCCAGATACATTGAAGTTGGAGTTTTAGATGTTCTGGACACCCCCACGAGTAACATGTCGGCTTCATCCAAGTTCTCTATATTTAATCCGTCGTCATGAACGACCGCATATTCAACTGCTGCCATACGCATGAAATAGGCCGTATCTAATTTATGTTGTGCACCAGCAAGTAGGCTTTGTTTTGTGCCTAAAACGTTTGAGAAAAGGTCTACAACTGAATCTAAAATCGATAGATTAGGAATACCTTTCTCTTTGCAAAGTTTTTCTAACATATCTCTCACCTCTTTATTCACAACTGAAAATAATACGACACCTGGATTTTTCTCTAAGTTTCGATCAATGGCATCTATATGCGCTTTATTTCGAACTAAGGTCCAGATATGTTCCGTAATATTTGTTTCAGGGAATTGAGCAAGTGCTGCCCTAGCAAATTGATGCACAGTTTCGCCTGTCGAGTCAGAGATTAAATGTAAATGTAAATTGCGTCTATTATTCATTAATTTCTAACCTATATGATTGAGATTTCTTTATCTCATTTTTTGTTTCCGCTTTAGCAAAATATTCCTTTTCCATGTGGATAACTTAACAACAGTTTGTGAATAAGTATTAACTGAGTTAAAAGAATAAGAAATTATTCCATCTCTACACAATTATTTAAATAATAAAAAACAAAATGTATTAAAATTTATAAATACCCTTTAAAATGTGTATAAACTAGCGATATTTTTTCAACATACTGTTTTTACTTGTTTAATAAAAAATTTTTTTTAAATTGATGAATCATTATTTGTGGATAAGTTAATTATAAAACTTGTAAAAGTTGCATTTGATTTATACTAAACAAACATCTACACCAACAATTAATTAAAACTTATTATTTGTAATGTTCTTATGAAATTTATAGATACTTTAAATGGTAACAAATCTACAATACCTCCTATATGGATAATGAGGCAGGCTGGTAGATATTTACCAGAATATCGTAAACTAAGAAAAAGTGAACAGGACTTTATAAAATTTTGTTTAAATTCAGAGAAAGCTAGTGAAGTAACTTGTCAACCTATCAACAAGTTTGATATGGACGCCGCTATCATATTTTCTGATATACTACTAGTGTTACATATGCTTAATCATGAAGTGTCTTTTATTGCTGATAAAGGTCCGGTATTAAAAAGATTACTGGTTGGTGAAAACATTAATTTTAATGATTGGGATGGGTATAAGTTCAACCTAAAAGCGGTTGGTAAAGCCATTGAACTTACGAAGCGTAAATTAATTCATCCAATACCAATAATCGGTTTTTCAGGTTCACCATGGACTTTGTTCACCTATTTAACAGAGGGTGGTTCTTCTAGGGATTTTTCTAACGCACGAAATTTTCTTTGGGCCGATGAGAAAAATGCTGAAAAAGTTTTCGATGTGCTAATCAAAGCTGTTGTTTGTTTTTTAGATGTTCAATTAAAAGCAGGTGCTAATGCTATCATGTTGTTTGACAGTTGGGCCGGTTCTATTCCGGCTATATTTAGGAAAAAATTTATAATAGAACCTACAAAAAAGATTGTAGAATATATACGAGAACAAAACCCTTTTATACCAATAATCTGTCTACCAAAATCCATGGGAGAAGGTATTATAGAATTCGCAGATGAGATCAGACCGAATTGTCTAGCTATAGACCATTTGACAGATATAGAGTTTGTACATAAATCGTTGTCAAAAAACATTGTGTTACAAGGTAACATTGACCCTATATGTCTTGTCCATGGTGGTAAGAGATTGGAGAGAGAAGTTGACCATATTATTAATTTAATGGCAGACAGACCCTATATCTTTAATCTAGGGCATGGTATATTACCGAATACTCCAGTAGAAAATGTTGAAAAAATCATATCCTATATAAGAAGAAATTAAATTGGAATATCAATTAGTAAAATCCTTTCATATTATAGCGATTATAGCTTGGATGGCAGGGCTTTTATATTTACCAAGACTTTTTGTGTACCACTCATTAACAGAAATCGGTTCTGTTCGCTCTCAAACTTTTAAATTGATGGAAAGACGACTATTAAAAAACATAATGAATCCAGCTATGATTTTTAGTTGGATTTTAGGTCTATATATGTTGCATTTAAATCCATCATTATTATTAGAAATTTGGATGATAGGTAAATTAATTTGTGTTATTCTGATGACTTATTTTCACATGAAATTTGCGAGTATGCGTCGTTCTTTTGAAGCGGATATGATGCCCAGATCAGATAAATATTATAGATACTGGAATGAGGCACCAACTGTGGCTATGATCGCGATAGTTATATTAGCTATTGTCAAACCGTTTTCATAATGACATTTAGAAGTTTGACATTGTATATGTTGATCAGATATTATCTAACAATCCTTCCCTTGAGCTTGAATTAGATAAGTTTAAATCAATGCATCTGCAAGAATTGAAATCTCGATCACCATCAGAACTGTTAGCTTATGCAGAAGAGTTAGAAGTTGAAAATGCGTCAACTCTAAGAACTCAAGATATGATGTTTGCCATACTTAAGCAACTTGCTGAAAATGAGGTGGTTATTAGTGGCACGGGGGTTCTTGAAGTTCTGCAGGACGGTTTTGGTTTCTTGAGAGCGCCAGAAGCTAATTATCTGCCTGGGCCAGATGACATTTATGTTTCTCCGAGTCAAGTGCGACGATTTGGACTTAGAACAGGTGATACAGTGGAAGGTGAAATAAGGGCACCAAAAGATGGTGAGCGCTACTTTGCGCTTCTGAAAGTAGATTTAATAAATTTTGAAAAGCCAGATTCAGTTAGACATCGAATTAATTTTGATAATCTCACTCCTCTTTATCCTAATAAAAAATTGACGATGGAACTCCCATTTGATCCTGATAATAAAGATAAAACACCTCGAATAATGGATTTGATTGCGCCAATGGGTAAGGGACAAAGGGGTCTTATAGTAGCTCCACCTCGAACGGGTAAAACAATGATGTTGCAATCTATTGCTCATGCAATATCCCAAAACCACCCTGAGGTCTATCTTATTGTATTACTCATCGACGAAAGACCTGAAGAAGTAACAGATATGCAACGCTCTGTTAAAGGTGAAGTAATATCGTCAACATTTGATGAACCTGCCGTTAGACACGTACAAGTAACTGATATGGTATTAGAAAAGGCAAAGCGCTTGGTTGAACATAAACGCCACGTTGTGATATTGTTAGATAGTATCACAAGGCTAGCAAGAGCCTATAATACGGTCATACCTTCCTCTGGTAAAGTATTGACGGGTGGAGTAGATGCAAATGCTCTACAAAGACCAAAGCGTTTTTTTGGCGCAGCAAGAAACATAGAAGAAGGTGGCTCATTAACTATAATTGCAACAGCCCTAATAGAAACAGGCTCTCGTATGGATGAAGTCATATTTGAAGAATTTAAAGGGACTGGAAATAGCGAATTAATTTTAGACCGTAAGCTTGCAGATAAACGAGTGTTTCCAGCTATAGACGTAACTAAGTCAGGAACAAGGAAAGAAGAGTTATTAGTTGATAAGGCAACATTAAGTAAAATGTGGATGCTTAGACGTATCTTGATGCAGATGGGACCAGTAGATGCAATGGAATTTCTAACAGATAAGTTACGCCACGCAAAAACTAATGAAGATTTTTTTGAACACATGAATAGTTAGAAGTTTGCTTTTCTAAGTTAATTAGCAATAGTTTTTTTGATATATTCCCTTTTGAGGTTGAGTCTTTAACATTTCCTAAGCCATAATTTTTTATCTTATCGTCGCTGTTTACTACTCGATGGCAGGGAATGATTATGGGTATAGGATTTCTTTTGCATGCTTGTCCAGCGGCTCTAGAAGCGTTTTTGTTTCCCCATCTATAAGCCAATTCTCGATAGGATATAGTCTCTCCATATGGTATCTGGCTAAGTGTGGAAAACCATCTTCTCATTTGGCTGGACCAATCACAAAAGTCTAAAGGTAATGAGAATTTTGTAAGAGTGCCAGAAAAATAGCAGCTTATTTGATAAATTGTTTCACGTGAAACCTCTAAATTTGAGATAGGGATATTTAAATTTTTGCAGAAGGGGCCACGTTGACATTTTAATTCTTTCAAACCAACATTACTGGTTATTGGTAAAATATAGCCAATCCGTGTTTTTAAAAATTCCATCTATTTGTTCCTGAAAAAATTTATAGATGTTAATAACATGGAGAAATGATATAAAATATTTTAGAATTGTCAAAGAGCTGGATAAAAGGTGAGTGTTACAGATACTATATTTGCACTAGCAACCCCCGCCGGGCAATCAGCCATAGCGGTCATAAGAATATCTGGAGCTAAAGCACATGAGTTGTTGTATCATTTTGGCGTGTCTAAGGTCATCGTAAAAGACAGGCCCGTAGCGAAGTATAAACGTCTTACAGGTATAGGAGGAGACATAATTGATGATGTAATGCTGGTTCTTTTTCCACAACATTATTCTCCAACGGGGGAAAAAATCACCGAAATCCAATGTCATGGCAGTCAAGCGGTAATCCAAAAAATTCTGGCGCAACTAGCAGAAATTGAGGGTACGCGACCAGCACAACCAGGTGAATTTTCTCGTAGATCTTTTAACAATGGAAAAATTGGTCTCACGGATCTAGAGGGGGTTTCAGACTTAATTGAAGCCCGTACATCGCGTCAGCATTTGCAAGCAATGAATTTGATGACGGGAAAACTATCTAGTCAATTATCATTGTATCGGCAGAAACTAATATCATTATCGTCAAGACTTGAGACAGTAATAGATTTCTCTGATGAAGATTTACCAGAAGATGTAATAAAGGATTTGACTAAAACCATACATCACTTACGGAATCAGATTTTGCAGTTAGTTGAAGATAGCAAATATGCTGAGCAAATAAGGGAAGGTGTGAAAATCGCCCTCATCGGCCCAGTAAATGTTGGAAAGTCTACAATTTTAAACGCTTTAGCTAAACGTGAGGTAGCTATAGTATCTTCGGTTGCTGGTACTACACGCGATGTTTTAGAAGTACAATTAAATCTAGACGGTATAGCTGTAAAATTAACGGATACAGCTGGGATACGAAAAACAGAAGACCTTATAGAGACTGAGGGAATAAAAAGAGCAAAAGATGCGGCTGAGAATTCTGATCTTGTTTTGTTGGTCTTAGATATATCCACACCTAATTGGCGAGACATGCTTACTTATTTTGAAACTTGGCACTCATCAAGACAGCTGGTGGTTTTAAATAAAGCAGATCTTATAGATAAAGATAAACTAGAACATGATTTAAATAGTGGGGGGGGTTCCATAGCTTTGAAATCGGATTACTTAATCACAAGTTTTCAAAAAGAAAATGGTGCAGATATCTTAGTTAAAAAACTTATTGAAACTTTATCGTATATCAATCAAACAACTAGTGATGTCAGATTAACTCGTTCATGGCATAAAACAGCTTGTCTTTCGGCGTCTTCCGCATTAAACCGCGCTATGAAGCTCAATAGTGAAGAGGAACCTGAGCTTGTAGCAGAGGAACTACGATTTGCATGCAACGCCCTAGGACGTCTAACGGGTCAAGTAGATGTGGACGAATTATTAGACAAAATTTTTTCTGATTTTTGCATAGGAAAATAACGGTGTCTCATAATTTTGACATCTAATATATCTTTCTAGTAGTGTGCAGTACAAAATGTTAAAAATTGAAAATTATGGGGAATAATGGAACAAAGGTCCTTTGAAAATATTGATGTTATAGTCATCGGGGGCGGTCATGCTGGCACGGAAGCAGCTAGCGCAGCAGCCAGAATGGGCGCACGAACTGTTCTTTTAACTATGAACCTTCAAAAAATTGGTGAAATGTCGTGTAATCCAGCGATTGGAGGTCTAGGTAAAGGTCATCTTGTTCGTGAAATCGATGCACT
Organism: uncultured SAR116 cluster alpha proteobacterium; assembly: GCA_902625725.1. Taxonomy (GTDB): domain Bacteria; phylum Pseudomonadota; class Alphaproteobacteria; order Puniceispirillales; family Puniceispirillaceae; genus UBA5951. The sequence continues at coordinate 30,175 of CACOCY010000010.1, read as the reverse complement.
TGATGGAATAATGGGGCAGGCGATTGATAAATCTGGTATTCAATTTCGAATGTTAAATAAATCAAGGGGTCCAGCGGTTCATGGTCCTAGGGCACAGGCAGACAGACAATTATATAGTAAAGCCGTTCAGAAAATGCTGTATGCCCAGGAAAATCTATATTTGTATGAAGGTCTAGTCTCAGATTTAATGGTATCAAATAAATGTGTAACAGGAGTAGTTTTAGCTGATGGAACACACTTAAATTCGAGGTCAGTGGTTTTAACAACCGGTACTTTTCTTGGGGGCATTATACATCTTGGAACGGAAAGAACTCCTGCTGGAAGAATTGGTGAGGCGCCATCAAATGCTCTGGCAAATAGATTGCGTAGTCTTGGTTTGCCCGTTGGTAGGTTAAAAACTGGGACACCAGCTAGGTTGGACAAATCAACTATTGACTGGTCGTCTCTTGAGATGCAAAAAGCTGACAAGATACCAGTTCCCTTTTCTTATTTAACGACGGAAATTACGACCCCTCAAATTTCTTGTGGGATTACAAGAACAACAACTAAAACCCATCAGTTAATATCTGATGCCATGCATTTATCGGCGGTTTATAGTGGTCGAATTAAGGGACTAGGTCCAAGATATTGTCCATCTATTGAAGACAAAGTGAATCGTTTTGCAGATAAGTCCTCACATCAGATATTTCTGGAACCCGAAGGATTAAACTTAGATTCTGTTTATCCAAATGGAATAAGTACAAGTCTCCCAAGAGACATCCAAACTCAAATGATTGCAACCATACCAGGATTAGAGAGAGCCAAAATACTCCAATTTGGATATGCTATTGAATATGATTTCATCGATCCAAAAGCATTAGATAAAACATTAGGATTGAAAGCTTTAGATGGATTGTATCTAGCTGGACAGATAAACGGAACAACAGGTTATGAGGAGGCAGCGGCGCAGGGCTTAATAGCAGGGATAAATGCAGCTTTGTATGCTTCTGGTAAAGTAAAAAATGCTCAAGAAGGTTTTGTTTTAGATAGAGCGGAAGCTTATATTGGCGTAATGATTGACGACCTAACAACTAGAGGAGCAACTGAGCCTTATCGGATGTTCACATCTAGAGCAGAATTTAGGTTATTACTGCGTGCAGATAATGCAGATCAAAGGCTTACTCCCAAAGCTATAGAACTTGGTTGTGTAAGTGCTTTAAGGAAAAAAACATACGAAGACAGGAAGAAAACATTAGAAAATGCGAAAAGCATATTGGCTAATTTGAAGGCAAGGCCGTCACAATTATCTACTTATAATTTACCATCCCAACGTAATGGAAGGCCATTAACAGCACAGGATTTATTGTCCAATCACGGGGTTCGAATATTAGATTGTGTTACTTTGTGGCCGGAAATAGCAAAGATTCCATCTCATGTGCATAATCAGATTGAAACAGATTGTCGTTACGCTAGTTATGTTAAAAGGCAGGAAGCAGATATTGAGGCAATGAGGCGAGATGATGCATTAAAGATACCTCAAGACATCGATTTTTCCTTAATCGGTGGCTTGTCATCTGAATCTATAGAATTATTAAAAAAGTTCAAGCCTAACACAATTGGTCAAGCCAATAGAATTGCTGGTTTAACACCTGCAGCAATCGTATGTGTCCTTCGTTATATCCGGCATAAACCAAATTCACACAGAACAGCAAACCAGACTATATTTGCTAAACAATAGTTGATAGCGATATGATAGACCCGGGTTCCGTTTTGATGGATAAATTAAATGTTTCACATGAAACATTTTTAAAACTTAAACATTATCACGATTTATTATTTAAATGGCAAAAAAATTTAAATCTTATTTCGCCAAAAACAGTAAATAATATTTGGGATAGACACATTTTGGACTGTGCCCAGATCTGCAAATTTTTGCCAAATAAACCATGTTTAATTCTTGATGTGGGAAGTGGCGCTGGCTTACCTGGGGCAATAATATCTATTTTAACAGAGCATGAGGTGCATTTGGTAGAAGCAGACCATCGAAAGTGCGCTTTTCTTAGAACTGTATTATCTCGTGTTCATTCAAAAGCCGTCGTTCATGAAAAGCGCCTTGAAGACATGGATAATATGAAAGCTGATATAATTACTGCTCGAGCATTTGCGCCTATTCCAAAATTATTAAAATTAACAGAAAAACAACACCATGCAGATTTACGACTTTTTCTTCTAAAAGGAAGAAATTTAAATTCTGAGTTGATTAATTTAGGCCCATCACAGAAATTACAAATAACTAACAAATATGCTTCTATTACATCCAAATATGGTTGTATTCTAGAGCTACAATTCAATGGCGTAATATAAGGAAAAGCTATGTCTAAGGTCATATCTATTGCTAATCAAAAAGGGGGTGTCGGTAAAACAACAACGGCAGTTAATTTAGCAACAGCAATTGCAGCATGTGATAAAAGCGTGTTGCTTATTGATTTGGATCCTCAGGGTAACGCGAGCACAGGTTTTGGTATCGAAAACATCAATAGAAGTACTCATATCTATCATTTATTAATAGATAATGTGCCAATAAAAGATGTTATAAAGTCGTCGATTGTTCCAAAATTATTTGTTATACCGGCAGATACAGATTTAGCCGCAGCTGAAGTAGAATTGAGGGATAGAGAAAATAGAGAGTATATACTAGATATGTTACTTCGTCCCGTAGTCAAATCTTATGATTTCATAATTATAGATTGCCCGCCTTCTCTTGGTTTGCTTACTGTTAATGCGTTATCAGCCTCAGACTCTGTTTTGGTACCTTTACAATGTGAGTTTTATGCTCTTGAGGGTTTAGCTCAACTATTGAGGTCAGTGGAATTAGTAAAGAAAAACTTGAATCCAAGTTTAACAGTACAAGGCATTGTTTTAACTATGTTTGATAGCAGGAACAACTTGTCAGAAATGGTTGTAAGTGATGTCAAGGAACATTTTGGAAAGCAAGTGTATAAAACTATTATACCGCGAAATGTAAGGATCTCAGAAGCACCTTCGTTTGGTCAACCTGTTTTGATGTATGATATAAATTGTGCGGGTTCCAAAGCTTATACATCTTTGGCAGCTGAATTATTAAAACAGGAGAATGTTAGGTTATGACTAAGGTGCCAAAAAAAAGAAAAAAAGCGCAGCGCGGGTTAGGGCGAGGTCTATCCACTTTATTGGGTGATTCAGAGGCCCGAACGGTTTTAGAAGAGATTCCTCAGAATAACCAGAATACTAATATATTTAACAATGTTTCTTACAATAAATCTTTGGAAAGAGACGCAAATACCTTAAAAAACATTCCGATAGAGTGGATAAGCCCAGGACCTTGGCAGCCAAGAAAAAAATTCGACCTAAAATCAATTAATGAACTAGCAGACTCTTTTTTAAAACAGGGTATTATTCAACCAATTTTAATTCGACCTTCAGCAGGTGCAAAAAATAAGTACCAATTAATCGCAGGTGAGCGCAGATGGCGAGCGGCGCAAATCGCAAAAATTCATGAAATACCAGCTATTATTAGAGACTTTTCTAATCAAGAAGCATCAGAAATAGCATTAGTCGAAAATATTCAGCGTCGAGATTTATCATCTATCGAAGAGGCAATGGCGTATCAACAGCTTATCCAGACATTTGATTATACACAAAAAGAATTGTCAACAGTGATAGGTAAATCAAGACCATATATAGCAAATTTACTACGTTTATTAACACTACCAGAATGGATACAAGCTTCAATTGAAAATGATGAGGTGTCTATAGGACAGATACGTCCAATAATTGGTCATGATGATATAGATAATCTTGCAAGTTACATTATTAAGCAAAATTTAACAGCAAGAGAAGTTGAAAATCTGATAAACGATCGAATGAAAAACAGCAAAAAAACAAAAATCCAAAATGTCGGAAAAGATGTTGAAAATCAAAAATTAGAAGAAAAAATAGAACATGAACTAGGTCTGAAAGTTAAAATCTCGTGGAGCTCAAAAACTGAAAAAGGGTTTATCAAAATGTCTGTTTCATCTCTTGAACAATTTGATATGCTGTTAAAAAAAATAGGTATTCAAACGCGTTGATGCGACAAACTTATTGCTATACCCAATAACGATTGACCAATTAAACTGTAGGGGTCTGGAGAAGAACCTGTTTTGTATTTTTTTTCTAACTGTGTAAATTTTTCTAAAAGATAAGAGCAGCGTTTAATCGAAAAAATTTTTGTGTGATTAATAACAGATTGTTTTTTTTTAAAATAAATTGGCGGGCGTATATCATTTATAGCCGCTTCTATTGATAAACCAGTTTCTATGGAGGCGTTAACTAACATTAGAACTTTAATATAAGCCTGGAAAAATCGTATAATAACAATAGGTTGTATACCTTCTAACTTTATTCTTGATAAAAGAATTCCCAGTTCCTCAGTGTTCCCAGTAAAGACATTATTTAACATTTTATCCAATAAGTGAGAGGTATTATCTCCTAAAAGACTATCGATCTCTTTTTTACTGATTTTATTTGTAGTAGCTCCATATAAAGCTAACTTTTCAATTTCGTTTTTATTAATCGACCGGTCGTTTCCCAATTTTTCTGATATATATTTCACAAGGTCTGTGGAAATATTTATTTGATGTTTAATTAAGGTCTCAGAGACTAAGTTTTGGATTTGTTTATTCTCGTCAGGGTAACATGCAATAGATGCAATTTTTGGATGTTTCTCGCACATCGTAACAAGGCTATGTTTGTTTGTGCTTTCTTTAGCAGTAATAATCAATCTGCAATCAGAATTTAAGTTATCAATATTTGATTTAATTGCAGGAGCAAGTTCTGTTGCTGTTCCACTTAACATGACTATTCTTAATGTGCCAGACAGTGGCACAGCATTTAAGGCATCTGATAGCAAAGCAGCGTCAGCCTGTACCTCCTTGCCCGTTAATCTAGAAACGGAAAAAGGGTCATCTAGATCATTGGTGTACAATAAAGCCAGTTGCTGAGTACGCTCATCAATTAATCCAGCATCTAAACCATGCAGCAAATAAGCAAATACATTTTTACTAGGATTTTTAATTAAGGAATTTATATCTTTAGTTGAGATTTTCACATTATAATTTTTCTAATTATCTGAATTTTCTAAGAAATATAGGTATAAGTTTTGATAAACTCGCTGTGCTAACAGAATAGCTAAACGTTCTTGTGCAAATTTACTGGATTTTGACTGACTATACAAACTAGATACAGCTCCAGATGTAGCCTCAGAACTTATTTTTCCTTTATGAATAACTTTTCCATTTCGACTGTCAATTAGTTCAAATATTACTGTAACACTGGTATGCTTCAAATTAGAAGAATTTTGTCTGATCGAGAGCGTTTGTGTGTCAGAAACTAGGAGAGAGTATGCAAGTTTATAATTACTATCTCTAGATGAATTGCGAACAATTTGGTTAAATTTTTCATACAGTAATAACTCTATATGAGATGTTGGTTTATCCGCAGTAATTTGGGATAGTTTGTCTTTTACCTGCAAGTCTCGTTCCGTATTAAATGTTCCGGTACAACTCCAAAAAGATAAAATGATCAAGCATGCGGTTAAACGAAAATAATTTTTATCCAACAACATTAACAATCCTGTTTGGCACCACTATTATCCGCTTTATCTCTCTTCCATCCATATATTTTTTAACTTCATGTAAAGATAACGCAGCCGCTTCAACCCTTTCCTTTGGAAGATCTAAAGGTAAATTAATCTTGGTTCTTACTTTTCCATTAATCTGAACAGCAACCTCAACTGTATCGTCTATAAGGAGACTTTCAAATATATTTGGCCATTGTGACAAGGAAATAAACTCTGAATTTCCCAAATTTGACCATAGTTCTTCTGCAATGTGCGGGACAAAAGGAGCTAGCACGTGGGCCAAAAGCTCTAAAGCATGATGCTTAATTCGTTTTGCTTTTTCTCCCTTTTGATCAAATGATGTTATAGCATTAACAAATATATGAAGTTGTGCGATACACTTATTAAACGAAAAACGCTCAATATTATCTTCAATTATTCTTACAGATCGATGCGAAGTTTTAATTAAATTTAGTTCTTCATTAGAAAGAGAATTAAGTTCACTTTTTTTGATTTGATGGTTTGGTTTTTTTGGCGCGCCTATTGTAAGTTTATATATTTTATTTATAAATCTGAAAGAACCCTCAACCCCTGATTCTGTCCATTCAAGATCTCTATCAGGCGGAGAGTCTGAAAGCATAAACAATCTAGCGGTGTCCGCGCCATAAGTTTTTATTATTACCTCAGGGTCGACAACATTCCTTTTTGATTTACTCATTTTTTCGACGCGACCTACTTGAACTGGAAGGTTGTCCAAAACTGAGAGAAATCCTTTGCCATGCCTCTTAACCTCACTAGGGAAAAGCCATTGACCGTTTTCTGTTTTAAATGATTGATGACAAACCATACCCTGCGTCATTAATCCTGAAAAGGGCTCATCAAGATTTAAATATCCAACATCACTTAAAGCTCTAGTAAAAAATCTTGAATATAGCAGATGCAAAACTGCGTGTTCTACACCCCCAATATATTGATCGACTGGCATCCAATAATCAGCTTTCTTACTGTCAAAGGCATCTTGTGATTTTGGATCCACGAATCTTAAAAAATACCAAGAGCTTTCAAAAAAGGTATCGAAAGTATCAGTTTCTCGTTCCGCATTTTCTCCACATTTAGGGCAGGCTACATGTTTCCATTCAGAATGCGAGTTAAGGGGATTGCCAGGTGTGTCAAATTCAATATTTTTTGGAAGTTTTACAGGTAGATCGTTTTCTGAGACAGGAACTATACCACATTTTGGACAATGAATGATTGGAATAGGACAACCCCAATATCGTTGACGTGAGACACCCCAATCTCTCAATCGATAAGTTATTTTTCTTGTTCCTAAATTCGTAGCCTCTAATGTATCAATAGCAACTTTTTTTGCTTTCTCTATATCAAGACCGTCCCAATCACCTGAGTTAATCAGTGTTCCGGAGCCGGTGTAAGCAACGTCACTTACAGAAAATTCTTTAGAACTTTGACCGTCTGGACACACAACTTCTTTGACAGGGAGATTATATTTACGAGCAAAATCAAGGTCGCGTTGGTCGTGTGCAGGGCAACCAAAAATAGCCCCTGTTCCATAGTCCATAAGCACAAAATTAGCGATATAAACGGGAACTTTTAAGCCATTTATAAGAGGATGATGCACAAATAGCTTTGTCTCGAAACCTTTTTTCTCAGCCTGTTCAATCGCAGCCTCAGATGTCCCAAGGGTATTACATTCCTTAATAAATTTAGAGACATCAGAATTTGTTGCTGAGAGATGTCCTGCTAATTTATGATTTGGGGAAACTGCAATAAAAGAGGCGCCATAGATAGTGTCGGGACGCGTAGTAAAAACTTCAATATCAGTTAGACCGTCAATAGCTTTTTCTAGTTTGAATTTTAATTGTGCTCCTTCTGATTTTCCAATCCAATTGTGCTGCATTAAACGAACACGTTCCGGCCAACCATTTAGTTTTTCAATAGAATTAAGCAATTCATCATTATAACGTGTAATATTTAAAAACCACTGTGATAATTTGCGACGTTCTACTGGAACCCCGGACCGCCACCCACACCCATCAATTACTTGCTCATTCGCAAGAACGGTTTTTTCGATCGGATCCCAATTTACCCATGACTCTTTCCGGTAGGCAAGACCCTTCTCTAAGAACTTTATAAACATTAATTGTTCATGTTTAAAGTAGTCGGGCTCACATGTTGCAAATTCACGTTTCCAATCATAAGACAGCCCCATGGATTTTAGTTGGTTTTTCATTGAGGTTATGTTTTGCTTTGTCCATTCAGCCGGGTGAATGTTTCTTTCTATTGCTGCATTCTCAGCAGGTAATCCAAATGCGTCCCATCCCATCGGATGCAGAACATTAAATCCTTTTGCTCTTTTAAATCTTGCTATAACATCACCCAGAGTATAGTTTCGGACATGACCCATGTGTATTCTGCCAGATGGATACGGAAACATTTCCAGCACGTAATACTTTGGTTTTTGAGAAAAATCTTCTGCACAGAAACTTTTTTCTTTTTCCCAAGCAATTTGCCATTTTTCCTCAAGTTGTGATGGAACAAAATCAGTCATTATTTCAGCTATACTCTATTTTGTGTTTGAGGATGCGCGTATTTCTCGTGCTCGTGTAAGGATTAAATCTTCTAATTGTATTGCAAGCTCTTGATCTATACCAGTGTCTTCCCAGACACCGTTGTTGAGCGTTTGAATATAAACAATAACTCGTATAGCATCTGAGCGAAGTTCTTGGTCTAGTACAAAAATTGCTAGTTTGATTTGCTCATTCGGTTTAGACGGTAAGCTGTACCAGTCGGTAAGAAGCGTACCACTAAAGACATCAATATCATCAATTGGCAAAATAGACGCGATATCTAGGGATGCCCTCCACAATAAGGCGTTGACTGGTATTCCTATAGATTTATTTTTTGAAGTCCCTGACAAATCATTTAACGTAATGCCTTGTTTGTCTCTTCCTGTAATAATTGATCCTGGATCTGACTTGTTCTTTGACGAATTACTAGTTACAGGTTCTGTAGAGGTACATGAGGTAAGGGCGACCAAAAAAATAATAGCCAGATATTTAAGCATTGATGTATACCTCCTTTGTTAAAACAATATGCAACAAAAAAAGGGGCCAGACAACTGGCCCCTTTAATTTAGTTTTTTCTAAATAAATTAGAAGGAAACTGATAAATCTACCATCGTTGCTGAACCAGATGTATCTGTTATTGCAGAACCACCTGACTGTGTGAAATCTGAATAACTTACTGTTAAGCTTAATCCACTAGCGATTGTATAAGCAACACCATATGCAGACTCGTCATACTTATAAGTAGCATCGCCTGCTATTGTTCCTGAAGCTGCTATTGAAGCTGCCTCAAGTGTAAGACTATCTGACACAGCATATGTTAGGCCAAAGTTGGTTGACTTCATGTCTGTTGTACCTGTAGCTGAAGCGTTATCATCATTACGATCTGTTTTTGATGAATTCTGAGCCATAGCTACTCCAATTGAACCTACAGTCACACCAACATTCATTGATGATTGATTGGAATCTGTAGAAGCATTAGCTGTGTTGGAAGCACCAGAATTTGCAGCTGCATATCCAATTGATACGTCGGCGCCATTTACGGATGCGGAGTAAGATACACCATATGATGTTTCGTTAGCTGCATCGGTAGTACCACCGTCACCCATGCCAATTCCAAATGAGATTGGACCAAGGGTATTGCTGTAAGCAATGATTCCACCACTGATACCGTTGCCCCCACCGTAGTCTGGTGACATACCAAAGCTCATGTTGGATACACTGTCTGCATCACCTGCACCAGTTCCCATTGCCTCAGAGCCTTCGTCAAATGTAAATGTACCCCAATCACCAGCAATTGACCAGTCACCTGAGTTAGCATCTACATCATATGCTACAGAAATTGAAAGTCCGGTATCTGTTGTTGTTGAGTAAGATGCCGCCAACTGTGAGTCAGCAGACATGCTAGTTCCATTTTCACCGGCTGTTGCGTTGTCTGTTTGATCGTCGGATATTGACGTATAAGTAAAGTCAGCGCTACCGGAAAATGAAATTTCTGCAGAAGCTGCAGATATTCCTGCTACAGCAACCAAGGCTGTAGAAGCAAGTAAAATTTTACGCATAAAGATCTCCATATAAACGTATTAAGGTCAGAATTAACCGATTATTAAAATATAGAAAAATCGAAGAACAAATAATCATTAATTATAAAAAATTTGTAATTTAAAAGTTAAACTGTGGTAAATTTACAACAACACTGTCGTATTATTGAGCATATTTATTCTGTAAATAAATTTTTGTATAAAAAATAAAGTAATATTTTTGGATCTATGTTGGTTATAGAAAAACATACGCTATTTTTAAATTAACTGATAAAAGAGAAAAAGGCGAGCAATGCAATTTGGCATTCAAAAAATTATTTCGAATCATATCGATATTGAGAAAAGAATTCAAAAGGCATGTAACCAGGCATCAAGAGACCGCCAAGACGTTGAGTTGATAGCTGTTTCAAAAAGACAAGAGCTGGAGCGGGTTCAGACGTCTTTGAATAACGGTTTGAGGGTTTATGGGGAAAATCAAGTTCAAGAAGCGTTATCCAGGTGGTTACCAATTAAGCCCTTATATGCGGACCTTAAACTTCATCTCGTAGGCTCACTGCAAAGTAATAAAGCTGCAGATGCAGTTCGACTTTTTGACGTAATTCACACTATAGATAGAGAGAAAATTGCAAAAACAATATCCTCGGAGATGAAAAAGCAAAACAAAAGGTTAGAATGTTTCATTCAGATTAATACGGGTTATGAGGAACAAAAATCTGGCATTGATCCTAGTCAAGCTCTCGCATTTGCTGATATGTGTTCACATGATTATGATATTCCAATATTAGGTTTTATGTGTATCCCGCCGGTAAATGAAGATGCTAGTCCTCATTTCGGATATTTAAAAAAATTAGCCTCGGCTGCAGGTCTTAAATGCTTATCAATGGGCATGAGTTCAGATTTCGAAGATGCAATCCGGTTAGGGGCCACCCACATTCGAATAGGGTCAGCAATTTTTGGTGAAAGAACACGTTAAGTATATTATCAACAATAATTCCTTTTCATATGCTTTTTAAAAAAGATGTCCGGTTTTTTCTTTTTTTACCCTCATATAATATTCATTATGCTGGTTTGTAGGCATATACAAAGATAACCTTTCTATTACATTAACCCCAAAATCTGATAATTGCTTTACCTTGTCTGGATTGTTGGTAAGTAATTTTATTTTATGAAGTTTTAGTAATTTTAGCATTTCAGCCGCTGTTTCAAACCCTCTTTCATCGGTACCAAATCCAAGGCTGTGATTAGCTTCTACGGTATCAAGACCAGCATCTTGAAGAGCATAGGCACGAATTTTGTTTAGAAGACCTATGTCTCTTCCCTCTTGAGCCAAATAGAGTAAAACACCGGCGCCCTCTTTACTCATCATTGCAAGAGCGGCTTCAAGCTGGTCACCACAATCGCATTTTAATGAACCTAAAACGTCGCCTGTAAGACATTGAGAGTGTAACCTCACCAAGGGTTCTTCAGCGCTTAGCCCATCACCAACAATAATGGCGAAATGTTCCTCTCTTCCACCACCATTTCGAAACATAATTATTCTAGAATTTGGAGCTTTTTTTAGAGGCAAATCTGCTTCAATGCTAATTGACAAAGATGATTGGATGCTTGATAGATTTTCAATATCAGAAAACTCTAAAAACGGTGCTTGAAATGGTAAAAAAAGTCTTTCCTGTTTGAAAATATCCGTGGTCGGCAAACGATATAAGAGAGAGGAAGGCAATAATTTAGCAAATTTTATAACTTTAACAGCTAAATCTGCCAGCGAATTTTTGTGTTCGGGAAGCAAAACAGCATTTTGTGGCAATAGTTGAGATTCACCAAGGGATAATCCCAATATTTGCGTTTTTGTGAGAGAGTTTGCTGTGAGACTGAAAACCGGCCTATCAGATGAGGTCTCTGGTCTAAAAAACGCAACATGTTGTTTAGTTAAACACAACGTAGGAGTAATTTGTTTTAAGTTTGGAATTTCTGGTAACTCAAAATCAGCAAATTCAGCGGCCCTTATAAAACCAGCACGCCCAATTTGATCGCGTATCATTACCATAGACCCGCGCCTTAATGTAGTTACAGCTGTGTCAATTTTAGCTGTCATTTGTTGAGAAATATTTGTCAATTGCATTACCTAAATATTTTACTGTATCGTTGATGTACAAACTAATATAATATTCAATACTTTGTAGACCTTAACTATTGGGAAAAGCAATTTTTTCCTGAAGGTAGTGATAATTAAAGCCATAATTCATGTAGAAAAAACAAAATGAATTTTGAATATAATTTAATGTCCGCCAAATTGCTATTAGTTGATAATGATTTGTTTTTAATTGAAGTTCTTAAAAAACATCTCATGAACGAAGGTTTAAAGGAATTTCAATCAACAACAAATATTGATAATGCGAAGTCCTTAATAACTAATTTTCAAGCTGATATATTATTATTGAACGCTATTCTACCAGATGGTTCAGGTATGGAGTTTTGTAGTTACTTACGTCAATCTGGCTTTGAGAAACCAATTATTATGCTTATTGAAAATCATAATCAAAATCATAGTATTGACGGACTCAATGCTGGCGCAAACGATTACATAACAAAACCCATAAGGATTAATGATTTATTTTCACGCATAAACTTTCAACTTAGACAATATAATTTAATTGTTTCTGATCGGCTCTTAGTAGGTGGTTTAGAATTCGCACCTACAAAAAAAGAATTATCTCTTTTAGGAGAATCAAAAAAATTACTTCTCACCGAAAAGGAAACATTTATCCTAAATATTTTATTCCAATCTTTTCCTAGTTCAGTTGCAAAAGAGGTATTTTTAAAGGAGGTGTGGGGATTTGAGGCTGACTTGTCCACACACACACTTGAAACACACATATATAGACTTCGTTTGAAAATAAAAAATTTAACAAAAAAAACTTCTATTTTAACGACTAAAAATGGGTACGTCTTGATTTCTGAGTAATTTGATTTGATACAATTTACTAATTTGCTGTCAAAGAGGAATATTATTGAGGTATGTTAGAAATTTGGAACACTTTGAAAAAGATTTCAACATGTGATTTTTAAACGCCAAAAACCTAAGACAAGCAAAACAAAACAGACCTACTGATTAACTGCAAAATTGAGATGAGTAAATTAAATAACATGCCCCCAATTAAATTTTATTTTTACAAAAATAATATATTCTGGTGTTTAAATAACCCAGCATATTCTATTTTGTCTTTTTTTAAAGATGGCTGGGGCGGTAGGATTCGAACCTACGATACACGATACCAAAAACCGATGCCTTACCACTTGGCTACGCCCCATCAGACATAATATTCTATTTCGTTTCACGCAATTTAGCCGTCTGAAAACAAAGGATCAATCTAAAAATATGAGTTCGTTTAAAATTCTGATATAAACTTAGTCGAGATAGACCAAAAACCCGCTTTTTGAATATTGTGGCAATATGTATTTGCGGTAACTGCATCCTCAAATAAAGCAAAGCAACTTGAGCCGCTACCACTCATCTTAATACATGAAGGTCTCAGAGCGTAATTTGTTGGATATAAAGATGTCATCGTATTCAATAAAATTTCAACCTCGGGATATGTTTTTTTTGTGGTATTCTGGAGATCGTTTCCACTTTCTAAAAATCGTTTAATATTTAGATTTTTTGGAATATTTTTTGTATTTCCTTCACGTCGATAATCGTCAAATTTTTCAAACACGCTTTTTGTGTCGACAATAGAGCCAGGATTTGCAAGAACTACGTATTGAGGAACATAAGCATTAGATATTGGGGTGATTTGATCTCCAATACCCCTCATTACCACAAAAGTTCTGTTTAGGCATACTGGGATATCAGCTCCAATTTTAACAGTTATTTTTTCTAAATAAGCTCTAGATATATTCAGATTAAAAATATTATTGAGCGCTTTAAATATTGTCGCTGCATCTGAACTGCCTCCACCTAATCCTCCGCCAACCGGTATCTGCTTGTCCACAGTAATTTTTAAAGGTGGGATTTTGTGTTTGAGCCTTCTAAGTTTTTTGACAGACTTAATAATAAGATTATCGTTTATGTTAGCAGGCAAGTTTTCTGAAAATGGCCCTGATAATACTAAATGGTCTTTATTGGATATTTGTATAGTGATTGTATCTCCGAATTCAGTGAAACCAACTACAGATGCTAATTCATGATATCCATTCAATTGTTTTTTTCCGATGTTTAAACAAAGGTTGACTTTTGCAGGTGCAAGATAAGAAAAGATTTGTGAAGTACTTGAGTTGGACATGGTAAACTTCAGTCTATTTTCTCCGTTAGGCCATTTTCAATTTTTTCAAACACTAGTTTTTTTTCAACCTCGTCAGTATACATATCGTAAGCAAACCGCCATTTATAACGAGCCTCTAATGGCCGACCCAATTTCCAGTAAACGTCTCCCAAATGTTCGTGAATAACAGCATCATCAGGTGCTAATTGAACGGCATGCTCTAGCCAATTTACAGCTTTTTTTGTTTCGCCAATTTTAAAGTAAACCCAACCTAAAGAATCAGCGTAATAGCCATTATCAGGGTAGATTTCAACTGCTTTAGTAATAAGTTTCATAGCTTTTTCAAGATTTCGTCCCTCGTCAGCCCACCAATATCCTAGGTAATTTAGAGCGCTTGTATCCTCGGGGTTCAGTTCGAGCGCCCTACTAAAAGCAGTTTCCGCCTTGGCGTTCTCCCCTGTTTGCTCATAACAAATTCCAAGTTTTCTATATATATCACCAACATTAGATTTTGATTTAGAAACCTTTTCATATTTTTCTATTGCCCTAATGCACAGACCCTCCATCCTATAAAAATCTGCTAACATCTCCTCGAGAATTAAGATGTTGTTATTTTTATCAAGATACGTTCTGAGTATGTCAATTGCTAAACCCATTTCATTCTGTTGTTTTAAGTTAGATAAATACAACATTAAACTAATTTGAAAACGTGGGTCTCCCTTCGGAATGTTTTGAAAATAATGTTTCGTTTCCTCAAAGTCATTTTCTGTGTTTGAGAGTTGTAATAAAGTGAGGCTCGCGGAGGTGAGAGAAAATTCGGAGGACTGAGCTAAAAAGAGGCTTAATTGTGCTCGGTGTTTTAGGTAACCAATAGTTTCCTCTGTTAAAGTAAATAAATTTAAGTGAACAATAGATTGCGCAAGGAAGTAGCTAATATATTTTTGAGACATTTTTATTTCTGATTGTTTTTCAAACCAGAAACTTAGAGCCTCTTGATTGTAATTTTGAGATAAATTTTGAGATAACGTTTTAGCAATTTGCACTTTTCCTGCTAGCGCATATGCTTCTGAGGTAGCAATAATTAACTCAGGGTTACTATCATGAGTCAATGTAATTTTTGAAAGCTGGGCTATCGCTTGAGGGTAGTCTTTTTCGAGAATAAATAGCTGGGCTATGAATAGATTAATAAAATCTGTATTATTGAAACCTTGCTCCTCCAAAAGTTTGGAAAGCATCTCAAATATTGTAATTGCTGCACTCTTTTGTTCTAGATTATATATAGCCCATGCCCTAAATAAATATCCGATATATTGACTGCTTCCTTCAATCATAGCTGTTTCACTTAGTGCAAGAACAGCCTCCCAATCAGAATCTTTAGCAGCAATAGCTAAGGCTGGCTCCACCCCCATTTTTAAAATTAGATTTAGTGATTCTGCGTGTTGTGCAATTTTGGCAGCGGTGGTTATTTGTCCCGTTGCATATAAATTTGTGAAGCTAGCCTCTATTAAACTTAAATTAGTGCTGTCAAACGCCAATGAATCAGTGAAAAATTCGGCTGCAGATAATAGATCATCATTTTTTTCTGCATATAAAGCCCGTAAATAGTAGCTAAAGAGCTTTTGAGAATTATCAGTATTTATAGATTGAGTATTTTCATAATCTGATAGATTTGTTTTACTTTTGTCTACGATATTAGTATGTGCTAGTTTACTAAAGCTTAAAGAAGTAATAAATAATATGATGGCGCTAAATAGTGCTATATGTAATGATAGACACTTTTTCATGTTCATAAACCGATCGATGTTAAAACATAGTTCAAGCAATTACATATTAGGATAATTTGGCCCTCCGCCACCTTCAGGAGTCACCCAGTTTATGTTTTGAGTAGGGTCTTTAATATCGCAGGTTTTGCAATGAACACAATTTTGGGAATTGATTTGAAGGTAAGGAGCTGCTCCATTTTTTGAGTAAACAATTTCGTAAACTCCCGCAGGGCAATACCGTTGTTCTGGGGAATCATATTTTTGCAAGTTTATTTTTATTGGTGTTTCGTTATCAATTAATTGCAAGTGTGCAGGTTGATTTTCTTCGTGGTTTGTAGAGGATAAAAACACAGATGAGTTTTTATCAAAGCTTATGAGATTATCTGGCTTAGGATATTTTATTTTCTTAGATGATTTTGCGTCTCTCAATTTAAGATGATCTTCATGATGTCTAAATGTCCAAGGGGCATTTCCTCTGAGTATAAAAGTATCGAAAGCAGAATATATCATTCCTGCGGCAAGGCCTCGTGAAAAGGCGGGTCTAATGTTTCGAACTTTATATAACTCTTTCCACAACCAGCTGTCTTGTAATTTACTTTCATATGATTTTGCTTCTGGGCTTTTTTGTATAACTGTGTCAAAAATTGCTTCTGCTGCTAACATACCTGACTTCATCGCTGTGTGGGTTCCTTTTATTTTGGGTACATTCAAGAATCCAGCTGTACAACCGACCAAACAACCACCGGGAAAAGTTAATTTTGGTATAGATTGAAAACCGCCTTCATTTAGCGCACGGGCACCATATGATACTCTTCTCCCCCCCTCAAATACTGAACGGACTGCGGCGTGATTTTTAAATCTTTGAAATTCTTCAAAAGGGGAAAGGTACGGGTTTTGATAATCAAGCCCCACAACATATCCTACGGCAACCTGATTTCCATTTAAATGGTATAGGAATGAGCCGCCATAGGTATCAAACGGTAATGGCCAACCGATAGAATGCCAAACAGTGCCAGGTTTTGATTTTTCTGTTTCCACATCCCATAATTCTTTAATTCCAATAGCAAACGTTTGAGGATCTTTTCCTTCGCGTAAGTTGAATTTTTCAAATAATTCTTTTGTTAAGTGACCTCTGCATCCTTCAGCAAATATGGTTTGTTTGCCTATTAATTCTATACCTTGCATATAGTTTTCATTTGGGTGTCCATCCTTTCCAACTCCCAAATCGTTGGTAGCTATCCCCCGAACAGCTCCGGTTTCATTATACAAAACCTCTGCGGCTGCAAACCCTGGATATATTTCAACACCTAAATTTTCAGCCCGTTCAGCTAACCACCTGCAAAAGTTTCCGAGTGATATTATAAAATTTCCATGATTATTCATTTGAGGGGGAGTGGGAAGTTTGTAGTGTGACTTTTCTGATAAAAGCACGAAATGATCCTCAGTTACAGGCGTATTAAGCGGGGCACCCTCTTCATCCCAATTTGGTATTAATTCGTCCAGTGCACGGGGTTCCAGAACTGCTCCAGATAATATATGAGCACCAATTTCGCTACCCTTCTCGACAAGGCATACCGTCAGTTCCACGTTATTCTCAGATGCAAGCTGTTTTAGTTTTATTGCTGCTGAGAGCCCAGATGGCCCACCACCGATGATTACGACATCAAACTCCATTGATTCGCGTTCCATTTATACCCCGCAAAAAATTTTCTATAAATTATTGTTCCTATTTAACATAAAAAGTATTCATGTTATTTTTCAGAAAACAACTAACTCAAATCTAAATAATATTTTAATTTTCAAAAATAAAGAATAAAGCCAAGATGTCAGCTTTAAAAATAAAAAAAAATGAATTAATCCCTAAACTTTTCTGGCAGATGGAAATAGGAGCAGATGAGGCTATTTTGTTGAAACCCTCTCCGCAAGAAAAAATGGTTGGCTTGAGAGAATATTTTTCTAAACTTAACCAAAATTTGGAAACAGAAACTATTGTTGGTAAAGTCAGTTCAGATTCTCTAAGATCTAGAAAATCAGTTAATGGTTTTGATTCAAGTATTGGAAAACTAAAAGAGACATCAACAATTTCTAACGTCGAAAATCAGCTAGAGGCCGTTAAATCTCTTAAAGAGCTGAGGGTGGCTTTAGAGTTATTTGACGGATGTAGTTTGAAAAATACAGCAAATCGTTTAGTGTTCAGCGACGGAAATGCAGACGCAAAAATCATGATCATTGGTGAGGCACCAGGAAAGGAAGAAGATAAGATTGGAGTACCATTTGTAGGACAAGCGGGACAGCTTTTAGATAAAATGCTTAATTCAATTGAATTGGATAGGAGTCAAACTTATATCACAAATTATATTCCGTGGCGTCCTCCCGGTAATAGAACACCTTCACAGGAAGAAATAGGTATTTTTAAGCCGTTCATAATCAGGCATATCCAATTAAAAAAACCAAAATTTATATTGGCTTTGGGGGGAGTTTCTTCCAAAGCATTGCTGGAGTTAGAAACTGGGATTGTGAAATTAAGAGGACAATTTCACTTTAAAGATTTTGGATTAGAGCAGCCAATTCCGGTTTTGCCCACACTACATCCTGCATATTTATTGCGTTCGCCGGCTCAAAAAAAATTTGTATTTGCAGATCTTGTAAAATTAAAACGCGCTTTGTTAGCCCTGTGATTATGTAGCAGGGGATAAATACATTTAAAATTGACTTAATAGAAAACTAAACGCATACATTTAGCCAATTTTAATAAACCATACATTAGGAATGATCATAATAACAATGCTTTTGCGAAATATCAAAACATCAGTGAATTTATGGCAAACCGCGCTATCAATACTGTTTTTTATTTTTTTTATTTTTTCATATTCAAAAACTAGTTATGCAGAGCAACATAATAAAAGACTCGGAGTTGATATATTACCAAAACTTCTAAATTTAAAGGATGTAAAATTATATCAAGAAATTTTTTCATTACAGGAAGTTGGTAAGATACAAGAGGCAGAAAAACTAACTACAAAGTTAACAAATAGGGTATTATTAGGTCACATACAGTCCCAAAAATATTTACATCCAAATGCTTGGCGCTCGAGTTTTGATGAATTGCGTATTTGGTTATTAAATTACTCGGATCATCCAGATGCAAGCAGGATTAATTGGCTTGCAAATAAGAGGAAACCTAAATCAGCAAAAAGCCCTAACAAACCAAAAAAGGGGTATTTAAATGGTGTTGGGCAAAACACTCCGCAGCGCTGGAGGGCATCAATACCAGAGAGTTATTCAGGTAGAATTTCTCCGCGTCAGACAGCTTTGATAGCAAATAAAATAAGACGTTATAATCTGCTCAGAGAGCCAACTAATGCTAATAACTTTCTTAATGATCCGAATAACCTACGTTACCTAACGCCGTCCGAGGAATCACACTTAAGGGGAGAAATAGCCCACGCTTACTTTATTTATGGACTTGATGACAAAGCAATTTTAACGGCGCGACAGGCGATAGGAAAATCACCAGAAAATTCTTATATGGCTTATTGGTCAGCTGGTCTCGCTCATTACCGATCTTATCAATATGAATTATCAGGTATTTATTTTAGGGCGCTTGCTGATATGGTTAATGCCCCAGACCTCTTGCGGTCCGGGGCAGCTTTTTGGGCTTATAGGCTCAGTTTGCGGCACAATGATCCAGAAACAGCAGTAAAGTACCTTGATGTTGCAAAAAATTTTACAAAAACTTTTTACGGTATGATGGCGTTATATGTTTCAGGTCAAAAATTTTCTGTAATTTTTCAAGAGCCACGAATTTCAGAGAATTTCGTTCCTTGGCTGACAAGAACAAGGGGCGGTAGACGAGCATTAGCTTTGTTACAAATAGGAGACTGGATCAGAGCAAGTAGAGAGTTACGTTATTTATATGAACAGGCGTCCACAACGCAAAAAAAAGATATGATGATGTTTGCCGTTACCCATAATATGCCAGGGCTAGCATTTCGACTAGCCGATTTACATTTGAAATTAACAGGAGAGGCATTCAATACAGCATTGTACCCGCAACCCACAACTAAAATTAACTTTGAAATCGACCCAGCAATAATATACGGCATAATTCGGAAGGAATCTAGTTTCTATCCATTAGCAAGAAGTAGAGTTCGAGCATCGGGCTTAATGCAAATAATGCCTGCAACGGCGGCTTTTATTTCCAACGATAGACGTTTTCGCAATAAAAACAGGCATCTACTTAACAATCCAGATATAAATTTAAAACTAGGTCAAGATTACATTATTCATTTATTGGAAACACCTATAGTTGGGCAGCATTTATTTAAATTATTAGCTGCATATAACGCTGGGCCGGGCAATTTAAATAAATGGATAAAAAAGATTGATTACCGGGAAGACAGTTTTTTGCTTCTTGAGTCTATACCCTCAAGAGAAACACGAGTATATATAAAGAGTGTTGCAGTAAACATCTGGATGTATAGGCTCAAAGAAGACAGAGATACATCTGATTTGAGAAAACTTGTAGCTGGAAACGTGAGTGACGTCGATATAGCGTTTTTAAAAACGGATATCAAACCAAATTAATTCAAAATTGCAAATTTTTGGTAATTAGAGGAAGTGCAGATGTCCAAATTGGATTTAAAAAGAAACTTTATCCCAATCAAAATAGCTCTTTTAACAATTTCTGACACGAGAAGTTTTCAAACTGATAAATCCGGCGATATGCTCGCTTTTAAGATTAATGAGGCGGGGCATAATTTGGTTAAACGTGAGATCACGCAAGATGATACGAATAAAATTATAAAAAAGTTGACTAAAAGTATTCAAGATCAAGCTATAGATGTTGTGATATCAACGGGAGGTACCGGGCTTACAGGTAAAGACGTAACACCTGAGGCATTTCGGAGTGTGTTTGACAAAGAAATAGAGGGTTTTGGCGAAATGTTTCGATTTATATCATTTCAGAAAATAGGCACATCTTCGCTACAGAGCAGAGCAGTTGCTGGTGTTTCAGGCGGCACATATCTTTTCGCATTGCCAGGGTCTCCCTCTGCCTGCAGAGATGCATGGGATGATTTATTAGTTCATCAGCTAGATTATCGACACAGACCATGTAATTTTGTAGAAATTATGCCTCGTTTGCTTGAGGCAGGCATTGCTGGACGCTGACTTTGCACATAACTCAACAACAACCAAATTTCTATCTCGAGAGAAAATATGCTGTTCATGGCTTGGTTGTAGGTGTTGATGAGGTTGGAATAGGATCTTGGGCAGGACCTGTAATGGCAGCTGCTGTTTGGATTGACCCAAAACTTGTTGCATCTTTGCCAGAGGGAATAAGAGATTCTAAGAAATTAACTCACATTAAAAGAGATCGTATTTGTACTGAGCTATTAAAACTTAACATTTCGATAGCAGTTGGCAGTGCTGATGTTAAAGAAATCGATAGTTTAAATATTCTCAATGCTAGTTTTCTCGCAATGGAACGAGCTTTGGTTCTGCTCCAAGAGAAATTAATTGGCAAAATTAATACTATTTTGATTGATGGTAATAGAAAGCCAGAATTTAAGACATTTTATAAAAAAATAAACATTATGCCTATTGTTAAAGGTGATAATATTAGCTTATCAATTGCAATTGCTTCTATAATAGCAAAGCAAACGAGAGATTGCTATATGCTTAACCTTGATTCGTGTCATCCGGAATATGGGTTTAACAAACATAAAGGATACGGCACAAAAGCGCACCGAGCCTCTTTGGTAGAATTTGGCCCAACATGTCATCATAGATCAAGTTTTGCCCCCGTTAAATCGTTGTTATCTTAAGTTGGTAGCAGTCAATGAATTGTTTGCGAAACACCCACTTAACAGAATTCTTTTTTAAGCTAGTTCTAACGAGCCATCATATCACCAATATTAAACAATACTATATATTCTCTATTATCTTCGGGAACATACTATATATAGATAGCATTTATTTGTTAAAGATAACACATTGACTTTTAATACTTTTTTGCGCTTTTATGACGTTTATAACATTTTTGAACTGGATGTTATTTCGTGATGAAATTGGATGTAATAATAAATAATGACTGTCTAACGGCATTAAGAACATTACCGTGTGAAAGCGTTGACCTAGTGTTCGCTGATCCTCCATATAATTTGCAACTTACGGGTGAGCTCATTAGGCCAGATCAGACACCTGTTGACGGGGTAAACGAATCTTGGGATCAGTTTGATTCATTTAAAACGTACGATTATTTTAGTAACAGCTGGCTAAAGGAATGCCATAGAGTTATAAAACCAAATGGTGCGATTTGGGTAATCGGTAGTTATCACAATATATTTCGTTTAGGAAAAATAATACAGGATCTCGGCTTTTGGATTTTGAATGATGTAGTTTGGCGTAAGACAAATCCAATGCCTAATTTTCGTGGAAGACGTTTTACAAATGCACATGAAACTCTAATATGGGCAGCTAAATCTGCAAAATCAAAATATCAATTCAATTATGATTCCATGAAAATGTTGAATGAAGATTTACAAATGCGCTCTGACTGGTCGCTGCCAATTTGTAGTGGTCAGGAAAGATTAAAAGATATCGCCGGTAAGAAGGTACACCCGACTCAAAAACCTGAAAATTTGCTAACAAGGGTGGTTTTAGCAACAACTAAACCAGGCGATATAATTTTAGATCCTTTTTTTGGAACAGGTACTACAGGTGTTGTTGCTAAAAAACTCAGGAGGCACTACATTGGAATAGAGCGGGATCAGGTTTATGTTAGAAATGCAAAAGAGAGGTTATCTAAAATCAAGCAAGCGGATAACCAGATGGTTGATTTAACAGAGAAACGCGATTTGCCCAGAGTGCCCTTTGGCGCTTTGGTTGAGCGCGGCTGGGTTAAAGCTGGAGACGAGTTATTTGATAAGAAAAACCGCTTTTCAGCAAAGGTAAGAGCTGATGGCTCTCTTGTCACGAAAGACAAGAAATCTGGTTCTATCCATTCAGTAGGCGCACAATTACAGGGTGCTTCCAGTTGCAACGGCTGGTCTTTTTGGTATCTTAAAAGTCAAAAAGGTCCCATCTCAATCGATAGTTTGCGAACTGATTTACGTAAAGAGATGTAAAAATCAATCACTGTATAGAAAAAAGTTTTAAGTCTTCGTTATTTCCGCAGTTCAAAACAAATAAGACTGTAATGACATAACAGGACAATTTAATTTTTCTCTGCCCTTTAAACCAGTAAGTTCAATTATGCACAAAGCACAACATACCGTTCCACCCATCTTTTCAACAAGTGTTTGAGCAGCGTTTAATGAGCCTCCAGTTGCTATCAAATCATCAACAATCAAAATACGTTTTCCAGACAATTGTCTTTCTTTTTGAATAGTAAGCTCAGCGGAATCATACTCTAAATTATAACTTTGCGTCAGCACGTTCCCTGGAAGTTTATTTGATTTTCTAATCATAATACAACCACAATTTAGTTTATACGCAAGTGGCGTTGCAAATAAAAACCCACGAGCATCAATCCCCGCAACTAATTCAGGTTTGAATGGTATTGCTTTCTCAAATAAAACATCAATTGTATTCTTCAAAAAATGAGAGTTTTCTAAAATTGGACTAATATCATAAAAGGTTATTCCATTTTTGGGGAAATTAGGGACTTTTGCAATATGCTTGTCTAGGTTAATTTGAGAAATTTTTTTAATCAAAATAAGCTCATTTAAATTGAAAACTTTCGTATTATAGGGCTTGCTTTTTTTCTAGCCTCTTTTGATGAAGTATTGGCTCTGTGTAACCAGATGGCTGATTTAACCCTTCAAAGATAAGGTCACATGCTGCTTGAAATGCAATAGAGGTGTCAAAATTTTCTCCCATTGGTTCATATTGTTCATCCATTTCATTTTGTTTATCAACTACCAATGCCATCTTTTTCATTATTTGTATTACCTGCTCTTTTGTACAAATACCGTGGTGGATCCAATTGGCCATATGTTGAGAGGAGATTCGAAGAGTCGCCCTATCTTCCATTAATCCTACATTATGTATATCAGGTACTTTTGAACACCCTATCCCTTGATCTATCCACCTTACGACATAGCCCAATATACCTTGCGCATTATTCTCTAATTCCTGTTTTATGTCATGGTGAGACCAATTTGGTCTTTGCGCAGTTGGTATTGTTAATATATCAGATAGTTCAGCACGTTTTCGCTTAATTATTTCTGTATGTTTCTGAAATACATCTACATCATGATAATGCAACGCGTGTAAAGTTGCTGCTGTAGGCGAAGGAACCCAGGCGCAGTTTGCGCCAGCATTAGGGTGACCAATTTTCTGTTTCATCATTTCATTCATTAAATCGGGCATTGCCCACATACCCTTTCCGATCTGTGCTTTTCCAGAGAAACCGCAGGAGAGACCAATGTCTACATTCCAGTTCTCATATGCGCCAATCCATGCTGCTTGCTTCATATCTGCCTTCCTAATCATTGCGCCAGCATTCATAGATGTGTGTATCTCATCTCCTGTTCTGTCAAGGAAACCAGTATTGATGAAAGCTACTCTGTTTTTTGCTGCTCTAATACATTCTTTCAAATTAACCGTAGTACGCCGTTCTTCGTCCATAATGCCTATTTTAGCAGTGTTGGCAGGGAGATTAAGAATGGATTCTACCATATTGAAAATTTCGCATGTGAAAGCAACTTCTTCAGGCCCATGCATTTTTGGTTTGACTATGTAAATAGAATTAGTTCTCGAATTTCCCTTCGTTTTGAAATCGTACATTGCTCCCAATACGGTCATAAAACTATCTAAAATACCCTCTGGGATCTCACTTTTATCACCGAGTAGTATGGCAGGATTTGTCATCAAATGTCCAACATTTCGAACTAACATTAATGATCTACCATGCAAAGTCAGAGTGCCACCACTTGGTGTAGTAAAAATTTTGTCTTCGTTTAATTTGCGTATGAAGGTTTTTCCGCCTTTTTCCATTTCAACTGACAAGTCACCACGCATCAGACCAAGCCAATTGCGATATGCTAGAACCTTGTCTTCTGCGTCAACCGCTGCGACAGAATCCTCGCAATCCATAATTGTAGAAATAGCAGACTCAATGATTACATCATCAATTCCTGCTTTATCCGTTTTCCCAATTATACCGTCTGGCTTTAATAAAATTTCAATGTGAAGATTGTTTTTTACTAGCAAAACAGCATCCGGCTTATCCGCTGCTCCCCGATAGCCAGAGAACTGGGACGAAAATTTGAGTGTTGTTGAATTTGAACCGGTGGAGATGATTAATTCACCATTAATAATGGAAAGATTGGTGACATCTATCCATGTTGCGTCTCTAATTGGGCTGTGGGCATCCAAAACTCCTCGAGCATACTTAATTACCTTTTTTCCTCTAATAGGATTATAATTTTTAGATTTTTCGGCGCCGGCATCTTCGGAAATTACGTCTGTTCCATATAGTGCATCATATAAAGAACCCCAACGGGCGTTTGCCGCGTTTAATGCATATCTCGCATTCATGACAGGAACAACTAATTGTGGCCCGGCTATTTTCGAAATTTCAATATCGACATTTGACGTTTCAATTACAAAATCATCTCCTTCAGGTATCAAATAACCAATTTCATGCAAATATTCTGTATATTTCTCAGGATCAATTTCTGATTTTTTATGTTCTTCTAGCCATTCATCTAATTTTCTTTGTAATTTGTTTCGGGTTTGTAAAAGCGCTTTATTCTTAGGGGTTAGTGTATTTGCAGCAATTTCGAACTCCGACCAAAAATTATTTGGATTTATCTCTAGTCCAGCTAACAGCTCGTTGTTAACAAAATTATATAGTTCGTTAGAAATGGACAAGGTGCCAAAGGAAATATACGTCATGCTCAAATCCTTTAATTCTATTATCTGGTGATTATTATTTTAAAATATGATTGTGCCAAATATGTTTTTAAATAAAAACCATAGTAGTTTATTTTCTTCAAAACATTTGCATAAAATTTTCCTCTTTACCATGTGAAATAGCGTTTCACATATTAAAACATCTTAACATTATATAGAAAAAAATTTAATTTGCTATATCGTTTCTTTCAACCAAGTTTTTATATTTTCTCTCAAATCATCTCTTTCCAATGCTAACGCAAGGTTAGCCTGAAGAAACCCTAATTTTGAACCACAGTCAAATCGTTTGCCAGAAAATTCAAAACCAAAAAAAGGTGTTTTTCCGATTTCTTCACTCAGTGCATCCGTGAGTTGAATCTCTCCACCAGCACCTTTGCGTTGTTTTGATAAAGTGTCAAAAACTGAAGGTTGAATTATATATCTTCCGACGATAGCTATTGTAGAAGGGGCTTCTTCTGGCTTTGGTTTTTCTACTAAATTTTTAACTTCGACTAAGTTGCCTTTTGTTTCTCCCGGTGTAACTATCCCATATGAAGATGTTTGAGTAGCATTAACTTTCATTGTTGCAATCATGTTACCGCCCTTCCATGCTTCACACATCTCTTTGAGAGCTGGTTTACCAAGCACAAGGTCATCAGCAAGTAAAACCGCTACAGGCTCATCCGAAACAATATTTCTAGCGCACCAAACAGCGTGTCCTAGTCCTGCAGGTTCCTGTTGCCGAATGTAGACAAAGGAGCCAGGTGGTTTTATCATTTTTTGAACTAACTGTAATGAACCTTGGTTGCCCTTAGCATTTAGGGAGTTTTCCAACTCTGCTGAATGATCAAAGTGATCTTCAATCGCAGATTTGTTTCTTCCAGTTACAAAAATAAATTCTTCAATGCCAGCATCAGCGGCTTCTTCTACAGCGTATTGAATTAGAGGCTTGTCAACAATTGGCAGCATTTCTTTTGGAAGTGCTTTTGTTACTGGTAGAAATCTTGTTCCTAATCCACCAACAGGAAAAATTGCTTTTCTGATCTTCATTTAATTTCTATACTGTTCTGGGTTTATATGACTTTAGTTTTGATCGAAAAAATATCACTCAAAATTGTTTATATAATATTAACTTATTTAGTCGAAAGTCAAAAAATTTCGAAACTGAGAAGTTGAAGATTAAAGAGGGCGAATATGAAAATAGCCATGATTGGAACTGGATACGTTGGACTTGTATCAGGGGCATGTTTTTCGGAGCTTGGATTTAATGTGACTTGTGTTGATAAAAATGAGAAAAAAGTATTAGAATTAAAATCCAACAAGATACCTATTTATGAGCCTGGTTTGGAAGCGCTTGTTCATCGTAATCAGAGTGCTGGCCGGCTTTCATTTACGACCGATTTGAAACATTCTGTAAGTAATTCTAACATTGTTTTCATAGCAGTTGGTACGCCAGCAAGAAGAGGTGATGGACATGCCGATTTGAGTTACGTGTTCAGCGCTGTGGAGGAGATTGCTGAAGCCATATCTGGATATACAGTGATAGTGATGAAATCTACTGTACCTGTTGGAACAGGACAAAAAGTTTTTGATCTAGTTCAACAAAAAAGGCCCGAATTGAGTTTTGATGTTGCATCAAACCCAGAGTTTTTAAGGGAAGGTTCTGCAATAAATGATTTTATGCGTCCTGATAGAGTAATTGTTGGCACCAGTGGGACTAAAGCAAAAGAGATATTGGCAAAAATTTATAAACCATTGTATTTAATTGAAACACCTATTCAGTATACAGAGCTAGAAACCGCAGAATTAATAAAATATGCCTCCAACGCATTTTTAGCTGTAAAAATTTCCTATATAAACCAAATAGCCGATTTATGTGAGAAGGTTGGTGCTGATGTTCACGATGTTGCGAAAGGTATCGGACTAGATAAAAGAATAGGAATGAAGTTTTTGCATGCTGGCCCCGGTTATGGAGGCTCTTGTTTTCCCAAAGACACCGTAGCGCTTGTAAAAACAACTCAGCAGTTTGGATCAAGAATTTCCATTGTGGAAGAAGTAATCAGATATAATCAAGAGCGAAGAATTTCTATGGCAGATCGAATAATATCTCAATTTAGAGAGGGGATAAGTGGGAAAAAGGTAAGTATTTTGGGTTTGTCTTTCAAACCAGAAACAGACGATATGAGGGATAGTCCAGCATTAGATATCGTTCCACTATTGTTATCGAGAGGCGCAAATATAAAGGTTTATGACCCAGTAGCAATGCCTGAGGCTAAATCTCTTTTAGGGGACAAAGTTGTTTTCAGTAAAGGTCCCGAGACTTGCATTAAAGGGGCTGATGTTTGTGTAATAGCGACAGAATGGAACGAGTTTAGAGCAATTTCAGCTCTTAAATTTCTTGAATTGATGGCTGGTAACGTGATTGTGGACTTAAGAAATGTTTATTCGCCAAAGGATATGAGGGCAGCTGGATTAAATTATAACTCTATAGGAAGAGTTTAATTTAGTATTCTTTTACATACATGAATTATTAATTAAAGGCCTCTTATGTGATATTCGCCAGCTCGTTTTTATTTTGATGGTCTTTCTTTATTAAACCCCACTGGGTATCCAGTAAAAAATAATTAGAATGATTATAAACTATTTATTGCACGAGATATTTTTTTTAACTGTTTTAAGTTTTCTTTCAACTGTGCCTCCAAAAACAGCACCTTCTGCTGAAGGGTTAAGATTTTGACACTGCGTTTGGATTTTTTATTTTTCGTATCAACTCCTTTATGACCCTCTTCCGCAAGCAAGTAGGTGGGCGACACTCCAAGAATGGCAGCAAGAGCTACTAGTTTATTAATTCGGGGTTCGCTTCTATCTAATTCCCAAGACTCATACGTTTCATGTTTTACGCCAAGTTGCTTTGAAAGTTCAAAACTGTCATAACCACCCTCTATTCTAAGTTGCGCAATTCGGCCTCCTAAGGTCATTTCCGGACGAGACGTGCTTACAACATTGTTTTGGTTCTTGTTGATACCTATTCTCCATCTAAAATTATTTAAGGTCACTACAATTTTTATAATTCAGTATCAAATCACAAAGGTACTTTTTTTTCTACTAATAACTTTCTATAAAACGCTTTATTAAAAAATAAGTTTGTTCCAAATACCCAAATTACTACGCATCCATATTTCATTAACTTATAGTTCGTTTTTGTTTGAAATACAAAAAACTTTTAGGGGTTTTGTTAGATAACACGGAGACAAATTTTTGTTATGGATACGTGGAGCGGGCGAAGGGATTCGAACCCTCGACCCCAACCTTGGCAAGGTTGTGCTCTACCACTGAGCTACGCCCGCAATTACACCATTTTTATAGCTTGAGCTGTTCGATCTTACAAGAAAAATATGGGCGATTATTTTTCATCTTTTATTTACAGCTTTTTATACTTTCAATAATAGCGTTACTGATCATTTCTTGTTTTTCCCGAGTGAGGTATGGGTGCATCGGTATTGATAAAACACATTTTGCTAGATGCTCACTTACTTCTAAACCAAATTTGGTTTGTGGGTAATGCTCATAGGGTTTTTGTAAATGCATGGGGATTGGATAGTATATCGCAGTTGGGACACCTTTCTCATTGAGTGATTTTTGTATAGAAGCTCTATCCAGCTTTTCTGACAGCTTTATTGTGTAAATTGCCCAGCTGCTTGTCTTGTCCGAAAAACAGGATGGGGTTTCAACCCAACCATTCAATAGTTCGGCATAATAATTTGCAATTGCATTACGTTGAATAAGTTCTTCGTCAAAAATGTGTAATTTTGCCAACAAGATAGCGGCTTGAATAGTGTCTAGCCTAGCAGTCATTCCTAAACGAAATGTTTCATATTTATGTGAGCCCTGTCCATGAATACGACATGAACGCGCAATTTCGGCAATTTCTTCAGAATCCGTAAATAAGGCGCCGCCATCCCCATAACAGCCAAGGGGCTTGGCAGGGAAAAAGCTAGTACATGTAACATCTGCAAGTGTGCCGGTCTTAGCTCCCATCAACTCAGTTCCAAAACTTTGTGCGGCATCATCTATAACCCACAATCCATTTAATTTTGCAAAAGCATTTATTTGATCCATCTGTGCAGGTTGTCCGAATAAACCAACAGCGAGAATGCCCACAACCTCAATATTCGTGTTATTTGCAGTTTCCAGCGCGTCCTTTAGTTTTGATGGGTTTAGAGTAAAAGTTTTCCTATCTACTTCAGCAAATATGGGGATTGCGCCAAGGAGTGGCATTACCTCAGCACTTGCGGTGAATGTAAAGCTAGGCACAATAACACCCTGTCCAGGTTTAAGTTTAAGGCCCATTAGTGCTAATAATAAGGCATCTGTTCCAGAACTGCAGCTTACAACATGCTTTACTCCAACTCTTTCACATAAAGTTTTTTCCAGTTCCTCAACCTCTGGTCCCATAATATATTTACCATGATTTAAAACATTCTCGATGTTAGTTTTAATTTTAGCACGT
>CACOCY010000009.1 GCA_902625725.1 uncultured SAR116 cluster alpha proteobacterium | reverse complement strand
AAAATTCGGCATTAGTCGCCTTTGGAATGACCAGACGCGGTGGGAGGTCAACTGATAATGATCCCGGATTTAACGCGATTATTAACGCCCCTTCGGATGCAACTTGTTTGGTGGGTAAGACGTGGGATTTTCATGTAGATACAGCTCTAAATATATCGATGGATGAGAATTTAAAAATGATTACAGAGTCACTGCAAGCAGCAAATGCGAAGGGCAGGGAGCCAATGTTTGATTGTGAACATTATTTTGACGGTTATAAAGCAAACCCTGATTTCGCTTTAGCTTGTGTCAAAGCTGCTTTTGACGGTGGCGCGAGATGGATTATTTTATGTGACACAAATGGTGGAACATTAACAGATGAGATTTTTGATATAGTAAGCAAAACAAAACTATATATTCCCGAGGCAAATATTGGGATACATTGCCACAACGATATCGGTCTAGCTGTAGCAAATAGCTTAGCTGCAATCAGGGCAGGGGCTAGACAAATACAAGGAACAATTAATGGTCTCGGTGAGCGTTGTGGAAATGCAGATCTTATTACGCTTATCCCCACTTTAATTCTAAAACTTGGCTATAAAACTTCTATTCCAGCTGAAAAGATCTCAAAACTTCTTAGCCTGTCTAGGATGGTAGATGATAGACTAAATCTCGTTCCAGACCCTCATGCCCCATATGTAGGTTCAGCTGCATTTGCGCATAAAGGAGGACTGCATGCATCTGCAGCTCAAAAAGATCCAAGAACTTATGAGCATATTCCTCCAGAGACAATTGGCAATGAGCGTTCATTTGTTATTTCTGACCAAATCGGGCGGTCAAACGTACTAGCCCGTTTCTCTGAGGTTGGTCTTCAAATACCATCAGATGACATCAGAATAGAAAAGCTTATCAGAGAAATTAAGGAAAAAGAATTTAATGGGTGGTCTTTTGATTCTGCTGAGGCAAGTTTTGAATTGCTAGCCAAAAGGGCATTGGACCAAGTGCCAAACTATTTTACCATAGGTCGCTTCAGGGTTACAGATGAAAGACGGTTTAATGCTGAAGGGGTATTCGTGGTTGAATCAGAAGCTACGGCTGCTATTACCATTGGCTCTAGTTCTAAGCATGAAGTTGCCCTTGGAAACGGTCCCGTAAATGCCATTGACAAAGCAATTCGTAAAGCTTTGATTCAAGTTTATCCGTCGCTTAGTAATGTCGAGCTAATTGACTTTAAAGTCAGGATACTCGAACCTCATGAAGGAAAAAAAGGAACAGGAGCTGTTACTCGCGTTTTAATCGAGTTTAGAGACGAACATGACTTGATTTGGAGAACGGTAGGAGTGTCAACAAATATAATAGATGCATCTGTAATGGCATTATCAGATGGGATAGTATGGAAGCTTTTAAATGATGGAGCAAAGGATGCGTCTTTATCTAGTTCTTAAAATGATAGCCTAGGTTAGGCTGAAATGTCTGTTTGATAGTAGGAAGCATAATATGAATAAAAAGCCCTTTTTATATATTATGCCACCAGTAATAATTTTATCTAAACCTCAATTGGGCGAGAATATTGGCGCTGTGGCGAGAGCCATGAAAAATTGTGGATTTTTTGATTTGAGGCTAATAAATCCACGAGACGGGTGGCCTAATCCGGATGCAATGCCAATGGCAACTCACGCACTCGACATTATTCAGAAAGCGTCTGTATATCCAGATATTGCCTCTGCTTGTTTTGATATCACTCAAATCTATGCCACCTCCGCGAGACCTCGAGATCTTCAAAAATCATCAATAAACCCTAGAGTTGCAGCTGAAAAGTGCGCGCAAAATACGATAAAAAATATTTCTGACACCAATACCTATAAAGCTGCATATTTATTTGGCTCAGAGAGAGTCGGCCTTTCTAATGATGAAGTTGTGTTTGCTGATTTCATTGTAGAGGCTAATTTAAATCCTGACAGCAAATCGCTAAATCTTGCACAAGCGGTTATGATTATGTGCTGGGAATTTCTCATGATTACGGGTTCTTATCAAACATCTTTTGAGACGCCTGAGCCAATATCATTACAATCCAACATAAAAAAAGATAAGCCAAAGACTTTAAAATTACCTGCAACTATTGAAGAGCAAGCATATTTTTTTAAGAGATTTGATCTGCTGCTTGAGCAGAGGGGGTTCTTTTCAGCTCAGGAAAAAGCTCCTACAGTAAAACGCAATTTACGGAATTTTTTTATTAAAGCTAAATTTACAAAACAGGAACTCCTAACATGGCATGGTATTCTAACCTTATTTGATAAGCAAAGATAGCTTATTTTCTTGACGAAGTCAGATGATTTGGGTATCCAGAGCACTATTCCTGGGAATGTTGGATGTGAGCAAATAGGATAGCATCCCGGCCTATATTTAGAGGCACTACCGGGACAAAAAATATAAGGAAAAAATAATGGCTCCAAAAGTTGAACATAAGCGTCGTAACTCAAAGCACAAAATCGACCGTCGAATGGGTGTGAATCTCTGGGGACGTACAAAAAGCCCTCTAAACGCTCGCTCATACGCACCCGGCCAGCACGGTCTGCGTCGCAAAAAGCCTACTGATTACGGGATACAGTTAATGGCTAAACAAAAATTAAAAGGGTATTATGGCAACATCGGTGAAAAGCAATTTAAGAAATATTATATAGAGGCAGCAAGACGCAGAGGAGATACTGGTGAAAATTTAATTGGTATCTTGGAATCTCGTTTCGATGCCATTTTATATCGCTCTAAACTTGCCCCGACTGTTTTTGCAGCTCGTCAATTAATAAATCACGGTCACGTACTCTTAAATGGCAAGCGTTGTAACATTGGGTCAGTTATGCTGCGTTCTGGAGACAAAATTGAGGTTAAAGAAAAAGTTAGAGATATACCAGCTATTCTTGAGGCTATGGCGTCAAATGAGCGTGAAGTACCTGAATATATAGAAGTTGATCATGATAAGAGGTCTGCCAAATATATCCGAGTTCCAGGATTTGATGAGGTCCCTTTTCCAGTAATGATGGAGCCTAATCTTGTTGTCGAATATTATTCACGCTAAGCAATTTTTACCCTATTTTGGCGTAAGATTTATGCCATGAGTATTAAACATTTCTAATAGCTCGCCTGATTCATACATTTCTTTAACAATATCGCAACCTCCCATGAACTCACCTTTAACATAGAGTTGAGGTATGGTTGGCCAGTCCGAATAAGTTTTAATTCCTTCTCGAATTTGGTCGTCCTCGAGAACATTTACACCTCTAAATTGAACTCCAACGTGGCTCAATACTCCCACAACCGTCGCTGAAAAGCCACATTGTGGCATTACAGGAGTTCCCTTCATAAATAAAACTACATCGTGGCTGTTTATTTCTGATACAATTCGCTCTGTGATAATGGGATTGAGTTTGTTCATTTTTAGTCTCACTTTCTTATAACTGTCTAATTATGATGGTATTTTTGTTTGAAGAGCCAATGCGTGAAGTTGTCCACCCATTTTGCCACCAAGAGCTTGATATACCATCTTATGTTGTTGGACACGCGATTTGCCTATGAATTGCTTTGATTCCACGCTACAGGAATAATGATCCCCATCCCCAGCCAAATCCTCAATTTTAACGATTGCATCTGGGAACGCATTGATAATTAATTCCTCAATTTCGTGTGCTTTCATTGCCATTATGCGTTATTTCCCCCTTTACCTGACAGCTGTCTTCATAGATATTTTGTTAGCCCTGAATTGTAAATTTCTTCTAGTTCATTTAAAGATATAATATCTCCATTTGAAATTTTCAATTCTTGAGCCGCGATAGCCCTTCCAAGATATATATAAGGAATCTGAGAATTTTTTGAACGTCTAGCGATTTCATTAAACTCGTTTGTAGCAACAATATAACTTGATTGATTTTCACCAAAACACCAGCTGTGAGAGTTGATATTTATTGGAAGTTTTATTTCAGCGCCATTTTTGCCAGCTATCATCATTTCAGTGAGTGCAACTAATAGCCCTCCGTCAGATATATCATGTGCAGCCTCAATTAACTTATTTGAATAGCAATCTAATATAAATTTTCCACACTTCAATTCTGTGTTTAAATCAACCGGAGGAGGTGCCCCCCCAAATTTTTTGGCTATCTTTTTAGCGTATATGCTATTGGACAACCAGCCAGAATTAACATTGCCGTCTTGTCCAAGAATAACTAAATCTGTGTTAGCCGGTAGAGCAATAGTTCCAGCATTTCGCCAATCATCAATAATCCCTACCATGCCAATTACAGGACATGGCTTGATAGCTTTTCCATCTGTTTCGTTGTATAACGATACATTTCCGGACACAACCGGAGTTGATAATTGATTACAGGCGTCTTTCATTCCAGTGATGCTTTGTACCAGTTGGGTCATTATTTCTGGCTTTTCGGGATTGCCAAAATTCAGATTATTTGTAACAGCGAGAGGTTTTGCCCCAACAGCAATAATATTTCTGTAAGCCTCTACTACAGCTTGTTTACCGCCTATATATGGGTCTATTTCTACATATCTTGGCGTGCAATCAGTTGTTAATGCAATTGCTTTTTGTGTTCCGTGAACTCTTATTAGTGCGGAGTCACCTCCTGGACCAATAATGGTATCTGCCATAACGTGGCTGTCATATTGCTCGAATACCCATCTTCTTGAACATAAATCTTCACTACCTATGAGAATTCTTAAGGCATCTAAAATTGAAATGTCTTTTATAATGTCTTTTATGTTTGTTTTTGTCTGGATTTTTGGTGTTAAATGTGGTCTATCGTATTCAGGTGCATTTTTTACTAGAGGTTCAAGCGGAATATCGCAAGCTATTTTCCCATCTTTACGAAGAACTAGTCTGTTCGTTTCAGTGACCAGCCCTATTGGCATGAAATCAAGGTCCCATTTGCTAAATATTTGCCTTGCTATCTCAGCCTGACTTGGTTCTATTACCATTAACATTCGCTCTTGACTTTCAGATAGCATAATTTCATATGCAGACATATTCGCTTCTCTGACCGGAACAAGGTCAAGGTTAATCTCCATGCCTAGACCGCCCTTGGCAGCCATTTCAACGGAAGAAGAAGTAAGCCCAGCAGCGCCCATATCTTGAATTGCGATAACGGCATTTGCAGCCATTAACTCAAGACAGGCCTCCATTAGTAATTTACCTGTAAATGGATCGCCAACTTGAACTGTTGGGCGTTTTGACTCTGCTTCAACATTAAATTCAGTAGAAGCCATAGTTGCTCCATGGATCCCATCACGGCCGGTTTTGGCGCCTACATAAATTACTGGATTCCCATTGCCTGATGCAGCGGAATAAAAAATCCTATCGCTGTGTGCTATACCAACTGCCATTGCATTTACAAGGATATTACCATTATAAGAGCTGTCAAACTCAACCTCACCACCTACAGTTGGTATTCCAATGCAATTACCATAACTACCAATCCCAGATGTAACGCCAGATACAAGATGGGGTGTTTTTTCATAGTCTATTTGCCCAAAACGAAGAGCATTTAGTAATGCGATAGGGCGCGCGCCCATCGTAAAAACATCCCGAATAATTCCTCCAACACCTGTTGCTGCCCCTTGATATGGCTCAATAAAAGAGGGATGATTATGACTTTCAATTTTAAATATAACTGCAAGTCCATCACCAATATCGATAATCCCTGCATTCTCTCCTGGTCCTTGAATTACACACTTACCCTCTGTTGGAAGGGTTCTCAGCCATTTTTTTGATGATTTATAAGAACAATGTTCTGACCACATTGCAGAAAAAATACCCAGTTCGCATAAATTTGGAAGTCGCCCAATATGCTTTGATATATCAAGCCACTCTTCTTTTGATAGTCCCATAGAAGCAGCATTCTCAAATTTCATTAATGGTTCGTTACTCATTTAATAATAGCCTCAAAGACTGATCTTAAGAGTTTTTCTCCGTCAGAGCTCTCATGACCTGCCCCCATAGCACGCTCTGGGTGAGGCATCATTCCCAGTATTTTTCCATTAGAGGAACATACCCCCGCGATATCATTTAGTGAACCATTAGGATTGCCAGAATAAGCGCTAGTATCAGAGGTATATCTCAAAACGACCTGGCCATTGTTTTCAATTTTGCTTAAAGTCTCAGTATCAGCAAAAAAACTACCCTCATTATGAGCAACTGGAATTTTTAATGTCTTTTTGCTATCAAGCGATGCTAAAAGTTTACAATTTGATTCTGCATTCAAAGCTAAAGTCGTTTGCTTACAAATAAATTTAAGTTCTTTATTACGCAAAAGAAAACCTGGTAACAAACTTGATTCAATCAAGATTTGAAAACCATTACAGACACCCAATATGGAGCCTCCTCTTGCTGCATGATCATGTAGCGCACTCATGATTGGTGACCGTGCAGCAAGAGCGCCACACCTTAAATAATCACCGAAAGAAAAGCCACCAGGAAGAATCGCAAGATCAATAGGGTCGAGATTACTTTGTTTATGCCAAATCAAAGCAGGTCTTCTGCCTGTGATTTTTTCTACTGCAACCAACATGTCACGGTCACAATTAGAACCAGGAAAAACAATTACAGCAATTCTCATGATGGTTCTTTTGTTTCTATTTTATACGACTCAATCACGGTATTTGCTAGCAAAGTTTCACACATTTTTGAAGCCCGGTATTTAGCGCGTTCTTGATCGTTCGTGTTAATTTCAACAGTAATCTGTTTGCCTACAGTTACATCTTGTAAGTCGTCAAATCCTAAAGAATAAAGTGCCTGTTGTATGGCTTGAGCCTCGGGATCTAGCACCCCTGTTTTCTTTTGAATTATTATCGTCACCTGCATTATAATTCCTCTGTAACATGAAAAAAAGCACTGAAATCTCTAATATTCATTTTTCCACATTTAGTTCAGGCAGTTTTATAGACATACGATTCGCTATATCTGTGTAAGCCTCAATCAAACCACCAAGGTTTCTTCTGAATCTATCTTTATCTAATTTTTTTTTGGTTTTTATGTCCCATAACCTACAACTATCTGGGCTAATTTCATCTGCTAATATAACTTCATGAAAACCATTAGAGTTATAAAATCTTCCAAACTCCAATTTGAAATCAATAAGTTGAATTTGTATCATAGAAAATAAACCGGTAAGAAAATCGCTTATGCGAAAAGCTGTTGAGATAATCGTTTCCATTTCAAAATTATTCGCCAATTGCATCATCTCTATATGCTCTCTTGAAATAATAGGGTCACTTAGTTCATCATTCTTGAGACAAAATTCGACCAATGTGTTTGGCAATACTTGTCCTTCTTTAATACCCAGTCGCTTACAGATAGTTCCGGCTGCAACTTTACGAATAATTATTTCGATTGGAATAATCTCAACTTCCTTGATCAATTGTTCTCTTTCTGAGAGCCGCTTAATAAAATGGTGAGGTATGTCAGTCTGATTAATAGCCTGAAAAATTCTGCTACTTATGTAATTATTAATTATTCCTTTACCTATGACTGTGTCTTTTTTTTGCGCATTAAAAGCTGTTGCGTCGTCTTTGAAATATTGTACAATCGTGCCCTTTTGAGGCCCTTTAAATAGTTTTTTAGCTTTTCCTTCGTAGAGTAATTTCATTTATTTCCTTAAAAAAAGTGAAAAATCCTATGGTTCAATTTTCAAAAACTCTTTTAAAAATCTTATCTACATTACGCTGATGTTGTTTTGGGTCAAATAAGCTCTCGAGCTCATTTTCTGAAAAATATAGTGCTATCTTTCTATCAGACTTCATTTTAGTTAAGTAATTTCCACCTAAATTCCATACCTCCATAGCATACTTTTGTACTAGTTGGTACGCGTCTTCTCGGCTCATGCCTTTTTGAGTTAGAGCTAATAGCATTTGTTGAGAGTGAATAATCCCACCAAGAGAGTCTAAGTTTTTCTGCATTTGTTCTGGAAAGATTATTAGCTTTTCAATTACGTTTGCTAATCTATTAAGAGCAAAATCAAGCGTTACAGTAGCATCTGGGCCGATCATGCGTTCTACCGAAGAATGGGAAATATCGCGTTCATGCCAAAGAGCAACATTTTCAAGAGCAGGTATAACAGAGGCTCTCACAAGGCGGGCGAGACCAGTTAAATTTTCGCTTAATACAGGGTTGCGCTTATGAGGCATAGCAGAGGAGCCTTTCTGTCCGATAGAAAAAAACTCTTCAGCTTCGCGTACTTCGGTTCTCTGCAAATGACGGATTTCAATAGCTAGATTTTCAATTGAACTTGCTATAACGCCGAGCACTGAAAAAAACATTGCGTGCCGGTCGCGAGGGATAATTTGACTTGAGATAGGTTCCACTTCAAGTCCCATTTTTTTGGCAACATGCTGCTCCACTCTTGGGTCTATGTGCGCAAATGTTCCGACAGCACCAGAAATTGCACAGGTAGATATTTCCTTTTTTGCAGCTATCAACCTATTTTTGTTCCTTTCAAATTCTGCATAAAATCTGGCAAGCTTGACTCCAAAGGTAGTTGGTTCTGCATGAATGCCATGCGACCTACCTATAGTAGAGGTGTATTTGTGTTCTTTAGCACGGATTTTTAAGACGGATAAAAGCCTGTTTAAGTCATCAAGGAGTATGTCTGATGCGCGGGTCAGTTGAACGGACAAAGTTGTGTCCAGAATGTCAGAGGATGTCATTCCCTGATGAACAAAGCGTGCTTCTGTGCCAATAGATTCAGCTAAATTAGTGAGAAATGCAATTACATCATGTTTAGTTTCAACTTCTATCTCATTGATTCGGTCAATATTAAACTTACCCTTTTCCCAAATAGTCTTCGCGGCCGAGTGAGGAATTACTCCAAGCTCTGCCTGAGCGTCACAAGCATGCGCTTCAATCTCAAACCAGATTTGAAATTTGGAATGGTCAGACCAGATTGTTGTCATTTCTGACCTTGAATAGCGCGGAATCATGAACTTTTTCCTGATTTTTACTTCAATACAATATCATTTTGTGACAAAAATTGCTATACAGATTACTGAAGATAAATCTATAAAGTATAGTTATCAATTACACAAATAAAGATGAAAAATGATAATTAAAAACCTTATTTTCTCTGTCCTCAGCCATGCAGCGAGGGACCCAGTTTTACAGCAGCAAGCAAGAAAAATTGCAAAAAATGCTGTTTCCAAAGCCAAACCGTCTTTTATGAAGGGCAGTAGAGTTGCGGGTGAAATGTGTGGGAATATATCAAAAGAAATCAAGAAGGGTTTTATTGATTTAAAAAAGAACACTAGTCAAAAATAAGCTTATTATTTATCTAATTTTTGTGAGAAAAATAAACTAATGTTTCTACCCCTATTCCGACTAAATAAATATAATATTAATAAATAAACAGTTTTTTTTAATTGTGGATAATGTTGTGTTATATTCGACTAATATTATATATCAATTTAATATTATCCATTGCGTAATACATATGTAAACTAGCTCTAATTTCCTAATGTTTTGTACGGTGGATAATTAAAGCCAATAGAAGAAGAGGTAAATATTTCCGCGCCCTTATCAGTTATTCCAATAGAGTGTTCAAATTGTGCCGAAATACTTTTGTCTCGTGTTACTGCTGTCCAACCGTCTGCAAGTATTTTTGTTTCTGGTTTGCCAGCATTGATCATTGGTTCAATTGTAAAAATCATCCCAGGTTCTAAAACCATTCCAGTGCCTGGCGTCCCAAAATGAAGAACACTTGGTGCACAATGAAATACCTTGCCAAGACCATGTCCTGTAAAATCCCGGACAACAGAAAATCTGTTTTTTTCGGCATATGTCTGAATGGCATTTCCGATGTCACCCA
The DNA here is from genome assembly GCA_902625725.1 of uncultured SAR116 cluster alpha proteobacterium. Lineage (GTDB taxonomy): Bacteria > Pseudomonadota > Alphaproteobacteria > Puniceispirillales > Puniceispirillaceae > UBA5951. The sequence goes on along the minus strand of CACOCY010000009.1, from coordinate 81,849 downwards.
GCCTATTACCCGGCTTTGCCGCCTCAATCCCAAGCATCATGCAATCATATGTGACTTGCGTTAATCTCTGAGATTTTATAGGTGGTGTGTCAACATAGTACATCCGAGATGTATCACCATACCACCCATCGAGAATAACGGTTACATCTATGTTTAAAATGTCACCAGACAATAATTTACGGTCACCGGGTATACCATGACAAACTACATGGTTTAGAGATATACATGTGGACTTTGGAAATCCCTTATAATTCAAAGGAGCAGGTATGGCGCCACGATTTATAATATATTCATGGCATTTTTTGTCTAGTGTTTCTGTGGTGGTGCCTTGTTTTACATGACCGGTAATCATGTCAAGGACATCTGCGGCAAGTGCACCAGCTTTGCGCATCCCTTCAAACCCTGACTCATCATGAATTAATACATTATTTTCCAGCATTACTTCTCCTTGATTAATTAAAACGTCTATTTGCATTTAAACTTTAAAGTTATATAAGCCATATATTAACTAATCTAAAAACTGACGATTACATTGATGATATATCAGGAGCAATAAGTAAATGGCAAATCCTACAGCAGCGATATGTGTAATAGGCGACGAAATTCTCTCAGGAAGAACTAAAGATAAAAATATTGGCTGGTTAGCAGAGCAACTCACCGAAATCGGTATTCAGCTAGTAGAAGCACGTATAATTGCAGATGTAAAAGATACAATCATACGTCATATTTCGGATTTATCTGCTTCTAACGATTATGTGTTTACTTCTGGTGGAATTGGACCAACTCATGACGATATTACAACAGTGTCAGTTGCGGAAGCCTTTGGTGTTGCGGTAGAGAGAAATGAAGAAGCGATGCGTAGACTTGAACAGCATTATATGGGAACTGAGATTGTATTAAATGAGGTACGGAAAAAAATGGCGGATATTCCTGTCGGCGCTTCATTGATTGACAATCCAGTTAGTGCTGCGCCTGGTTTTTGCTTGAACAATGTCTATGTAATGGCAGGAGTACCGTCTATAATGCAATCTATGTTTGAATGTTTGGCGCCAAGTTTACAGGGCGGCACGGCTCCAACAAGACTAACCGTACAATGCGAAACAGGTGAGGGAAATGTAGCACACATTTTACAGCAGATTAGTGAAAAATATAATGCAATATCTGTTGGCAGCTATCCTTGGTTTAAACCGGGACAATTTGGAACTGCAGTTGTGTTAACTGGGCTTGATAAGAATACCGTAAAAAGTGCAGCAGATGAGCTGTGGAAACTTGTAAAAAAAGCTGGCTACAAGGCTGAGACCCCTGTGTAAGCTGTGTTTCACCAATAATTATATTTGTTGCTTAATTTGTTAGCTATCCCATGGTCCTTTAGAAGGTTTTTTAAAACTTGGGAGTGAACCGCTTTTTACTCCCTTTTCTAGTTTGCGATGGCTATATTTTTTTATAGCTTGTTTTTTGACCTCATAAAAAGGTATCGGTTTGGTAAAGTCTGATGGTGATACTACCGGGTCATATTTTCCAAATAATGGGACATCCTTTCTTTTAAAGAGAGGGATAAGACAAGCACCTGCAAAGAAACCTCCAATGTGAGCAAAATAAGCGACGCCACCCCCTTCTGAAAAGTTTATCGGAGCGGCAGCGAATTGCGTTGCAATCCAAAATCCTAACACCACCCAAGCAGGCATGCTAATAAACCTTATAAAAATTAGAATAACCATCAAAACCTGAATAGGAGCCTTTGGATGTAAAACAATATATGCTCCTAATATTCCTGCTATGCTTCCAGAAGCGCCTATCATTGGTGTAGTTGACGTTGGGGATATAATACTCTGCGCCAAAGCAGCCACAATTCCACAAGTTACATAAAATAAAATGAATTTAACATGTCCCATAGAGTCTTCTATATTGTCAGCAAAAATCCATAAGTATAGCATATTTGAGCCAACATGAAGCCAACCTCCATGTAGGAACAATGAACTAAGTATAGATAGTGCCGGATGAACTAATTGTAAATCAGGGGGAAGTGTTTGATATCCAAATAGTACTGACGGAACAACACCGTATTTTAAGGTGAATAGACGAAGATGATAGCTATCCAGAGATAACTGCCAAAAAAAAACGATTATACAGATGAATAAAATACTCCATGATATAAATGGGGTGCGAGAAGAGGCAAGTCGATCGAATAGAGGTAAAAAAAACATATTGCTAGTAAATCCAAATTTGAAATATCACAAAAGTGACAGCTTAGGACAATATTATCATTAATATTTAAAAATTTATACAAAACGGTAAATAGATTTTATTTATAAATGCCAGTTTGAAATTTTAATCTCTAGGCAAAAAATCCTAGGAGAAAGAATTATTTGTAAATGTTGACATTTTTTTAGATTTAGCAATCCTAATTTCGTCTAGCCTATATTTTTATAAAATTACTTTTTTGAATCTCTCATAAGTGTTTTTTTGAATAATAGTGGTGGGGACACCCGGACTTGAACCGGGAAGACTTATCGTCGGCAGATTTTAAGTCTGCTGTGTTTACCAAATTTCACCATGCCCCCAAAAATGACATGTAATTACTTTCTTCTACAATGCTACTATCTATTTGTTCAAGTCTCTTTCTAGGATAACACAAAGTTTTTTGCGTTATTTTTTTTTCCACCTAACAAAACAAAACGGCGCATAAATGCCTCTTTTGCTCTTTTAGGCGAGTGAGGAACAATAATTATGTCATTAGGTGTTCCTTTTGGTTTTTGAAAAATTTTATTTGCTTCTCCAGGTTTAAACCCAGCTATTTGGGTAGCCTCGATCCAAGCGGCCATTTTATCAGCTTTTTTGATAGACTTGTTAATTATATCTGGAAGTAAGGGTGGTAAACCAAACCGAATGTGAATTACTTGTTGAAGATTTTCTTCGATGTTTTGATATCTAGGGCCTAAAGCAGATTTTAGGGGTGTTATCATATCACTTATGACGTACTCTGGTGCGTCGTGAAGCAAACATGCAAGACGCCAGCGGTTAGATAATTTTGATGAATTAATGTGCAATATTTGTTCAACTAATATACTGTGTTGTGCTACTGAAAATGCATAGCGGCCAGATGTTTGACCATTCCATCTTGCTAATCTTGATAAACCATGAGCAATGTCATCAATCTCAATATCAAGTGGGCTAGGCTCTAATATGTTTAATCTTCGGCCAGAAAGCATTCTTTGCCAGGCTCGTTTTTTTGAATTCTCGTGCAAAGACATTAAAAAAAATCAATAGTTAAAATAGAATGAATGTTGTTAATCAAACCAACTAAAATGTAAATACTGTTCTAGTCTATAATTTCTAGAAATTTTATTATTTACGTTATAGAGACAAATGTGTAGACAAACAACTCTTCTGATTGGCTGTAATGGTTATTATTTTGTTGGTGGATGAGCTATGGATTTTTTTGAGACCAGAGAGAAATACAGACGAAAAGAATATCGCATTTACGTAAGGCTGGTAACCCGTGCGGTGGTATTTGCTTTACTTTTGTGGATTGGCTGGCAATGGGGAAATTATGACCAAAAGAATTTTTATGAAAATTTGAGCAACGAATTAGATAAGTCGCAGACACAATTAAATCAGCTTAATCAAAAGTTTGTATCACTCGTTCAACAAAATAAAAAACTTGTTGCCGAAAATACAATTTCAGAGTTAGGTTTGAAAAACACTGACAAAACACTCTCTAATTCGATTAAGTTTCTTCTGGAGTCTGATGTTTCTCTGGAACAAATACGCCAATCGCTACTGTCTATTTCTTCTCCTATTAATTGTCGGAAGTTAGTTGATGAAAAACTAGCGGTTGCAACCGAATTATATACGGGGTCAGAATCAAACTTGTCTCTATTTCAAGGTGGTTTAACAGTCCATGTTAATGGCGCACCATTTTCCCAAGGGAATAAGAATAATCCTTGGTTTGATCCAGAGCAGGAAATAGAGGTTAGATTAGCATATCTTGGCGGTCAGAAAATTGTAACTGGACTCCTACCAGTAGACATTATTATTCCAGCTGAAACGTGGTTATTAAAAGCTCAAATTACCCAAGCTAATTTACGTGGTTATGTTAGAATAATATTTAATCAATGCAGTTTGCGTTAAGCATTTTAATAACTTGTTAGTGTTTTATACTTCAAAGATAAGATAAGTTCTTAATAAATAGTTGGAGACTTAAAATTTAAAACGAAAAAATTTTAACAACATTCTTATTTGTGTATAAAAAGTAAAAAAACCGAAAGAAAATTGTAAAAAATGGGTCATTATTTTATTACAGGTGCTAGCTCTGGTATTGGAAAAGCGCTGGCTATTGCATTGGCAGCAGATGGTCATTACGTAAGCGTTGTCGCAAGACGAGAACAATATCTTAGAAAATTACAATGCGAGAGTCAAAATATTCGTATTTTTCCGGCAGACGTTAGCAATAGATTGGAAATAAAAAAAATCATTGAATCTAGCATAAACAGTGTTGGCCCCATTGATTGTGCCATTCTGAACGCTGGTAAATATTTGCCGCTGGGGGGGGGTGAGCTAGACTCCGTTGAATTCTTAGAACATATGCTAGTAAATTATATGGGTGTGGTTAATGTTCTTGATAGTTTAATTCCAGATTTTAAAAATTTAAACAGAGGACATATCGTTATTATGGGGTCAACAGCAGGATATAGAGGGCTTCCTAGATCGGCTGCATATGGGCCAACTAAAGCCGCATTAGCTAATTTAGCAGAAGCGTTATACCTTGATCTAACCCCTATGGGTGTCAAAGTTCAAATTATAAGCCCAGGTTTTGTTGAGACAGAAGCAACGGCAATAAATGATTTTAAAATGCCGCAAATAATCTCATCGGATAAGGCTGCTCACTACATTTTAAAAGGGCTGAGAACTAATCGATTTGAAATAATTTTTCCAACTGGATTTGTATCTATAATGAAGCTGCTCAAAATTTTGCCAAACAGTCTTTATTTCAACATCATAAAGTGGGTGACTAAAGAATGAGTGTTCAAAACGAAACTTTTATTCAAAATTATGCCGCTTTATTCGCAGAATTGACACCAGAAAAACTAACGGAATTAGAAAACATTGTATCCGATGATATTGTGTTTTCAGACCCATTTAATCTTACTCATGGTAGAGACAAATTTATAAGTATCTTTCATCATATGTATGACGTTATGAAAAAACCCAAATTCGAAATTTTGGACCTAACTTATTCGGATAAATCCGGATACATAAAGTGGCGTTTAACTGGGCATATCAAAAAATGGAAAAGTTTTTCGATAGATATAACAGGGGTGTCGGAGATTATTACTGATGAGGATGGAAAAATCAAAGGGCATTACGACTATTGGGATAGTGCCAGCCAGTTATTTATCTTCATTCCGATAGTGGGAACGGCCACCCGTTCGTTGTTAAAGTTATTTAGAAACAAAAAAAATTATTCAAAATCAGCGCGTTAAATATAAGTATTTTAGCTTAACGCATACACTTGTTCGGTTGAAGAGGATGAATATTCAGACTTTTTAAAAGAAATGAACACTTCGCCCAATAGAAAACCAAATTTTTTAATTTTCGCATTATTTAGCATTATAATAGGGGTTTGTTGTACCATTACGTCTTCAAATTTAACTTTCACTTTACGGTTAAACATTTTTAAATTGAAGTGATATTGCCAACTCAGACGTGATTCACATAAGCTTCCAATTGCTTCGCCACAAACGTCGTCGCATTTCCCAGAGTATGTGTTTTTATCAAGTTTTTTTATACGCCAATTTCTTGTTTCATTTTCCCCATCATCAAACACAAAAAATTCTTCAAGTGAAAATCCTTCATCAGTTTTTTTGCCATTAATATATACATTGAAACGCCGCCTTATTGTACCAAAGCGGTCGATAAAAACACCAGTAGCTTCAATGTCACCAATAAAGTATTGTTCAGGAACAAATCTATCGGATAAATACATTTCTGAATATTTATTAGCTATTTTATTCATATTACACCTATATAACGTGTACTCAATACGACTTTTACACCTTATTGGTTCAAATTGGACATTCCGGATGGTGAAAACAAAATAGTAATTAATTTATTCTTATAATTTTTTTTCGAAGAATATTTGCTTATTTTTAATTCAAAGTTGGTTTTTATATTAGCAGTAAATAAATATTACACACGAATTTTAACCTATGTAACGGAACGAGAATTTCGTGGTTGTCATTCATAAGTGCCATATATATTTTCAAAACTTGAAAATATTATTTTAGTCAAAACTTATGTGTAATGAGCATTTGTTTGACGTCTATAACGCCACTTCTAAACCCACCCTCACAATAAGCTAAATACAACTCCCACATTTTGAAAAATCGATTATCAAATTTTGCTTGGTTCGCTAATTTTGGCCATGCACCAATAAAGCGATTTCTCCAATTTGAAAGGGTTTTTGCATAGTCAAGACCAAATCCGTAACTATTATTAATTTGCAGACCTGCTTTGGTAATAGGATATTGGAGTGCTGCTAAAGATGGTAACATCCCACCTGGAAAAATATAGCGCTGAATAAAATCAGGATTGTTTCGATAAATAGGGAATTGATTTTCGTTAATTGTAATAATTTGCAGTGCTGCTTTGCCTCCTTTGTTTAGAGATTGGCCAATTTTATCAAAGTAAATTGGCCAATATTTTTCACCAACAGCCTCAAACATTTCAATTGAAATAATTTTGTCAAATTTCTGGCTTAAGTCTCTGTAATCTAACAGTTTTATTTCTGTTTTTTCTGTTAATCCTTCATCTTTCATTCGTTTTTCTGCAAAATCAAATTGAGAGTTAGAGATTGTAATACCGGTCACGTGTGCATCATATGTCTTTGCTGCATACTCCATGAAACCACCCCAGCCACATCCAATTTCAAGAATTCTGTCACCCGCCCTTATTTCAGCAAGTTCGGATATTTTCTTATATTTATTATATTGAGCTTCATTAAGTTCTTGCTTTTCGTAGTCGAATATAGCGGATGAATAGGTCATTGAAGGGTCAAGCCATTCCTTATAAAATTCATTACCTAAATCATAATGAAAAGCAATATTCCTTCGGGAGCCTGATTTACTATTTCTGTTTGCACGGTGAATAAGTTTTAATATTAACTGCTTTATCGGACCATATGCTAGTTGTTGACTTATTAGATCAGAATGAAGTGTCCCAAGTTCTGTAAGGGCAGCTAGATTTTTACTTTCAATTTTGCTACCCATATAGGCCTCACAAAATCCGATTATTCCATTTCTCAATATATATTTTACGGCGTCATCCGAAGATAATATTATATCTGCGTTAGGCCCATCTTTGTAACCCTTATATTTTTTTACATCACCGTTTGGAAAAGTAACTCGCAGCTGACCAATCTGAATCTGCTCAAAAACTTTTTCCAAAGCCTTAATTCTAAGGACTTTCCATAATTTATTAATCATTATTAAATTTCCGTATTTGTGACTTGCTTATGGAATTTATTGGTGGAGTAGGTCTTGAATAATAAATACATTTTTTTAAAAATAATTTTAGCGCTTCAAAATGTATTGATAGTAAGGGTCTTAATGGGAATTGTCTATTGGCAATAATATGTTTCAAAATTTCACAGGTTGTTAAAGGAGAAAAACTTCCACGCATAGTAGCAGTGAGGGCAGGTTTGTTATTTCTTAAATAGCGAACAATAAGTGAAAATGAATTTTTCTTTCTTTTGTAAAATAGAATATATTCTCCATCAGTAGGAAAAAATGGGGATACATGCAGTTTCTTTAGGGCAAATTGTTTTTTGTCTTTATTGACACCTCCAACCACACTTACATAACTATGAGCGTCACCAAAAGTATTATGGACTTCATAGACAATAAAACAGTCATCACCTGCGCTATTTTGGCAAACAAAGACTGATATTGGATTAAAATTTAGGTTGAAAATTCTAGGAAATGTTAAGAGGAAGATACTCTTTAATTTTATGTTTGGCAGATATTTCTTGGCTACACTTCTGATATAATCGGCAAGCTCATTTGGCGCTTTCGAGCGTTTCATACCTTTTTTATTTTGGAGGTAATCAATTCCATAGTCTGACTGATAAAAAGAAACTAAATTTAATTTATCTACAGAAAAAAGACTGCTTTGACTGTCAGCTAAATCAAGCTTATCTAAATCAATAAATACGGAAAGACCGTAACGAGATAGAAAATGAGATGGGTTTCCATGACGTGTGTGAGTTATTATGGACGATGCTAGTCTAGCTGCTTGCATAAATATTAATCCTATAATTATTTTTCATTTTCTATTTCTCCCCTCAAAAATCTTAAATTTCTCTGGGTCGTGACATGCCCTTGTTTTGCTATCCCATGGGATAGTTACGTTAAATGCTTTTGCAATCGCAACGGCAGATATTATTCCATCTTCGTGAAATCCATTTCTTGTCCAAGCCCCGCAAAAATAGGTATGATAAATTCCTTGAATTCTATTCAAATTTTTTTGGGCGTCTATTGCCTTTTGATCATAAATGGGATGCATATATTTAAATTGCCGATGTGATTTTTTGATCAAGGAATCAGAAAAGGGATTTAGCGTAACAAATAGTGGAATTTTATGCGAGAGCGATTGTAACTTATTCATCCAGTAAGTAACACATAACTCTCTTTGTTCTGAACTATTGGCAAGATAATTCCACGCAGACCAAGCCGTTTTCCTTTTTGGCATATAAGAGGGATCTGAATGAAGAAAAACGTTGTTCTCCTGAAAGCCGAATTTGCTTAAAACGTCATATTCGTCATCCGTTACATCACTCAATAATTCGAGGGTATCATCTGCGTGTGTTGCTAGTATAACTTTATCAAAAAATAGTGGCTTCTCGCCTTTAATAAAAATAATAGCGCCTTGAGGCGATCGACGAATTTCACTTATTAAAACATTGCATCTAGCATTAGAACCAAGCGCTTGTATTATTTTTGAGACATAATTCTTAGATCCACCACTAACGGTCCTCCAAACCGGTCTTCCAAAAAAATCCAGCAATTTGTGATTATTCATAAATTTAATAAATGAGCGTGCTGGGAATTGCATTATTATTTTAGATGGACAAGACCAAATTGCTGCTGCCATCGGTAGCATATGATCATTAATGAACGTTTGACTCATTTGCATTCTGATCATTAATTCATTGAGTGTTTCATTTTCGGGACCTCGCTCCACCTCTGCTACTGCTGATTTATAAAATCTTAACAAATCTAATAGCAACCTCCAAAATTTTGGATTAATCCAATTTAGTGGTTGGGCAAATAACCCTTTGAAGGAACCAGCATATTCAAATCTGCCATCATTTAGCGAGAGACCAAAGGACATTTCGGTTTCTTGTGTTTTGACGTCTAAGGTATCAAATAGCCCGACTAAATTTGGGTAATTCAATGTATTATAAACAATAAAACCACTATCAACAGAAATCGATTTATTGTCCGGTTCCTGTTTGAAATCAACCGTATGTGCATGCCCGCCAAATCGATTATCTTTTTCAAATAACGTCACTTCATGCTCTTGATGAAGTAGCCAAGCAGCACTCAAACCAGCAATTCCTGAACCAACAACTGCAACACGCATAATCTATCCTTTAACGATAACATTATATTTAAATATTAATATGAGCTTTCTATTTTATTCACGCAATTTTGTAATATCGCGAATACGATAAAGTTTTGTCTTATGGCAAAAGTAAATGGCAGGTGTTCCACTGAAAAGACTAGAGATCGCTATGCTGGTGATATTTAAGCCTCCCGTGTATACACCAAAGGCAGGAAGAATCATACGTTTTTGGTCAAAAATAAAACATTTTCCAGAGGTATTGCTGGCTCGTAATCGTAACTTTGCTTTTGGATGATAATGTCCAATAATCTGGCCTCTTTTAGGTATAACAAGCATTTCGTTTTCATTCTGCTTGGGCTGATGTCTCAGTTCTATAGAATCAATGTAGGTTGATTGACATCGCTCACCGGGAAGAAAATCTGGAAGTAATGGGTCATGGTTTCCAAGTACCCATTTAAAATGTTTGAGTTTTGATAACTGTACCAATTTTTCTTTATATGGCTTAGCAAGTGATTGTGCTGAACCTGCATTATGAAAACTATCTCCTAGAAAAATACAATTTTGAACTTCGTTTCTCATTAATGCTGCCTCTAGTAGTGTTAATGTCTCTTTCGTATCATATCCAGGAAGTAATGCTGCGCTTGATTGTGAAAATGCTTTTTCTAAATGCAAATCAGCAACAATGAGCGTTTTGCTTTGTTCATGGAAACATGAACCATCTGAATATAACCAGAAAATGTTCCCGCAGAACTCAATTTCTACTTTCTTATATTCGAGATATTTAACCTGAGATGTACTTATCATAGAGGAATACATTTTAGTCTGTTTGTCCTGTCTCATTAATAAGTTCAACCTCTAACTCTTTTAACATTGTCTCCAGTGCGCTTGACATGACTGATTCTCTTCCGACTTCAAGCAGAAGAGGAACGGCCAATGCTGAAATTCGAGATAATTCAACATGTGTAATTTTATTTTCAAATCTATTTAATAAGTTTGAAAGTCTTCGAATATCAGTGAGACCCCGGGCTGAATCCCGCCTTGTGGCCTCCAGTAATATGTGATCTGGTTGATGTTTCCGAAGCACATCATAAATCAGGTCCGAATTTATTGTGACCTGCTTTTTAGTTTTTTCTTTTCCTGGAACATTTTTGTCAATCAATCCTGATATAGTAGCAACTTGCCTAAATGAACGTTTTAACATTGTTGTTTCTGCCATCCACTCTTCTAATTCGTCCCCTAATATATCAGGGGTGAATAAGGTACTAGGCTCGGTTACCTTTTCGAGAGACCATATAGCTATGGCATAATCTGTTGCAACAAAACCAATCGGTTTTAAATTTTCGCGCTCCATTCGCTTAGTGATAAGCATGCCTAAAGTCTGATGAGCATTTCTGCCCTCAAATCCATATGCCACGAGGTAATTTCGCTCTCCCCGTTGAAATGTTTCTACTAGTAGTGTATCTGTATCAGGCAATTTCGAATACCGTTGCTGAGATTTCAGCCATTCTTGCACAGGCGCAGGTAGTGACTTGTGGAGTTCATTTGATTCTAGGATATGTCTAACTGTTTCAGATAGGTCAGTGGTAAGAGGTAATCTTCCCCCAGCATAGGCGGGTACTTTGGGTTCTCTGGCAACAGTTGGTTCCACAATGACATCCATTTTGCTAATTTTTACAAAAGCTAAAATCCGGCCTGCAAATATAAAACTATCACCTTCACGAAGAGTTTGAACAAAATACTCTTCTATTTCTCCTAAAGCGGGGCCACGAGTAAATTTGACTTTCAAAGTAGTTGTCTCAACAATGGCTCCAATATTCATTCGCCATCTTGTTGCAACTCGTCGATTACTCAGACGATATAGCCCATCGACACCTTTAACGATTCGCCTGAATTGCTCATAATTTTCTAAAGCATACCCACCAGTACTTACAAATTCTAAAACTTTTAAAAATTCGTCTTTTTCAAGAAAACAATAAGGTGGTGCTGTGAGTATTTGCTGATAAAGTGCCTCTGCGTCAAAGGAACCGGCTACTGCTCTGCCAACTATGTATTGAGCCAGCACATCAAGACTTCCGGGATATTCTGTCAATTGATCTAGTTTACCATTATGTACATTTTCCCGCGCTGCAACAGCCTCTATCACTTCAAATTTATTTGCAGGTACAATTATAGCCTTTGATTGCTGGTTAAGGCTATGTCCTGCTCTTCCAACGCGCTGAATAAGACGAGATGTTCCTTTTGCCGCGCCGACCTGAATTACCAAATCAATGTCAGCCCAATCAATTCCTAAATCGAGAGAAGAGGTAGCAACTACCGCATTAAGATCACCTTCTGACATTGCTTTTTCTACCTTTCGGCGCTGAGTGGCATCTAAAGAACCATGATGCAATCCAATGCGTAAGTTATTGCTATTTTTCCTCCATAGCGATTGAAATAATAGTTCTGCTTGTGCTCTAGTATTTACAAAAATAAGGCTTTTGTTGTGTGTCTCTATCATTCTATAGATATCAGAAACTGCATAATTAGCAGAATGTCCTGCATAAGGCATCTCATTTGTTTTTGGATAATAAATATCAATCTCGATTTCCTTATTTATCTTTGGTGAAACGATAGCTACTTGTTCTGGGTCAGGTGCTAGCCATTTTGCAAGCTGGAATGGGTCAGCAACGGTAGCTGACAACCCTATAAAAGAAGCATTTGGTGCGCACTTTCTGAGGGATGTAATTGATAACGATAATAAATCTCCCCTTTTATTTCCAATTACGGTATGGATTTCGTCAATAATGATAGCCGATAAATTGGAAAAATAACTAGAAGCATTAGGCCAAGCGAGCATTAATTCTATAGATTCAGGAGTTGTAAGCAATATATCTGGCGGAAGCATTTTTTGCCGATTTCGCTTTGTTTGATTTGTGTCACCAGTGCGAGTTTCACATCGAATTGGGAGTCCCATTTCATTTATTGGTAATTGCAAATTTCGATGAACATCTATACTTAATGCTTTCAACGGAGAGATATATAGAGTATGGAGTTGAGCTTTGGACTGCCTTTCTAGTCGGTTTCTGCTGCCGAGTTCGATGAGACTTGGTAGAAAGCCAGACAGTGTTTTTCCAGAACCCGTGGGGGCAATAAGCAAACAAGAATATCCTCTTTTGAAATAAGAGATTAAGGATAATTGATGGTCGTATATCTGCCAACCTTTAAGTAAGAACCAATTATGAAATTCTACCGGTAATTTGGGAAATTCTTCAACTTGATAGGTTTCTGTATCACTCATTTCCATTATTATACCTAGATCTTGGCTTGTCTTGCCCATAAATGTATAAACAAATGTTAGCACTTCATAAATAGAGATAAACTTATGATTGATTTATATTATTGGCCAACCCCAAACGGTCACAAAATCACCATTGCCCTTGAAGAGATGCAACTACCGTATAGTATCAAATATGTAGATATATCAAAAGGCCAGCAATTCAAATCAGAATTTCTTTCCTTTTCACCTAATAATAAAATGCCAGCAATCATAGATCGTCAAGGTATTAACGGAACGCAAACAAGCGTCTTTGAATCTGGTGCTATTTTGCTTTATCTTTCTGAAAAAAGTGGGTTATTTTATTCTTCTAAAATAGAAGACCGCGTAAATGTATGGCAGTGGCTTATGTGGCAAATGGCTAGTTTTGGACCTATGCTTGGACAGGTTCATCACTTTAATCATTATGCACCTTTGAAAATAGATTATGCAATAGAGAGATATGTAAATGAGGCAATTAGGTTATATGGTGTACTTGATAACCAATTATCAAAAGACGAATTTGTAACGGGCTCAGAATATACAATCGTAGATATGGCAATTTTGCCTTGGACCAAAAGTTATGTGAGACAAGGAATTGATTTGGAAAACTTTCCAAATATCGCCCGCTGGCAAGAAAAATTATATGCAAGAAAAGCGGTTCAAAAAGCCTATGAAATTGGAAAAAATAAGCAAACAGACCTGCGCCAATTGAGTGGTGAGGAATGGCAGCAATTATTTGGCACGAAAAAACCACAATGATAGCTCTTAACGAAATAGTAAATATATAAATTTTATGGTAGATACAAGTTGGCTAAAGATTTCTAAGCATGGTTTATATATATTACCTGCTGATGCTTACATAGACCCAATTAATCCTGTCGATAAGGCGATAATCACTCATGGACATGCTGACCATGCTAGAGCTGGTCATAAGCATGTGATTGCGACAGAACAAACACTGGCTATCATGTCTGCACGTTATGGTGCTAATTTTGCCAATTCAAAAACAGCCCTTACCTATAATGAACAATTTAGAGTAGGGGGGGTTGGTGTTAGGCTTATACCAGCCGGCCACGTACTTGGCTCTGCTCAGATTGTACTTGAATATGTAAATACAAAAATAATCGCAGCTGGTGACTATAAGCGACGTTGGGACCCCACATGCTTAGGTTTTCAAGTAGAGCAGTGTGACGTCTTCATTACAGAAGCAACATTTGGATTGCCTATTTTTTCGCATCCAGAGCCAGAAAATGAAATCAAAAAATTAATGCAAGTTCGGGATCTTTTTCCAGAGCGTTCAATTGTTATCGGAGCCTATTCTCTTGGAAAAGCACAACGGTTAATAGCATTAATAAGAGAGGCTGGCTTTGACGAAACAATCTTTATTCACGGAGCAATGAAGAAGTTATGCGATTTATATCAATCATACGGTATTCAATTAGGCAGTTTGCAAACAACGCCAACTGGAAAAATTGATAGACAGCAAATATCACTTGAAAACAGATTTATAATTGCACCACCATCTGCAATGGGAACGAAATGGGCGCAAAGACTGAATGACCCGCTTATTGTTTCTGCCTCAGGATGGATGCAGGTGAGACAGCGTGCTAAACAAGGTGGAGTAGAATTACCTCTCGTAATATCTGATCATGCTGATTGGAATGACATCTTGCGCACCATCCAAGAGGTAAAGGCAACTGAGATTTGGGTGACGCACGGTAGAGAAGATGCTCTTATTCATGCCTGTAGAAAAATGGGTCTTTCTGCGAAAGCACTATCTCTTATTGGATATGAGGATGAGAGCGAATGAGAGCCTTTTCAGATTTGCTACATTCACTGCTGTATGCGCCCCAACGCTTGGTAAAACAAGCTTATCTTGTTCAATTCATAAAAAATACACCAGATCCTGACAGAGGATATGTTTTGTCAGCGCTTACGGGAGAGCTTTCTATTAAAGGCGTAAAGTCTGGTCTCGTACGGCAAATAGCATATCAGAAATGTGACCCTATTTTATTTGATTTATCTTACGATTTTGTTGGTGATTTGGCAGAGACAACTGCCCTTATTTGGCCAAAAGCTGATAACAAAAATATCGAGGTAAAAATAAGTAATGTCATAAGAGAACTGCAAAATTCATCTGGATTAGATGCAAGTAATTATTTGCAAAGATTACTCGACCAAATGCCAGAAGTACAAAGATGGGCATTATTGAAGTTGTTGACAGGTGGCCTTAGAGTAGGAGTTTCAGCTCGCATGGTAAGACTAGCAATAGCACAGACTTATGGAATTGATATCAATGAAATAGAGCAGGTTTGGCCCCTAATTGAGCCTCCTTATTTAGAACTTTTTAACTGGTTAGAAGGAACAAGCAAAAAACCGGAGGCGAGGGGCAGGGCAGTTTTCCAACCTATGATGTTAGCGCATCCACTTTTAGAATCTGATATTGCGAAAATGGATTTCAGTGCTTACCAAGCAGAATGGAAATGGGATGGAATACGCATTCAATTAGTATCTGCAAAAAACGGGGTTCGCATTTTTTCTAGAACAGGTGATGATATTTCAAATGCTTTTCCTGAATTAGTTCAGCCACTAGAATGGCGGGGCGTTATCGATGGTGAGCTTTTGTCAGGCATTCCAAGTAAAATTGGAAGTTTTCAACAATTGCAACTTAGACTTAACAGAAAAAAAGTCCCCATGAAAATGCAGGTAGAAAATCCAGTATTCATGAGGGCATATGATATCTTGCTGGATGAAAATAAAGACGTTCGTATGTATTCACTTGAATATCGACGAAACCTTCTTGAAAACCGAATGAAATCAGAGCTTCATACCCCTTATCTTGACCTCTCTGAAATACTCCCCAATGCTAGCTTTACTAATTTGCAAAAATGGCGTGAGCAGTGCAGAGCAGGAGGCCTCATTGAGGGCATAATGCTAAAAGATAAAAATAGTGCCTATCATGCAGGCCGAATAAAAGGTAAATGGTTTAAGTGGAAGCGGAACCCCCTTACTGCCGATTTAGTGGTTTTATATGCGCAGCGGGGTCATGGAAAACGTTCATCCTTTTTTTCGGATTTTACCCTTGGTGCTTGGCACTACGATAGCAAACAAGATAAAAATATTTTACTTCCAGTAGCAAAAGCGTATTCTGGGTATAGTGATAATGATCTAAAAAAGCTGGATAAATTTGTAAGAGAAAACATTGTTCAGAAATTTGGTCCAGTAAGAGAAGTAGAAAAAACGCTTGTGGTAGAAATAGCATTTGATTCAGTGCAACGCTCTAATAGACATAAATCTGGTGTTGCGACTAGATTTCCAAGATTTAAAGCTATTAGATGGGATAAGCCAGTTGAGCAAGCAAACTCGGTGTCTGACTTAATCGAGCTGATAGATAATAATTGAAAAAAAATTAGTCAAATTTCCTTTTTTGACGTCGACAACGTTCAGAACAATAGACAACCTGATCCCATTCTTTAGACCATTTTTTCCGCCAACTAAACGGTTTGGCACAGATGGGACATTTTTTTACAGGTAAGTCAGATTTCTTTCTCATTTTGGACATAACGATTGTTTCCAAATAGCTTAAATATTTAAATCGTAAGCGAACGATTTAATTTATTTTAAGATGCAAGTGTGTCTGCCTCAAAACGCAGCGTGCATTTTCCTGTAATTACCTGGGAGAATAATGATTCCTTGCATTTGGTCCAAGGCCTATCACCCATGCCACTAATATCTCGCCAGATAAATGCAAGAACAAATAAACTCATTAAAATTACTAATAGCCACCTTAAATCCATGTTGTTTCCTTTTTTATTGTAAATTTCTTGGATTACCTTCAATGATGCCTTTTGCTATTTTAGTACCTCATCCCAATCAATAATATGCTCAATAAGTTCTTCATCGCTTTCAAGTTCTGTTTCAGAGGTAATTCTTCCCGCCAAAGAGTTTCCAGATTCTCGTGTGCTAGCCTTTTTACCGGTAACAAGAGGATGCCAGTCTGGAAGTTCCAACCCGTTATAAATGAGCTTGTATGAGCAGCTATCAGGCATCCAGCTCAAAGAAGCAAGGTTATCAGGCGATAAAATAATGCAATCAGGCACATATGACTTGCGTTTTTCATATTGGCTACATTGAGCTGTTTTGCAATCAAGTAATTTACAACTTATGTCTGTATAAAAAGTTTGCTCTGTGTCGACATCCTGTAGTTTTAGAACACAGCATTTGCCACAACCATCGCATAGCAGTTCCCATTCTTCATAACTCATTTCCGAGAGTGATTTTTCTCTCCAGAAACCGTACTTAATTATTTTATTATTTTCTTTCATCTTAGCCAAATAATCTCTCTTATTCATAAATTGTTTTTAGGTTTCTTTCTGTTTACTAGATAAAATGAACGATATAATACTAACAGATGACAAAAAAATTTATAAATTCTTATCCAACACCAAATTACAAGATGCCTGTTCCAGATGCAAAGATTATAAACGGTGTGCTTCGCTCCCAAAGATTTAACGACATATATTTTTCGTCTGAAGATGGTCTCGCTGAAGCAAAACATGTATTTATAGAAGGTACTAACCTTGCCGAACAACTTAAATCGAACCATCATCTTGTCATTGCTGAAACAGGATTTGGCACAGGATTGAATTTCCTTGCTGTTATGGACTTAATAGAGAAATTAGGTGTCGATTGTGCAATAGATTATATAAGTTTTGAAGCCTATCCATTGGATAGATATCTCGCATATGAGGCTAGAAAACCATTTAAAGAATTGGAGAGATATAATTCACTCTTGCTTGAAAGTTGGCCTGAAAGCTGGGCATGTTCCCATCATCGTTTATTTTTAAAGGATAGAGTCCATTTACATCTTCATTATGGTGACGCGTACAGCCAAATGAAACAGCTAGATTTTAAGGCAAATGCCTGGTTTCTAGACGGTTTTTCACCGTCAAAAAACTTAGATATGTGGACTAAAGATGTATTTCGCCAAATGGCAAGATTGTCGTCCTCAAACGCAAAAGTGGCGAGCTTCTCCGTTGCTACATCAGTTAAAGAAGGACTTTTGAAGTCGGGATTTAAGATTGAAAAAAGTAAGGGATTTGGAAGAAAAAGAGAGATGCTTACGGGATATTATCAAACCCACAGCGTCATAAAAACAATCTCTAATCAACACAAAAATGTAATCGTAATTGGTGCAGGTATCGCAGGTGCTAGCATTGCACACGGCCTTAGGGCAGCCAATATTTCTCATTTTGTTTTGGAGGGTTCGAATTCAATTGCAGGAGGGGCGTCAGGTAATCCTGCTGGTCTTATAACACCTCAGTTAATGGCGGCTCCCCATCCATCTATGCAAATGTCACTCGCCTGTTTTTCATATGTTAGTAGGCTTGCCATTCAACAAGAGGCAGTTTTAAGCAAAGGCCTCATTAACCTTCATTATCCAGAAAAGCTGGGTATACGGCAAAGAAAGATAGCTGGTCAGCAATGGCCAAACGACCTTGTGGAAGCAAAAAACGCTAGTGACATATCAAAATTAGCAAATTTAGAGATTGAGCAGGATGGCTTTATTCAGTCGGCTGGACAGGTTATAAATCCCTCGAAACTTACAAAACAGCTCCTTAATAACACTGATGTAAAGACAGGCGATTATATATCATCTCTTGAAAAGAAAAATGAAAAATGGGAGATAAAAACTTCAAGTGGTAAAATATACACTGCTACTGATATTGTTTTATCTATTGGTTCTGGTCTTCCCCAGTTTTTGGAAAAATTTTCACTTCCCTCACTGGAATTGCAAGTAACCTCAGGTCAGCTTAGCTTTCTTCCAAAACATACAAGGTTAAGCAATCTAGGTATCAGTCTTCAATATGGCGGTTACATAACTCCTATGATTGACGGCAAACAAGTTTTTGGAGCAAGTTTCGATTTGTCTGGCTCTATGGATGTTACAGATAAAGGACATCTCCACAATATTAGTCTTTTACCAGTTTCGTTGCAGAAGCTAATATTCGATATTAATAAGTTACAGGGTCGAGTTTCACAGCGTCTTGCAAGCAAGGATAGAATGCCGTTAGTTGGTGAATGCTATGAGACACTTCATTTATTTAGCGCATTTGGGTCACGCGGACTCACCAACGCACCTTTGTTGGGTATGGTTTTGGCAAGAAAAATATCTGGAAGACCCACAGGGTTAGACAGAAATATTATGAAAAATTTAGACCCAGAACGATTTTCAATCCGTGAAACAAGAACTAAATCCAGGAGGTAGATTTGTTTTCATGAGGATATATAGCTTCTTGCCTTTATGAGTTCGCCATGATGAGGACAATCATCTCTCATTAATGCAACAAATGCCGGCGCAATATCTTCTGGTGTTGGTAGTGTCATTGGGTTCTCTCCAGGAAAGGCATCCGCTCTCATTTTTGTCCTAGTGCCGCCTGGGTCAATCATATTTATTCTCATTTTAGTCTTCTCACTCTCAGCTGCCCAAGCGCGTCCCATAGCTTCGATGCCGGCTTTTGATACGGCATATGCCCCCCAATAAGCACGGGGCCCGACCGCAGCAGCGGATGACATTAAAATGACACGAGCCGCTGGCGCTGTCCTCAATAATGAATCAAAATTTCGGATTTGATGCCATACTGATGTTAAATTAACAAGTATTGTATCGTCCCACGCTTCAGGTTCTATATGTGGCATTGGTGACATTTGTCCCAATTGACCTGCATTCGCAACGAAACCGTCAAGCCTACCCCATTTACTATGTATCTCCTTCGCTAGTCTTGGTAAAGCAGCTAAGTCCCTAGAATCAAGCTCTACGATTGTTGATTTGCTTCCTAAATTCTTAATCTCATCATCCACTTCTTCTAGCGCTCCTGTAGTTCTTCCAGTAATAATTAATTCAGCACCTGCTTTAGCGCATGCAATCGACGCAGCCCTACCAATTCCTCTACTTGCCCCCGTGAGCAAAATAATTTTACCGTTAAGAGGTTTTTCAGCTCCCATCATCCTCACTCCTCAAAATAAAATTGCAACTTGGTGACATCCAACGTTTTCCATATTGTCTGTTGCATTCGACTGTATCCATTTTTTTATAATCTTTCATCAGAAATATTGGCAAAGTTATAAATTCAATTCTATCTCAAATAGTATTCATCTCATTAGTTATTTGAATAAAATACTGCAAAACTATGCTCAGGAGCATTAATTTTGTAAGTATTGTAAATCAATTTTTGTGCATTGAGAGAAATATGTATTTTTTAAAAACAAAGAATCTTTTGAATGCTTATTCTAATCGAATGGAAAAATTATTTATAAGTTATAATTGCTTCTCTAATATGGTAGCTAAAATAAAAAGCTCTCGCCAGTCTGCTAAACATTTTCTGATAGACACATATCATACCATAAGTTTTCAAAAACATTCCTATCTATTTTTTTTTATTGAAGTAGAATAGAGATATTTTTTGGGGTTTACATGCAATATCTAGAAAACGAAGATAAATTAAAAGAAGAATGCGGCATTTTTGGTGTTTTTGACCATCTTGATGCTGCAAAACTCACAGCGTTAGGTCTTCATGCTCTGCAACATAGAGGCCAAGAGTCCACTGGTATAGTTAGTTTTGATAAAAATCATTTTCATGCAGAAAAAAGAATCGGGTTAGTAAGCGAACATTTTACCAAAAGGCGTGTCATTGAACGTTTGCCTGGAAAGTCTTCTATTGGACATGTAAGATACTCTACTACTGGGGAACCAATTTTAAGAAATGTCCAACCGCTATTTGCTGATCTTACCTCTGGCGGTTTTGCGATTGCTCATAATGGAAATTTAACTAATGGGCTAACCCTAAGACACAAATTGATCAAAGATGGTTCAATTTTTCAGTCAACTTCGGACACTGAAACAATTTTGCAATTGGTTGCAAAATCAAAAAAGAAAAATGTAGTGGAAAAATTTGTTGATGCCTTATTGAAGGTTGAGGGCGCATATGCTCTCGTAGCGCTTACGAACAATGAATTAATTGGCGCAAAAGATCCATTGGGTATTAGACCTCTAGTTCTTGGTCATTTGGATGGTAAATATATTTTAAGTTCTGAGACCTGTGCTTTAGACTTAATAGGAGCAACATTTGTACGGGAGATAGAGAACGGTGAGATTGTTGTAATTACGAAAAATAAAATTGAGAGTATAAAACCCTTTCCCGCATGCTTACCGCGACCTTGTATTTTTGAGTATATTTATTTTTCAAGGCCAGATAGCATCCTCGGCGGAGTCAGCGTTTATAATTGCAGAAAAGCTTTTGGTATTCAATTAGCAAAGGAGGCATCGTTGGAAGCAGATATGGTTATGCCGGTTCCAGACAGCGGTGTTCCAGCCTCTATTGGATTCGCAGAGCAATCTAATATTAGATTTGAAACCGGTATTATAAGGAATCATTATGTCGGGAGAACTTTTATTGAACCACAGCAATCAATAAGGGCTTTCTCGGTAAAATTAAAACACAATGCAAACAAAATTCTTGTTAGAGGTAAAAAGGTGGTTTTAGTCGATGATTCGTTAGTAAGAGGGACTACGTCAATAAAACTCGTGAGAATGATGCGAGAGGCAGGAGCAAAAGAGGTTCACATGCGAATTGCTTCCCCACCAATCAAATATGCAGACTATTATGGGATTGACACACCGCTTAAAGAAAATCTACTAGCTGCAAATAAAACCATCCCAGAAATGAGAAAATTTCTTGGTGTTGATAGCATATCTTTCTTGTCAGTTGATGGATTATATCAAGCTATGGGACACACTCAAGGAAGAGATGCAAAAAATCCCCAATACACAGACCATTGTTTTACAGGAGACTACCCAACAAGATTGTTAGACCAATTTGGTAAAAAAAATATTTATAATCTGACGCATTTATCTGAAATAGGAAAAGAATAAAATTTTTCGGTTAATATAAATTTACAAAATGTTGGTTGCTTCTCGAGGTATATTTTGGGGCATTAGTGGTTAAATAGCAATCTAAAGTATATCAGCTAATATAAAAAAAATTTGGGCATATTTGCCCAAACTTCATTTAGGAATTTGGCAAGTGTATATAGATAATCAACGCCAACCTTTTCATATACATGGGGATCTTTTATATTTTTGGGCCGGAAGGGAAAAAGGTCTCCGTCATCAGGGCAATAGTAGCATTATTGGTTCGTACAAACTATAAACCACGCAATGAGTTTTCTCACAATTCAATATGAAGCCCAAAACATGCTATATATCTGCATCATTTTGATGCACGAGTTTCGAGATAGTATATTCTTTGAAGGAACCAAAAATGCCACAATTTAGCGGTTTCTTATATATTACTATATTAAATGGGTGCCATTAAGCTTTTTATTTTTGTTATTGCACAGGTCGTGCTTCAAGTATCACTAAAGCTGGTGGTTTCTCTGTTTCCAATTCAGGGGCAATTTTTAAATTCTCATTAATATTTTTTTGATTATTATTTTTTTCAGAAGATTGAGAATTAGTATCAACGATGTTGGGTGTTGATGTTTCTATTTCTGGAATTGATAAACTGTCAAATTGCATTAGTATTGTATTGGGCAATAACGGTTTGGTGGCGTTAATAATAAAAATAGAAAAGCGCGATGTATTGGAATCTTTTACTATGTCTGGTATTTTATTTGCTCCTCCATAAAGATATAATAGCGCTAAGTAAAATAAAACAAGAATGACAGCCCCTCTTGCTAGTCCAAAGAATACCCCCATTCCACCATCTAGTGCGCCCAACCCCGCACGAGAGAGACTGGGTGAGATAACACCCGCAAAAACATACCAAACTATAAAAGCTGCAAAAAAAGGAATTATCCAAGAAAGAGGCGTAATTATGTAAGCCAGAGAAATAAAGCTTTGAAGTATTGGAAAAAGAACAGGTGATGTTAATTTTGCAATAAAAATAGCTACGAACCAACCTACCAGCCCGAGAAATTCTCGTGTCATGCCTCGAATGGTTGATAGCATTGCAGATATAAATAAAATCGCTAAAGCAATATAATCTATATAATTTAGGCTAGTTAATTCCATATTATCTCGAATTATGTGGTAGATTCTTGAATACTCGATTTTATAATCACGATATCCCATCTAGAATGTCAATGAAATCAGATAAATTTTCTGAATAAGACAAAACAAGGCCTGAGTTTGAATCATTACTTTTTATTGGTTTTGGCAGAAAAGCCTTTTGAAACCCTAATTTTTTTGCTTCCTTAAGCCGTTGCTCCGGCTGCGAAACCTGTCTAATCTGGGCTGATAAAGCGATTTCTCCAAAAAATACAGAACTATTTGGAAGCGGACGGTTTGTAACTGATGAAATTAGTGCTGCAGCAACAGCAAGGTCAGCTGCGGGTTCTTGTATTTTCATGCCCCCAGCAACATTTAAAAAGATGTCCCTTCCTGAGAGTTGCATTCCACATCTTGTCTCTAATACCGCAGTTAGCATAGAGAGTCTGGAATTTTCCCAACCTACAACATTCCTTCTAGGGGTTGCCAACGAAGAGTGTGCAACCAGTGCTTCAATTTCCACTAGTAGCGGACGGCTTCCCTCAATTGCAGCGAAAACAGCCGTTCCTGCAACTTCATTTTTTCTTTCTGTTAGAAATAACTCAGACGGGTTAGAAATTTGATTTAATCCATTAGAAGTCATTTCAAAAACTCCTATCTCGTCAGTGGCACCAAAACGGTTTTTAATGCCTCGTAGAATTCGAAAATGATGACTTCTGTCTCCTTCAAAATGAAGAACAGAATCTACCATATGCTCAAGAACTCTTGGTCCAGCGATTGCCCCATCTTTAGTAACATGGCCAACAAAAATTAATGCTGTATTATTTTCTTTTGCTGCGTAAATTAATTCCTGTGCAGATGCTCGAACCTGACTTACCGTGCCGGGACTGGAATCTAAAGCTGGTAGATACATTGTTTGTATGGAGTCAATTATAATGAGTTCCAGCTGTGGTGTTCGTCTAATTGTTTCGGAGATTTCACTTGCGTTAGTAGATGTTGCAAGGCCAATATCAGTATTTACAACACCCAATCTTTGACCCCGAATTCTAACTTGATCTGCTGATTCTTCACCTGATATATACACGGTCTGCCTCTCATTTTGTGACAAGCGACAGGCAAGTTGAAGAAGTAAGGTTGATTTGCCTATACCAGGGTCCCCTCCAATTAGAAGAACTGAGCCTGGAACAATACCGCCGCCAGTAACTCTGTCAAATTCAGAAATACCGGATAGCATTCGTTCTTTTATTTGCTCAGTTTTTTTATCCGCTAATGAACTAAATTCAATTCGATTGGCTGTTCTTGCTAATTTTGCGTGACTTGGTCTAATACTTATTTGCTCTTCAACAATGCTATTCCAAGCACTACAAGCTTCACATTTACCTGTCCATTTCGGAGAGACAGCACCGCATTGTTGGCAGAGATATTGAGTATTTTTTGCCATTAATCTGTAGTCTCTGATTGATTTGAATAGGAAATAGCTGTGTTATTAGATGTTAGAGGTCCATAAGGCTTTCCGTTAACAAATTGATCAACTTCTGCGATTCCTGTGTGATTTATATCTCTTATTGAACCGCACCATATTATTTTTCCTCTATGCAGCATTGCTACTGTATCTGCAATTTGGTGTACAGACGCCATATCATGTGAAATAGTTAGGGTAGTTGCGCCAAGTCTATTTACAGAATTTAGAATAAGATCGTTGATTACCCCAGAGGTTATTGGGTCAAGCCCTGATGTCGGTTCATCAAATAGAAGTATTTCTGGTTTGTCAGCAATCGCTCTTGCAATCGCAACTCTTTTTTGCATACCGCCTGATAATTCAGCTGGAAAAAGTTCAATAACTTGGGGGGAGAGGCCAAGCTGGGTTATTATGTCTTTGGCTATTTCTTTAGATTCCCTCTTGGTCAATTTTTCTTTTTGACGCAGTCTAAAGGTGACATTCTCCCATATTGGAAGTGAGTCAAATAAGGCACCAAACTGAAAGGTCATACCAAAACGTTTTAGTAAGTCCTCATGCTGAGTTTTATTTTGACCAATAGTCTCTAGCCCGTCTATTTTTATTGAGCCTCCGTCCGGGGAGAGAAGCCCAATAAGACATTTTAAAGCCACTGATTTTCCACTTCCAGATGTACCAATTAAACATAAAGATTCACCCTCATTTATTAATAAACTAAATCCATTTAGAACTGGGTCGCTTCCAAAACTTTTTGTGACGTTCGTCATATTTATTTTTGGAACTTTATTTTTGTTATTTGTCATCACATTTATCCGATAAAAAGTGCTGTAACAGTATAATTCGCAATTAATATCAGTATAGAGGAAGAAACAACTGCATTAGTTGTTGCTTTTCCGACACCCTCCGCTCCACGACCTGAATTATATCCATGATAACATCCCATAAGCCCAATTATAAATCCAAAAACTGCAGCTTTTATAACTCCCAAAATCACGTCATTCAATTCAAGAAATTCCAATGTTCTAGAGAGATAGATAGAGGAATTGAACTCGAGCTTGTAAATGCCAACCAGATAACCACCAAAAACACCGATTATATCTCCAATCAATACCAGAATCGGCAAACAAATGGTTCCAGCTATTATACGAGGTCCGACTAGATATTGCATTGGTCTCGTAGATAATGTTTCTAGCGCATCAATCTGGTCAGTTACACGCATAGTTCCAATTTCTGCAGCGATAGAGGCGCCAATTCTACCGGCAACCATTAACCCCGCTAGAACAGGACCAAGCTCACGTGTCACGGATAAAACTACAACAGTCGCAACAGTATCTTCCGCTGAGAAACGTGCAAAACCAGTATAGCTTTGCAGAGCAAGCACCATTCCCGAAAACAATGTTGTAAGTCCAACCACAGGAAGAGAATAATATCCAATATCAATAATCTGTTTTAGAATCTGTTTCCCATAAAAGGGTGGCGTTATGCTCCAGCGAAGAGCTAGGGCGATGAATAAAGCTACACTACCTGTCAGTTGGCAAAGTCTTAAAAGTCCAATTCCGAGTGATCGAAATAAATCTATCATTATAATCCTTTTTTGCCACTATGTTTTAATTATCTTTTACCACGCAATATGAATTGAGATCTAGATAATTACACGAATATTTAAGTTAGGTTTTTAAAACTGTTTTCAGTTGATATGTTTCCGAATATGTAACGAAAATTTCAATTCTTTTCATATATTCGTTGTGGTCTAGAGCCAAGGTTGGTAAGAATTTCATAGGTAATAGTTGATAAATCAGTGGCCATATCTTTGGCGTTATAATGTTTACCAATAAGGCAAGCTTGTGATTCTCTTCCTAAAACTGCCTCAGGGACGTTCGATACATCAATTACCAAACTATCCATGGAAATTCGGCCTACTAGCGTACAAATGAAACCCCCTACATCCACTTTCCCAAATTCTGCCAGAGAACGTCTATAACCGTCTGCGTAACCGGCACCGATTGCCGCAATCCGCATGGACCGATTTGCCGTAAAATCAGCACCATAGCCGATCTGCTCACCTTTTCTTATATCGCGTATTTGAAGTATTGGCGCCATCCAATCTAAAATAGGTTTGCAATTAAAGTTAGCATTTGTGCTGTCTTGATAACCATAAAGTGCTATGCCTGGACGTGTAATATCGTAATGAAATTCTTTTGATAAAAACATGCCATGGCTTGCAGCTAACGATAACGGCAAAGAGGCAATTCTTTTGCTCATTTGTTCAAACCGAACTCTTTGCCTTTCATTTGCCTCATGAGAGGGTGTATCTGACGAAGATAGATGGCTCATGATAACACTAATATCTAGTTGCGATAAGTTACTTATTGTCATTTTTTTGAGTGATGAATTTAATTCTGTTTCAGAAATGCCCAAACGGTTCATTCCCGTATCTAATTGTATCCAAACTGGAAATTTGATCCCTGATATGTTAGCAAAATTGGCAGCAACTTCAATTTCAGATACTTTTTTCAGCGCTGGTGTTATTTTGTGTGAATGGTAAAAATCGATATCACTTTTTTGTAGGCCATCAAAAGTGACGATCTCTGTAATATGTTTACTAATGTTTTGTTTGACTAAAATATTACGAAGTTCAAGCGCTTCTTCGAGTCTTGCAACACAAAAAATTCTACATCCAGCCTCGAACAGGCTAGTAGCAATAGATCCTAAGCCATGCCCGTAGGCATTTGCCTTTACTACCCCAGCGGTGATACAATTAGGATGTGTAAGGGTATCAAGCCATCTCCAGTTTAGCTTAAGTTGTTCTAAATCAATAATGAAGTTAGATAACTCAGCAGACACAAACTTATTCCCTAATTTTATAAGATGTAGAGATTTTGATTTTAGTATTTTTTTTATAGATAAAGCTATCAAAAATTATTTGGAAGTTGGTCTGTGGAAATTGGGTCATGAAATTTTGTAAGCCTGCTTTCAAATTGAACAGTAACATTCCCAACTGGTCCGTGGCGCTGTTTAGCAATAATAATTTCTGCAAGTCCAGAAGTATTCTCAAGTTTTTTCGTCCAATTATCGTAGCGTTCGTTGTATTTTTCATTTGTTTCATTGTCTTTTTGTTGTGGTTCATTTTTATCTAAATAATATTCCTCACGATATACAAACATTACTACGTCAGAGTCTTGTTCTATCGAACCAGATTCTCTTAAATCAGCTAAATTCGGTCTTTTGTCTTCTCGTTGTTCGACTGCACGCGAAAGCTGTGATAATGCAAGAACAGGGACGTCCAACTCTTTGGCAAGCCCCTTAAGCGAACGTGTAATGTTTGAAATTTCCTGAACTCTATTTTCAGGCTTTATGCCAATTTGAGCTTGAAGAAGTTGCAGATAGTCTACAACAATCAGTCCAAGGCCGGACGTTCGCTTCATTCGTCTGGCGCGGCTTGCAAGTTGACTAATTGATAACGCTGGGGTGTCATCTATGAAAAATGGAGCCATATTAATTTCACGATTAGCATCTATCAGTTTGTTAAATTCATCAGTTTTTAGTTTACCTCTTCTTATTTTTTCGGAATCTAGATCTGAGCGCTCTGACAGGATTCTGAGGCCAAGTTGTTCAGCCGACATTTCAAGCGAGAAAAAAGCTACTGGAGCCGGTTGCTCGCCTGTGCGTGTGGTTGTAGCCGCGTGAAAGGCAATATTTGTTGCTAGCGCTGTTTTTCCCATTGCGGGCCTACCGGCAATGATTATTAGATCTGATTTATGCATGCCGCCAAGCAGATTATTTAAGCCAGTTAAACCAGTTGACAAACCTGACAAATGTCCATCAGAATTTGCGGCAATTTCTGCCTGTTTAATTGTTTCCGTCAAAACAGATAAAAATGGGCGCAAGCCGACTTCAGCGCTGTCTTTTTCTGCTAAATTAAAAAGATATTGCTCAGCAGCTTCAATTTGACGAAATGCAGAATCGTCTATGTCAGGCTGTATTGCTTCTCGTATAACAGCGTCAGAAATTCGAATGAGTTCGCGTCTAAGATAGTTGTTATGTATAATTTGTGCATAATCAGGAGCATCCGAAATTGAGATTATTCCATCAATCAAATCACCCAAATAATTGTCGATATTGATTTCGTAAACATTTGAATCCACCGTAATCATTGCTTTTAAAGTAACATTGTTGGCAACTTGACCCCTCATAATTAATTTTGAAGCAGATTCGAATATTTTGCCGTGAAGGGGATCAAAAAAATGCTCAGAACGAAGAAGGTCGCTGGTCTTATCAAATACCTGATTATCATATAAAAGCGCGCCCAGATAATTTTGCTCTGCAGCGATATTATTAGGCATTGAACGTGTTGAAGTGACCTCGGTTTCTGTTCGTGGAAATAAAGCTATGGGTTCTTCATTTTTATTATCGCTCATGTTTCATAGATTAAACTTATTTTTTTCTATTTTCTAGTTGTGAAAAACGAGGATAACAGGGATAACTCAAAAAAATACCAGCCTTTTATGGAAGCTGGTACAAAAATGCCCTCAAGAAAGCAAGGTAGTAGAGTTCGGGTGATTATAAATATTATCCACTTTTTGGTTCTTCAATTTTTTCTTCATCGCCATTTAAGTCACCAACCAGATTATTGTTAGCTTCAACATCTCCAACCTGTTCGTGTTTTGTCCTTTGAGAAATTTCGTCTTGGTCTTTATTTTCAGTCTCAGTTACCACTGCCTTTCCTGAAGCTAATTGTGATTTAGCTTCTTCAAGAGAGCGGGCCACATTCACTACAATTTGCTTGGTAACCTCAGGGTGAAGCGCTAATTTTATGTGAAATAGACCTAGCGTTTTTATAGCAGCATCCATAACAACCTGACGTTTTTCTACCTCATAGCCTGCTTGTACAATTGCTTCTGATATATCGCGCGACGTTACAGAGCCATACAACTGACCCATTTCTGACGCAGCACGAACGATATTGACGTTAAAAGTTCCAATAGTTTCTGAGAGTAATTCTGCTCTTTTTTTAGCATCGGCATTCTTAGCCTCTATAGCGCTTCTTTCAGCTTCAAATTTTGCTAGATTTTGTTTGTTGGCACGTAACGCTTTTCCTTGGGGTAAAAGAAAATTTCTAGCATAACCCGGTTTTACTCTAACAACATCACCAATTTTACCAAGTTTTTCAACGCGCTCTAAAAGTACGATTTCCATTTTTTCATATCCTAATTAGATGGAGGCATAAGGCATTAGTGCTAAAAAGCGCGCCCGTTTTATTGCATTGGACAGCTCGCGCTGCTTTTTTGCCGAAACAGCAGATATACGTGAGGGAACTATTTTTCCTCGTTCAGAGACAAATCTTGTTAGCAGCTTTACATCCTTGTAATCAATCCTGGGGGCACCAGGACCAGAAAACGGACATGACTTACGACGTTTGTTTTGTGGACGGCGAAGGGCTTCCCTTGTAATTTCTAATTGGGTCATTTATTATTCTCCTTCCGACACTACTTTTGCATTAAATTTGTCGTCTTTTGGCATTTCTTTTCTCTCGCTTCTTTCAGAACGTGGACGCTCTTGTTTAGTTTGCATCATGACGGAAGGACCTTCTTCTAGTTTATCAATCCCAATTGTCATGAAACGAAGGATGTCTTCATTTAAACCCATAATTCGCTCAAACTCTTTTAATGTTTTTGGCACAGTTTCAATATTTAGAAGAATGTAATGCCCTTTTCGATTTTTTTTAATTCTATACGCTAACGATCGAAGACCCCAATATTCTCTCCTCCGAATCGACCCTCCATCATTCTCTATTATAGAGCAAAATTCATTAACTAATTCGTCCACTTGTCCCGCAGACACATCTTGACGCGCAATGATAACGCATTCATAAAGCCTCATGTTTCTCTCCTTATGGCTAATAGTCATGTCGATAATATTACATCGATAACATTACTTCGTGACGAACCAGCATTATTGCTGGCAAGGGAGTGTATTCTTATGTAAATGGTCACACAATTTATTTTTGAACGACATCGTTATGCATTAAATAGTCTTATTTTGCAAGTTGATAGTTTTTTAAAAAGATGCTTCACCACCCGGTTCAAATATTGTAAGGAGTAATTTAAATAAAAATAATCGAATACCACGAAATTTTATAAGGAAATAATAAATTATGAAGGCATCCGTTGCATTATTATTCCCAGGTCAAGGCTCACAAATTATTGGGATGGGTGCAGCGCTCGCTGATGAGAGCAAATCTGCAAAACTTCTTTTCGAACAGGTAAATGATGCAATATCAGAAGATTTATTTTCTTTGATGAAACAAGGTCCTGCGGATATTCTCCAATTAACAAAAAATGCACAACCAGCAATTTTTGCCAGTTCTTTAGCCGTAGTGGCAGCAATTGAGGAAAGATTCGGTGATATTGAAAACCATGCATCATTTGTCGCAGGGCACTCCCTTGGAGAATATTCTGCGCTGGCTGCATCTAAGTGTTTGGAAATTTCCAAAGCTGCGCAGTTACTGAGAATAAGGGGGGAGGCGATGCAATCAGCTACACCGGTTGGTACAGGCGCAATGGCTGCCATGATAGGTTCCGATATAAATAAAATAGAAGCTCTAATAGCTGTTTTCAACTCAAATAAGTCGTCTGAAATTATTCAAATTGCAAATGATAACTCTCCAAACCAGATTGTTGTAAGTGGTCATAAAAATGCAGTAAAAAAATTATGTGAAATGGCAACTCAGATTGGAGTTAAGAAAAGTCTAATGCTTCCGGTCAGCGCACCATTTCATTGTGATTTAATGTCCCCAGCAGCAGATATTATGTCGACCGCGTTGGCGAAATGTAAGTTTGCCCCCCCTAGATTAAAAGTTTATTGTAATGTAACGGCTTCATTAGAGGAAGATGTGACACAACTTCGCTCGAATTTGGTGGCCCAAGTAACAGCCCGAGTGCGTTGGCGAGAAACAATCATTAATCTCTCACAAAATGGAGTTACAAATTTTGTTGAAATTGGGACTGGAAAAATATTATCTGGTCTCGTTAAGCGAACAAATCCTAATGCACAAACAACCTCGTTAGAGACATTTGAGGATATAACAAACTATTTTTCTTAACCTTTAATAATTTCTCTTGTAGTAATTATAATGATACTTTTTGGGGATATTTAAAGACTAAAAATAAAGGATTCTTTTATGTTTGACTTAAGTGGAAAAACTGCTCTTGTTACTGGTGCCAGTGGTGGTATTGGCAGGGCCATAGCAACTCTGCTTCATTCCAGGGGTGCTCACGTTGTTTTACATGGAACAAGTCAGAAAAAACTATTAGCTCTTTCTGAACAAATTGGTTCGAATACATCTGTTGTTTCAGCAAACCTTCAGGATTTAGACGCTGTTTCAACACTGGTGGAATCGGCAAGCAATTTGTCTAATGCACCAATAGATATTCTTATAAATAACGCTGGTTTTACTATTGATGGATTGTTGATGAGAATGAAAATTGAGGACTGGCAGTCAGTATTGGATGTTAACCTAACAGCAAATATGATCTTGTGTAGGTCAGCCATTCGTTCGATGATTAAAGCAAAATGGGGTAGGATTATCTCTATATCTTCTATCGTTGGTGCAACTGGAAATCCTGGGCAAAGCAATTATGCGGCATCCAAAGCCGGATTGATAGGATTTTGTAAGTCGCTTGCTCAGGAGGTAGCCAGTAGGGGAATTACTGTTAATATCGTTGCACCTGGTTTTATAGAAACCCCGATGACAGACTCACTAGACGAAAAACAAAAGTATAATTTACTTAGACAAGTACCTGTTGGAAGGTTAGGAACTCCTGATGAGGTCGCGTCAGCGGTTTTGTTTTTAGCTACGCAAGAAGCAAGTTATTTAACTGGTGCCACGTTTCACATAAATGGTGGAATGGCAATGCTATAGCTAATTGTTTCATAGGTTATGAAATCAGACACTAGCCTGCAATTAAAAACTGTGCTAAACCCACGCCAAATTATAAATGATCAAGTCCAATTTGGACTATTAAATAGGGGATTATAATGAGTGATATTTCTAGTCGCGTTAAAGCTATTGTTGTTGAACATCTTGGTGTGGAAGATTCGAAAGTTGTTGATGGTGCATCCTTCATTGATGATTTGGGAGCAGATAGCCTAGATACTGTAGAATTGGTCATGGCATTTGAAGAAGAATTTGAAGTGGAGATTCCCGATGATGCGGCTGAGAAGATTCAGACGGTTAAAGATGCAGTGGATTTCCTTGAAAGTGCTGCTTAACTAGCTTTGCGATACATTAGCCTGCATTTACACGAATTAGGTGTCAGGCTAATAATTCAAGAGGTTTGATGAAATGCGTCGTGTAGTTATTACTGGCATGGGAATGGTTACTCCTCTGGGACAGGGAGTGGATGCTAACTGGAAAAACCTGCTGGACGGCAAGACCGGAATTTCAAAAATCGATACATTTAATGTATCAGATATCACTTGTCAGATAGCAGGTCAGGTTCCTAAAAAAGAAGATGAATATGGGCTCGATATTGATAAATTCATCGAGCCGAAGGAACAGCGAAAAATTGATAGATTCATACAATTTGGTATAATTGCAGCATTAGAAGCTGTGGAAGATTCAAACTGGAGACCAAAGACAGAGACGCAGCAAGAAAGAACTGGAGTTATGGTAGGGTCAGGTATAGGTGGCTTGCAATCCATTGTTGAAACAACGGAGCTAATGAATGAGCGTGGTCCAAGGAAAATAAGCCCATTTTTCATTCCCTCTGCCTTAATTAATCTGATTTCCGGCCAAGTTTCCATTAAATTTGGTTTTAAAGGACCTAATCATTCTGTTGTAACAGCCTGTTCTACCGGAGCACACGCCATAGGTGACGCTGCTAGAATAATACAAATCGACGATGCTGATGTTATGGTGGCTGGTGGTGCCGAGGCAGCCGTCTGTAGGCTTGGAATGGCTGGATTCGCTGCAGCTAGAGCATTATCTAGTAAATATAATGAAACCCCAGAAATTGCCTCTCGTCCGTGGGATAAAGGGAGAGATGGTTTCGTAATGGGTGAAGGGGCAGGCGTGGTTGTTCTTGAGGAATACGAGCATGCTGTCAAAAGAGGTGCTAAAATTTATGGCGAAGTAAAAGGTTATGGTATGTCTGGTGATGCATATCATATTACGGCTCCATCTTCAAATGGGGATGGCGGTTTCAGAGCTATGAAGAATGCTCTAAAACGAGCAAATCTAGTGCCACAAGAAATCAATTATATAAACGCACACGGCACCTCAACGCCTCTTGGGGACCTAATTGAAGCGGAGGCAGTAATGCGTTTGTTTGAGGGGTGTCTGGATAGTGCTTCCATGTCTTCAACAAAAAGTGCAACAGGACATTTATTAGGAGCTGCTGGAGCTATTGAAGCTATTTTCTCAACTCTCGCTGTTAGAGATAATATATTACCTCCAACTTTAAATCTGAACGATAAAGAAGATATTTTAGAGCGACTAGACTTGGTGCCTCTAAAATCACGAAGGAAAACTATTAATAACGCGATGTCTAACTCTTTTGGATTTGGCGGTACTAACGCTTCGTTAATAATTGGTGAGGTTGATTAGAAAGATGAGGCAGGCCATAAGGCTGTTTTTGCGTATTGTTTTTATTTTGACATTTTTATTTATTGGTTTTGGTTTTGCAGGATACGTACTTGCGGAATATTCAAAAAATTTGGCTGGTAAAAATAAAAATCCTGTTATTATGTTAGTACGACCTGGAGATGGTGACAATTCGATAAGTTGGGAGCTCTATCGTAAAAATATTATATCAAATAGAGCACAGTTTTTTATTGCTAAATACTCAACTTTGAAGCCGTTTATACCAAAAATAGGTGAATACGAGATTCCAGCTTATTCAACTCTTTCACAGGCGATGGATATACTTCACTCAGGGGTATCGCTACAACACAAGATTA
Source organism: uncultured SAR116 cluster alpha proteobacterium (assembly GCA_902625725.1). Taxonomy (GTDB): domain Bacteria; phylum Pseudomonadota; class Alphaproteobacteria; order Puniceispirillales; family Puniceispirillaceae; genus UBA5951. The sequence continues at coordinate 47,466 of CACOCY010000009.1, read as the reverse complement.
CGTTTCCTGAAGGTTTTACATCTAAACAGATTATAAGTTTATTGAATAATGCGCCTTATATGAGAGATCAGATCGTTGTTATTCCTCAGGAAGGCAGCCTTTTTCCGGATACTTATTTTTATACTCGTGATATGTCTAGACACAATATTCTTGAACGTGCATCACAAAAATTCGAGGTAACACTTGCAGAACTATGGGCTAAGAGGAAAGATAATCTTCCAATAAAGTCGTCGAGAGAGGCAGTAATTCTTGCTTCAATTGTTGAGCAAGAGACCGGAAAACAGGCAGAACGTCCGATTATTGCTTCAGTATTTATTAATCGATTGAAATCAAAAATGCCGTTACAATCCGATCCAACTGTAATTTATGGACTTAAGACAAAAGGAGTTGTTCCAAAACGTCTTTTGAGAAAGCATTTGAAGCAAATGCACGATTGGAACACTTACATGTTTCGGGGTTTACCAAAAACCCCCATTTCGAATCCTGGATTTGCCTCGATTCAATCAGTGCTTAATCCGGCAAAGACTGATTACCTATATTTTGTCGCAGATGGTCTGGGTGGGCATCGATTTGCTAAAACACTGGACGAACATAACGACAATGTAAGAGAGTATAGAAAGACTATAGCAACAAAAAAAGAATAGGAAACTATAACTAAATGGGTCCTCCAATTACCAGACGTGGAATAATGCTTGTTTTATCTTCTCCATCTGGAGCCGGTAAAACAAGTATATGTAATAGGCTTCTGCAGCAGGAAACAGAACTTAAGCTTTCTGTATCAGCGACAACGCGACAGAGGCGCCCTGGCGAAGTTGAAGGAAAAGATTACCTGTTTCTATCAACAATAGATTTTGAGACAAGAATAAATAGGTCTGAGTTTCTAGAATATGCGAAAGTATTTGGCCATTATTATGGGACGCCATCAAAACCGGTGGAAAGTAGTCTTAATTCCGGGGTTGATATTCTTTTTGATATCGATTGGCAAGGTACGCAGCAAATGAAAGCAAAGGCAGGACAGGATCTGGTATCAGTTTTCATTTTGCCTCCTTCTATAAAAGAACTCGAGAAAAGACTTTTTAATCGCGCTCAGGATACAAGTGATGTTGTGGCTCAACGCATGTCAAAATCCGCTGGCGAAATGAGCCACTATTCCGAGTATGATTATGTTGTAATAAATTATGATTTAGACAAATCTGTTCAACAGGTTCAATCTATATTAAATGCAGAACGGTCGCGAAGAGAAAGACAGAACGGGCTTGTACAATTTGTAAAGCATTTGAGTTCTCAGCTTTAATTTATTACACTGTTGCTTCATCTATGTGATTTCCTAAATGATTAGCAAGTTTACAAAAATTTTGAATAGAAAGTTCCTGTGGACGTAGCTGAGGGTCTATGCCGAGGGAAGAAAGCATTTCAGAGCCACCAAATTGTTTAAAACTAGCGCGAAGCATTTTGCGACGCTGATTAAAGGCAATTTGGGTCACTATTTCCAGGTGTTTCATCGTGCAATCATACAGTGGCTTCTTTCTTGGTAAAAACTGAATTACAGCAGAAGTAACTTTTGGCCTTGGAGTAAATGCTGACGCTGGAACTTCAAATAATATTTCTGAATCAGTAAGCCAATTGGTTAAAACAGATAACCTACCAAAATTGTTATATCCTGGTCTGGCTACTATGCGCTCCGCTACTTCTTTTTGAAACATAAGCGTTAATTTATCAAATGCGTTTATATGCTTTAACCACAGAATTAACAATGGTGTAGCAACGTTGTAGGGAAGGTTTGCAATAATCTGCCTCGGTTTACTGCCAAAAGTCCAAACTGTTTGTGTAAGTGCATCAGCTTGCTTTATCTTAAGTCTGGGTTTAGCTGCGTCTTTTAACTCTTCAAGAAAAGAAATAGCACGAGGGTCCTTTTCAATAGCTATAACCTTTTTTGCACCATGAAGTAAAATGGAGCGAGTCAGTCCGCCAGGACCTGGCCCTATCTCAATTACGCAACCGTCAAACGGCGCTGAGGCTAGTGCAATTTTATCGGTAAAATCTGTATCCAAAAGAAAATTTTGACCAAGTGCTTTTTTTGCCTTCAAATCATATTTAGATAAACTTTCTTTTAAAGTTTCAAGATTACTAATAGGATCGAGCATTTAAGTTTTTCTTTTTTTATTTTTAGCAGTAAAATATAAATATGTATCACTCATCATTCTCGCAGTATCTATTGCAGTTATCAAACTTTCTGCATTTGCGACATTTTTGCCCGCTATATCATAGGCAGTGCCATGATCAGGTGAGGTACGTATAAAATCTAGCCCGAGTGTGATGTTTACTGTTTTCTCGAAATCAAGAGCTTTAACAATAGGTAGAACTTGATCATGATACATTCCGATCACACAATCAAATTTATTCCGTGCAGAAGGATGAAATAGACTATCAGCTGGTAAGGGGCCCTTGGCATTAACACCTTCTGATTGAAGTTTTAATATTACGGGTTTAATTATAGTCTCATCCTCATTACCGAGCTTGCCTCTTTCTCCAGCATGAGGATTTAATCCACATACGGCTATTTTTGGTTCTGATATTCCAAAAAATTTTTGTAAGTCTTGTTTTACTATTATTATTGTTTGATAAATAGCATCAAATGTAAGGAGTTCTGGTATCTTGGCAATAGAATTATGTATTGTTACGGGTATTACTCTCAAATGACTATTTGCTAACATCATGACTGAATACTTTTTTTTGTCAGATAGCGAAGCTAAATATTCTGTATGTCCAGGGAATTTGAAACCGGACTCGTATAGAACGAACTTATTAATTGGGTTTGTTACCAATGCGCATGCATTTCCTATTTTTACCTGTTCAACGGCACTTTTTATAGAGCTTAAAATACCATCGCTATTTTTATCATTAGGTTTTCCTGGTTTTATCTCTGCAGACCATGTTTGCTGTATAATTGATAATGTTTTTGGTTTAAGTTTTTGACCTGATTTCCATAGATCGATAACTAAATCTAGACCCAACTCAGCCGATAATTTTCTCATGTGGTCAATGTCTGCTACTACCACGAACGGGGTACGACAAACTTGTGCAGCTTTCAGGGTGACTTCAGGCCCAATACCACTTGGGTCTCCTGATGTTACAATTACAGGTTTGTTGGATATTCCGTGAAAACTCATTTTATTTTAATTTCGATACTCGCTGCTCTTCGCAAGCGCATTAGATATCTGAGACTTAATACTGAATATAATTTGTTGAATTCTGCCTCTTTTAATTTTTCAAGAGGAGGAATATCTGGCTCTACCTTGGTACGACCACAAACCATAAAAACAATAAGTTCATTGTTTGCTGTATGAAATACGTCACTAACTTTCTGTACATCTAACTCGAGAACTGTTTCTCGGAAGCTGCCCTCTAGTTGCTCAATCACAACATTATTAATTTGACTAGAAACGTTGCTACCAGTGGCCTGATGAAATTCTACTAAATCTTTGCATGTGACAAATTTTTTACTTTCTGAGGTTAAGTTAGAGACCTGTTTTTTTATTGCTATGTCAGAAAGATTAGATGGTAGCTTTATTATGGCACGTGCGATTGAAACCTTATCAAGGACAGGGTCATTAAAACCTAATTCCCGATACCCCTCCAATCTGAAAATATAAAAAAATTCGTTAGACTTAACAGAAATTAATTTCATATTTTTAAATCGTGCATTTTCAATTGCAACTTGGATATCGGTGGGGAGTCGTTGAGCTTGAACCCATCCTATTTTTCCGCCATTCTTTGAACTTCCTGACATGGAATATTGGGCTGCAATTGCATTAAAATCTGCACCTTGATTTATTGCCCGTACTAGTTGTTGAGCAAGTTTTTGCGTTTGGTCCAGCGGTCTTGAAGGAATAGGCATTAAAACTATTTCAGAAATTTTATATTGTGGGGCTGATAAGTTGCTAAGCAGTCGTTCTCGCTCTGCATTTGCAAGTAAATCGACTTGTGAAAATTGACGCTTGAATTTTGTTGTTAATACTCCTGTCCAAATAACGTCTGAACTTATTTGGTCAAGCGCTGTAGAAACTTGAATCCCTGCAGATTGCAGTCGCTCGGCACCTGTAAGATTTTTACTTCCATAGATATCTTCGAAAAAAGAAGGCGCTGTTTTTAATGCATTTTCCAAGGCAGATGGGTTTGCAGAGATACCTGCCTGTGTCTTTAACGTCTCATCAATTAACATATCTAAAGCCTGTTGACGATATTGACTTATATTTTCTGTATTTTCTTTTTTACCTATCGTAAGTAGCAATAGTTTTATTTTATTTTGTAAGTCTATTGAGGAAATTGCAATGCCATCAACAACCGCAACAACAGAAGCTTTTGTTATGGCGTAGACAGGTTTAATCTCTACTAAAACCAATTGGAATATAAGAAATAAAATGGCAAAAAATGACGAGAAAGTCATAGTTTTTAAATTTAAAAAAATCATATAAAACAGGTTTTTTTATACATTATTAGATTTTGATATCAATGTTCATCTCCACGAGCAAGAAGAAAACCACTGATTGTGAGAATTAATATAGACGGAAGCCACCCTGCAATTATTTCTGGCAGTCTTGAATTATGACCAAGCAGAAAAATTAAGTCCGATATAAAATAATATACGAAACTGGCTATTAAGCCATAAATTATAATTCTTATTCCTCTTTGGCCCACGAGATTTAATAATGTAAAGCTAGCAGCAAGGAGAGCAAGTCCAATAAGTTGAATTGGTAAAGCAAGTGTTTTATGAAATTGCACTTGCAGTTTTTCTACGGGAATTCCAGCAGTTTTCAATGTATCAATATAATCAGATAGTGCATATATGCTTATGGTTCTCGGGGGCCTTCCGGCATTAACCATAATAGATTTCTCCAAAGTTGATTCTGGATTATAATTTTCCAAAATTTCAATTTTTCCGTCTTGCTTTATTCGACGCGGTGAGTCAAATACCCAGAATCCAGTGTTAAGTTTCATAGACTTAGCTGTTATTAGCCACTTTAAACCACCAGACTCATTGAGCACATATAAGACTGGATTGAAAATAATGGCTTTTTCCGTATTCATATTTGAGCCATTAATGATTATTTTATCGTTCACAAATGTATCTCTAAGCCAAATTCCTGAAGCTGAAATGGATACAAGATTATTTTTTTGATTTTTGAAAATAGAATTCATTTGTGAGTCATGTTGTTGACTTATAATAGCGGAAATCGGGTTTAAAATAAGTATATGTATTAAACCGATAAATCCAGCTGCTATTATTACGGGGAAGAGGGTCTGCCAAATATTAAGGCCGAAGCTTCTAATAGCAACAATTTGACGAGATTTCGACCAGAAATAAAAGCAAATAGCAGAACCAAATAGTAATCCGAATGGCAGAATTTCATCAAATAGTGTGGGTAAATTAAACAAACCTAGCATAAATACGTTAAAATTAGAGACATCTAAATCATATTTTGATACACGATGAAATAATTCTACAAAATCTATAAGAGAAACAAAACTTAGTAATATGAGCAAGGTTCCACTCACCCACATTAAGTAGATCCGCGCTAGATAGATTGTCACAGTTAAGGATGGAAACCAGTTCACTCCTAAAGCTCCGCTAATTGAAAGTTTAGTAATTTATCTTTTTGACTGCTGCGAACTATGCTCAAGAAACCAATTATCACCGGTACGACAGGAATAATGTACATTGATGGCCATAAAAATGGATAATTAATCACTGCTGACTTGCTAACAATGTATAAAATTTGAATGCCAAAACCTAGAAGCCCAGCGAGTAATAAGCGTTTTACATTGCTTAATTGCTTTGAAAGTCGATAAAAAAATAGAGCAACGGCCGTAAATGATAAAGAAACAACCATTATTGGAGAAGATAATCTATAATGTCCTTCTGCATATCTTTGTCGCCAATAACGATCATTTAGTGCCAGCTCACGTTTAAATAGGTTTGAGACAGACTCTTCATTTGCATCTTTTATACGCTCCAAGGTAGATTGTTTTTCATTAGCTCTTGTGATGTTGAGTGTATAACTATCAAATGACAAGGTTGTACTTTTTCTTAGTTCAACGCTTGTTTCGGTCCTTTGACCCTGAAGAAGAACAAATACAGGCTTATTTTTTAAAGTTCTGAATTCTCCAGATTTTGCTGTGAACGTAACATGATGAATTCGATCGCGTCTATCTTGAATGAATACATTTCCAACTGCATTTCTGGAATGCTTTTCTCCTATGAAAATTGTTAAATTTTTATCAATATCGATGAAAACATTATCTTGTATTAGTAATTTTGGAATAGTGTTGCGCACATCATCTTGAACTGTTTTAAATTTAGAAAAGCTTAGCGGGAGTAGCACCAATGAATTAAAAAACAAAAGAAAACATAATATCAAACTAAAACTAATCGGCGCAATAGAAAGTTGGAGTGGGCTCAAGCCAACAGCATGCATTACAACAATTTCTCTATCTGCGAGAAAACGATGAAGTGTCCACAATATAGCTATAAATGCAGAAATCGGAATAGTAACAATCATCCAGAGAGGCGCTGCAAGGATAGAATAGCTCAAAAACTCTATAGAAGAGGCCCCTTGCGTGATGACAATCTCTAATATACGAAGAGATTGATTTAACCATATTACAATCATTAAACAGCTTAATATAATTAACCATATTCCCACAATATGGTTAAATAAATATTTGTTGATTTGGTTGTTCATGAAAGTACCAAAAGCTGCTTTTTTTCCATAGTTTTAAACATATTTTTCTAAATTTGCACATATAAATTAAAATATAAGATAGTGTCTTATATGACTTATGCAAAACGATTTTTATTGCAAATGTTCTTCACAACCCCCATAAAACTAGCGTTTTTATTATATGCTGCAAATATTTGCTAATAACTTTGTAGGAATTTCATAAAATGAGTTTTCAATTTAAAGCTATTTTTTCATTAAGCCCGAAACAGAGTGCTACTGTTTTTTGTGTAAATAACAAACTTGAATTTCTTCAAGATGTAAAAAAAGACTTAGCTGATAACATAAGTGATTGCATGGACAGGGTCTCTTACAAAGCAAAAAATGGTGCTTTTTTATCTGTTTTTCCTAAAAATCATAATGTTCTGATTGGTGGGATGGGAGAAGGGCTAAAAACAATAGTCGAGGCAGAAAAATGGGGCGATGAACTTTTTAAAGCGATGAAAAAAAAGCCATTTCATGAAGTAATTTTTGCGCCTGAGAATTTGAAGGATGAAATTATAGAAGGTATTTTGTTAGGGGCAACTCTTGCTTCTTATGAATTTAACAAATATTTCTCTAAAAAAGAATTAGTGTCTACAGATGTAACTCTTGTTATTACGGGTATTAAAGAAACTCGATTTGAGAAAATATGGTCAAATGTGAAAGCTATTGCGGATGGTGTGCATCTGGCACGAGACCTTGCTTTTGAACCGGCTAATGTCCTTTTTCCTAAAAAGTTTGCCGAAAGGTGTGAGCAGCTAAATGAACTAGGTTTAAGAGTTTCTATCCTAACTGAAAAAGAAATGATGAAACTTGGTATGGGTGCTCTTCTTGGTGTTGGTCAAGGTAGTGTTCGAGAGTCCATTATTGTGGTGATGGAGTGGAATGGAGGAGGAGAGGAATCACCATTAGCCTTGGTGGGTAAAGGTGTGTGCTTTGATACTGGTGGTATATCCATAAAGCCCTCAAGAGGGATGGAAGATATGAAATGGGATATGGGAGGAGCAGGGGCGGTAACCGGCGCCATGTGTGCCTTAGCTGGCCGAAAAGTCAATAAAAATGTGGTCGGGGTTATTGGTCTTGTTGAAAATATGCCGGATGGCAATGCACAGCGGCCTGGAGATGTAGTTACTTCTATGTCAGGTCAAACTATTGAGGTGATAAATACGGACGCAGAGGGCAGGCTTGTGCTTGCAGACGTGCTTACTTACGTCCAGCAAGAATATAAACCCCAAGCTATCATTGATCTTGCGACCTTGACAGGATCTATAATCGCGTCTTTGGGCAAAGAATACGCAGGTTTGTTCTCTAATAGTGATAAACTATGCGAGCAAATCATGAGGGCAGGGAAGAAAGTTTCTGAAAAAAGCTGGAGGATGCCAATGGAAGAGGCCTATAACAAACAGCTCAAATCGCATATTGCAGACATGAAAAATATAGGTGGTCCACTCGGTGGATCCATAACGGCAGCTTGTTTTCTAAATAGGTTTATAAACAAAAATATCCCATGGGCTCATCTTGATATTGCTGGCAAGGCGTGGTCGGATAATGTTGCTGCTGGTGTACCTAAGGGCGGCACAGGCTTTGGAGTAAGACTGCTTAATCAAGTTATAGACGACTGGCAACCAGTCAAGGATGACTGATTAGTGAGTAAAACGTTTCATAGATTTGATTTTTATCATATCGTTTTTGGTGATTATATTGAACCAGCAATTTTAATTGCAGAAGAAGCACTTAGAAACTCTAATAAATTACTAATTGTTGCTCCAGAGGATAAACTTTCATCTTTGAGCGATAACCTGTGGACTAATAAAAAAGATAGTTTTATTGCACATGGTTTATTTGATGAAGGTCTTTCTGATTTTGCACCTATTTGGTTATCTTCAACAGCTGAAGATAATCCAATAAACGCAGACATTTTAATGTTAACAAACGGTTTAAGTCTAGGAAAACCTAATGCTTTTACGCATGTGTTTAATTTATTTGATGGGTCCTCAACAAACGAGTTAGAAAATGCAAGAGGTCAATGGCGTGATTTGTCCTTAAGACCTCAAAATGTTTGTCGCTATTTCACTCAGACTGACTCAGGTGGTTGGCACCAAAGTAAGTAAATCCTATTAATATGAGTTCAACATATTTTTATATGAAAATATTTTTGAAAGGAGCCTTTGATAGGAGGTTTTGTTTTCTCAATTGACTTGTTTGGCTTGCAACATAGAGTTTGCTGGCTTTATTGTATAGTTTGTATTAAAAATTATAACTTAGCGCGTACACTTTTTAAAAAAGGAATATTTTATGTCAATACAACGTACTTTCTCAATCATTAAACCAGATGCCACAAGACGTAATATAACGGGTGCTATTAACGCGAAAATAGAGGCGAGTGGTTTGCGGATTGTAGCTCAAAAGAGAATACTTATGTCTGAAAAACAGGCAAAAGATTTTTATGCTATACACGCAGAAAGACCATTTTATAGCGATTTAGTCTCCTTCATGACCTCTGGTCCTGTGATAGTGCAAGTCCTAGAGGGTGAGAATGCGGTTCTGTTGTATAGAGAGATAATGGGAGCAACAAATCCGTCCGAAGCTGCAGAGGGAACAATTAGAAAAGAGTATGCTGAAAGTATAGAAGCTAATTCAGTTCACGGTTCTGATAGTTATGAAAACGCTGTTGCAGAAATCGCTCATTTTTTTATAGATAGTGAGATTGTGAGCTAAAATCTATCACTTTCTGTGATGATTTCAGAATTGAACAATTTAACACGTAATAATGAATTTATTGCTTTACAAGAATAATATTTTTTAAAGAAGGAAAATAGCCATTAATATCAAAATCGTAATAATACCAGCTATTACTATCTTAGATAGAGAGAGAAATCCTTCATAAAAGGAGAGATGATTGACAGCTTGCTTGTCAAATTTATCCGTCTTCATTTTTGTATCGTACCTTTTTACTAGCGTAAACTAATGTTAAATTTATAATGCACTGAAAGGAAACAATAGGCAATCGATTTAAACTATATTTTTTATCTTCAAAAAAGGCTTGACGGAAACCTCTATCGCTTTATTTTCCAACTCAAACATTGGTGGGGCTTGATGCCAAATTACTTTGAAAGATTTGATCTCTAGATATTTTTTTGTTAGCGCTTCTAAAACTAGAGGATACAAAATGTGCTCTTCTTCAAGTACACGATGCCTCAATGTTTCACTTGTATCACTCGGTAACACGTTTATTTCAGACTGGGCAATTATAGGGCCACCGTCTAGCTCATTTGTTACTATGTGTATAGTAGTCCCATGTTTATTCTCTTTGGCTTCCATTGCTCTGCGATGTGTATCAAGTCCCTTGAACTTAGGTAGCAGAGAGGGATGAATATTTATTATTTTTCCTCCAAAAACCTCAATAATTTTTGGGGAAAGTATGGCCATATATCCTGCTAGTAAAATCCAATCGGGCTGGTAACTTAATAGCACATCAATAAGTTTGATTTCGTGAGTTTCTTTGCTGTCAAATTTATTGCGTTCTATAAGTCTAGTTGGGATATTGCGTTTTGCGGCAAATTCAAGTCCTTGTGACTTTTTATTTGCGATAACGCACACAACGTGGCAATCGAGATTTTTTGTTTTGATTGCATTTAATAACGCGGTCATATTGCTGCCGCGCCCTGATATTAGAATAGCGATTTTTGACATTTTAAGTTTGCATAAAGTTTTGAAAGATCAAGCCCATGAATTTTTGGTATCCTCTAGTATAACAGGTTTATCAATTCGGCTCTCTATCTGACCAGCTATCCAAGCATCTTCCCCTGTTTCTCTAATCACTCTGAGAAGGCTGTCTGCTGTTTCTTCTTCAACAAAGATTATACCACCAATACCGCAATTAAATGTACGTGCAAATTCAACATCAGATATATTACCAGTGGACTTGATCCATTGAAAAACTGGAGGTAGCGGGCGATGTTTTAAACTTAATCTCAGGCATAAATCTTTACTAAAGCATCTTGGTGGATTTTCAATTAACCCCCCTCCAGTGATATGGGAAAATCCTGTAACACCACCAAATAATATTGCAGCTTCTACTGCCGCTTTATAAATTCTTGTTGGTGAGAGGATGCTCTTAGCAAGTGAAATATTTCTATCAAAGGGGGATGGGCTATTATAATTTAAATTTTCCTGCTGAATTAAATTTCGAACAAGAGAAAAACCATTTGCGTGTAGGCCTGATGACTGAAGAGCAATAGCCACGTTACCTAACTTTACTTTTTCAGGTGACAAAATTTGATCTCTTTCAACTGCTCCGACACAAAAACCTGCTAAGTCATATTGGTCATTATTATAGATACCGGGCATTTCTGCAGTTTCTCCCCCTATGAATGCGCATCCGGCTTCTAGGCAGCCATCCGCAATGCCAGCTATAACTTCTAAGGCCACCTCTGGTTTTAGTTTCCCAGTGGCAAAATAATCTAAGAAAAATAAAGGTGTTGCTCCTTGCGCTAACAGGTCATTCGCACACATCGCAACTAGGTCAATGCCAAGTCCTCTATGTATTCCACTTTTGTGAGCTACATCTAACTTAGTACCTACCCCATCTGTGGCAGAAACTAAAATAGGATCTAAAAAACCAGCATTTTTTATATCAAATAAAGCTCCAAAACCACCAAGTTCTGCTTTACCACCGTCAGTTCTTGTTCTCCTTGCGTGAGGTTTAATAGCTTCTATCAATGCATTTCCTGCATCTATATCTACACCTGAACTTGAATAAGTGATGGGGGATGGATTGTTTTTTTTATCCATACTGGTCAGACCCTTATTATATGGTATATAATAATTTCATTAAACTTTAGTGTGGTTTTAATTCATAGCAATAGGAATTGCAAATTGTCCTGCAAACAAATGGCACTTGTTGTAACAGCGAGCCTTATATTTTTTAGTTTAGAAGGAAACGCTGAGCAAAAATGTATCTCACCTGCATTTGCAGTACAAAATGTGACGATTGATGAAATTTCAGACACAGGTACCCAAGCTCGTGAATACGGGATTAGCAAAGCGTCAGTTCACGCATTTGAGAGGGTTCTAAAGAGATTGCTTATCAGTAAGGAAGATGTTTCAGAGATCATTTCAAAGGTGGAACCACCGGATTACCTCTCCTATCTGCATATTCACAACGAGACGACTCTAGCTAGACGATATTTAGGGGAAATAGATTTTTGCTTTGACGCAAGAGAGGTGCGTTCTCTTTTTAGACGGAAAGGCCTGACTTGGGCAGAATTAGTAAGTCCACCAATTGTAACTATTCCAATTTGGAAGGAGGCATCAGGTGCTGTTGTTTGGAACGAGAATAATAATTGGTTAAACTCGTGGAGCGAACATAGTAAATCATATAATGGCTTGTTATCATTTGTGTCTATTAAGCCAAATATTAAAATACAAAGGCGGTTGAAAGAGGAGGCTATATTCGCGGAAGATCAAGAGATACTAAAATTAGCAATACAAGCAGTAAAGGCTAGCCAGCTATTGATAGTAGCTGCAGAAATCGATCATAATACTACTGTTCCTATTTTACGATTCAGTTCTCGTTTATTCGATGACAACGCTAAACTAATCACAACTCTTAAGAACGAAGTTCATGAACTGAATGGCACTAAAAATCTTGCTGTTTTATTTGAAGAATTTCAATATAGTTTGATATCGGAACTTGAAAAATTTTGGAAACAAAAAAATCAAATCTCACCTCAGACAGATTTTGTATTAATCGCTCGAATATTTGTAGAATCATTGTCTAACTGGCGTAATTTAAAAAAGACTTTGTCTTCCATGCCCATCGTACGCAAAATTAATCCTATTTCACTTTCAGATTCCAATGGGATTATAAGAATTACTATATCGGGTGATGTCGCACAGTTTACGACAAATTTAAATTCTTTAGGTTATAAATTGACAGAAAAACAAGATATATTCTTGCTTTCTAGAAAATAAAAAAAAGTCTATGATAACATGCCCTTTGCTTTTTAATATAGCCAGAGTTTTTAATGATAGACCAATTACCATTTAAGTTTAGTGAAAAAACAGGGTTAGGGTTAATTTCTAGTCCGGAAAATGAACTTGCAATAAAATGGATTAAAAATTGGCCTAATTGGCCAAAACCAAGCCAATTTTTGAATATTTTTGGTCCTAGTGCATCCGGCAAATCAATTATTGGTAGACTTCATAGTCAGAATAGTAGTGGTAAAATATTAACAAGCCTTGTCAATTGGTACCCTGAGGAATTAAAAAACAGACATTTTATATTAGATGAGGTAACAGTGTCAGAAAATTGGTCTGAGGAGGCATTATTTTTTTTATACCAATCGGTGACTGAAAGTATGGGTACAGTTCTTATGATTTCTAAAGAACCCATTTCTTCGATGGCTTGGCAGTTGGATGATTTGCGTTCTCGTTTACGTAGTATACATACCCTAGAAATATTGCCGTTGGGAGAAAAGTTAATAAAACCGCTATTGGAACATCATTTTACACAAAGACAATGCATGGTATCAACATCTGTAATTAATTTTTTGGTTCCCAGGGTGCGAAGAGAATACTCTTATATTCAGAAGTTAGCCCATGAGATAGATATGTTATCTCTAGAGCTGAAACAGAGTGTAACTATTGCGCTTGTTAAGCGAGTTCTAATTAAAATGTCTGAAGAAAAAATAGAATAATAGATTTTGGAATAACCAACAAAACTCAGTATTTTGTAGCTGGTCCCATTGGACTGCTTATGGGTATTCTGAGGCACTAGCTTAATATGAAATAAGTCTACTTTTATATACAAGACGTGAAGAAAAACGATAATTGCTGTAGATTAGTTATGACGAAAAATGGGCGCAGGCGTTTTGCCCGTTGAAGTAGATTTAGCCGCCGAACAAGGAGGACAGCAGTTTTAAATATCGTGGGTGCAGGCGATATTTTTGTTAATAAGACAGGGGGTCTAACTAGCCGTCATTTTGAAAATTGAGAGACTGAAAATTGGATTAGTGCAATTAACCAGAATAGGCTCCCATCTACCGAAAAAATGTGGGCAATAATTTGCTTTATTGTGAAAAATAAAAATCGACGCATCTTAAATATCACCTGTAGTTAAGGTGAGTCTCCTATATCTGAAATTATTTTGTCGAACGTTGCTTTTGCTTGATAATAGTGTCAATTCTGCAATATTGCAGGAGTATGCTTAGCGTAGCATTATGATAACCAAAAATTTTTCAGATTAATTTTATATTCATTGTTCTAAGTCAATGACTAAAAAGGCTTGGAAAAATAGCACTATACTGCAAAAATTGCGTCTCAACCTTGAGCAAGAAAACCCCTTAAAGCGGCTCAGAGAAATAGAGAAATTCTAGTTTGCTTGTCCGTGGAGTGGCCAGATAATTTAGCCTAAATTGTCGGTTAAAACCATTGATGGATGTTAAAATTTTAATGCCACTCGTTAGCTATCTTTTAGATGAATTAATTGCATCTTCTTATCTTTTATTGAAAGCGCGATCTCGCCTGTTTTGAGCTTTAACGCGACATTCCCAAAAAGCTCGCGCCTCCACCCCTTTAGTAACTTAATATCTGCATTATCATCTCGAGCTAGCGCGTCTAAATCGTCAGAAGATGCTATTAATTTAGGAGCAATTTTTTCACTTTCTGTAATATGCTTTAATAGTACACGAAGTAATTCAAGCGTGGCTGCTGGGGCTTTATCTTTTCGAAAATCTATCTTTATCTTTGGCCAGTTTTCACGAGGTGATAATTCTGCGTTTGCAAGTATTTGTAAAATTTCAGGCACTAATTTTCCGTTGCTTCCACCGGGGAAGCCTCGAATATTTTCAAATTTTGCAGCATTCTTCGGGTTCGTTCCTGCTAAATCGAGTAATGTTTCATCTCTGACTATTCTATTTTTAGGTATATTTTTTGAAATTGCTCTCTGCTCACGCCATGAGGCTAGAAATTTAAGCCTGTTTAAGAAATCTGGTTTATAACTTCTGATCTTTAATTTTTTCCACGAATTATTTGGGTCTGGGTGATATAAAGATATTTGTTTTAATGCTGTAATCTCGTCGTCAAGCCAGTTTAATCTGTTATTTTTGGTCAATTCACGATGCATGATATGATAAATTTCTATCAAATATTTCACGTCATCAATAGCATATTTTAATTGTTTATCGCTAAGCGGTCTTGTGGACCAGTTTGTAAATCTCGATGATTTATCTATATCTATATTGAGATAATGTTGAACTAATTTATCATATCCAGCTTGGTCCCCAAGACCAACAACCATTGCAGCTATTTGAGTGTCAAAAATTGGGTTTGGAACTTTACCAGTTAAATGCACAAAAATTTCTATATCTTGGCGACCGGCATGGAACACCTTGACGATGTTGGTGTTATCTAGCATTTCGAAAAGTGGGGTAAGTTTTATATTTTCGGAGAGTGGATCAATTGCAAAACAATGTTCCCCCGCGGCAAGCTGAATTAGACATAATTGTGCGTAATATGTGGACTCACGGATGAATTCTGTGTCAACAGCCACCGCACCAAAACTACAAAGAGTTTTAATCGCAGTTTCTAATTCACTTGTTGTTGTGATAAATTTAGGTGTATCATCCATACTTGATCATATAAAGAATAGTGTTTTTAATGATAGTCTCTATCTTACACAGTGGTAAATACGTGCTTTGTTGAGCTTGTGCTTATCCATTTCTGCTATTGATTTGTCATAGAGATTTGTTTGAGATAAACCTCGTTTAAATATTGAATTTATTGTTTTTTTGAATAAATAATAACCTATACAAATCGCTCTGTAATTAGGGTTACTATGGGTATGCGGTTATAAAAATTAGCAAAAGAATACTTTTTTTTAAAAAAAGAATACTTTTTTTTAAAAGTTGTAAGAAGGTAAATCAAATGTCATGTATTAAAACATTAGAATTTTTTGACAAATTTTACTTAGAAAAAATTAATTTTTTGGGTATTATAAATCTAAAGATAATACACAAAAGACATTTTTTTTTATTAATCTTTGTGCCATTTTTAGTTACATTTTTTGTGCATAAATCTTATGGTGCATCATCAATAGTTTCTCATAAAGCTGATTATACTCTTTCTATGGGAAAAAAAAATCGAGATGCTGCTGTTCAAGATGTTAAAGGAAAAATTTCCTTTGTTCTAAAAGCTCAATGTGATGGCTGGTCATTAAAAGAGGATTACCTTTTCCAGTTTTTCTATGAAACAGGAGAGGAAGTTACAATTGTTTCCCAATCTGATTCATGGGAGCATAAAAATGGACGGCTTTACAGTTTTGACGTGCGAGAACAAAATTCTTATGAGCCTGAAACTATTTATTCTGGATATGCGGTTTTACCACCACAGAGTGAGATCGCTGAAGCAAATTATACGGGTGCATATAATAATAATTTAAAGTTGTTTAATGACATAATGTTTCCTGTTAACTACACAAGAACCATTTTAGAAGCGGCTCGACAAGAAAAAAAGTTCTTATCAGGTAAAATATTTGTCAACGGCACTCCTGAAGACGCGATAAAAACTGCAGCTGCAGCTATAGGCAGGAAAAAGCCTTACGAGTCAGATTTTCAATTTGATGGTGTAACAACTGCTTATTATTGGCCTGTTAATGTTGCATACTTTAGAGAAAATGCGACCGAAGCTATGCCAGAATATCAAATCCAGATGGAACTTCACGATAATGGAGTGGTAACCAATTTTCTCATCAATTATGGTGAGTTTACTATTAATGCTGCTATTTCAAATGCCCGTTTGATTGAAAAGGTTGATTGTATGTAGATATGAAGCAGGCAAATTACTGATGATCAAAAATGAATGCCTTATTTATTTAACTTATTTAAATAAAAGTGCGGCGCCACGAACTCCACTAGAGTCCCCATACTTTGGCTTTGTTAGTTTTGTGCTAATATTGTCAGAAAATACATACCCGTGCAATTTCCCAGGAATATTTTTATAGAATCGATTTATGTTTGATAGACCACCGCCTAAAACAATAATATCAGGGTCAAGAATATTTATTATCATGGCGAGACCCCGCGCAATCCTATCCTCCACCGCCTGTAATACAGCCTCAGCAACTATATCTCCGTTTTCACTGGCTACTACAATTTCTTGACCATCTTTTTTTATGCCAGCTATTTGCTCATAATCTTTCATCAGTGCAGAGCCTGATATAAATGTCTCCAGACATCCTGTTTTTCCGCACCAGCAATCATGATTGTCAAATTCATTTTCAACTGGCCAAGGTAAGGGTGTATGACCCCATTCCCCCGCAATACTGTTTGCTCCTGTAATAAGTTGTTCATTTGCAACAATACCGCCACCGCATCCAGTTCCGATGATTACACCAAATACAACAGTATAGCCTTTCCCAGAGCCCTCAATTGCTTCAGAAAGAGCAAAGCAATTAGCATCATTTGATAGACGAACAGAACGATTAAGTGTGGCTTGAAGATCTTTCTGAAAATTTTGCCCATTAAGATAGGTAGTGTTCGCCCCTTGAATTAGCCCCGTATGTTTTGAAACGCTTCCAGGCATACAAATACCAACTGGGCCAAAATATCCAGTGCTTTTAGCAGAATTGTCCACACTTTTCTTTATAGTATCCAGTAATTCTTTGTAATTGTCTGGAGTGTTTGTTCTTTCTCGACACAAAAATGCCCCGTTATCAGCAAGTATAGCGATTTCTATTTTTGTTCCGCCTACGTCTATACCACAACGCATTATTTAATATCTTCGTTATTTGATTTTTGCCTCTTTGAAAAGCACATGCTTACGCATTTTTGGGTCGTACTTCATAAGTTCTAATTTTTCCGGCTTGGTACGCGGGTTTTTTTTAGTAACGTAATAAAAACCGGTATCTGCAGTACTAACTAGTTTAATTTGAAGAGTTGCAGGCTTCGCCATAATATTCTCCACATTAAGTATGCCCAAAATTAATGACAAAATGCTCTAAATATGTAAATTTGTCAAGCTTACGTCAATATATTTAGACTTAATTTATTATTAACCTCAAAGCCTTTTTTCTTTGCCTTTTTTCGGTTTAGAATTTTTTCTATTCTGTACTTTCTTTCTTTTATTCTGGCTAGAATAATTGTCCTTACACCCGCCTGTTATCCACGATAGGGATATATTGCCGCTAACAATGGATATTTCTGATACCATTGTTTTTAAAATATCACCAAGCCTAAACCTCCAACCTGTATGCCTCCCAATAAGCTGTGTTTTTTTGTTATCCAATATGTAAAAATCATCTGGCAAGGATTTTCTCGATACAAATCCCTCTGCTACTCCATTCCCTATAGAAACAAATAAGCCTGCCACCGTAACTCCAGTTATTACTACTTCTTGTTCTGTGCCAAGCAAAGAGCTCAAAACTATATTAGCTAATCTATTAACGGCGAGTCTTTCAGCTTTTGCTGCGACTTGTTCAGTTTGGCTAATATGATTGCATGTCTCTGCAATCAGTTCTTTTGAGTCTTTCATAATACCATTGGGGTCAAGATTGCATGCTGCAATTAAAGCGCGATGAACTAGTAAGTCAGAGTAGCGCCTGATTGGGGATGTAAAGTGAGTATATCTTTGTAGCCCAAGTCCATAATGCCCAACATTTTTAGTTGAATAGGCAGCGCGAGACTGACAACGGAGAATTGCATTTTGCAAGATTTCCTTATTAGAAGTTTTCATCCCCTTTTTTAAAAGAAGATTAAATTGTTGAGGTGTGAAATTTGGTGATTTTGGTAGGTTTATATTCATCTCATCTGCTAACAATACCAATTCTGCTAGTTTGTCAGAGCTTGGCGGTTCATGCACCCTGTAAATACAAGTCTTTTGTTTTCCTTCTAATGTCTCTGCGGCACAGATATTAGCAAGGACCATAAATTCTTCAATAAGCTCATTTGCCTGTTTTTGTTCGCGAATCTCAATATCTATTGGATACATCTCATGTGAAAATTTTATTGAACGTTCTTTTAAATAGAGTTCTAACCTTCCTCTTTTTCTACTTGCTTCGTTTAGGCACTTATAAACCGCAAACAAATTGTGTAACGTTCCGTCAGGAAGGTTAAATTTCCCCTCATCAAAAAGGCCCTCATATACAGACTGTACACTATCATAAGTTAGTCTGGCTCTTGACTTTATCACGCCTCTAATAAATCGATGTTTGATTTTATTTCCTGTTGCGTCAAGGTATATCTCAACTGCAAGACATGCCCTTTCTTCATTTGGTTTAAGAGAACATAAATCATTAGATAAAATTTCAGGTAACATAGGGAGTACTCTTCCTGGAAGATATACAGAGTTTCCCCGCTTTTTTGCCTCCACATCAATTTCGCTATCTTCGTTTACATAAAGACTGACATCCGCAATAGCGATAATTAGTCGCCAGCCACCATCACCAGTTGGTTCTGCAAAGACAGCATCATCAAAGTCTTTAGCGTCAGATCCATCAATAGTTACCAGATTTAATTCAGTTAAATCTTCTCTTTCAGAGTACTTAAGTGGTCTTGGATTTAATGAGCATTTTAAAACTTCCTCTGGAAACTTTTCTACAAGATTACATTCATCTATAGTCATCTCTAGTATGGATTGTGGGTTTGTAACATGACCAATAATACTTGTTAGTTTTGCTTTTTTAAGATACCTATTAGATGTTTTCACTAACTCTGCTTTGATAAGTGTGCCTTCTTCAAGTTTTTCATGGTCTGCCATGTCTAAAAAGATAGGTCTATGTGTTCCTTTGTCGGCATTCTCAATATACCAATTCCCTTTTGATTTGAACGTCCGACCATATACATAGCATTGGTATTTGTTTTTTGGTAAAATGCGAATTAGTTCTGCCGTCATTTTATCATCTTGTTTATTTCTAATTCTAGCTAAAACAACGTCTCCTAAACTAGGGCTCCTACCTCTTTTCAATGACGTATCTATTTCTGCTCGAAATTCTGCATTTTCGATAGGGTTATCAACTAGTGTTGCGATTGCTATTCCGTCATTATCAATAGAATAGATTTTCATGATGCATAATTCAGGGATATCTGATGCTTCTTTCTTTCGCCAATTTTTTGGACTATCGCCAATTTCAGTTAATAATCTCCTTAGAGCGGCTCTATCGTTTGGAGCTACGCCAAAAACACGAGCTATTTCACGTAATTTTATAGGTTTCGAGCTTATTCTTATAAAATCTTTTATTGCTTCTTTAGAAGGCAATGAATTTTTTATTTTTACCAAGTTATGAATCACTTTTTGCTGCTAGGGTTTATTATTATCTAATTTGAGAGAGCAAATATCAAATAGAGCAAAATAAAAACACCTAAAAATTTATTTGAAAGACTAACTTTGATGCGTTAACTCGTTTCAGATTTTTTTAGTAGTTTTTTTCTTCACAGATGCTTTCTTACCCGCTCTCTTTTTCTTAGGAGGGTTAGCGGATCTTTCTTGTAAAAGCGTTATTGCCAGTTCTAGAGTTACATCACTCATTTCTATACCTCGAGGTAACGAAGCACGAAGTTTTTTGTGTTCAATATAACTTCCGAAGCGTCCACGTTTTAATTCAATTTCCCCACCATCAGGATGTTCGCCAAGCATTCTTCCTGCTTTTAGCTGAGCTGCTGCCAATAAATCAACTGCACGATTAATTCCGACAGATAACACGTCGTCATCTGAGGTCAAGCTAACAAATTTGCCTTGATGTTTTAGAAATGGACCATATCTTCCTATTCCTGCCTGAATATTTTCGCCTGTTTCGGGGTGCAATCCAATTTCCCTTGGAAGTGATAACAGAGAAATTGCTTGCTCTAGCGTAACCTGATCGGCGTTAATCTCCTTTGATAGGCCTGTTCGTTTCGGTTTTTTAATCTCTTCCCCGCCTTGCTGTACATACCAACCATATGGTCCCTTTTTCAGCCAAATAGTCAAATTTGTGTCCGGGTCTATACCTAGTTCGGTGTTATCTTGTATTTGAGAAGAGTCTTCTCCAATAAGAGAGTTATGTACTTGTTTTGTATAGCTACAGTCTGGGTATTTAGCACAACCAATAAAAGGCCCATATTTGCTAAGTTTTAGTTCAAGATATCCCTCATTACACTTAGAACAAATTCGATTAATTTTTCCATTCTCGTCGGGTTTGAAAAATAATCGTTCAAGGTCATTATCAAGTGCTGCCATAACATCAGGCACTGGTAAATCCTTTGTTGAATCAATATTCAGTTTAAAATCATACCAGAATTGAGATAGTACTTGTTTCCAGTCAAGCCTTCCGCCTGAAACGTCATCTAGCTGGTTTTCAAGGCTAGCAGTAAAGTCGTATTGAACGTATTTTTTGAAAAAATTTTCAAGGAAGGTGGAGACAATTCTACCACGGTGTTCTGGAATAAACCGTTTTTGATCTTTACGAACATACCCCCTTTTCTCCAGTACTTGTAAGATGGATGCATAAGTAGACGGCCTTCCAATTCCTAATTCCTCAAGGTTCTTTACAAGGCTCGCGTCGGTGAATCTCGGTGGTGGCTGAGTGAAATGTTGTTCAGGTATAATTTGCTCCTGAACAAGAACTTCTCCTTTTTTAACGAATGGGAGGATAGCTTCTTCCTCCTCTTCTTTAATATCTTGATCACCCGTCTCGTCTCTACTTTCAAAATAAGCGCGCCTAAAGCCATCGAATATAATTACTCTACCATTGCTTCTAAGTTCTATCGAATTATCCTGATTTGTGATTTGAATAGTTGTTTGGTCTAATTCCGAAGAAGCCATCTGGCTTGCAACGGACCTCTTCCAAATTAGGTCATATAATCGAAACTGGTCGTAATCAAGATAAGACCGAATATCATTCGGATGTCGTTTAAAACTCGTTGGTCTAATAGCCTCATGCGCTTCCTGTGCGTTAACCGCTTTAGTTTTGTAAAAGCGTGGTTTTTCAGGTAAATATTGTTCGCCATAAATTGAAGCTATTTCATCACGCAAAGTAAATATCGCCTCACTACTTATTTGTACGCCATCAGTTCTCATATAGGTAATTAATCCAGTGGTTTCTTTTCCAACTTGAATACCTTCATATAATCGCTGTGCAATCTGCATTGTTCTTGAGGCAGAAAAGCCAAGTTTGCGTGAAGCCTCTTGTTGTAAAGTTGATGTAGTGAATGGAGCAGACGGTTGTCTTTTTGTTCGTTTTGTATCCACTGACAACACAGAAAAAGATGCTTTGTCTATTCTTTTTTCTATCTCTTTTGACTGTTTTTCGGAGGTGATGTCTAACTTATCAACTCTATTAGAGTCGAGGCTAATAAGTCGAGCTGTTAGGTACTTGTCGTCTTGTGTTTTTAATTTAGTATCTATCGACCAATATTCTTGAGAATTAAATGACTCTATTTCTGCTTCTCTATTACAAATCAGGCGTAAGGCAACTGATTGAACTCTTCCCGCTGATTTAGCTCCTGGAAGTTTTCGCCACAATACGGGCGAGAGATTGAATCCGACTAAATAATCTAATGCACGACGAGCCAAGTAAGCGTTTACTAAGTCGTAATTAATCTCTCTTGGTCTGTCCATCGCAGCCAAAATAGCTGATTTGGTTACTTCATTAAAAACAACTCGTTCACTTGGAATATTTTTTAAGGCTTTTTTGGATTTGACAAGTTCTTGAACATGCCAGCTTATTGCCTCTCCCTCACGGTCGGGATCTGTTGCAAGAATTAGTTTATCTGCCTTTGATAATGCATCTGTTATTTCTTTGATGTGCTTATTAGATTTAGGATCAGTCTGCCAACTCATTTCAAAGGAGAGTTCAGGTAAAACGGAACCGTCCTTGGCAGGTAAGTCTCTGACATGACCGTAAGACGCTAAAACAGTGTAGTCAGCCCCCAGATACCTGTTGATTGTTTTCGCTTTAGCGGGAGATTCTACTACTACAACTTTCATTCTGCTAGTCCAACCCAAAAAAACTGGTAAGTAACATTTTTAATAATATGTTCTTCTTATGCTTACTTCAAAAAAACTTTAATTGGACCTAATAATTAATATTCCAAGTAATGTTCTAGATTTTCTAGAGCAGACAAATGCCACCAGATGAATGATTCGTCAATATTATTTGGTTCTTGTTTAACATTTTTTTAATTGGGACCTTTTCTTTATGTTTTAATTTTTGGGTTTTGATGAAAATTTCAAAAAATTCTATTTTCGTCCCCAGATAATAATCGTTTGATATTTTTTTTGTGCCTGAAAAAGACAATAGCGGTGATCAACAAAATTGGAATAAAGATATCACCGTGTGCAAAATAAACAGCCGTAATGCTTGATACAAGAAATGACATTAGTGCTGAAAGCGAGGAGTATCGAAATAAGAGAGCAAATGTTATCCAAGTTAAAACAAACAAAAATCCTGAAATAGGATATAGTAAAGCTATGACTCCTAATCCGGTGGCAACACCCTTACCTCCTGAAAATTTCATCCAAACAGAATAGCAATGACCAACCACAGCACTCGCACCCGCTATTCCTAAATATACATCAGGTAAATATACGCCAATTGCATATATGCCAAATGCTCCTTTTCCAGAATCAAGAACAAGCGTAGCTACAGCAAGAGACTTATGTCCCGTCCTCAAGACATTTGTTGCTCCAATATTACCAGAGCCAATTTTCCTTATGTCTCCGACACCTAGGAATTTAGTTAGCAGCAGTCCAAAAGGGATGCTTCCAATCAAATAACCAAAAATAAGCGCAATTAATATTTCAATATACATTATCAAGTTCATTTTCTAACTTAGAATAGATAAAGCTCCAGAAATTATTATAAAACTAATTCGTCATAGAGACGCCATTAACAAAACAGCCTACAATTTTACTGTCAATTAGGTAATGCTCGAAAGGGGTAATTTGAGATTGGGATATAAAGTTTGCACCTCGAATGACGCTAGAGGAAGATAAATTAATGATTGTTATGTTTGCTTGTTCGCCTTTTGCTAATCTTGGTATTGTTAATGAAATTGCTTTAGCTGGCGCAACACTTAATGCATTTATTATTTTAGATAAGCTCATGTCACTTGTAAAATAAAGGCTGAAAGCTAGTGGTAATAAAGTTTCGACACCGGCTGCGCCAGAAGCCGCTTGCCCAAATGGTAGCATTTTTTTATCCATCTCTATTGGATGATGGTCAGACGCGATCACATCAATGGTGCCGTCTTTAATAGCCTCAATGATTGCTAATCTGTCTTTTTCATCACGTAACGGTGGGTCAAGGCGAAAAGCTGTATCATAGTCACCTGCCGCTTTATCATTCAATAGAAAATAAGCTGGAGATGTATCCGCTGTTACTTGAAGACCCTTATTTTTGGCACGACGTAATGCTTCAACCGATGAAGCAGTTGAGACATGTGCTGCATGGTACCTGCAACCTGTCAATGCCACAAGATTAAGGTCTCGTTCTAGAATTATTGTTTCTGCTATAGATGGCACACCGTGTAGACCAAGCCGGATAGCAGTTTCACTCTCATTCATATCGGCTTCGTTACTTAAATATGGGTCGGCGCAGTGATGGATAACTGGTTTATTTAGCATTTTCGAATAAGTCATGATCCTGCGCATTAATAGCGAGTCCTCGACACTCTTGAGACTATTGGCAAAGCCAACAGCGCCCGCCTTTGCCATCATCCCAAGCTCCGCCATGTTTTTATTGTCTAGTGCTTGTGTCATTGCCCCATATAAATGGAACAGAGCACCTTTGCAACCAGATGCTCTAAGTCTCAAAGAATCAATCATTACAGCTGAATCTACTACAGGTGAGGTTGCAGGTAAGCTTACAAGCTGTGTAATACCAGCGTTGCCGGCTGCAGAAAGTAGGTCTGATAGTGATTCCAAATGCTCTGTGCCGGGGTCTGCGGATTGAACACGCATATCAATAGCGCCAGGCATGATTATGCAGCCATTACATTCTATAATTGTGTCTGCTACATTACTTTGCGGTTGTTCCTTTCCTACATAAGCAATTTTATCTTTTTCAATAATCAAATCACCTATAATGTCAAGATTCTCTGAAGGGCAAATAATCCGGCCATTTTTCAACAATGTTCTATTCAAAGTTTTACCCCAGCCACTGCTTCTAAGCATGCCATGCGCGTCGCTACACCAAGTTCTACTTGTGTACGAATTAAGCTTTTATTATTGTCATCAGCTATTTTCGAGTCAATTTCCACTCCTCTATTCATTGGCCCAGGATGCATTATCAGAGCATTTCGGGCTGCTTTTTGAAGCTTGCAACTATCAAGACCAAAAAGCTGAAAATACTCATGTTGACTAGGCGCCTCTTTTCCCTCCATTCGCTCTGTTTGAAGGCGTAAAATCATTACAATTTCACATCCAGCTATGCCCTGTTCCATATTGGTATAAACAGGAATACCCATGTCAGAGAAAAATGGAGAAACAAGAGTAGAAGGACTTACAAATCTCACATCTGCGCCAAGTGCAGATAAGAGATACATGTTCGAGCGGGCAACTCTGCTATTATTAATATCACCACAAATAGCAATTTTTAAACCAGCTATTCTTCCTAAACTGCGTTTAATAGTAAGTGCGTCAAGTAGTGCCTGCGTGGGGTGCTCGTGTCTTCCGTCTCCAGCATTAATGACTGCAGCATCAACGTGTTGGCTTAATAGTAAGGGAGCTCCGGAAGAATGATGCCTTATTACTAATATGTCCGGTTGCATAGCATTAAGCGTTGTCGCTGTATCAATTAAGGTCTCACCTTTTTTCACAGATGAGCCACTAATAGATATATTTACAACCGATGCACCAAGTCTTTTAGCGGCGAGCTCAAAAGAAACCTTAGTTCTCGTTGAATTTTCGAAGAATATATTCAATACAGTGTGATCCGCTAATATATCTGAAAATGTGTCTTTTGGCTTTTCCGCGAAGTAATTAGCGCGTTCTATAAGAGAGGTTATTTCTGGAATAGGCATACCCTCTATACCGAGTATATGCTTTTTCGACAGTTTAGCTGCCGCTAATGGGTTAATATTTTCAATATGCATTTTTTTATCCATCGGGTTGGATTATATACACGCTATTTTATAGATTCGTCTAGTTTGTTTATTTTTTTGACTGATTACTTTGCTGATAACGGTCCAAAGCGGTTTGTAGTATCCAACTCGCGGCGAGAGCATCTCTTTTCCTTTGACGTTTCTTTCGTGTTAAATCTGCCTCAATCATAGTTCTTTCAACTGCATAAGTGGATAAGCGTTCGTCTTGAAATGTTATAGGTAAATCCTTTACTTTGAGCAGGGAATGTGTAAAGTCTCTCACAGAATCACAGGCTGGTCCGATGTTTCCATTCATTAATAATGGCCACCCAATAATGAGACCAGCTGCATTAAGCCTCTCCATCTCGGAGAACAACTTAAATATGTCTAAAGAAAATTTTTGTCGCCATAATATACAATGAGGTGATGCGATTTTGTGCTCCGGGTCTCCAATTGCAATCCCAATTGTTTTTTTGCCAATGTCAAGCCCCATTAATCGCTCACCATCATTAATTAAAGTTATCGTATCATCGATGTTGCAGATTGTCATGAGCCGTGTTAGCACCTATCAAATATTAATAATAGCATAACAATAATCGGAAATATCACAATGTCTGTTGATAAACATGTCGTAAAGAAAATAGCACGTCTTGCAAGAATACACGTGTCTGAGAAAAAATCAGAATTATTATCTGCCGATTTAGGTAACATTTTAAATTGGATAGAGCAGTTGGAAGAGGTTAATACAGATGGGGTAGAACCATTATCTAGTGTTAATGAGCATGCTTTAGCTTGGCGTGAGGATATTGTAACTGACGGAGAAATGCCTGAAAAGGTCTTAAAAAATGCTCCAGAAAACGCGGGAGAATTTTTTGTTGTGCCAAAGGTTATAGAGTAGAGATTTATTGAAATTGGTAGGGTTTAAATGTCAGACTTATTAAAAATGACAGCAACGCAGGCTAGAAATTTACTTTTGAAAAAAGAAATATCATCTGTTGAATTGCTAGATGCTTACCAGACTGCTATGGAAGAAACAAAGGGCTTGAATAATTATGTGACTCCTACATTTGAGGTAGCAAAGCAAATGGCTATGGATGCTGATAAAGCCTACTCTCAAGGAACTGCAAGTTCCTTGTCAGGATTGCCAATTGGGGTCAAGGATTTGTTTTGCACAAAAGATATAGAAACGACTGCATGTTCAGCCATCCTTAAAGGATTTCTGCCGTCTTATGAAAGTACTGTTACATCTAAGGTTTGGAAGTCTGGTGGCGTGATGCTAGGTAAATTGAATTGTGATGAATTCGCTATGGGTTCTTCTAATGAAACAAGTATATTTGGTCCCTCAGTTAACCCTTGGAGTAAAAAAGACGGAAATAATTTATCCTCTGGAGGTTCTTCAGGGGGTTCTGCTTCTTCAGTAGCGGCAGGCGCTGC
Source organism: uncultured SAR116 cluster alpha proteobacterium (assembly GCA_902625725.1). Classification (GTDB taxonomy): domain Bacteria; phylum Pseudomonadota; class Alphaproteobacteria; order Puniceispirillales; family Puniceispirillaceae; genus UBA5951. The sequence goes on along the minus strand of CACOCY010000009.1, from coordinate 20,216 downwards.
CTTAATGAGTTTGGGTACAGATACGGGAGGTTCTATTCGTCAGCCCGCTGCTTTTTGTGGGGTGGTTGGGTTAAAACCTACTTATGGTCGTTGTTCTAGGTGGGGTATAGTTGCATTTGCATCTTCGCTTGATCAAGCAGGTCCGTTTACTAGGACAGTTGAAGATTCTGCTCTAATTTTTTCTGCTATGGCGGGCCATGATCCTAAAGACTCAACTTCAGCTTCCTTGAAGGTGCCCAATTTTTCAAAAGCGGTGCATGCTGGCATTGAGGGCCTTCGTATAGGCATACCAGCAGAGTACTATGTAGATGGTATGGACATTGATATTTTAGAGTTATGGAAAAAGGGACGCGCTTGGTTAGAACAGGCTGGTGCTACAATTGTTGATATCAGTCTGCCCCATACAAAATATGCTCTACCTTGTTATTATATTATTGCTCCAGCAGAAGCGTCTTCGAATCTGGCTAGATATGACGGGGTTAAGTACGGTAAACGGATAGAAGCCGAGACACTTGATGAGATGTATGAGTTAACCCGAGCAGATGGTTTTGGGGAGGAAGTTCAAAGAAGGATTCTTATCGGAACTTATGCATTGTCTGCTGGCTATTATGACGCATATTACCTTAAAGCACAGCAAGTTAGGCGCCTTATAAAAGAAGATTTTGATAAGGCATTTAATGAGGTTGATGCTATTTTAACTCCTACTACGCCGTCGCCCACTTTTCCTTTAGGCGCAGAAGTTTCTGACCCTATTACTATGTATCTAAACGATGTATTTACCGTTCCAGCAAATCTCGCAGGTTTGCCTGGCATATCTGTTCCAGCAGGATTATCAAAACAGGGTCTTCCTCTTGGGCTCCAATTACTAGCGTCACATTTTAGAGAGGATAAACTATTCTCTACTGCAAGTGCTATTGAGAAGCAGGCAGAATTTTCATTAGTACCTCCAAGGGCTGCAGGAGATTTGCAATGAGCACACTTGTATCGGGCAGAACCGGTGAATGGGAAGTAGTAATTGGTATGGAAGTTCATGCACAAGTCGTTTCTAATTCTAAATTGTTCTCAGGGTCCTCTGCAGTATTTGGGGCGAGTCCAAATAATCATGTTTCTCTTGTGGATGCGGCAATGCCGGGAATGCTTCCCGTAATAAATGAACAATGCGTTAAACAGGCTGTTTTAACTGGGCTTGGACTTAACGCAAAAATTAATAAATTTAGTGTATTTGACAGAAAAAATTATTTTTATGCAGATTTACCGCAAGGTTATCAGATAAGCCAATTTAAACACCCAATTGTTGGAGAAGGGGAAGTTAAAATAGAGCTATCTGATGGCAGCACACATAAGGTAGGTATTGAGCGAATTCATTTAGAGCAGGATGCAGGCAAATCACTTCATGACCAACATCCCTTAAAAAGTTATATTGACCTCAATCGTTCTGGCGTCGCTTTGATGGAGATTGTATCAAAGCCAGAAATGCATTCAGCGGAACAGGCTGCTGCTTATATTAAGAAGTTAAGGTCGATTCTACGATATCTTGGGACATGCGATGGAAACATGGAGGAGGGTTCTCTACGAGCAGATGTAAATGTGTCCGTTAGGAGACCAGGACATTTACTTGGAACCAGAACTGAAACAAAAAATCTTAATTCTGTCAAATTCATAATGCAAACAATTGAGTTTGAGGTGAACCGCCAAATTGAGCTTATTGAAAATGGTGGTGAGGTTAAACAAGAAACCAGACTATTCGATACCACAACTGGAATGACGAGAGCTATGCGAGGAAAAGAAGATGCGCATGATTATCGATATTTTCCGGATCCTGATTTATTACCACTCACATTTGATGATGCATTTATTGATGAGCTTAGAATGGGAATGCCTGAGCTGCCGGATGAAATAAAATACAGAATGGTTAATGAATACGGGCTTTCTTCTTATGATGCAAATGTACTTACCGAAGAGAGAGAAACCGCAGCGTTTTATGAGCTGGCTAGTGATGGGAGAGATAGAAAAATTACAGCTAACTGGATGAGTGTAGAATTATTTGGTGCACTTAATAAAGCTGGTATTGAGCTTGCTCAAAGCCCAGTGAGCCCTTCGCAGTTAGGGGACTTAATTGACCTGATTTCTGATGGCAGCATTTCTGGTAAGATCGCAAAAGAAGTATTTTCTGAGATGTTTGAAACTGGAAAGGATGCAAAGCTCATTGTTGATGAAAAAGGACTTAAGCAGGTATCAGACGAAAGCACTATTTTTGCCATGATTGATGAGGTGTTAGCAGCCAACCTTGATAAGGTAAACGAATATAGAGGCGGTAAAGATAAGTTATTTGGATTTTTCGTAGGTCAAATAATGAAAGCTTCAAAAGGGCAGGCTAACCCAGGCATGGTGAATCAGTTATTAAAACAAAAACTCGATATTTAGAGTGCTGCTCGCAGTGCAGCCTCTGAAGTGCCCTCGTGCTGGTCCCAATAAGGTGTTGGCGAGTATAGGCCTTGAAGAAATGTAGTAAGCAACATGATGCGCTTATATCGATGATTTTTCGTTCTGAAAGTGGCATGAATAGGTTCATCCTCATTCACCAATTCGTCAAGAATCGGAACTAGATGCTTATTATGAATGTGCTTTCCAGTGACATAGGTTGGAAGCATTGAAATGCCACCATTATTCAAAACGGCTCGTAAAATAGCATCACCAGAGTCCATTCTCACAGAACCGTTAGCAAGAAATGTATTTATTTCTCCATTTTCAGTTCTGAAATGCCAATTATTATGAGGATGCCCGTATTCGAGTGTAATAAGCCTGTGTTTCTGTAAATCTGAAACAGCCGCTGGCATTCCTTGGGCATTTAAATATTGAGGACTTGCAACAAGTCTTCGCGTATTCGGTGCAAGCATAATTGTAGTGAGCCCATCGGTGGAGTTCATTTCAGAAATTCGGATATGTAAATCAATAGCTGTATGGCTAGGAGATATAGAATAGTCAGTGGTGCTTAAATCTACAGATATCTTTGGATATTTACTCAGAAAATAAGGCATATGTGGTGCAATATGTCTGTGAGCAAAAGCTGGAGGTGCACTTACCTTTAGAACTCCTTTTACCTCTCCGGCAGCATCTGTTATTTCTGCTTCTGCCTCGTCAATTTCAGATAAGATGTGTCGGCATCTTACCAGATAATCAGAGCCAACTTCTGTCAGTGAAACTCTTCTTGTTGTTCTTTCTACGAGCTGTGCACCCAGTCGGGTCTCTAAGCCTGCAAGGTGTTTTGACACTGCAGAAGGGGGCATATCCAATATGTCAGCGGCGGCTCTAAATGAATTTTCACTTGCAATAACCGTAAAAACGCGCATCGAGGTAATTAAATCCACGCTTGCTCCAAAATAATTTTCTCTTTTATTGAAACAATAAGTAAATCAGAACCAATAGCTTATCAAGATCTGCTATCTATTAAATCTTGCAATATTTACTAATAGCCAAAATAACCAATTAATAAATTTCCTCTATTTAAATGTGCGAATGAATTGACAGGCAAAATGGAAAATATTAAAGGAATAATACAAACGCCGTGCAATTATTTGAACTTCATCTATTTATTGCGGAGGGGTGGCCGAGTGGCTGAAGGCGGCGGTTTGCTAAATCGTTGAAGGAGGAAACTCCTTCCGGGGGTTCGAATCCCTTCCCCTCCGCCACAAAAAACTAATGATTTCAATGGGTTAGGGCGTTTTGCCTGATTTTTGCCTGATTTTTTAGGCACTCACTACCGTTCTAGGAAATTCTGTAACATTCGACTAGAATGGTCACTTGCCTGACCCATGTAGTCAGGATGGTAATGAGCGTAATGCTCTTCGGTAATTCTCATATTCGCGTGACCGAGTTGTCGAGAAATTTGTATCATATCGACACGCTCTCTTACCGCCATCGTTGCCCAGGTTCTTCGAAGGTCATGCCACCATAGAAACATTAGGTTGATTTTTGTGAATGCTAGAGATTTAAAAGTATAAGGATATTTTTATTTAACTGGTTTGCTTGGGCTAACATTGATACAGAAGATTGCACTACCAGTTGTTCCTTCACTAGCCTAGAGACTTCAAATGAATAGTCAGTATCCTTAAGGCGTCCCAAAGCTATCTTAGTCTTATTCTCTTCATTGAAAGTATTATTTATCATAAAACTAATCCTGTTCTGAGCGACGCCAAACTCAATTTGATTAGCAATGGTGTTTGCCAAGAAATCATCTATCTGATTGAGAGAGAGTTCACCATTCATATTATGAGTTAAGTTACTTTTATCTAAGGGATGTTTTACTGATATAGTTTTATTATTTTGCTTTATCAAATCGAGTTGTTTATCAATTTGAACAAACTCTAGTTGTTCCTCGTATTTAATTACCGAGGTATTTTTTGAGAGTTTTATATCGGCATTATTCAATTGCCCTGAAATTGCTGTTGCTATCATTTCAAAATTGTCTGATGAAGTGGAGTGTCCGTCAAAGTATAATTCTCCCCCTCTCATATTTCGAACGATTAGAGCATTTTGTTTCTTGTCGTATGAATAATTAAAGGGAGCGTCTTTATAATCTCTATTTAAACGGTCAAATAAATAATCTAGGCTTTGTTCTAAATTTGACCCGTTGAAACCTGCATTCGCAAAATTAAAATCTACAGCAGATGAAACTTGCCCATTTAAACCTAGAATAAATTCTGAGGCATCTCTTTGATTAAAATCTAGTTTTACTTGGGTGATTTCGTTTAATTCACCTTGAGAAAATTTTTCAGTTTGTGTCTTTACGTTATTATTTTGGTTTGAAAATCCAATAGTAGATGTTGTATTTAATAGAATGTTGCCACTTATATCTATTCCTTGGTCTCCAGTGGCCTCAAAATTCTTGATCTCAATTTCTCTACCTAGCAAATCAATAATTATAAATTCGTTAGATTTTTCATCATAACCAACTCTTAAATTAGTATCCGCGTTAGCTGCAGTTTGTATGGCTTGCTCAAAGAAATAAGCCTCGCTCCACCGGTTAGTTTGAGACATATCAAATACACTATGTAGATTTGCCGAGAATGTCTCATCTCCGTTCAAAGAAAACCGTAACGGTGCAGCTTCAGCACTAAAGCCTTCAGCCCATCCTCTTTCTAACCTCAGTTCAGAAACGTGTGCTTTTTTAGATGAGAGTGTTTCGGAAAAAGAATTTAAACCAGGGTTATAAACTTCTACAGAGCCATATTCAGAATTGAAGTCTTCAACGGCAAGGTTTCGACCTACATTATTAACTATCTTTAATACACCCTCTTTATAGGTGATTTGAAATTCATTGGCATTGAGTTGATTGTCATTAAAACTACCACCATTGGCTCCAACCAGAATCTGATTTTCTAAATTTTCTCTTATTGCCGCTTCAATATCTGCATCAGTATTATTATACGATTGAATGTCTAAAAGGTCATTTGCAGAGAAATTGATATAATGATTACCGCCCCCATCTGTAATTTTAAATCCATAAGTAGATTTTAAAATTGATGTGTCTGCAGTCCGGGAAACACGGTCATCGGCATAACCGAATAAATTTGAAAAATTTAATATGAGTTCGCTTGGTTCTACCAATCCAGTAAATTTTGCATTTGTGTCTCTTGCGTCATCCCTAAGAGTGTATGTTGATGTACTCATTTCTGAATTTTCAATTGAGGGGGTGGATAAAGTTATTTTGCCAGAGCCTTCGCTGGAAACATCCTGAATTTGAAAACTTCCTCCATTTGCGTGATAAATGATTAATTCTTCACCATTATCATCCCACTTTACCGAAATATTATTTTTTTGGTTGCCTTCAACAAATAAAGAACCTCCATTTTGGTTATCTGTTCCAAAAAAATAACCACTTCCTTCTCCTTGAGAGATTTCTATCGAACGTCCTTTAGCATCAGTTAGTTCAAATAACCCAGGTCCAGCCTGTTTAACAAAAACGCTCTCGTCGAATATAATCTGCAACTCTTTGCTGATTATTCTTCCTATCTCTTGCAAAAAAAATGTTTTTTCTGGATGTATTCGGCTTATATCACTATGATACCGAGTGTGGCCACTTATATCTCCATTTTTAATATAATCTTCAAAGCCTTTTTTAAAGTTAATATCTTTTGATACCCCATCGATTGAAACTCGAAACTTAAAATCATCCTCTCTAAATTCACCAATGTCTAAAAAATAGTCATCATATACATCCAATGGCCTAGGAATTTGGTATTTTGATTGGATACTTGTTTTAGTAGTAGATTTTTCTAGTCCCTCATTAATAAATTTTTCAAAATTAGACTTTGAATTTTCGTCTTCAATATTCAGGGAAAAGCCTTGACCTGAAACCGTTATATTGTCTCCAACCGCGACGCTTATAGGACTTTGTTTACCGTTCATTGCATTTATCCGGCTATCTGCAAAAAGTAACTCAGTATCGCTCAACGCTATTGCATACATTTCTGCTGGGTTCGGACTATTTGGAAAAAGAAAAGTAATATCATTAAGTTCCAATAAGTCCCCAGTTTTAAAATTGTGACCGTTTGAAAATATTATTGGCGTAGCGCTGTAGGTCAAAACTCGATAGTCAGAAGGTGGTTCATCTGCCGCTATTTCTACAGCCGGGCTTTGAAAAGTCAGACCTGTTTCATTGTCTTTTATGGAAAATGAATAAGTATCACTCTCAGAAAATTTTAATCGTCCAACTTCATAAAGTGATAAAAACTCATTTTGTTCAGTATCGCTTATTCCTGCATTAGGCTTAGAGGATAAAGCGCTGAGTTTAGACGAATTGATTTTAAAATTGTCAAATTCGTCAATCTCAACATTGTGTTTTTCGGTCAAAAAAGAGGTATTTAAAATACTTTTTCCATTAAACTCAGTAGTGGAAAGTATATTATCTATTTGCTTCGTTAACTGCAAAACTTCCTGATTTAAATATTCTTTGTCTGTGTCTGTGTTTGTATCATTGACAGATTGTAGTTTTATTTCTCTCATTCTTTGGAGAAGACTTGCCACTTCTTCCAAAGCAGATTGTGCAATTTGAGTTATCGAAATATTCTGAGAGAGGTTTTTTAGACTTGCCTGAAGACTTTTAATTTTTGTTTCAAAATTGAAAGCAATAGCTGTCGAAGCAACATTATCGCTAGCAGAATTTAAACGAACCCCTGTAGACAGTTTCTCCATGCTTTTTTGAAGTTCGTTATTTGCCTCTAATAGATTATGCCGAATTTGCACCTGATTATTTATTGAGTTTGAAAAAGACATTTTTTTATTCCAATAACTGCGGAAAGGAACGTCTTTTTCTAGAATTTATTTAACTATTTTTGGGGTAAGAAATAGATATTCTTTTCATTTATGATACCAGAATTAATATACCTACTCGACTCCAGGGATGATATTTCAATTAGGCCGTCCGCGTTTTTCTAAATTTAAAAAGTCCATCCAGTATGCCAAAGAAGGTTCGTGGGATAAATGTGCAACCGAGATATTGGATTCCAGATGGGCGATGCAAACCCCGAACAGGGCGCAGAGGTATTCGAACAGGCTCGCATCGCTTGCTATTCCAGTATAATCAGGCACTCATCAGGCAATGGCTTTTAAGTCATTGATTTTATTCACTTTTAATCCCTTCCCCTCCGCCACAAAAAACTAATGATTTCAATGGTTTAAAGCGTTTTGCCTCGGTTTTGCCTCCTATTTTAGGCACTGACTACCGTTCTAGGAAATTTTGCAACATCCGACTAGAATGGTCACTCGCCTGACCCATATAATCAGGATGGTAGTGAGCGTAATGCTCTTCGGTAATTCTCATACTTGCGTGACCGAGTTGTCTGGAAATTTGAATCATATCGACACGTTCCCTTGCCGCCATCGTTGCCCAGGTTCTTCGAAGGTCATGCCACCATAGAAACTCTAGGTTGATTTTCTTTCTGACGTTATCTCACTCATGTTGCAAAACGGGTTTAGAAAATTATTCTTTTAAATTGACTGCATAAATTTGGTGACAGTTCGTTTGTTCCATAGCTTGATTGTTATCGGATAAGGTGCGTAACTTTATATCCGAGTCAGTCGCATTAGTCCCTCGTCGATTGATTTTATCTAGGTGACAAGATTTTTGTTAAAAAGTTTAATACATAGCCGTAAAGAGGTCCTAAAAATATTATCGAGATTGCTCTAGGCAAAAACTCAATTAAATTTGCTTCGTTCTGCAATAAACCACTAGTCATTACCAATCCTATAAAAAATGCAATCCAACCTGCTCTAACTGCGGACTCGCCAAAATATTGCAGAGAGTCTAGGTCTGTTTTCACAGCTTTAGCTCCAATTGTAGATAAAGAGGCTAGCCCGATAACTAAAACGGCCGCTGGAAGGTTGAATGAAAGCCCTATATCTCCTCCTATAACAATCCCAAACAACATTAAAAAAATTGACCCAATTACCATTATTGTTGACAAAATCATCCCAAATCCCCTTTTTTAGCTTTACTCATTTATAATTTAATGTCCCACAATTGTAACCAAGGATAAAACGGATACAACTGCGATATTTATGATGGCGTGCATGGTGGCCTCCTCTTTAGGCGAATAGCTTACGATTAAAAAAGGACGGTAAAAAGACCGTCTAAGTAAAGAGAAGGTCGTCATAACAACGATTATTAATTATACTAAAAATATGAACAAATTTTTGAGAATTGATATTGTTGGTTATGGTGGAGAAATGGTGTGTATAGCGCTAATAAAAAAACATCTTTAAAATATTGCATCGGGAGCTGACTGTGTTATCCGGAAATAGATTAGAAATTAGATTTCTAAAAGTTTTAGGTTTGCTTGCTATCTTTTCTTTTGGAACACTGGGATTTCTTGAATGGATTGAGCAGCCAAAGCAATTTTTTATAGATAATTTTCTGGTTCGAGGAGTGCCAGCAGTTGCTATACTAATTTTTTTGATAATATTTCTGACACTTAAACCACAAAAATATGCAGTTTATTTGTTTGTTTCTATAATATCATTTCATTTATTTTTTAATTTATTCATGCTTGGACATGAATTGGAGGGTTATAGATTACAGAGTGTTGAAATAGTTGGAACGGGAAGGATGATGGATTATATCTTTATGTCGTTTCCATTAACCGCACTGTTTTGTTTATTTTTCTCCCGACTATGGGCAAACTACCTGTGGCTAGCTCTTTCTTGCTTCAGACCGCTAAAGGAATTTGTGACTCTATCCTCCTATGAGAAGGTATTTATTGCGGATGACTGGGATATAATTATTTCCAATGGTTATGCTGTAAACAAATGGGCATTAACTGATGGGTTTATGACATCAATATTTTTCTTATTCGTAATCTCCACCTTAATTCATTTTAATCGTTGGGTAATGCACTCGACAATTAGTGCTGAAACAGAAAATAGAAATTTAAGTCGCTATTTTTCACCAGACATAAAGGAAGAAATAAGAAATAGTGGCGATAATTTCAATACATCCTCGACTAAAGAAATGGATGTGGCAGTAATGTTTACAGATATTGTAAACTTTACTCAGTTATCTGAAAAAATGGACCCAAAAGATACCTTGGTTTTATTGTCGGAATATCAAAGTATTATGGTAGATAACATATTTAAACATAGTGGTACGGTTGATAAATTTATCGGTGATGCCGTAATGGCTAACTTTGGTACACCAAAATCTTATGGAAATGACTCGCAGAACGCTTTTGACTGCGCAGTCGCAATGAACGAGGCATTAGAAAAGTGGAATCAAGAGCGCACTAAAAATGGCAAATTCGAAATAGAGCATCGTATAGGAATTCATTTTGGTCGTTGCGTAGTTGGAAATATGGGTAGTAAACACAGAATAGAATTTGCGGTGCTTGGAGATACTGTAAATGTTGCAAGTAGAATTTGCAGTGCGTGTAAAGAATTCGATACGAACTTTTTAATAAGCTCAGAACTGCGAGAGAATATTAATTTTCCGCTCCGCTCTGAATATATCTCTAATTATAAAATAAGAGGTCGGGAAGAAACTATTGGTTTATATAAAATTTGGCTTTAAATTTTTTTGAAGAGTTATTTTTTGATTAAATATGAAATTTAGAAGTTAGATTCCAGATGGGCAAAGCAAACCCCGAACAGAGCAGGTAGGTACTCAGCGAGGCTTGCTTCTTTAGCTATTCCAGTATAATCTCACACATATCTCACATTGCCTTGTAAGTTATTGATTTTATTCACTTTTAATCCCTTCCCCTCCGCCACACTACCATTTTCAGTGCCATCTTTTACCATCTTGAAATCAAAAATATCTCAATAAAATCAGGATATTGTGGGATATTAAGTGCTGGACTCGTCCGATGCCGTCCAAATTCTGGAATTTTAGTGTACCGATATCGGAGTCATCCACACCTAGTATCTGCTTGATATCCTTTTTTGACAGGAAGGAGCCAATAGAAAAATCACTATTTTCTAGGTCAAAAACTCCTTGTGCCTTTCCTAATATTGCCAAAGTTAATCCTCTTTAAAACTATAAATACCTATCAATAACTTGTAATATAGAAAATATTCAACCAAAAAATTTCCTTAATTAATGATAAGAGCAACTAATAGAAATTAATAATTTTTAGTGGCTTAAAAATTAAAACATTTTTTTAAAAATTGAGAATAGTTTTAAGCTATATCTAGAAAAATGCTTAAATTCACCAAATACCGCACTTACAGCTAAAAGGATAAATTGATAGGATAATATTATTATTGGGATCTTTAGTATCCAATAAATGAATGCTGAACTAAAAAATGACTCAAGTCCCAAAAAATTCAGAATATGATCTGATACCCATAATGAAGCACCGCCGCTAATACTAAAAATTAAAAAAATAATGAAAAGGTGATAAGTAGATCTAGCCCTGAACAATAATTTCAAGCGTTCTGTTATATCTATTAAATAATTGAAATCTGTCATCATTTTCTTTCGTTAGAAATGGAATATGCGAAAAGGTTTTTTTAAAACTTTCACTTTCAAACCATAGACAGCCTCTAAGGTGTCGGGAGTAAAAATATCCGATGGATTACCCATAGCGGCAATTTTTCCTTTAGATAACATTAAAACTTTGTCTGCATAATGAGCAGTTAAATTGAGGTCATGGAATATTACCATCGCACCCAAACCTTTTTTAACCTCGTTTTTAGTTATATCTAAAATCTTGACCTCTTGTTTTAAATCTAGATTAGATGTCGGCTCATCTAAAAAAATGTATTTTGATGTTTCATAATGTGACATTTCCCAAATTTGAATAAGAGCTCTTGCAAAATGAACTAATTGTTGTTCGCCGCCAGATAGCGTTTGAATGCTTCTAAAGAATAATTTCTCAATATCTAAAAGTTTGATTATATGTTGGATTTTTTTGGCTACTTCTTTTTCATTTTTTAAACCATATCCTCCGATAACTCCCATTTGGATGATCTCTTTTACCGTGAAATCAAAAATAATATTTTGAGATTGTGACATTACACTTCTATATTTTGCCCTTTCTAAAAGAGAAACCCTTTTAAGATCTTTATCATCATATTTTATAACGCCTTTAGAGGGCATAAAATCACCCGCCACTAATTTCATTAATGTGGTTTTTCCAGAACCGTTCGGGCCAACTATGCCAAGTAATTCACCCCTAGAGATACAGAAACTTATGTCTTCTAAAATTACCTTCTCTTTATATGAAAGCGAAATATTTTTGAATGCGACACTCAATTTTTACCAAGCCTTATTATTAACCATAAGAAAAAAGGTGCTCCTAAAGCACTTGTTGCCAAACCAACAGGTAATTCTGCAGGTGTTATTACAATTCTCGAAAATAAATCAGAAAGCACAGAAATTGAGATACCTAACAACGCAGAACCAGGCAGTAAGAAAGTGTGGTTTGCCCCACCCAACAATCTTACTAAATGAGGCACTACCAATCCAATGAAACCAATAATACCTGATAGTGAGACACAAGCTCCGATCATAAAAGCTGAACAGAGCACTATTGTCATTTTTATCAATCTGATATTGATGCCTAATCTATGAGCTTCAACCTCGCCTAACTGAATAATATCCAACTTTTTAGATATCATAAACAAATTGGCAATGGCGATAGTTACGATAATGATGGTAGGAATTAAAAGTTGCCAATTAGCACTGCCAAAGCTTCCCATCATCCAATAGGTAAGACCCCGTAACTGGCTATCATTACTTATAAATGTGAGAAAGCCAATACCTACAGTTGCAAGCGCATTTAATGCGATACCAACAAGTAACATATAAGTTATTCCCGATTGCGTAAATCCACTCGTCAAGGTAAAAATTAGACCAATAACAATTAAAGAACCTAAAACGGAAGCTAATGGAACTAAGAAAATTCCAAATTGCAAACCAAAAAGACCGTCTTTAAAAAAAACAATGGCTGATACCGCACCAAGAGCTGCACCTGCTGAAACACCAATCAAACCTGGATCTGCTAAGGGATTTCTAAACAATCCTTGCAATGCTGCTCCTGATATACCTAGAGCAGCCCCAACTACAGCTGCAAGTAAAACTCTTGGACCCCTGATATTTGCTAGCACCTCGAGTTCGAGAGGACTAATGGTACCTGTAAAAATATTTTTGAGTTCGACATCTACCCCCCCAAAACTTATTGCAGCTATGGTTGAAAAAATTACGGCTATAGATAGAACAGATATCCAAAAAATTTGTTTAGTATTCATTAATTGACGTAATGAAATCATTCTTGCTATTCGTTTAATTATTCATGAGTTAGGAGTTCTGAAATTTTGGCGGCAAATGTGAGTGTTCTTGGCCCAAAGCCAAGCATCTCCATTCCATCACCAACAATAAGTTTTCCATTTTTTCCGGCCTGTGTAGCTATTAAACCAGTCTGCTTCAGAAAATCTTCTGTATTTTTGAAACCAGAAAAACCTCTTTTTGTAACTATTATGTAATCGGGGTTACTTTCGATAATATTCTCCAAGCCAACTGGCTTCCAACCTGACATATCAAGGAATGCATTTTCGTTTCCAGTCATTGCAATGAAACCATCTCCTGATGTTTCAGAGCCCGCAACAATTGGTGAAGTCCCTCTCATCATTAAAATCAAAATAATTTTTTTTCTCGACTTTGCTTTCTCTCTCACATTATTGAGTGTATTTATAGATTTTTTTAGTGAGTTTATTTTTTCGTTTAATAATTCATCATCAACATCAAGTATCGATCCGATACACAACGCTTTAGACATTATCCCCTCTTCACTATAGTTATCAGGGACTATCCTAAGTTCTATAGATGTTTTCTTGACTTGCTCAATAACATTATCTGGTCCAACATCGGCTTCGGCTAGTATTAACGTTGGTTTCAGTGATAGCAAACCCTCTGATGAGAGATTCCTTACGTATCCTATAGATGGCAATTCTAACGCTTTTGGCGGAAAATTAGAGGTTAAATCTCTTGCAACTAAATTTTTTTCTTTCTCCAAAAAAAAGATTGTTTCTGTGACGGAACCCCCTGCTGCAACAATTCTGTCATCATTATTCGCTATTTCGCAATTACTTAAAGATGATTTTGTAATAAGCAAAAAAAATAAAACTAAAAATGTTCTTAAAAAATTTTTCATTACATAAAGCTTATTACTGTCAGAAGAACTATAGTTCCAGACAGAACCTCCTATCTTTATCATCAGCAACCGATATAAAAGTGCGCTATTTTCATTTTGCTACAATATGCCTTAACTAAGAATTGCTAAAATAAGTTGTAAATGATAATCATTATTGATTTAAAATATAGATCAATGTTTGCAAATGGAAAGATTTTTTTGAATGAAAAATAAAAATCCAGATTGGCTCGAAATATCTAGTACCAGAATAATGGACCATATGAATTCTGACCATCAGAACTCCATTATTTCGAGTTTGCATGCACAGCATGGGATCAAGGATCCTCATGCGAAAATGATAACTTTGCAAGTTGACGGATACTATATTGATACTGGTGGAAAAAAGCTCTTTATAAAATTTGAAAAAGCGACTGAAAGTGTGGAGCATTATAAAAACCAACTGATTATACAGGCAAAAAAATATAGAAATTTTGAGTTAGATTAAAAGAAGAGTTCTTAAATATATAGGCAAGATAATATTTTTAAGTTGATTTACTCTAAAAGATATTTTTGGTTCTCTCGAAAATTCATTGGTTAAAAATTGGCGATCCATCAACCCTGCGGGGTCCGTGGTCACAGGTCCACGGTACATGGACCACCACCCATATTAAAAAACTTAAGCTGATTATCAAACCAGTTTAGTAACCCTCAAACGAAAATACACCAGACTTAAAGACTACATTTTTCAATAAAATTTGTGGGGTAAAATGTGGGGTAGTATTCTTAATAAGTAAAAAAATATCTATAAAACAATAGGTTAAATGGGTATTCGGAGTTCTTCCCCTCCGCCGCACTACCCTCATTACTATCATCTTTTATCATCTTTAATTCAAAAATATCTCAATAAAATCAAAATATTATGGGATAATAAGTGCTGGACTTGTCCAATGCCGTCCTGTAGAATTTAAGACAAAATGTGGGATAAAAAATGGCTACCCACTACTCAAATAGTATTAGCCTGCCTCTTTCTCTTTACTAGAATTCATGCATTCTTCTGCATTATAATTTTTTCGAGCTTTTTTATAGGCATCGATTATCACATTTGTTAGCGCATAAAAAAACACAAACTGGTCCTTCAATAGGTCTAGAAAAAATTCACTATCTTCAGTATCATTTCGCGTCCGTTTCATTGCAAGCCCCGTATCTATCGGTCCAGAACATAAGTTATATCCTGTTATATCTGAAATGCCTAAGTTTATAAAATTGAGAAAAATTACCATTACAAAAAGAATTTTTTTTAAAAAAATCAAAAAATAAATAAGGCTTTGTTCAGTTAATTAGCGAAATAATAAAACTGGAATTAGGCAAGACCTTATCATTTGCGTAGTTGTTGACCCTATCATTAGATTTCGTATTCTCGAGTGTCCATAAGCTCCCACGACCAATAGGTCTATATTATGCTGCTCTACGTGATCACTTATTACCGTTTCAGCATCCCCTGCGGTTTTAAAAGTTTTAGTTTTGCGACCTTTTTCCGTGAGCAACCTTTCAGCAGCCTCTAACTTTCCCTTTCGATTGATGTCAATTCTTCCAGCAGATAAAAGATGACATTCGAGGTCTTTAAATAAGTCGTGATTTGAGACATGTTCTACCGCCCTAATAGCACTTTTCCCTCCGTCAAATCCTATGAGCACTCTTTTAATTGGTTTGAAATTTCGGGCTGCAACCAGAACTGGCTTATTTGCTGCCCTAATTAGTCTTTCAAGATTTGAACCAAGGTGTAGTTTGGCAAAGTTGGCTGCCTCTCCTCTTTTGCCGATGATTAAAATATCGGCCTCTTTTTGAAATTCAGTTACGGTATCAACAAAGTCTCCGTGTCGGAGATGGGTATCTATATTTTTTATGCCACCCGCTATTAAACGGGCTTCAGAATTCTCCAAAATTAATCTTCCTTTTTTTTGAGCCAGCTTAGCTCTTTTATTGTCTAATTCAGCAAGTTCAGATAGGAGTGTGCTGCGAGCCTCAGCAACAAGATTTCCAGAAAAATTTGCGGCGTTATGGCTTGTTTCGCTCACATCAATCACATTGAAAACAGATACTTTTGAATGATTTTTTTGAGCTATCCATATCGTGTGATCACAAACACTTTCGCTGTAAATAGAACCATCAACAAATGCCAGCATTCTTTCCATGTTTTTAAAACCTTTTATTTTGAAATAAGTCTCTTAAGCCCACCTGACTTATCGTAAACAGTTAATTCATCAACTATTGTTTCACTAGCGTCATTCAATCCAACAAGTTTAACCTCAGCGCCTTCTCGTTGAAACTTTAAAATTACCGTATCAAGTGCTGCTACACTGGAAATATCCCAAATGTGCGCTTTTGTGAGGTCTATTGTCACTGTCTCAAGCGCTTCCTGAAAATCAAAAGAATTTAAAAATTTCTCTGAAGATGCAAAAAAGACCTGACCTTCAACTATGTAAGTTCTTGATTTACCATCGGTTGTTGATACAGATGATAAACGAAATATTTGTGAAATTTTTCCGGCAAAGAATATTCCTGATAGTAAAACTCCAACTAGTACTCCAAAAGCTAAATTATGAGTTGTGACTACAGTCACTACAGTGGCTAACATAACGATAGAAGAACTACGAGGATGTTTTTTAAGATCTGCAATAGATTGCCAGCTGAATGTTCCGATTGAAACCATGATCATTATTGCAATTAGTGCTGCCATTGGAATCATCCCAACCCAATCACCAAGTCCAACACATAAGATTAAGAGAAATACCCCCGCACAAAGAGTTGACAGCCTGCCTCTTCCACCAGATTTTATATTAATTACCGATTGTCCTATCATTGCACAACCAGCCATCCCGCCGATAAATCCTGTAAAAAAGTTAGATATACCCTGACCTATACATTCACGATTTTTACTACTGCCTGTGTCAGTAAGTTCGTCTACAACAGAGGCAGTCATAAGTGATTCCAGTAGACCAACAGTTGCAATTGCTATGGCTGGTGGTGTTATAATTGACAAGGTTTCGAAATTTAGCGGAATTTCTGGTAATAAAAATATTGGCAAACTATTAGGAAGAGACCCCATATCTGAGACCGTTCGAAGGTCCAATCCGAAGCCTTGACAAACTAAAGTTAAAACCAGAATACAAATGAGTGGTGATGGTATAGTTTTCGTTACCTTTGGTAAAAGATAAATGATAAGCAAGCCAAAAACTACCATGCCATAAGTGAGGATTGGGACCCCAATTAATTCAGGAATTTGAGCAAGAAATATTAAAATAGCTAACGCGTTAACAAATCCTGTTAAAACAGACTTGGATACAAACCGCATTAGATTTCCAAAACGAAGCAATCCGGCGATGATTTGCAGTAGGCCAGCTAAGACAGTTGTTGCAAGCAAATATTGGAGCCCGTAAGCTTTAACGAGTGTAACCATTAATACAGCTGTTGCTGCAGTTGCAGCAGATATCATTCCTGGCCTACCTCCAGTAAAAGCACTTATTACAGCAATTGAAAATGATGCATACAGCCCAACTTTTGGGTCCACTCCAGCAATTATTGAAAATGCTATCGCTTCAGGGATAAGAGCGAGGGCAACTACAAGGCCAGCCAATATGTCTCCACGCACATTTGCAAGCCAATCTCTTTTAAATTCAGAATACTGTAAGGTAAGCACGGTTTGAGGGAGCCTCTGAAAATATTGATTTCCTGATGTAAATACGATTGGAAATAAAAATAGGATTTTTGGTTTTTGGAGAAATAATCTAAATGATATTTGTTCTAAGATAAAACTTGTTTTAGAAAATGCCCATGTTCACAATCAGGATCATGGTCCGGGCATCGCGGACCGTCTAAGCATTCCTTAACATTAAAGAGCGTTGGCTCAACCCAAGATGTATCGACTGTGTATGGGAGGAGTGACATTTTGAATTTCATTACCGCATTTTGGGTTCCTAAAAAATCATAGTCACTGAAACGGTCTCCGTCACAATATAAGAAATATCCTTCATCACTGACGTCAAATCCTTTTTGACGCATTACCCAAACATACAGGTCCATTTGTCGTTTGTATCCAGCCTTCCATGGGTCTACCAGGGTAATCTCTTTGCCGTCTGATTTTTGAGAAGTGCTTTTATAATCAACGATATGAAGCTGGTTGGTGTTCGTGTTAAGCCACACATCATCTAGCCCACCACCGATCAGAAGATGTGTTGGTTCATGCACTGTATTCATTCGGTCCGCTGCGCCAAAATGTAGGCTTTGTGTCCATAGTTCAAAATGCTCATGTTCAAATGGAACAAGGTGCTCCATCCCCATATGTATTAAAAAGGGATGTGTTTCCGAGTGGCCTCGATATTTATCGAAATCTCTTTTCAGGAGAACATCAGTTGCTTCATTGATGTTAAAGCCAGGAATAGATGGAAACTCAATTTTGAGGACTTGCTGCATATAAAAACAAGCAGGGCATCGTACAAAGTTTTCGATACGTGATCGACTGAGTTCATAGGGGCTTTCATGCCCTGGTTTATATTGGCCGCGATGTCTGGTCATAGTAAATGACAATAGAGGTAAATCCTATAAAATCATAAAAATAAATAAGAAATTTAGATGGAAATTGAAAGTTTATTTTAACACTAAACAGTAAAAGTGAGATTAGTTTACTAAAAAAAATCAAATGTGCTAAAGCAATAACAAACATGATATCTACTAAAACCCTAACCTGTCGAGATGGATTTTATAAATGATTGCCTTTGTTCTGGCTGTTTTCTTGTTAATTTTGACGCCTGGTCCAGGCGTTTTGTCACTTGCAGGAGTCGGTGCAGCATTCGGTTGGCGCCAAGGAATTAAATATTTAATCGGATTATTTATTGGCTATAATATTGCTTTTTTGGCAGCTATTTTTGGCCTTTCCACAATAATGTTGGCAAATCCAACAGTTCGTACGGGATTATTATTTATATCAGCTTCGTATCTTGGTTACTTAGCCATAAGGATTGCTTTTGCAAGGACTAATATATCATTTATAAATATCCCTAAACCTGGATTACTAACTGGGTTAACTTTTCAGCTCATAAACCCAAAAGTATATGCTGTAAATATGACGATTCTAAGTGGTTTTGCGTTTCATCCTCAAAATTTCATAATTGAAACTAGTCTGAAATTTTTAATAACTAATGTTATTTGGACCCTTCTTCATTGCTTGTGGCTATTCATTGGCATTAAAATAAATCAATTGGATTTATCTGAGCATATGCAAAAAAATATCAATATTTTCATGGCAATCAGCCTTGTGGTGGTGGTTGGATTATCTGTTTGGTCAATTATAAATTAGATGGAGTATTTTAATAATCTCTCCTGAATTACGGCGAGTTGGATAGTCATAACTGAAGAAAAAATACAGATTTTTATCTTTATAAAACCCTATTTTGATGAAATTGCTAAAGCATCATTGGTTGTATATTCGTATTGATGGGTTCAGCATATATTACTCTCCATTCTTTGCAAGGTTTGCAAAGATAATTGAATTAAGGCTTGAGTTACCGTGAATTCAGGAAATTCAGCTTTGATTTGTTTTAAATTTATGAGATGAACGTCTCTTCAATGTATATTACATTTACATACGGTTAATTTAATAAAAAAGATAAAAGACTGTCGTTTCATTCTTTAAAAAAGAGTTTGTTAACTCAGCTGGAGTGTTAACAAAGTATGATTGAAAAACAAGAGATTTTAAAAATAAGCCTTAAACGCGGATATGCGATGGCTTTGATGCTGATTGGTTCCATTACTATTAGCTTTGCTGGGTTGGCTATTCGAAATATAGAAACTGCAGATAATTGGCAAATCAACTTTTATCGGTCAATTACATTTGGATTTACGGTGATAACTGTATTATTTTTTCGGTATGGAAAAACTGTACCACTAAAACTTAAGGGTATCGGAATGCAAGGTTTTTTAGCCGCCTGTTTCTTAGCCTTTGCAAGCATTTCCTTTTTACAGGCAATAACCAATACTACTGTTGCTGCTACAACTTTCACCCTTTGTTTTATTCCTTTTTTAACTGCTATATTGGCTTGGATATTTCTTGATGAACGTATCGATAAATCTACTTATATAACCATGTTCACAGCAGCGATCGGGATATCTCTGATGTTTTTTCAAGGCTTGGGTTCAGTAACTTTATATGGAAACTTTATGGCATTACTATGCGCGATTGGTTTTTCTTCATATGCCATAATGATACGTCGAAATAGTAAGTCAGAAATGCTGCCAACTTTGATTTTATCTAATTTAATAATTATCATTGTTGCGTTAATTTACACGAGTGATAATTTGCTTATCTCCATGCACGATGCAATCATATGCTTTGTTATTGGTGGTATTCTTCAGGCCACAGCTAATATATTGTTTATTATCGCGTCAAAGCACCTGCTTGCAGCAGAATTAACTCTTTTTATGCTTTTAGAATTTACGTTTGCACCAATATGGGTTTGGCTATTCATACATGAAGTTCCGTCGAGTTGGACTTTAGTTGGGGGAGGTGTTGTGACATTGGCAGTTTTAACGAAAACA
>CACOCY010000008.1 GCA_902625725.1 uncultured SAR116 cluster alpha proteobacterium | reverse complement strand
GTAGAGGATGGTGTTAAATCTTTTACCCTTTACAATTCAATGTTTTTGCCGACAGGTTTTGGAGATCCTGAGGCAGAATATTGGCGTCTTAAAAATGGAGTATCTATTTGGGACGTTGCCGTACAGCGACAAGTTCAACTAAAAGGAAAAAATGCTGCAAATTTAGCCCAAATACTATGTCCCCGTGATATCTCCAAAATGGAAATAGGGCAGGGAAAATATATTCCATTATGTAATCATTCAGGCATTCTCATTAATGACCCCGTTTTATTGAAAATAGATGAAGACTGTTTTTGG
This sequence comes from uncultured SAR116 cluster alpha proteobacterium, assembly GCA_902625725.1. Taxonomy (GTDB): domain Bacteria; phylum Pseudomonadota; class Alphaproteobacteria; order Puniceispirillales; family Puniceispirillaceae; genus UBA5951. The sequence continues at coordinate 104,661 of CACOCY010000008.1, read as the reverse complement.
TTTTCTATTGCGGACAGTGATGTATGGTCATGGGCTCGTGCTATTAATAATGAGCGACAACTCAATGTTGAAATAAGTGAGCCAGAAGCTGCTCCTTTAGCTATTCAAGGACCAAAAGCAGAAAAAGTAGTTGCAGAAATTTGTGGTGATTGGGTCAGAGATCTCAAATATTTTTGGTTTAAACCGGCAAAAATTGAGGGCATTCCTGTTCTCGTGGCCCGTTCTGGATATTCTAAACAGGGAGGGTTTGAACTTTATTTGTTAAATAAAAAACTAGGAAAAAAATTATATAACTGTGTAAAGGAAGTAGGTAAAAAATATGAGATCGGTCCGGGCTGTCCTAATTTGAGTGAGAGAGTTGAAAGCGGCCTTTTATCGTTTGGCGGAGATACAGATCATTTAACCAACCCATTTGAAGTTAGATTAGGTGATTACTTGGATTTACATCTTGAGGGAGATATAGTGGGGTTATCTGCTCTAAATAGGATTAACAAGCAGGGACCAAGAAGACATCAGATGGGGGCAATATTTGATGATCCAAATGTCAATAGTCATCCAATATTTGAATGGATGGATATTCAGCACGAAGGAAAATCAGTTGGAAGTTTAACTAACCGAACTTGGTCTTATCAATTGGAAAAATCGATTGGTTTTGCTCTCATTTCTCGGGAGGTGAAAGCTGGAGAAGAGATTTTCGTTGAAACTGATGATGGCATGAAAAAAGCGAAATTGGTGGAACTACCATTTGTATAAAAAATACTTTTTTCAATGAATACTTGAAGTCTTCTTGCGTGGGGTAAGCGATGGGAAATAAATTCTCCCTGGGACTATTTTTGGCTGGCTTAATTATTGTAGTTTACATTGTTGTCCAATAAGGAATTACTTTAAATATCAACTTTCATGCAAATAACGTTTATGAGTTGTAACTGATTTGTTAGCGCTGGGCTTTCGCAATAAAACCAGGATTTTTGTAGTCTTTTTTTCCATACTCAAAAACAATGTTGTCAATAGAGTAGGTCATTCCTCCAGCCGCTCTTAGAATAGCATCGCCAGCGGCGGTATCCCATTCCATTGTTGGACCAAAGCGAGGGTAGAAGTCTGCTTTTCCTGAGGCAAGAAAACAGAATTTAAGTGACGAGCCCGCTCGAATAGTCCGCGTTACATCGTTAGAGGAAAGCCAATTATCTGTTTTAGTATCTCGATGAGAGGAACTAGCCACCGCAATACGACCTTCTGCTGTGAGTTTACGTGGTACAAGAGGTTGAAAACTATTATTTATTAATTCAAATGCGCCTTCATCTCTTGCCCCAATAAATAATCGGTTTAATGCAGGTGCTAAAATAACACCCATTTCTGGATACCCATGTCGTATTAGACCAATATTCACAGTGAAGCTTCCAGAACCGTCTGCTTTTAAAAACTCTTTTGTCCCATCGAGAGGATCCACTAAAAAAAATGTTTCTGGCGGCTCTAAAAAATGACTTTCCGCATTTTCCTCTGAGATAACTGTTATATCTCCCCTTGAACGTTTTAAGGCAGACAACAAAATTCTCTCTGCCTCTAAGTCAGCCATGGTAACTGGTGACCCATCTTCTTTGATCTGAAATTTAGATTGTTGATTGTAAATTTCCATTATAGCTTCTCCAGCTAATTTAACATCAGGAATAATGGACTTTGCAAAAGTTAGCGCTGATATCATAGAAAGAGATCTCTGTTTTTGTTTTTTCTGATAGTAAATTTAAGTAAAAACCGAATAAAAATATAGTTATAAATGCGACAAAAATGGATACCCCTAAAACGATAATTCGCTTCGGTTATTACATATTTTCAAATAATACAGCATACATAAGAAATTAGATGAAGCTAGTATCTACATTTACACTGCTGAATTTAAATATTTATGGAAGAACTGGTAGCATTAACAAGAGTAAATTGTAAAAAACTCTCATAATAAAATGTCCTGTTACTGCAAAATAAGATAAAACCTTGTAAAAGAGAGGTTTTTCTAAAGTTGACTGGTTCAGAACGGGAAATATAAGTTTGTGAAACGTGATGCTTTTTTGTTGTAAATTTCTTTAGAAAACAATTGTGATTTAGCATTGAGTTTCTAAAGAGTAAAGAATATATGACTTGTTTCCGTCAATCAATAAAATCAGCTTTAACTGTTCTTTGTTTTAAGGTGTTTTAAAAAGTTTTTTAACGTCTTGTGATATTTCAATTTTTTGTTCCTTCGCATAAGCTTCATGATTTTTCTCTACATTTGGAAGGTCATAACGATAATTAACCATTATCCCGAATGACTCAGAGATCCCCCTGTTTGATAAGTTTCCGCCAAGATTTATTCTATCCAAAAGAGCTCCATTTCCAAGATGGAATCTGGCTACTGGATCATTAGGTTCTTTATCTTTGCGTGTCGAATTAAGAAAGTATCTCCCTGCTGCCTCCAAAAGCTTTTTCTCATTCTCTTCTGTTGCATCTGACCAGTCAATCTCTGCAAAGTTTGTGAATGTAATAGGTTCAGTTTTTTCTAACCAAGATGAAAAGAATGGCAAGGGGGAAAGAGTAAGGAAATTTTTTAAATTTGGATATTCACTCTGCAAAGCTTGAGCGACTTGTTTGATAAGGAAATTTCCAAATGAAATTCCAGCTAAACCCTTCTGACAATTTGAAATAGAATAAAATATAGCACATGAAGCGTCAGATGAGCTTAGCATTTTTCTATCTTTTTCTAAAACAGCGTTTATTTGGCCGGGAACCTCACTAGTTAATGCAACTTCAACGAAAATCAATGGTTCATCTTCCATCGATGGATGAAAAAAAGCGAAACATCGGCGGTCATCAGGGGCTAATCTAGAACGTAAATCATCCCAAGATTTGATCTCGTGCACAGCTTCATAAGCTATTATTTTTTCTAGTATATTTGCAGGAGTGCTCCAGTCTATAGGACGCAATACTAAAAAACTGGGACTAAACCAGTTTCGTAAAAGTGCCTTAAAACTTACATCTATTCGTGCAAGAGAGTCATTTTTGTGTGCGATAGATAACAAGTCAGCTCGCATTTTTACCAAACGAACCGTTCCATGCGCTGTTGCGTTTAATCTTCGCACTAATTCTGTCCAACCCGGCTCCACTGCTTTTGTTATGTGGATAAAATTCTCCTCTCCAGGCATTTCAGAGTAATTTTCTAACGCGTTGCGCAGTATAGATAAATCAATGTCGAGCTCAGCGGCTATGGTGAGGAAAAGAGACTTTTTTTGAGAATCGTCCATTTTATCAAATTCTCTTAAGAATTGGTCTGCATAAGTGATTGATGATACCTCACCAACGGCTGTCATCACAGAGGTTATCATCTCTTTTGGGTCGCTACTAAACGAAACAGACGGCTTATTTGAAAGACCAAATCCTGCTCGGGACTTACTCATTATAGTTTCAATAAGTTCGTTAAAAAATTTCATTAGTTCCTCATTTTCAACAAGATACTGTCGAATTATGGCAGCTTTGTTTTTATTTTTTAAATTTATACTTTTTCAGGATAGTGGTTTTTCTTTTATAAGTCTCATTTTCCTTTAAAATTAGGGTTTCGTTTTTCCATAAATGCTTTTCTTCCCTCGATGTAATCAGAACTTTCGAAGCACAACATTACTTTTTTATCACAGGCATCTAAGTTTTTCTCAGACTCCTCTAATTCACATTGGTTAGCGATGAATTTTGTAGCCTCAATTGTAAGAGGGGCGTTTGACGCGATCAAATTTGCAACATCAAGGCAGTGAGATGAGAGGTCTTTATCATCTATAATTCTATTAATAAAACCCATTGAAAACATTTCTTGTGCGGTGAAGCGTCTTGCAGTATAAAAAATTTCTTTGGTAAAAGAAGGCCCAATAAGCTTTACCAGGCGATTAATTCCTTCATATTCATATCCCAGCCCCAATTTTGCTGCAGGGATAGCAAACTGAGACGAAGTGCCACAATATCGAATGTCACAACTGGCTGCTAGACCAATCCCACCTCCAATACAAAAACCATTTATTTGTGCTATCGTTGGTTTAGGAAAATTAGCCAAACCATCATAGACTTTCTTGGTGATATTATTATATTCTAGTACTGATTGTTTTGTGGCGCGTTCATTATCAAATTTAGAAATATCGGCTCCCGCAACAAAAGATTTTCCGCCAGCCCCAGAGAGGATTAGAACCCTAACAGTTTTGTCCCTTGCCAACATATTTATAGTATCGTTAACGGTTATCCACATATCAAGAGAAACAGCATTTCTTTTTTCAGGCTGATTGAAGATTATATGAGCAATGAAACCATCACGGCGTTGCAGAATCTTGTTTCTCATACTTTAACCTTGTTGCTAAAACTCAAACACATTTTTTATCTCTAAGATATGTAATATCTCTTTCCGCGTAACCCAGTTCAGTTAATATTTTATTAGTATCTTCTCCTATTTTTGGTGCTGCTTTAGAAAGACTACTACGTGTTCTTGATAAGGATATAGGTTGAGTTAATACTGATATTTCCTCTGCATCTGTATTTATTACTGATTGACTTACTTTAAGATAATTTACTTGCGGGTCAGAAAACATTTCGTCAATAGCATATATTGGACCACACGGGACACCTCGTTCATTTAATAGAGATATCCAGTGGGAGGTTGTTTTAAAAATAGTACATTCATTTATGTTTTTTCCAAGTTGGTTTCTATTTCGTGACCTTGCTATAGCTGTTGAATATAAAGGATCTGAGACCCATTCTTCGTGACCAAGTGTTAAAGCCAATTTTTGCCAAATTTCTTCACCTGACGCTGCAATATTTATAAATCCATCTTTGGTCTTAAATACACCTGTTGGAATGGACGTCGGATGATTGTTACCTGCCTGTTCGGGTATTTCTTTATTCATAGCATACCTAGCAGCCTGAAAATCTAGCATAAAAATTTGCGAATGCAGTAAAGACGTTTGGACCCACTGGCCTCTTCCTGAACTCCGTCGTTCATATAAAGCCAACAGAATGCCCTGTGCAGCAAATAATCCTGCTGATAAATCTGCAAGCGGTATCCCAACACGCATTGGACCGCCTCCAGGTTCTCCTGTTATTGACATTAAGCCAGACATGCCTTGAGCTACTTGGTCAAACCCCGGCCGGTCTTTATAGGGACCATCCTGACCAAAGCCAGATATAGAAGCTAGAATAATTGCAGGGTTTATGGAAGAGAGAGTTTCATAGTCTAGACCTAATTTATATTTTATTTCTGGCCTGAAATTCTCTACAACAACATCAGCAGTAATCAGTAATTCTCGGAAAATCTTAACGCCTTCTTTCGTTTTGAGATTAAGAGTAAGGCTTTCTTTTCCTCTGTGAAGATTTTGAAAGTCAGGTCCGTTTCTTGGCCCTCCCATTTCTGATTTATCTTCTGGGGGCTCAATTTTTATAACCCTAGCTCCCCAGTCACACAATTGACGCACGCAAGTCGGACCCGAACGCACGCGTGATAGGTCGAGTACGCACAGATCATTCAAAACGCCGCTTTCTGTTGGCTTTTCTGAGCTGAATTGCATAATTGTTAATCCATCCTTTGTCTATACATAACATCGTGATGATCATGTTTGCCAGTAATTTTCTGCAACGTTTTCTAAAAAAAATTTAATTAGAAACGAAAAAATCATTTTGCCTCCAGGCCTCATAAAGACATATAGCTACTGAATTCGATAGGTTTAAAGAACGACTTTCTCTCTGCATTGGTAAAAATAATTGATGGCATTGAGTAAATTCTTTTCTGATGTTTTTTGGGAGACCGTTAATCTCGGACCCAAATAATAAGGCATCGTCACGTGAAAATCTCGCATGATCATAACGTTTTTTGCCAAATTTTGTTATAGCCCAGATGTGTCTACCAGAAAGCATTTTTTTGCATGAATCCCAATTTTTATGAATTATCACATTTGTGAGTGACTGATAGTCAAGACCAGCTCTTCGACATGATTTTTCATCAACTGAAAAGCCTATAGGTTCAATTAAATGAAGGCTAGCCGCACTATTAGCGCATAAACGAATTATGTTTCCTGTATTTGGCGGTATCTGTGGTGTGTAGAGAATAATTTGTAACATCAGTTTTATATATGTCTTTCACGGGTGGTTAGGACGGTAAAATAAAATTTTTACTACTCGTATCTAACCATTATAGATACTTTTTTCAGTTAGTCCTGTTCTTGGCTGCATTGCAAGCCAGCCTGATATTTTTCTTATGATAGACAATTTTCAAAAAAAGTAAAAATGTACAGGATGAATTGCCCCTCCAAATTTACATAATTTTTGATTTTCACATAGAGTTTAACTAATAAAGATATACTGATTATAAAAAGATAATTATGAAAAAAATATGTTTAAAACAGAAAAGATTGCTATTTTGGTTGGAGGTGGTCCAATACTAACTTTTCCGAAGCTCGGGGATAACTTTCCTGTAATTGCTGTGGATAGTGGTCTTGATGCCTGTATTACTCATTCTATAAAGCCAGACTATTTTATTGGTGATATGGATTCAGTTAGCCTGAACGCCAGGCAGTATGCAAAAAAAAATAGCATACCCACTAATTCAATATTTGAACAGGAAACAACTGACTTTGAAAAAGCATTGGTGCACAGTGATGCGCCCGGATATATATGTATTGGATTTATGGATGGTAGATTTGATCATTCACTTGCATGTTTACATGTTGTCCAAAAACAAAGGCGAAAGAGACCAATTTTGTTTTACGGTTTGGAGGATGTTGTTTTAACTGTAACAAATGATTTTTTTATGTCTCTTCCAGTAGGTGAAAGAATTTCAATATGGCCACTTGGAACCGTTCGTTTTAAACATTCGTCAGGTCTTTTGTATTCCTTGACAGGCACTGAAATGACCCAAGGTAAGTATATTGGCACATCAAATAGTGTGTCTGCAGATTCTATTCAAATAAAAATTTCGGATGGAAATACAGGAACCTATTTAATAATATTGCCCAGCCGTTATTTTAATGAACTGCTGTTATCAATTGGTCAATAATCTGCACCGAAATAGGTTATATTGCGCAATTTATCTATTAGGTTGTTTCTATCATTTACATTGGCTATCATTTGCGCAGTAATTATCGGGCGCATTTGAATGTTGATAGGGCGATACATACGCTTGCAGATTTCACGAAACATCAGTGAATAGCCTAATGTTTGACTACATTGAATAGCAAACTGGAAAACAGGAGTGTTCTGACCCTCAATAAAAAAAGGAAGAACCTGTGTTCCAGATTGGGTGGCTAGTTTTGCAACAAATTTTTTCCAAATTGGGTCAACAGCTTTATCAACAAAGCGCTTTGCTCTAGAAATAGCACCAGAAGGAAATATAATTACAACTCCGCCATTTTTTAATTCCTTCAAGGCAAGTCGTCTAGTTTCTAAATTAGTTTCTAATGCCTTTTCAGTTTCATCAAAATCAATTGGCAAAATTTTATCCATTACGGCTGGAGCTTGTCGAAGAATACGGTGCGTAATCAGTTTATAATCTTGGCGAACTTGCGAAACTAAAGCACATAACGCTATTCCATCAACTACGCCAAAGGGATGATTAGAGATAATTAACAATGGACCAGTTTTTGGGATATGTTGAAAGGATGATTTTTTTAGATTGATTGTTATGCTTAACCTGTCTAATGCATCACTCCAAAATAGTTCATCTGGACGGTTATCGTCCAAGTAATCAAGATAAAGGCGTTTAATTTTTGGCTGACCAGTAACCCGTTCTAAATGGCGTATGACCTTATTTTGGAATGGCTTTAACTCACCATTGGCAAATGAGAATATTGGCGTTTTATGATTTTCAATAGATTGTTGCATAATCAGAAATTTTTATACGAAATTATTATCCAGTTAAAAAACAAAATACTATCTATTTTTTAAAAACAAAATAGCAGAAAACAAAAAATTATTGAATAATTTTATGAGGTGGTGTGATTGACAGATTTTTAGGCAATGCTATCTCAATCTTAGAACAGCTTATCTAAACTGAATTATATAATTGCGCATACTTCAACTGCTAATTTTTGTTTCGCCCGCGAAAAAATTTTATATTCACAAAAATTAGAAATCTACCGGTGATAAACCCTCTTTTTGGTTTGATTAATCACCCCGATTTTAAAAAACTTGAGGTACATTCTAAAGATTTATAAATTCTCTTTTTTAAAGAGAAATAAAAGTAAAATCAGTAAGATTATTAGATTGATCTTGATCAATACGTTTTCTAAAGTAATGTTATAAATATGTATTAGTCTTTAATAGAAAATGGAAAAAGGCATGCAGATTTCAGGTGCATCAAGTCCCTTGATTCAAACAGTTATTTCCAATCGCTTTGTTGGAGATAGTGATTCAAAAAAAAGTCTACTGGCATATATTTTTCTCATTGTTATTGGTTCACTTCTGCTTACGATTTCAGCAAAAGTTCAAGTTCCTTTTTACCCTGTGCCAATGACCATGCAAACATTAGTTGTTCTGTTGATAGGAATGAGTTACGGTGTCTCCTTGGCTTCGGCAACAATCATTTTATATATTATTCAGGGTGCTTTAGGCTTACCAGTTTTTGCTAATGGCGGAGGCATTGGGTATATAATCGGGCCAACAGGCGGATATATTATAGGATTTTTAATTTCAGCACCTTTACTTGGGTTTCTTGCAAATAAAGGTTGGGGGAAAACCTGGCAAACTACGGCGGTTGCAATGATAATCGGTGTTAGTGTTATTTTTTTAACTGGTGTAAGTTGGCTATCTATATATATCGGTTTCGAGGCAGCTATTCTTAAAGGTCTATTGCCTTTTATCTATGCAGATTGTTTGAAAATAGTTGTAGCATGTTTAGCTATGCCAATGGCTTGGTCATTTGTAGAAAAGACTCTGTAATAGAATAATCAGCAGTAGCCCGACTTACAGATAAATTTTCTAATTTAGCTCAATCTTCAACATTCTTTAATTGTCATTTAATGCTTTTAAAAATAGATCTTTTTGTTCGGGATCGACTATTTTAAAATCATCTGTTGCGTCAAGGGCGTCTAATATCTCTACTTCTCCACTCGACTCAATTAAGTCTATTAATTTATCCTCTGGATTCTCATCATCATTATGAAGAATTGTTACCGCGATTATCGTAGCAATTGTTGAAACTGAAACATTTTGTGAGCATGGTTTGCGAGGAGAAAATGGGATTATATTACCTATTTTACTTGTATTCCTATTTTGATTTTGCATTACAAGCCTCCTTATTTCATGAATTCAATTGTATTTTGATGAGGTATTTTAAAATAAAAATACATTGAAGCGAAAAACCAACAAAAATCTACAGATTGTATTAATGCTTTAATCCCTACACCGTATATAGTTTAATCATAACTATGTTATTTTGTTAAGGTATTAGTTTAGTAATTCAAAAAATATTCCGAATAATATTTTTGAATGTGTTAATATCGTATTTAGTACATCAGCTACCAACGCTCTTGATTAATAACGTACCCACTGGTTTATCGTTTACGTTGCGCACTGGGTCAGTTACCACGCTGATTACCTTTGTTTCAACACCAAAATTGTCAACGATATTAGCACTAATGCGAATTTTCATTCCTACAAGTGCTTGTCCTAACAAAAGGGTAGGCGAATTAGCAGGCATATTTATGGAGTCCCACGTTCTTCCATCTGTTGAGGCTTCCCATCTAAATGCTGTACTTGCTATACCATCATAATCTGCAAGGCTGCTAAGACTAGCCACTAGCTCATTGTTCTCGATGGCTTGACCACGAATAACTATTTCACCAGTTAACGGATTGTCAACGTTCGCTACTAACTCTGTTGCTTCAGTATATAGTGTCTCCGATGTTCCAAACCCATCAATATAGTTGATAACTGCTCTGTAACTAAATCCAACATCTGTTTGGTTAAGGTTTACAACGGAATTGGCTTTATCTGGTAATCTTTGCCAGTTGGCTTTCGTTGTTGAACGCTCCCAATCAACATTCATTGCTCCTAAACCATCTTCATCTGTGATTCGGCTCAAATCCACGCTAAGTGTTTTATTTTCGCGGACCTCTCCAACAATTACCGGGAAACCCACTGGACTGTCATTTACGTTTTTTACGGCAGAGGAGCTCGGACTTATTATGATTTCAGAATTTCCTTGTCCGTCAACATACGATACCTGAACGCGTAGATACTGGTTTACATGCTGGTCTCTAGGCGTAAAAGTTGGGGTAATTGCTCCAGGGACAATGCGCCACTGGTCGCCATTTTCTGAAATTTGCCATTGTATTTGTGTATTTCCTATACCGTCGCCATCTTGTATATTTGATGTATCAATAACAAGCTGCTCATCTTCAACGGCGTCAAATGCAACTCCGCGGCTTGATGTACTTGAGCCAGATGAGGCAGCTTCGTTTTGTTGTTTAAATGCATCACTGGTTGTTACAGCTCCAGATGTTGTTGTCGGCTCCGATAAGTTCTGGGCATTGTCCACTACACTCCCTTCTTTCAATTGAGAAGTATTAGTTGTATTGGGGGTTGCTTGACTGTTTGATGTGTTGTTCTCAGTACTTGATTCAGCTAATTCCGCGGCAAGCGCATCAAATTCCGAGCCATCACCACCCGCTACAGCAATTTGAGAAGATAATGAAATTGATGTTACTAAAAGTAGTCCATATTTATTGAACATAAAACCTGCTCCTATACATATATTGCAAGCAATTCTGCATTTTTACGTAATGATGTCCACAATAAATCACAATGTTACGATAATCTGACTTATTTTGATGAAAAAATCAATATCAGACCACATTTGACAGTTTTTTCCATTTAAATTCATTGTAAATACTATAAAAAATTAAATAGGTATAAAATAATTTATATCATAATAAATATATTTTAACCTTTTCATCTTATAAATATGAGAAATATATAGCAAAAATAATAAAACACCCCTTATTATATTGTTGGGAATTAGTTTGTAATATTGAACCAACATTGCATACGTTAATGAGGATAAAAAAGTAAAATTTACATGGGCGGTATTAAACAACTTGAGATAATAAAAATACATCCCTCAGGATGGCCCTACATAGCGGGTATAGCAACAGTTAGTTTCTTAATTGGCATACTGCTGGGTTTGCCCATAACTTTGTTCATTTGTTTTACTCTGTTCGTGATGTTTCTTTTTCGTGTGAAAACACCTATTATATCTATGGAACAGAAACTGATTTTAGCTCCCCTAAGTGGAAAAATAGAAAAAATTACCGAGATAATATCACCTTATAAATTTTTTTCATTGCATGCATCAGTTCAAAAAATTGTGATTAGATGTGGGCTTCTTACCTCAGCCAGTTTACATGCACCAACATCAATGAAAATAATGCAAAAACAAAAAATTGAAAAGGCTTCTCGTCGTTTAATTCTTTTAAGAGCGTCATTATTAGAAACAGAAGGATATGATGATTCGGACGAAATACTGATGATTTTTTCTTCTTCCGTACCTTATTTGTTTTCGGAATGCAATATTGAGATAGGGGACACCCTATCAAAGGGACAAACCTTTGGTTTTCTCCCATTTGGTGGAAAGTTAGATTTGTTAGTGCCTGAGTATTTTTCGTTAAAAAAAATTGAAAATCAAACGTGCACTTCAGGAGAGACGATTTTGGCAAAGCGCAGATAATTTTTTTTTAGACCTAACATAGAAAATGTATAGCTTATAAAATTAGCCAGGAAAATTAATTAAAGAACCCGTAAAAAAGAAACCGTTGATAGTATATCGTTGTTATGTAAAAAAGAAAATCAAATGTTTTTGGTGTAATATAAAACGACGTATTGGAAATTTAGAGAATTGCATTTATTAAATTTAGTTTTGTGCTTTTTGAAAAATAGTAATCTGCAGTACCCAAGAAAATATTTGCAAGATATTAATAATGAGGAGACAAAATGACCGAAGGCAGACTCACGGTATCTGATTTTCAATCTTTATCTTCTAAACGTAAAATCGTAAGTTTGACAGCTTATACGGCTCCAGTTGCCTCCGCCTTAGACAAATATTGTGATTTATTGTTGGTAGGGGACTCAGTAGCAATGGTTTTATATGGAATGAAAAGTACTCAAGGTGCCGATATTGAGATGATGGTACGCCATGGTAAGGCAGTGGTTTCACATTCTAGAAAAGCCATGGTTATTGTGGATTTGCCGCATGGAAGCTATGAGCAAAATGAAGAGCATGCTGTTCGGTCAGCTAAAGAAATAATCAAAAAAACAGGAGCATGTGGGGTAAAATTGGAGGGGGGTGTTTCCGTTGAAAAGCAAATCAAATCAATAACCGAAGCAGGCATTCCAGTCTTAGGGCATATAGGTTTGCTTCCCCAAAAATATAGTCAATCCTCTGAATTTAGAATTACTGGAAAAGATGATGCTGAAGCTGAACAATTAAAAAAAGATTTAGAAGCTGTTACAACCGCTGGCGCTTTTGGTGTTGTGTTAGAGGGTACAATTGAACCAGTTGCACGCCAGCTCTCTAACAATGCTAAAATTCCATTAATTGGCATCGGGGCGTCAGTGAGTTGTCACGGGCAGATTCTAGTAACTGACGACTTAATCGGACTATATGCAGATTTTACTCCAAAATTTGTGAAGAAATATGTAAATGTTCAGCATATCATTCAAGAAGCAGCAAAAGCTTATGCTAACGATGTGATTACAAAAAAATTTCCTGATAAATCACATTGCTTTTGGCCACCAAAAAATGATTAAATATCTAAATAATCACTCTGATTTGCAAGCACAAGTTTCTAGCTGGAGACTTAAGGGGTATCGAATTGGTTTGGTGCCTACAATGGGTAGTTTGCATGATGGTCATATATCTCTTTTCAAACTTGCAAGGAAGCATTGTGATAAAGTTATAGTAACAATTTACGTCAATCCTAAGCAATTTTCAGAGTCGGAAGACTTTGACAGTTACCCTCGCCACAAAGAATCAGATTTAGAAAAACTAGTTCAGTCAAATGCCTGTGACTTAGTTTTTAGACCAACTGAAATGTATAACCAAACCCATGCAACACGTATTGTTTCAAACGGGGCAGCTTTATCACTTGAGGCTGATTCAAGACCTCATTTTTTTTCGGGTGTTTCAATTATTGTTTTAAAACTATTTAACCAGATACAACCAGACATAGCGGTATTTGGTGAGAAGGACTATCAGCAGCTTCTTGTTATAAAAGAGTTGGTACGTGACCTAGATATTCCTATCCACGTCCTTGCGGGAAAAACGTGGAGAGATAAGGATGGTTTAGCTATGTCCTCACGAAATAGTTATTTATCAAAAAGTGAACGCCAAACTGCTACAAATATTTATCGCGTATTGCAACTTACACGTGGAAAAATTCAACAAGGTATGAATGTTAGTAAAGCTATACAGGACGGAATTAAAGAGCTTGAATCTGCCGGTATCAGTCAAATCGATTATTTTAGTCTTAGAGATCCGGAAAATCTCAAGCATTTAATTCATTTTCAAAAAGAAGCTCGATTACTAATCGCACTTTACGTAGGAACAACAAGACTTTTAGATAATATTGCTGTTCCGGCTATCTAGTATGAAAAAGTATATATAAATAACGTTCAGCTCAAAAGTAAGGAACTTTATGAAGATGTTCAAAGACGTATCTGCAAATGTTTGGCGTATGGCAATTGCACAAGGATTGATGATGACGGTGATGAACGTTAATTTGACCAATACGGCGCTGGTTGGTTCTATATTAGCGCCAACTCCTTGGCTTATCACTTTACCCATTTCAATTCAATTTATTGCCGTGATGGTAGCAACAATTCCAGCTTCATTAATGATGGTCCAATTTGGAAGACGGATAGTTTTTTTGATTGGTGTCTTTATGGTTACAATTGGTGCATTTGGTCAAGCAGGGTCAATTTTAATTGAAAGTTTTTTTCCCCTTATTTTTTTCTCCTTTTTGCTAGGATTAGGTCAAGGAGTTGCTCAATTCTACAGATACGCAGCAGCAGACGCAGTGGAGGGGTCTGAAAAGGCAAAAGCTGTTTCTTTGGTATTATTGGGAGGAGTGGCTTCAGCTTTCATTGGGCCAGAGATTGCCTATAGGACAGTTGGCCTATTGCCTAATACTCTCTATGCAGGATGTTTTATTGTTACTGGATTAGTTCAAATGATAGCAATACCAGTGATTTGGGGTCTTAAATTACCTTCATTTAAAAGAGCAAATAAAAGAGGAAGACCGATCAGTAAGTTTTTCTTTATACCGTCTTTTGTTGCAGGACTTACAGCAGCTGCACTTGGTTACTGTGTAATGAGTTTTCTTATGACAGCAACCCCACTTCAGGTTGTAGAAGTAAGTAGGTTATCTCACGAAGCAAACGCACGTGTAATTCAATGGCATGTTGTGGCAATGTTCGCCCCCTCTTTATTCTCAGGCGTGTTAATAGCCAAATTTGGTGTTCAAAAGATACTATGGGCAGGATTGTCCTGCTTCATTCTTGCTTGTTTTATTGGATTATCTGGAACCAACTTTTTTACTTACATGATAACCTTGATTTTTCTTGGTGTTGGGTGGAATTTTTTATATGTAGGCGGTAGTTCAGTTATTGCTCATATCGCAGCTCCAGAAGAAAGAGGCAGAGTTCAGGGAATTTCAGATTTCTGTATCTTTAGTCTTGTTGCTTTGGCTTCAATGTTTTCTGGCATGTTTCATAGGGAATTTGGTTGGGAATATATGATTTATACTGCATTTCTTCCCATTATTTTGATTTTATCTGCTCTTATAATTGGCAAAACAAATTTGAAGACAATATGATATGGCAAGTCATTAAAACCAAATCTTTAAGAAGAAACATGAGTTTAAAGACATCTGTATTAAAATAAAAAAGGTCGTGACGTAGTCACGACCAAGTTTAGGGAGGAAACATACGAAATCTTCGTACTCATGTTATATGTAATTATTAAAATTTGATGTCAAGAAAAGAAATAAATTTTGTTGTTAATTAAACAAATGTAGATATGTTATTCATTATCATTTTTAAAATTCTATTTGGTAACGTTTTATCACTCCGAAAATTACTCAATGATGGTGATTGATGACTTTTTGATAGTTTTTTCCCATCAGGACCAAAAATAAGTGGATGATGGAAATAAATAGGTGAGGGCAGCCCAAGTAAATCCTGAAGCAGTCGATGTATATCTGTACTGGCACATAAATCCTCTCCTCTAGTCACAACCTCAATCTCACTCTCAGCATCATCTAAAACGACACTTAAATGATAGCTGGAGCTTATGTCACGTCTGCCTAAGATTATATCACCAAATTTTTCTGGTTCTGCTTTTTTTATAGTCCCATCAAGACTAGACCAACTTAACCCTCCCGTTTTTTTAATGGCCTTCATCATGTCAAGTCTGAGTGCAGGTTTTATTCCTTTTTCCTTTCTTTTCTTAATGGCTTGTTCGCTTAATAATTGTCGTGTGCTGGGTTGTTTTAATACGCCGTCAATAGGCGGGGATAAAAATTCTGATATCTCTAATCTTGACAAATAACAGGGATAGATAAGGTCTAAATCGAGCAACTGCTGTAATGCTGTTGCGTAATTTGAAAAACGCTGACTTTGATAAAGTTCCTTGTTATTCCAACTAATGTTTAGCCATTTTAAATCTGACTTTAGTTTCTTGATATAACTTTTGGAACAACGTGTATAATCTAAGTCATCAATTCGCAATAAAAATTTATCTGGGTTTTCCCCTGCTATTATCCAGCTTACTAAAGCTGCGTATGCATGTCCAATATGCAGAAAACCGCTGGGGCTTGGAGCAAATCTTGTGCGCCACCCATTTTTTTTCTTAATGTCACTTTCTAATTCATGCGAAATTATAGGCACTATGTTTTTAAATAAGGACAATGCATTGTTTAAGATTACTGAATTTCGGCCCATGAATTTGATTTTCACAGGAAACATTAAAAATGCAACTTTAATCCTATTCTTAAACTTAAAAAATCTCTAGAATAAATCACTAATTGAATTAGAGGGTAGCATAAATGGCGGAAATAAAAAAAGTAGGAAGATTTGAGGGTGTTTTTCAACCACCGAAAGCATCAGTTGAAGTAAAATCGCTAATTGTTCTTCTACATGGTTGGGGAGCAGATGCAACCGATATGTTTGGCCTTGCGCCTTTTCTAGCTCAAGCAAGGGAGGAATGTGGTTTTTTTGCGCCGAATGCGCCGTATCCTTGTGCGGGGACGCCTCAAGGGCGCCAGTGGTTTGATATCCTAGAAGGTGAGTATGGGGCAATGTCAGCCTCAGAGGATTTACAGGAACTTCTCCGTAGCATATTTGATGAATTTTCGTTACCTCCTTCCGATGTTATATTAGGTGGGTTCTCCCAAGGAGGAATGATGACTTTAGCAGTTGGACCATTATTTGATTTCGCTGGCTTAATAAGTTTTTCGGGGGCACTTTTAACAGAAAAAAATTTAAAAAGAGCAAATAATTCTAGCCCACCAATACTTATGATTCATGGTGATTTGGACGATGTTATTCCCGCATCAGCTTTAATTGATGCACAATCTCACCTTGAAGAGAAAGGTTATACCGTCGAAGTTGTACTTGAAAAAGGAGTTGGTCATTCTATCGATGAGAAAGGTCTTGAGTCCGCAAGAAAATTTATTGATGAACACCTCCCAAAGGAGTAAAACTTAAATATATTTCTTAGTAGATTCTGCGCGATATTTGAAGAATCCTCTTCCGTGTATATAATAAAATTTTATCTAAACTATTTTAGCTAGACACCTATATTTTGATATGATTCAATTATGAATATAAGCAATTCTTGTAATTTATAATCTATGAGTAAAAGTCAAAAATGAATGCGATTGTATCAAAACAGTTTTCTTCAACAGGAAGATTTCCCCCTGCCTTAGTTTTGAATGCAGATTATCGTCCTTTGAATTACTTCCCTCTTTCTTTATGGGGGTGGCAAGATGTGGTGAAGGCTGTTTTCCTTCAACGCGTGGATATTGTACAAAAATATGAATGTTTAATCTCTTCGCCTAGTTATCAGTTTGAGCTCCCATCTGTAATAGCATTGAAAGAATATGTTCATCAAACTCGTAACCCAGCGTTCACACGCTTTAATGTATTTCTGCGAGATAAATTTAGCTGTCAATATTGCAGCAAATCTTTTTCAGCAAGCGAGCTCACATTTGATCACGTTATACCACGTTCTAAGGGTGGAAAAACAAATTGGGAAAATGTAGTTGCTGCATGTACTGGATGTAATCTCCGAAAAGCAAACAAAATGCCGGGAAAAACAGGAGTAAACCCTGTCAGATCGCCCGTTAGGCCAAGCTCTTTTCAATTGCAGGAAAATGGCAGAAAGTTTCCGCCAAATCATCTGCATCATACATGGACTGATTATCTGTACTGGGATGTTGAGCTAGAAATAGATGAAACCAATAATTAATATACAAAATACTTTAATGACTAAAAAACTCGGAAAATCAGACTCTTAGTACGGACTAAGAAGTATATAATAAGATAGATTAATGAAAGAATTATTAATTGTTATGTAATAAAAAAATCTATTACCAAATCGCTATGTTGGAGAGTTATTATTTTATTTGACAAAATTTATCTTTCTTTTCTTTTTTATACGGTGCCAACAAAAGAAAGAGAAAAATGCAATGCTGAAGCTAGATATACTATTCCAGCTAGCCATAGAAATCCCTAATAGTGACCAAGCAATTTGATCGCATTTGACTACTGGAGTTGCCAATAGCATAGTTGTGAGGTCAGGTATATTCATTTCAGTTTCCAGCTGGTTACTACATCCTTCAGGTCCGGACCACCATCCTTGTTCAACACCTGTGTGGTAAAAGCCTAATGTTCCGGCAGTAATTGCGGATAAACAAATTAATAAAAGCGTCTCATTATTTTTAATTATACCTAAGCCAGAGAGTGCTAAAATAACAATAATAGCATGTGGCCAGCGTTGCCAAATGCATAATTTACAAGGTTCGAGTTGAGCAAAAATTTCCAAAGAATAGGCTCCTACGAGAAGAGACAGGGAAGCTAAGCCCGAAAAAAATAAAGCTTTCCTGTAAGAGATTTCCAATTGTTTTACCTATTTGGAGTTGTTCTAAGAATTTTTAATACTCTAATATGATATAACTCAGTGTTATTACAAAACCAATCATACAGCTTAAAATTATGAAAATTTTTAAGTTTCCGTGGTATTTTATTAGCCCAGCCACCAATAAAAATCGAATGCTTCTCCCAAGAAGCGCTGATAAAAAAAACAAAGCAAAATTGAATTTAAACAATCCAGCCGTGATGGTTACAAGTTTGAATGGTAAGGGTGTGAAGGCACCGAGCAAAACAACCAATAAGCCATGATTAGAGAAACCATCTGTAACATTATTAAATTTTTCCGATGACAGAAATGGGAGCATATTATTAGTCAATAAAAAGCTTATAAAATCGCCAAAAAACCACCCTATGATCCAACCAAGCGAGCCTCCTATCACAGAGTAGATTGCTGTCAACAGAGCTATTTGCCACCATCTTTTTGGAGCAGCATAAACGCAAGCAGCTAATAAAGGGTCCGTTGGAACAGGGATTACAACAGACTCTAGGGCAGAAAATAAATAAAGTCCTAGTCTTGCTTGCCAGCTATCAGCCCTTTGCTTTATGGAGAATGCAAAATTTTTTATTTTATTTGTAAAAGGCATCCAATCACGCATTGAATATTTCCCTTAAAAATTTAAGCCAGAATGGAAGTAGCAAGATTTTTTAAAATATAAATACATATTTTAAATTAAATTGGTTTAAATGAAAACTATTATGAAAATTTCGTTTTAAAGTTATAATAAACCAGAATGTATCGGAGTGTTTTTCTTAAACTAATTTGCAAGAAATTGCTAAAATTGTGATAAATTGAACAAAATTCTTCCACACAAATAAAAAATTGTTTTAAAAAATGCAATTTATAATTTGGTGGGGATACTCGGACTTGAACCGAGAAGCCTTGCGGCACTGGATTTTGAATCCAGCGTGTTTACCAATTTCACCATATCCCCTACTGCGGAACAAATTAGACTGTTTTCACTAAACACACGTTATTACATAACTAGCTGTCTTACATAGGTCAAAGATAAATTCTTCAATGTTTACAAATTTCTTGCTTCTGTCGTAGAAGTGGGAATCAAAAATAGACCGATATTTCCAACTTAATGTCCGTTTACCTGTACATTAATCTGAATTTTTTTACTAAATTTCAGCTTTTTTGCATGGTGTTTTAAAATTAATACATCTTTCTCTTGCCTTTTACTCCTAAAACACCCATCTTATCATTGGGGCTGGTACATTTTGTTAGGATACATAAAGTGCCAGATGGATTATTAGAAAAAAGAAGCGGTCATACTCAATCAGTATCACGGGCGTTAAGTCTTTTATCAAAATTAGCAGAAGAGCGAGAGGGTTTAAACCTCTCAGAGCTCGCTAGGCGTGTTAAATTGGCACCGTCTACAGCTCATAGGCTTCTTACAACTCTGCAACTAGATAGATTTGTTCGATTTGAAGAAGGTCGTTGGCTTATTGGAGTTCAATCATTTAATGTTGGTTCTTCTTACATGCGCGCTCGCGACATTAGTCATATGGCCCGCCCATATTTACGGATGATGATGCAGGAAACAGGAGAAACATCAAATCTTGCTTTGATGGAAAATAATTTTAATTCTCTTACGTACGTTTCACAAGTGGAATGTCCACACTTAATGAGAGCTTTGTCAAAGCCAGGGGCTAAGGCACCATGGACCTGCTCCGCGGTCGGCAAAATTTGCCTTGCTTACTTAAAATCAGAAATTGCCAACAACATTATTCACCAATCAGGCTTTACTCAATTCACTCGAAAAAGTATTACAGACGAATCAATATTTTCACGAGAGATGTCTAAAGCAAAAAAAATTGGTTTTGCCGTTGACGATGAAGAAAACTCTGATGGACTCCGATGCATAGCATCGCCGCTTTTTGACTCAAATTCCAAGGTAATTGGCGCGCTATCTGTGAGCGGCCCATCGGCAAGGATAGAAGAACAAAAGTTCCCTAACTTTGGAAGAGTAACACTTCGAACAGCAAAAGAATTAACACGAGCTTTGGGCGGAGTTTGGCCAACATAAAGCAGTGAAACGGGTCAGTAGATAAGTGAGTGATTAACTTTTTTGATATGCTTTTACCAAGCCCGACACTTTTTGAAGCCGATAATCATAAATTCCTTCGTGTTTTAGAGCCTCTTCTGTATTAAAAAGATATTCAGCATTAGAACCAAGTATGCCAGATGCTTCTGCTATTATTGTTGCGCTTTCTTCATCTGACATAGGTGCGACAAAACTTGGGTGACTTCGCTTAATAACAAAAGTAAGAGCCTTAAGATTTTTTTTATCTCTTATTTTTGCCCTTACCCAAGTAGGCTCATAGGCTCCATTTAGCATTTCGCGCTTCCAAATAACATCACACTCTTTTGTTGCAATAGACGCAGGTATTCGAAATAAAATACCTTTAGTGGAACCGCCACGATCAAGGCCTAAAACAAGTCCAGGATTTTCTGGGCTACCACGAGTTATCGTAGTGCTTAAACAAAATCGCCGATGATATCCGAATAAATGTGCTGGAATTCGCATATCAAAGTCAAAACATGGGTTCCATATTAGGCTGCCATATCCAAAAATCCATATATTTTTTCCTGAATGAGAGTCTTTAATAACAGACCTACGAGAAGCTAGTAATTCTCTATCTGAAAGAAGTTTTGCATTTTTTCCTATCCTCTCAGATGCTAACTTTTGTAAAGTGCCGTCTGATAAAACCTGCCTGTTTATTTTAAGTAATTCGGGTTTATTTTTAGCAATCATAGCTGCACTATTAAAATTTAAAATTCAACAATCAAGGTGCTTTATGCAGAACAATTTGTGCAAAAGGAATTTCGATATTGTGTTCGTCAAAAAGCTTTTTGATTTTTTTGTTAATGTCCCAATTTAATGAAAACATATCTTCATAGTCGACATAAATTCTTAAGCGAACTTGAATAGCGTTCTCTCCGTAAGAAAGAACGTGGAATTGAGGACTGGGATCATTATGAACTCTCGGGTCCTTTGCTAGTGATAGCATAACGGCCTCAACCTCATTGAGGTTGCTTTTATAACTTATACCAATTTCAATATCTAAACGTCTCTTTTTGTATTTTGAGTGATTTATAATAGTCGAGGACCATATGGTTGAGTTTGGGATTGAGATAAAAATATTATCAAAGGTATCGATTTTTGTTGTAAATAATCCAACCTCTTTTACCATACCAGATGAGCCCGCAATTTCAACCCAGTCACCAGTCTCAAATGGTCGAAGAATTAGTAACATAACACCTGCAGCAACGTTTGATAAAGTTCCTTGTAGGGCTAGGCCGATAGCGAGACCCGCAGCACCCAGCACAGCAATAATTGAGGTTGTTTGGATTCCGAACTGTCCCAGTGACACCACAACTGTAACAGTCATGCCTGCGTATCTGGCAACACTTCCGCTAATAGGTATAAGCATAGGGCTAAGACGGGGGATGCGGCCGAGCATAATTTTTATTGTTCGCTCAGCTTTTGAGGATAACCAAAATCCAATAATCAAAGTTCCAATTCCCGCTAAAAACCCAGAAAAGTAATTCAATAGAATTGAAAATTCAGGTTTTGATAATAATTGAGATACTGAAAAACTGTCCATAGAAAGATCCATGTTTATTATTCCTGCAATATGTGTGGATTTTGTTTCAAAAAGAATAAAGCCTTCAAATTAATTTTTAATATTAAATTATAACTCGCTTGCATGTTCTAATAATAGTCCAGATTTGTGAATCCTTTCAATTGAATTTAGATCTAAAAATGGGCTATATTCTCGCAAAATCAGTATAGGAAAATTATGACAACTAAAATTGTTTACTGGTCAATCAGAGATGCTCCTCTCAAAGACATTTCTCTAACAGCTGTGATTGGAAATTTTGATGGTGTTCATTTGGGACATCAGAAGCTAATTTCAACAGCAGGCCGATTTGCTAAAAGTAATGGAACTCAGGTAGCTGTAGTTACCTTTGACCCACATCCAAGGCGTTATTTTCGAAAAAACGAGCCTGGCTTCTTGCTGTCTGATATGATTGAAAAAAATCGTGTATTATCTTTGCATGGTGCTGAGATAATCATCCACATTAGTTTTAATGATGCTCTCCGCCAACTATCACCTGCGCAGTTTGTTTCGGAAGTATTGCATCCATTAGGTGTGTCTCATCTTATAGCAGGCACTGACTTTTCGTTTGGTCGTGGAAGGGCTGGCGATATGCCACTGCTTTCCAAATTAGGAAAAAATTACAAAATAAAAACTACGGCTGTATCTCTACAGCTCGATAATAAATCTGCAATAATTTCCTCCAGTCGGGTGCGTGCAGCCTTGCAAGCTGGCCGTATAGATGATGCCAAAGAGATGCTTGGTAGAACACCAACAATATGTGGAACAATAGAGCATGGTGACAAAAGAGGACGTTTACTCGAGTTTCCCACTGCAAATTTCAGTCTAAAAAATTATCAGGTGCCTGCTTATGGCGTATATGCTGTTACTGCTACTATAGAAAAAAAGCATGAGTTAATTCATAATATATCTGAAATATTTTATGACAAAGATTTGTCAGTGTTTAAAGGAGTTGCCAATATTGGCATTAGACCTACTATCGGAGGAAGAGCGGTAATGGCTGAAGTACATTTATTTGATTTTGACGAAGACATATATGGAGCAAGACTATGCGTTAATTTGCATTGCTACATCCGTGGGGAGAGAAAGTTTGATTCGATAGATATGTTGAAATCTCAAATCTCAAAAGATGCAGATGCTGCTAGGAAAATACTCGCAGAATAAATTAAAAAAAACCAGATTTAATTATGAGAAAACCTGATGTCAGAAAATCAAAAGACAACAAGAAATTATAAAGATACAGTATTCCTGCCAAGTACTACTTTTCCGATGAGGGGAGGGCTTCCTAAAAAAGAACCTGAAATTATTGCTCGATGGAAGCAACTTGACTTATACAAAAAACTCAGAAAAGCAAGAAAAGGAAGAGAGAAGTTTATTCTGCATGACGGTCCCCCATATGCGAATGGTAATTTGCATATGGGGCACGCACTGAACAAAATTCTTAAAGACGTGATAAATCGATCCCAATCTATGATGGGTAAAGATGCTAATTACGTGCCTGGATGGGATTGTCATGGGCTTCCAATCGAATGGAAAATTGAGGAGCAGTATCGAAAGAAAGGAAAGGATAAAGATGAAGTTCCTATTGAAGAGTTCCGCCAAGAATGTCGTGATTTTGCCACTCATTGGATGGATGTCCAGTCAGAGGAATTTCAGAGATTAGGTGTATTAGGCGACTGGGAAAACCCCTATTATACAATGAAATTTGAGTCAGAAGCAATAATTGCCGAGGAAATAGGTAAATTCTTGATGCAAGGTTCATTGTACAGAGGCTCAAAACCTGTCATGTGGTCTCCAGTGGAAAAAACAGCATTAGCGGAGGCTGAGGTTGAATATAGCGAACATAGTTCTACAACTATTTTTGCAAAATTTAAGCTTGTTAAATGCACAATTGAATCTTTAATTGGAAATTATATTATTATTTGGACAACAACACCTTGGACGATGCCTGGCAATAGGGCACTAGCCTATGGCAAGGATATTGATTACGTTGCAGTGACGATAAATCAAGTTTCAGAAACTTCAATTGCACATGAGGGTCAAACAATAATTGTAAGTGAAATATTACTTGAAGATATCTGCTCTCAATGTGGTATTAGCGAATATGAGGTTAAGACTAAACTCAAAGGATATGAATTAAAAGGTTCAATTGCAAGCCACCCAATGGTAAAAGCTGGTTATGACCACTCTGTCTTATTGCTTGATGGTGATTATGTTACAACTGAGCAGGGAACTGGCTTTGTTCATATTGCGCCCGGTCATGGCCCAGAGGATTATGAGTTAGCCCACGTTAAGCACGGGATAGAAGTTCCAGATACTGTTAATGAAAATGGAACATTGATGGAGCACCTGCCTCACTTTTCTGGATTGCATGTATTAAGAGATAATCTTAAAATTGCTGAAATTATGGCTGAACATGACGGGTTAATAGGAATTGGTAAATTAATACACTCTTACCCCCATAGTTGGAGGTCTCATGCCCCGGTAATATATCGAAATACAGCCCAGTGGTTCATTTCTATGGAGAGCGATGGTCTTCGCGAATACGCTCTTTCGGCCTTAGCAGAAACATCGTTTTATCCAACTGCTGGTCAAAGGCGTTTGACCTCTATGATTGAAAATAGACCTGATTGGTGTCTGAGCAGACAACGCGCTTGGGGTGTGCCAATTCCTGTTTTTGTTGATAAAAAATCTGGCAAGCCTTTGCAAGATCAAACAGTGGTAGATAGGATTATTGACATTTTTAAAAAAGAAGGATGTGATGCATGGTTTACATCTCCTTCTTCTCGTTTTTTAGGTAAAGATTATGATCCTGGTTCCTACGAAAAAGTAAATGATATTGCAGATGTTTGGTTTGATTCTGGTTCAACACACGCATTTGTTTTGGAAAAGCGCAAAGACTTGCATTCTCCAGCTGATTTATATTTAGAAGGTTCTGACCAGCATAGAGGTTGGTTTCACTCATCCTTACTTGAATCAAGCGGAACCCGCTTTAGGGCACCTTACAAAGGTGTTTTAACTCACGGATTTGTTCTGGACGAGCAGGGTAGGAAAATGTCGAAATCGCTTGGGAACGTGGTCAATCCACAGAAAATTATACAGCAAAGCGGTGCAGATATTTTACGATTATGGGTGGTTAGTTCGGACTATTACGACGATCTGAGAATTGGTGCGGAAATTCTCAAACGCCAGACAGATCACTACAGAAGAATTCGTAATACTCTTCGTTATTTGCTGGGTGCTTTGGACGGTTTTGATAAATTGCAGCCTGTTTCTTTTGATGAAATGCCTGAGCTTGAAAAATGGGTTGCAGCGCGATTATTTGATTTGGATATAACTATCAGGCAAAAAGCTAATATCTATGATTTTCACACTATTTTCACAGAGCTTCATGATTTTTGTAATGGTGATTTGTCAGCGTTTTATTTCGATATTCGTAAAGATATGCTGTATTGCGATGCTCTTGATGATCCCTCAAGAAGAGCAGCCCTTACAATGATGGATATGTGTTTTAGGAGTTTAGTTTCTTGGATAGCTCCAATTCTGTGTTTTACTGCAGATGAAGCATGGCTTGCGTATACAGGTAATAATCAAGATTCAATTCATCTCGGTGAATACCAAAAAATCCCTTTAGATTGGCAGAATTCTGACCTTATAAAAAAATGGAGCAAGGTGCGTTCAATTCGTTCTGATGTAACCACTGCTCTTGAAAACGCCAGAACTGACTTAAAAATTGGAGGTAGTCTCCAAGCATCTGTTGAGCTAAGCTTGCCTGAAGAAGAAGTAATGCTTCTTTCCGGTATCGATTTGCCAACATTGTTCATTACTTCGAATGCTCAAATTGTAAATGGTAATGCTTCACAGATAAAGGTTGAGATAAATCTAGCTGTCGGTGATAAGTGCGAAAGGTGTTGGAAAATTCTCCCAGAGGTTTCTACAAATGACGGAATATGTCGAAGATGTAATGAGGTGGTAACCGCTATGGTTTAGGTTAATCGTGTTATAGAGTATCTAAAGTTGATACATATAAATAGGATTAAAATGAATGATAATTTATAGAAAATCTGACTATGTGCGGTTTGTTATAATTGCATCAATAATCATTCTTGTAGACTTTCTCTGCAAGAAATGGATGCTTTTATTACTTTTTAAGATTCCTAAGCAAATCATTATAACATCTTTTTTTAATTTAACCCCGGTATGGAATAACGGAATAAGTTTCGGATTAATGTCATCTCAGCCAGGATTTTTGCGATATTTTATTCCAATGCTCGCCTTTTTTGTTGTTATTTATTTAGTCTCTCAACTTCACATGCAAAGACCTTTACAACAAATAGGCTCTGCTATAATTTCAGGAGGGGCACTGGGTAATGTTATTGACAGAATTTTATATGGAAAAGTAGTAGATTTTCTTGATTTCCACGTTGCAGGATATCATTGGCCTACCTTTAATATAGCAGATGTGGCGATATGTGCTGGCGTTGCAATATGGATTTATGTCATTATGTGGTCATCACTAACATCAGGAGAGGAATGATGCGGTCCTTAGGTTCATCATCGATGATTATTTGCCTTGTTGTATTTTTCGGAGCAACTGCATGTTCAGATTATCGGCGTGCTATTGGGACTGAGAAATCAACGCCAGATGAATTCCAAGTTGTGGTGCGACCGCCGTTGTCACTTCCTCCTGAATTCACGTCCCGCCCAGACGCTGATACAATTAACTTAGGTGTGGATGAAAAATCCTCCGTTAATGTAATGAACAAAATTTTTGAAAGACGAAATAAAAAAGCCATTGGATATGACGAACTTTTTGAATTAAGTTCAGTAAAACCCGATATAAGAGCTATAGTAGATCAAGAAACAACGGGTATAATTTTCGAACGTCGATTACCCATCAATGTTATTTTTGGAGGCCTGCCAGATGTTGGCCCAATTCTAGATCAAATCACAGAGGATAGAAGAATTCGAACAAATATTATGCAACAAAGAGCAATTAATGAGGGCGCTACTCCAGCCTATGACGGAGTTCTTGGTGAGGAAGTCCAAATTAAATAAATAAAAATAATTGTGTATAGAAAAAGAACTCAGATGAGTAGAATAAGACTACTACCCAGCCATCTTGTAGACCAGATTGCTGCAGGGGAGGTCGTTGAAAGACCAGCAAGCGCTTTAAAAGAGTTGGTTGAAAACGCACTTGACGCTGAGGCTACTCAAATTGTCATCAATCTCAACGATGGCGGCCTTAGTGCAATATCTGTAGCCGATAATGGCTTTGGGATGAATAAAGATGAGTTAAGTCTTGCAGTGAAGCGACACGCCACCTCAAAATTACCAAATGCAAATTTATCCCAAGTACAAAGTTATGGTTTTAGAGGAGAGGCCTTGCCATCAATTGCCTCAGTCTCAGATTTTGAAATATCCTCCAAAGATAAAATGATGGAACATGGGTGGAAAATTCGAATAGAGCACGGGTCTGTTTATGCACCTAATCCAGTTGCAATTGCAACAGGTACGACAGTCACGGTAAATGGGATATTTGAGAAAATTCCTGCAAGACGGAAATTTTTAAAAACGCAGCGTACTGAGGCGGGGAAATGTCTTGAGGTCGTAAAACAACTTGCTGTGACAAAACCAAAAGTATCTTTTAAATTGAATGAAACAGGTAAAAGGTTACTAAATCTACCTGCTAGAACAAACGATAAAATAGGTATCCGTGAGAGACTATCAGATGTAATGGGGGCCATATTTGCCAGAGAAGCATTGATGCTAGACGCAAAGAAAGATACATCAAGTCTTTCAGGTTTTATTGGTCTCCCAACTATGAATAGGCCGACAACCCAGCATATGAGTATATTTGTTAATCAGCGCTCTGTAAGAGACAAACAGCTTGTAGGTGCTGTCCGCGCAGCATATGGAGACACTCTTCCTAGAGGAAGATATCCAGTAGTGGCTTTGTTTATTTCAGTCGCGCTTGAGAATGTGGATGTGAACGTGCACCCAGCCAAAACTGAAGTTCGTTTTTCAGACCCTGGAACAATAAGAAGTTTAGTCGTAGGTGCTATTCAGTCAGCGTTGCGTGATAACGGTGTTCACACGACTGCGGAAGGGTCTCAAAATGTTTTTAACCGACTACGCTCCAGTGTGCAAAGTCCGAAATTACCAGGAGCATTTGTGCTGTCTTCCGAAAAGAACGATTTAGTTAAAGAGAGAAATTCTTTAGAGATAGAGAACGCAAACTTGAGGGACATTTCACGGATGAATATGTTTTTTGGGGCTCCACCACTTGCTAAAACCTACGATGAAAATGACAATAATACTATTTGGAACCAACAAGATTTTTCAGAAAATTTGCTGGGCGCAGCAAGAGCGCAATATCATAAAAATTATATTATCTCTGAAACAAAAGCAGGTATAGTTATTATTGACCAACATGCTGCTCATGAGCGTCTTGTGATGGAAAAAATGAAATTAGAGCTGGCATCAAACACAATAAAGACTCAGTTGTTATTATTACCCGAAATTGTAACTTTATTACCTGACCAATTAGAGGCTGTCAGTCAGCATCTAGAGCCCTTATGCCAGCTTGGCCTTTATATAGAAGCTTTCGGAAATGACTCAGTAATTGTAAGAGAAATACCGGCTCTTTTGGGAGAAGTGGATACGCAACAGCTCGTAAAAGATATAGCCGAGGAGTTGGTCGGCTTGTCAAATTCTACTAGTCTTGAGCAGAAAATATCGCATGTACTTGCTACTATTGCTTGCCATGGGTCAGTTCGCTCTGGTCGAATATTGTCAGTTGTAGAGATGAATCAGCTTTTAAGAGACATGGAAATTACTCCAAATTCAGGTCAGTGCAATCATGGTAGACCAACATATATTAGCTTGTCATTATCAGATATTGAACGTCTTTTTGGCAGACGTTAATTTGGCATCCAATTGAAAAGATGCACAGATGAGATGCCGTATTGTCTCTTATCCGCGAATTTAAAACCATTACCCAAATTAAGTGTCTCCGTCTTTGGAATCTCCGCTAAAACAAGGCCCCCTCTTTTGATTGCACCCGTCCCTGCAATATTTTTCAGCGTTGAGAATGTAATATTTTCAAGATAAGGAGCATCACAAAATACAATATCAGCCGGAGGATATGCCCAACTCTTGATATTTTCAGCAGACTTAGCGAGAATTGTAGTACAATTTACGAACTGTAGCTTTTGTATGTTAAGTCGTAATGTATCTAATGCTTCTTTGTTATGTTCCACAAAAAAGGCCTCTTTCGCACCTCTTGATAGGGCCTCTAATCCTAGCGCGCCAGTACCTGCAAATATATCCAAGACAGTTGCATTCTCTATTAACGGGGTGAAACGACCGCCAGCTAGCAAGTTAAATATTGCTTCCCTTACTCGTTGACCAGTTGGTCTAACAGCTTTACTTTTGCATTCTGCAAGTTTAGTGCCGCGCTTTTTGCCTCCTATTATTTGCATGATAATTGCCCGTTTGTATTGAAAAATATTTTTGTTTTTTCAAAGCTAGTTGCTTCTCTTTTGAGGATGTTTTGGATAAAACTTTTGTTTCATTTTCCGAATTTTGTTGGCCGAGTTGTTCCCGCAATATGGATTGCTTTACTTCTAGTAAAGTATCTTCTTGCATATTACCAAGTTGGAATGGACCATAAGAAGTCCTAATTAATCTACTAACAGAGTAACCAAGAAATTCCATTATGCGTCTGATCTCACGATTTTTTCCTTCCTTAATGGCAATTGTAAGCCATGCATTGCTCGTCATTTGCTTATCAAGTCTTGCGAGTAATCTCCCATAACGTATGCCGTCAATTGTGATACCGTTTTTTAATTTATCAAGTTGTGTTTCGTCCACTTTTCCAAAAACACGTACCTTGTACTTTCGGGTCCAGCCAGTGCTTGGTAATTCAAGGTGACGCGCTAGTCCACCATCGTTTGTTAATAAAATCATCCCTTCTGAGTCTAGATCCAGCCTGCCAACACTCATCACGCGAGGAAGTTTACCTCCAATCCTATCAAAAATTGTCTCTCTATCGTGCTCGTCATTATGAGAGACAACAAGCCCGCGAGGCTTATAATATCGCCATAATCGTGTAGTTTCTTGTTTTGGAAGAGGTTTGTTATCTACGAGAATTCGGTCATTAGGGCCTACCAAGAAGGCGGGAGTTTCGAGAATCCTGTTATTAACAGTAACCCTGCCAGCACGTATCCAGCTCTCAGCATTTCTACGTGAACACAAACCGGCACGGGCAATACGTTTTGCTATTCGCTCAGATGGGCTAATTTTATCCAGTATAAATGAATTTTTTGGCAGAGGCATGGTGTTTCAATTAGAACATAAAAGAAAAATAAAAAATAGTCACAACGAAACAAGATGTTGATTTTTTACTCAAGTTTTGTCATTGCCTAATTATGAATAGTACAAATTTCATGGAATTAGCGTTGGTACAAGCGGAAAAAGCAGCCCAAATAGGAGAAGTTCCGGTTGGGGCGGTGGTCGTTAATTCAGATGGAAAGGTAATTGCCTCAGCCCATAATCTGGTTGAAACACAACGTGACGCGACCGCACATGCAGAATGCCTAGTATTAAAAGAAGCAATAGGAAAGTTAAATCAGAAATTTTTAGATGGTTGTGATTTATGGGTCACACTGGAACCATGCATCATGTGTTCAGGAGCCATTTCATATGCCAGAATTCGCAGGCTTTATTATGCCGCAGAGGATAAGAAGAGTGGCGCGGTAGAACATGGCAGTCGAGTATTTAGTCAAGTAACATGTCATCATAAGCCTGAAATCTATGGCGGCATAATGGCATCCAAATCAGCTAGACTGCTAAGAGAGTTTTTTGCTGAAAGGCGCTAGTAACTCGCTATATCTGTTCTATAAAACCCATTGTCCCATTGGATTTTTAATATGGTTTCATACGCCTTAAAGCGCGCCTCCTCATAGCTTTTAGCTACTGCAGTTACACTAAATACACGCCCACCTTTCGCGATAATTTGGCCTCGTTGGTTTGTTCCTGTTCCAGAGTGATATATAAAGCTTTCCGCGTTTAATGGGATGTTATCTATATTTGTGATTATTGAATCCTTTTTGTAATTTCCGGGGTATCCCTTATTGGCCATGACAACTGTAATGGCTATATCATCGCTAAAGTTGACTAAAGCTGACTCCTGTTTATGACTGCAATGTAGGAGGATCAAGTCAAGTAAGTCGCTTTCAAGACGAGGCAGTATAACTTGTGCTTCTGGGTCACCAAATCTGCAGTTAAACTCGATTACCTGTGGACCTGTATTTGTTAGCATGAGACCTGCATATAGGATCCCAGTATAGGGTGTCCCGTCTAAAACCATACCCTTAGCCAGAGGTGTTAAAATTGTATTCATAATCTTATCACGTAATATGATTGATTCTTCGGGAGAGGGGCTTACTGCGCCCATTCCCCCTGTGTTTGGTCCAGTATCGCCATCGAAAGCTCTTTTGTGGTCACGTGCACTCGCTAACCAAGTTACAACCTCAGAATCAATGAGTGCAAAGGCAGAAAGTTCAGGACCAGAAATACATTCTTCAACAATGATAGTTTTACTAGCGTCTCCAAAACCACCAGCCAGCATCATATCAATCGCTTCACAGGCTTGTCTTTTCGTTCTACAAACAACCACCCCTTTACCGGCAGCAAGACCATCTGCCTTTACAACGCATTCCGGGCCTATATTCTCAACGAATTCCTTGGCTTTTTGGCTATTTGTAAATCGTGCAAATTTAGGTTGTGGTATTTGATAACGACGACAAAAATCACGCGCAAAAAATTTTGAACCCTCTAGTTTTGCAGCAGACGCACTTGGTCCAAATGCTAAAATATTATTCTTCCGCAAAACATCTGCCAAACCTGCGACAAGTGGCATTTCCGGTCCGATAACAACAAGCTTTATGTCATGTTCTCGACATTTACGGATAATCGTATCATGGTCATCAATGGATAATTTTAGGCATGTGGCAAATTGAGATATTCCTGGGTTTCCTGGAGCTGCAAATAGATGAGAGCATGCTTGTGAAGCTGAGATGTTATGAGCCAGCGCGTGTTCTCTTCCACCGCTTCCAATTATTAATACATTCATTCTTTCCGAACCAAAATTTTAAATTTAATAATCATATAAACTAAGGAAGTTTATAGTGTGCTCTGAAAAAATCACTCATTGTTCTTGATTATGTATCTGTGCCATAAATAAAACAACGGAACAATGGAATTAAAATGTCAAACGTTATTTCTTCTGAAACAGATAAATTCTCAAACCAGCCAGTATATACGCTTGCTGATTTGTCAAATGCTGTAAAACGCACTGTTGAAGCTAATTTTGAATTTATTAAAGTTCGTGGTGAAATCTCAAAACCTGCATTTCCGAATTCTGGACATGTATATTTTAGCTTAAAGGATGTGAACGTTTCACTTGCATCCGTGATTTGGAAAGGTCAACTTAATCAGATTAACATTCAACCAGAAGAGGGCATGGATGTAATTTGCACTGGGAAACTAACTACATTTGCTGGTCAGTCACGCTATCAATTAAATGTAATACAAATTGAATTTGCTGGAGAAGGGGCACTACTTAAACAGCTTGAGGCATTAAGGTTAAGGCTTCAAGTTGAGGGATTATTCTCTGAAGAACGCAAAAAAGAAATTCCTTATTTGCCAACGGTCATAGGAGTTGTTACTTCGCCAAATGGCGCTGTAATAAGAGATATAATTCATCGGCTATCAGAAAGATTTGGCACCCATGTATTGGTTGCTCCGGTTCCTGTTCAAGGTAAGGGAGCTGAAAAGCATATAGCAAGTGCGATAGCCGCATTTAATGTGATGCCTAAATCAGGTGAAATACCTAAACCAGATGTGATTATTGTTGCGAGGGGTGGCGGCTCACTTGAAGATTTGTGGTGTTTTAATGAAGAAATTGTTGTAAGGGCTGTTTCAGCGAGTATCATTCCGATTATTTCTGCTGTTGGACATGAGACAGATACAACATTAATTGATTATGCAGCAGATATGAGGGCGCCAACACCAACAGCAGCGGCAGAAATTGTAACCCCAGTTTTAACAGAGCTAGTTGCACGCGTATTGGAACTTGATTATAGAGCAAGTCATGCTATTGACAGAAAATTTCAGTTTAAAGAAAATCTGCTTACTGCAGCAGCGCGGGGACTAATACACCCAGTTGACCAAATTAACCTGCTTAGCCAAAGAATAGATGTTCTAAACGAAAGAATTGAAAAAACGCTGCAAAATGGTCTAAGCGCAAAACAAAATAATTTAATAAATTTATTTGAGCGAATACCAACACCGTTTCAAAAGCTTGCTGATATTCAGTCACGTTTAATAGCAGCGAATGAAAAAGGGAAAGCACAAATCGATAAAATTCTTTTTAATTCAGAGCAGACAATCTTAAGATATGGCCAACTTTTAGACGCTTTTTCTTTTAAAAGAGTATTGGAAAAAGGCTTTGCGCTGGTGACTGATTCCAAGGGAGTTCCAGTAAAGAAATCCGAGGATGCTCCATTTAGTGAGCTCGTAAATATAAAGTTTTTTGATGATACAAGGTTAGCCCAGTTAGACCCAACAAGATTCGTTGAAGCTGAAAGCAAAAATAAATCCGATATAAGTAGCCGTAAAAATAAAGGGCAAAATGAGAGTAAGAAAGAAAAGAAAAGACCAAAGCAGCCTAATTTATTTAAAATCTGAATCTGCTTGTGCGCCGCAGGTTTCAATCGATTTTGCCCCAACGCCTATGGGGCCATAACCATTGTTCTGGACGCTTTTTTATCCAACCTTCGAACAGCTCATTAATATCCTTGGCAGCAGCAAATATTTCCTCATTTGAAGCTGTTCTTTTTATCGTTATTGGCTCGTGAATGATCATTTTAAAATAAGCTCCTTTTGTTCGTATCGTCTCAACTGGAAAAAGTTTTACTTGCAATTTTGCAGCGATTTTTATGTGAGCTATTGGGGTTTTTGCAGGCACACCAAAAAAAGGAACCATGCGACCTTCACGGAGTTGCTGGTCTACTAACAAAGCAATAATACCGTTTTCCTCAACTGTAGATAGCATACCTGTTGCAGCTTTACGACCTTTTAGAAAAAATTCGGCATTTAAATATTTCTGACGCTTTTGAACTAAAAAATTCGCAAGTGGATTATTTAGAGGTCGATAAACGATTCCTGATTTTCGCTGAAGACGCTTCAATATGGTTGGTATTACCTCCCAATTAGCTTGGTGAGCCCCGATTATAATGCTACCCTTTTCACATTTTAACACTTGCTCTAAACCTTCTATTTCAACGCGCTTCTTTGAGTTCATCAAACTAAAAGTATGAGAAAATTCGCCAATATTGCGTCCTAGATTCCACCACATTGCAGATAAAATCTCATAATGTTTTTTTTCTGAAAGTTCTGGCATGGCAAGTAACAGATTGGTCTTTGCTCTTTTATGCCAGCCAGTAAGAGGACCAATTTTAGAGCCAAGCCAACCTGTAACTGCACTCGCAATATCAATTGGTACAATTCTTAAAATTACTAGCGCAACTAACATAAATATCGCTTCAATGGGCCAGCTGATATAGCGAATAAAAAATTGTTTCAATCTAGGACTACGATGAAAAGACATTTTTAAAGGTAGTCTCAAGATATGATACTATTTTAATTGAGTCTGTGGCAGAGAAATGAATTCTTACCGGTATAGTTAGAACACGATCCCGCCATTCAGTGGGTAATCTCATCCAATCCTTTTGGGTAGTAACAAGTTCAGAACCTGCCTGATTTGCTTCCTCATATAATTGTGTCATGTCTGCATTGGTATAAGGATGGTGGTCTGCAAAATGTGCCTCACCAACAATATTGGCTCCAATATTGTTGAGCGTCTTAAAAAATCTTGAGGGATTGCCAATTCCTGCAAAACCAAAAACACGCCTATTTTTCATATTCTCAATAATTTCATCATCAGGAAGAAGTTCGCCCGTGAAAATAGGAATGTTCGATGGAATTTTTCGTGTAAGGTTTGTTTCATCTTCTCCGTTAAAAATCACCATATCTACATTTCGAAGCCCATCCTCCAATTTTTCACGCATTGGTCCGGCTGGCAATAACAAGCCATTGCCTATCCCAAATTTACCATCAAAAACAGCGAGTTTTAGGTCTTTTTCTAAGGTTGGATTTTGAAGTCCATCGTCCATCACAATGCAATCAGCTTGTTTATTGGCTATGATATGATAAGCACCAAGAGGCCTTTCCCTACTTACGCATACCTCTATTGAATGTGCCATCATCAGAGGTTCATCTCCAACATCTGAGGATTGGTGCAAAGTTCTATCCACAAAAACTGGACCTTTTTTATTTCCGCCAAATCCTCGTGTTAGTACAGACGGCGATTTTCCAATACCAGATAAGAATCTGCAAAGTGTTATAACAACCGGAGTTTTTCCACTCCCACCAACGGTTAGATTACCTACACAAATTATAGGAATATTGATTTTTTTTGGTTGCGTATTTTTTTGCCGCAAATAGTGGCCAAACCGCCAGATAAAGCTTAGAGGGAACAAAAGAATTGATTGCCAATTCAGCCCTGACCAAAATTTAGGTGTTTTCAATGGCATTTAAGATTATTGCTCAATCGTTGATATGATATAATGTGCAGCTTTTGAAGGACGCATGCAAGCCTCTTGAGCAATTTTCTGTCCTTTCGTTAAAACCCCTCTAATTGATTTAGTTGAGCTTAACGTCTGTTTAAGTGTATGTGCAAGAGTGTCATTTGATTTGACTTGACGTATCATTCCAACATTAATTAATTCTTCATAATCAGATTTGTTTTTAAATATTGATTGGCCACAAATTATTTGCTTTCCTGCAAGGGCGGGCTCGATTGGATTGTGGCCCCCTGAACGAAAAAAGCTTCCACCAAGTATGATGATATCTGCAACATTGTACAAACTCCTCATTTCTCCTAGACTGTCACTTAAAAAATAAGGGTTATTTAAAACAGGAAACTCGCCTTTTGAACGTCTTGGCATTTTACCTAATTGTGTAATAATTTCTGAAGCTCTAAATGGATGTCTTGGTGCAAATATAACTAAGAATTGGAAAGGATTGCTTATTTTTAAAATTGCGTTTGCTATAAGTATTTCTTCATGTTGATGAGTGGAGGCCGCCAGAATAATTGTGCTTTCCGATTTGTTCGCGTAATTTTTAAGTGCTTTCTCATAAGACATTTTTGATGAATTGATAGGCTGTTTGCTTTTTAGAGAACCAAGCTTCAAGATTTTTGGTTTGATGCCATTAGCCCCTATATCAGCCAACTGTTTGAACCGGTTTTTTTGCTCCTCATCCACGGTCAAGACTAACGATGGGCTTGAGAAAATTCTGCCAGAGAGTGCTGGAATTTTTTCCCATTTTGATTTTGCTGATTGAGAAATCTGGCTTGAAGCAAAAATTATAGGAAGGAATTTTTTCTTGTATAGAGTGATCAGGTTAAACCAAAAGTCAGATTCTAAAAACAAGGCGCTGTCAGGCTGCCAGTAATTTATAAATCTAGATACCCAAACTGGATGGTCTAACGGCTGAAATACATGTATAACCGGCATACTAGCACAATTTTTTCTAATGTTTTCTGCTGCAGTTATTGTGTTGGTGGTTATAAGAAAACTCCAATTCTTACGCAACTTTAATATGCTTGAAACCAGATTAATCGCTGCATTTGACTCACCAAGCGATACAGCATGTAACCAAATTAATGTTCCTTTGGGGCGAGGCGTTCGGTAGTTCTGGCCAAAGCGCTCTTTTATTCGAAGTTTTTCTTCTTTTTTTTGCCATATCCGAAAATATAGATAAAAGCGAATAAAAGGGGATAATAAAATCCAACTTACCTGATAAAAGAAAGGATTAAGAAACATTTATTACCTCTTATTTGGCATAGACCGAAGTTTATCTGAGCTAGAAATAAGTAAATCACATTTTTGTGTTAAAAGATTTAGCTCTGTTTCTATCTTCTTGCGTAAATTTTCAAAAACTTTCTTTGATATTTGTCTTTTCTCAATTGCTGAAGCGACCGTATTTTGCATTTTTTCGGTTTTATACAGATTTGAGAGATCTATTGGCTCTCCCCATAAAATTACAGCACTACTAAATGGCTTGGGGACTCGCGTTTTATCCCAACTTTTTAGAAGCCACTGTCTATCAGCTGCAAATACAACCGGAATAATTTCAATGCCAGTCATATGAGCTAAGGCTACTGGGCCCATTGCAAGTTTTCTGGCAGGACCTCTAGGGCCATCAGGTGTTATTCCTACATTATTTCCCTTTTTGAGTTCTTTAGCTAAATCTCGAAGACCACTGAGGGCTTGTTTGTTTGATGACCCCCAAACGATATTTAAACCAACCAACTGGACGGCTCTTCCAAGAATTTTACCGTCTGAGTGGGGCGAATTTAACGTCGTAATTGGTCTTGGTAGGTTCCAAGTCATTCCAAGAATATGTTCATGCCACGAAACAAGAATATATGGTTTTTTGCGTTTTTTAATTAATTGATAAATATGTTGATTTTCATGACGCCATCGAACTGTAATGCCAATTATAAAAATTATGGTAGCTAAAAGCATTGAAAACATCGTTTGACCTATATAGGTGTGGCTTAATCTTTTAAGCATATTTCAGTCAACAAAGCTAAAATTGGATTAGGAAGAGAAACCATTATCTAATTTATTAGCACAGAAATTTCTATTACGTCTTCACAAAATTTACAATTTATCGGCATAATGTTTTTATTTATATAAAAAACAAATTAAAGTTTCTTAATGTGCTAAAAAGAGCGAAACGGTAGATAAAACAAATAACATTACTTAATAATATGAGAGAGGGTATCGTTCAATTCTGAAGGATAATAATGTCACAATCAACAAACACAACATTTTTAATTATTAAAAAAATCTGGCTTAGATTTGCAAAACCCTTCAGAGGTCTGTTTTTGATAGCGATCTTGTTGATGATAATTGTTGCCGCGTCAGGTGCTATTTATCCTGCAATGATGCAACAAGTATTCAATTATCTTGCTGGCGAGGAAACGCTATTTAAGCAAAATTTTCTTACAGTTGTTCTGATGGGTATTATTATCATTGCAATGATAAAAGCATCTGCAATGTATCTTCAAATAATCACAGTGAATCGATTTGCTCAATCCATAGCAACTTCGATGCAACGCAAAATGATGGACCATTTAGTGGACTCAGACCTTGGTGTAACCACACAGAATTCTTCAGGTACATTTGTGTCTCGCATAATGAACGACGTAAATTTAATAAAAGAGGCTGTTGTGAGATTATCCAACAACCTTGTCAGAGATATGTTAACTATCCTAGTGATGATAGGAATGCTGTTTTGGTTTGATTTATGGCTATCTTTATTAGTCTTAGCAATTTATCCCATTGCTTTTCAACCTATCGTCAGGATTGGCTATAAACAGCGCAAATATGCTGAAAATTTACAAATTACAATGGAGCATGTAACTTCTGATATATCTGAAATTATTGATGGCGCCAGAATGATAAAAGCTTTCGAGCTTGAGGATAAACAGAAAGCACGTGCTTCTGTAATGTTTGACAAACTAAAATCAGCTTACTTGTCTTTATTGTCAGGAAGGGCACGAATAGATCCTTTGTTAGAAGTATTAGGTGGTATAGCTATTGCTGGTGTGGTAGGCGTTGCAAGCTGGCGCGTCGGTAGTGGTGAAATGTTTGTTGGTGACGTCGTTGGATTTATCACAGCTTTGTTGATGTTAGTTCAGCCTGTCAGAGCATTGGGAACACTAAATGCTGTTACGCAAGAGGGAGTATCAGCTGCAAATAGGGTAATTAAGTTGCTTGATACCAAACCCCGCCTTAAATCAGATAAAAATGCAACACACTTAAAAGCAGAAAAGGTAGAGATTAATTTAAAAAATGTTTCATTCTCATATAATTCAACACCGACGATAGAAGATTTGAATCTCCAAATAAATGAGGGAGAAACGGTTGCGTTGGTTGGTGAGAGTGGTGCTGGAAAATCAACAGTAATAAACCTTATTCCTAGATTTTTTGATGTGGGAAAAGGCAAAATATCGATAAATAATATCGATATTAGAAAGCTCAGTATCAAAAGCCTTAGAGAGCATATTGCGCTCATAAGTCAGGATTCCATTTTATTTAATGATACAGTCTCAGCAAATATTTGCTTTGGCAGGATAAATGCTAGAGAGGAAGATATTAAGAATGCAGCTAAAAAGGCAGCTGCAGATGAATTTATTTCCGAGCTTCCAGAGGGATATAATACTATAGTTGGGCCGCATGGAAATTTGCTGTCAGGTGGACAGAGACAACGTATTGCGATTGCGAGAGCTATATTAAAAGATGCGCCAATCTTATTAATGGATGAAGCTACGTCAGCCCTCGATGCTAAATCTGAAAAACAAGTTCACAATGCACTAGAACAAACAAAAAAAGGCCGAACATGTCTGATTGTTGCTCATCGGCTAGCAACGATTAAATCTGCAGATAGGGTTTATGTATTAGAATCGGGCAAGATCATAGAGACTGGTACTCATGAAAGCTTGTTAAAACAAAAAGGTGCATACGCGAAAATGGTATTGCTTCAGAGATTTTCATAGTAACTACTCTCGATTTAAAAAAGAATCAACAAAACGGCTTGCTAACGGCTGTGCTTCAAATTCCAGCATTAATCTCTCAGGATTGTAAAACTCCTCAATCCATTTGATGAAACCCATACCTTTTTTTTCAAAGGGTATATATGAAGCAATAAATGCGTCCAAGATTCCTGTTTTAGCTTGTTTTACATGCAAATATTTGAAAGAAAGTTGCCGTAGTGCTACAATAGCAGGCTTTTTCATCACGATTAGCACATACAAAGCTGACATTAATCCAGCCCTGTCAGCACCCGATTTGCAATGAAGTAATGCAGGATATTTGATTGAAGAAAAAAGCTTAGGGGTTTTTAGAAGCATTTCTTTTTCGGGTGCCGCTCTGGATCGGACTCTAAAGTTTATAAGTTCTATGCCCAATCTATTGCATATTTCAGCTTCTAACTGCCAGTCGCCGGTCTCGCGAGGTCCTCGCAAATTTAATATAGTTTGAATACCAAGGTTATTATGCGCTTTTTCAATTTGTTTTGGAGAGGGTTGATTACTTCGCCACATATTTCTGTCAATTTTGTAAAGGTTTTGAAAGGCAAATCTCAAAAACCCATGATCATAAAGATAAAGATCTAGCCAATCTGAAAAACCATTGCGCTTGAATTCTGATGCTTTGTGGGGATAGTCAAGAGTGTTTTTTGTCTGGTTCATCTAACCACCAGCAACCATCATACCATCTACCCTCACACTTGGAGCCGAGGTAGAAAATCGAAGATCAATATCATTAGCGGGGGTCATTTCAAAAAACATCTCTTTCAAATTTCCAGCTATTGTGGCTTCTGTAATTGGATATGTAATTTCACCATTTTCAATCCAAAAGCCTGCTGCTCCTCTACTATAATCACCAGTTGTGAGACTTACGGAGCTTCCAATAAGCTCAGTCACTAATAACCCTTCTTT
The DNA here is from genome assembly GCA_902625725.1 of uncultured SAR116 cluster alpha proteobacterium. GTDB lineage: Bacteria > Pseudomonadota > Alphaproteobacteria > Puniceispirillales > Puniceispirillaceae > UBA5951. The sequence goes on along the minus strand of CACOCY010000008.1, from coordinate 64,199 downwards.
AATATCGGAAATAAGGGAACTAACAGATATAGCTCCATTTGCGATCATACAATTAGAAGTGCCAGGCGAAGGTGGAGACGACAATGACCTGTTTGCATTTCCAGTCGATTTTAGCCCTAACTGAGCAGCGCTTGCTAAATCCAGAAGCCAGTTCTGCAATACGCCATCTTTGATTAGTTCCAGTTGTTTTACTGGCAATGTTTCTCCATCAAACCTTCGAGATCCAAATCCGCGGGGTCGCAAGGGGTCATCGATTAGAGATATAGACGAATTAGCAATTTTTTGACCCAATTTGTCTTTAAGGAAACTGGTGCCTCTTGCTATACTCGCCCCATTTATAGCATTTGCTAAATGATTGGTAAGACTTTTCGAAATACGGCTGTCAAAAACCACTGGAAATTGTCCTGTCTGAGCTCTTCTTGCACCAAGTCTGTTTATTGTGCGTTCTCCTGCGGATTTCCCAATTTTTTTCGCATCAATTAAATCCTCCGCAAAAACAGCAGAGGTAAAATCGTAATCTGTTTCCATCCGCCCATCCTTCTCAGCCAGAACGGAAGCAGAAATGCTGAAAGAAGAGCGTTCATACTCCCCTGTAAATCCAGTGCTGGTTGAGATAGCTATTTCAGCGGTAGATTGTCCCGCAGATGCACCTTCAGAATTTGTTATGCCATCTATACTGAGAGCCGCTTCTTCACATTTAAGGGCCATTTCAGTTAGGGTATCTGAACTAAATTCGGTAGGGTCATAAAGCTCAAGTTCTGGTAATGTAGTTGCTTGCTCTTCTTTTGAAGCAAGTCGAGCATATGGGTCTGATGGTGCGAGTCTTGCCATAGCAACTGCTCTTTTGCATAACTCTTTTATAGCGCTCTCATCAACTTTGCCTGTAGAGATGCTCGCTGATTGTTGGCCTGTGAATACCCTAAGTCCAATTTGAAAATCCTCTGCATGTTCTACTGATTCAAACTTTCCAAGTCTTACCTCAACTCCAATACCTTTATTCCTAACTAAAGTTGCTTCAGCGGCGTCAGCACCTTCAGATGAAGCTGTTTCAAGCATTTGGGTTATTATGTTTTTTGTCGTTTTATCCATATCTATCAGATAGCGCGCAAATGTGCGTTGCGCAACTGCTTGATGGTAAGAAAGTTTGTGTTTATGATAATATTTATGAGGAAAAACACAGTTTTTATAGATGGAAGTGCTGGAACAACGGGTCTTCAAGTTGCAACAAGGTTACTAAAAAGAAAAGATATTTGCTTAATTTCTCTCAGTGAAACGGAAAGAAAATCTGAAGAAAAACGTATACAAGCTATGCGGCAGGCGGATATAACTATTTTGTGTTTGCCAGACGCAGCAGCAATTCAAGCCGCTGAACTTGCAAAGGGAATTGGTAGTCGTGTCATTGATGCTTCTTCAGCACATCGAACAGCACAAGGTTGGGTATTCGGTTTTCCAGAATTATGCCTGGAGCAGAAAGATAAAATTGCCAATGCAAGCTTCGTTAGTAATCCTGGATGTTACGCGTCCGGGTTCATTGCTTTATCTCGTCCGCTTGTTAGTGGAGGTTATATTTCAAAAGATTTGTGTCTCGTTACTCCTGCAGTCTCAGGCTATTCTGGTGGTGGAAGAAACATGATTGCCTCAATTGAGAACAGTAAATTGCCCCCGCATTTTGACTATTCATTAGATCTTTCACACAAACATATACCGGAAATGATGAAGTATTCAGGTCTTGAGATACCGCCCTTATTTATACCATCAGTTGGATTGTTTAAGCAGGGAATGTTAGTTAGGTTAGCTATACCTAAAGCTCAATTCTTAAAGGATATTACAATCCACGATATTTACGAACTTTATCGAGTTACATATAGAGAGCATCCGTTAATAAGAATTTGTGAGTTTGATGGACAATCTTTAATGAAAAACTCATCTGTTTTGTCAGCTGATGGTCTTGCTGGTTATGATGGACTTGAAATTTATTGTTTTAACAATTCAAAAACCGAACAATTTTTAATTATAGCTAGGTTAGATAACCTTGGTAAAGGTGCTGCTGGAGCATGTGTTCAGAACTTGAATATTATGCTGGGATGCAATCCATATATTGGTCTTAATTTACAGAAGTAATAAAATATACCTTTTTAAAAAACAATTTGTAAAATTAAACCCATCGTCAAAATGAGCCCACAATCTCGATTAGATTTGAATATTATTAAAGCGTTATTTTTATCTATTTTTAGAATTTTACGTATTTGCCACATCAAATGAAGCGAGGCACCCACAATTCCTATGAGCCAAAAACCTAAATTAAATTGAAGCCACAGACCAAACGACCAGAATGAAACCGCTGTGCTGTAGAGTAGGGTTACACCAAATGGTAAGAAAGGACCAAAGGATATTGCAGCAGAGCCGATGTTTAATTTTTCATCATCATCTTTATCCTGTATAGCATAAATTGTGTCATAGCCAATTATCCAACATACAGTACCTGCATAAACCCATAACATTGCCTCGCTTGGCCAATTGTTTGTAGTGCTTACAGAACCAAGCAAAACGCCCCATGAAAAAACAAATCCCAAAAAGATTTGTGGCCAACCTGTTAGTCGTTTTGCAAGAGGGTAACCGACGATAAGTGGTACTGAAAAAGCACCCATAATCCAGGCTTTAACTGGTAACTGTAATAAGATTAACAATGCTATAAGTAATATGCAGCAAAGAAAAAAAATGGCCGAATAAGTGGATAGTGTTCCAGCAGCAAGTGGTCGTAACGCTGTTCTAGGAACCTCTTTATCTATATCACGGTCCCACAAGTCGTTTATCACACAACCTGCGGCGCGCATAATAATAGCACCTATCAAAAATAATCCCATAAATTTGACAGTTTCAAAAAGAGTCTGATGATGAATTAAGATTGCCCACCAACCTGGTAGTAGTAATAACCACCAACCGATAGGTCTATCAAGCCTAGCTATAACGGCATAGGGTTGAAGCCAAGCTGGGATGCTTGACAACCACCCATTAGTAGCGATATCAGTGTACGATTGATTTGGTGACGTCATTTGATTACTCTTTAATGTATTTTCATTGAATTTTGAATACAAAAACAAATCATTATTTGGAATTATTTGTTAACTGTTTTTCAATATGATGCTTGACGTATTTTTTGATAACAAGAGGAATTATGCATATACTTTTTATATTTTCAGTACACATTATATCCAGTCATCATTAAATATTTTTTTGCCTTTTTTTACATTGAGTTGAAATGAAGCTTAGTTTTAGAATGAATTTAACACGAATATTTGTAGACAGCGACCTAGAAGAACAGGCAATAGTTCAGTTGAATTCAGCTCAAAGCCATTATCTATCGTCAGTTTTGAGAAAAAAAAATGGATTTGAGCTAATATTGTTTAATGGACGGGACGGTGGTTTTCTTTGTAAAGTAGAGACTTCCAGTAAACGATCAATATCAGTCTACTGTAAACGAAAGGTTTTTTCTCAGACAACCTCTCCTGATCTATGGATACTTTTTGTTCCGATAAAAAAAATAAGAATGGACTTCTTGGTTCAGAAGGTGACAGAATTAGGTGTATCAAAGATTTGGCCAGTACAGTCCGAATTCGGCCAAGTAAAACAAATAAAGAATGAAAAAATTCGCTCCCATACGATTGAGGCAGCGGAGCAGACCGAGCGTTTGGACCTTCCTGAAATTGGGAATTTTATGAAGCTTCAAACTGTTCTCGAAACTTGGCCAGTGGACAGAATGTTGATTGTATGTGATGAAACTAAATCGGAAATAAATAAAGCTCGACCGATGACAGCACTAAATAGTTTGAGATTGAAAAAGGCGGCAATACTTATTGGACCAGAGGGAGGGTTTAGTAGCAAAGAGCAAAAAAAGTTAAAATCTTACCCTTTTACTGAGCATATTTCCCTTGGACCACGAATTCTGAGAAGTGATACTGCAGCAATAGCGGCATTAAGCATATTTCAGGCTAATTTTGGTGATTGGTATAAACCTCCTGTCTCCTGAAATGTCGAATAAGGAATTTAATGGAAGGCATTAATAATTATGACCGATAATAAATTATCTCCGTCATTTTCGTCGCTCGTTGAGTGGTTCTCTAGCAAAGAAAAAGAGCCCACTGATTGGCGTATAGGTACCGAACATGAGAAATTTATTTTTTCTTTGGACAGATTAAGCCCAGTTGCTTACGAAGGAGATTCAGGTATTGAGGCTATTTTAAATTATCTTAGCAAGACCTATGATATGACACCCTCTAGAGAGCAAGAAAAAATTATTGCTCTCAAAACTAAAGATGGTGCCTCGATCTCATTAGAGCCTGGAGGACAATTTGAATTGTCTGGAAATATCGTAAAAACAATTCATCATAGTTGTGTTGAAACGAATAAACATTTGGAACAAATGATTGATGTTACAGCTAAGCTGGGTCTTGGAATGCTAGGTTCGGGGTTTCACCCGACGGCCTCAAGATCCGATATAAATTGGATGCCTAAGGGGCGTTATAAAATTATGAGAGAATATATGCCAAAGGTCGGAAATTTGGGCTTAGATATGATGCTTCGTACCTGCACAATACAGACAAATCTTGATTATCGAGACGAAAAAGACATGAGACGTAAATTTAAAACCTCATTAGCATTACAGCCAGTTGCAACTGCATTATTTGCCAATTCACCGATACGAGATGGTAAGCTAACAAATGTTCAATCTAATAGAGCATTGGTCTGGACTGACACAGATCCAGATAGATGCGGTGTTCCAGCGTGCGTTTTTGAGCCAAATTTTGGGTATGAGCGTTGGGTTGATTATGTTCTAGATGTGCCAATGTATTTTATTTATAGAAATGGAAAATATTTAAATGTTGCCGGTAAATCATTTAGACGCTTTTTGAGTTCAGATTATAAAAATGAATTTTTTGGTTACACAGCATCTATGTCGGACTTTGAGGATCATATTACCACTGTTTTCCCAGATGTTCGTCTAAAAGGATATCTTGAAATGCGCGGCGCAGATGGAGGGCCGTGGTCAATTATTTGTGCATTACCCGCCCTTTGGGTGGGATTACTCTATGATTCCGAAGCGTTAGAACGAGCGGAGAGGATTGCGAACCAATTCACACATAAAGATGTGGTAAATGCGCGAATATCAGCGGCAAAAAGTGGCTTAAAAGGTCAAATTGGTTCCCAATCTATTCTTCATTTAGCTTCTCAGCTCATTGAAATAGCTGAAATTGGTTTAAAGAATCGCGGGAATTTAAATAAAAAGGGAGAAGATGAGACAATTTTTCTTAAGCCATTAAAAACAATAATTAATTCGGGCCTTACGCAATCAGATGTTGTTCGTGACTTGTATTTAAACAAGTGGAACCAAGATATTAACAAGGTATTCGACTATTATAAATATTAAAACTAATCATTCATTTATTAGCACTTAAAAAAGTAAGAGGACGATTTAGATTTTTCCAACCTCGAACAGATATTTTGTATATTCAAAAAATCAAGGTTAACTTTTTAAGATGCCTTTGTTCCACCAACGGTTATTCCGCCAATCTTTAATGTTGGTTGTCCTACGCCTACAGGAACGGATTGGCCGTTCTTTCCGCAAGTTCCAACCCCTGCGTCTAATTCCATATCATTACCAATCATAGATATTTTTGACATTGCATCTGGTCCATTGCCTATCAGAGTTGCTCCTTTAACAGGTGCTTTTATTTTTCCGTTTTCTACTAAATAAGCCTCAGATGCTGAAAACACAAATTTGCCAGATGTTATATCAACTTGCCCACCACCAAAATTAACTGCATAAATACCTTTCTTCACAGATGAAACAATCTCATTTGGCTCCATATCACCGGCTTCCATAAAAGTATTAGTCATTCTGGGCATTGGGAGTGAAGCATAGGATTCGCGCCGTCCATTACCGGTTGGTGCAACATTCATCAGCCTTGCATTTTGTCTGTCTTGCAAATATCCTTTCAACACTCCATCTTCTATCAAAACATTTCGAGCAGATTTTGTGCCTTCATCGTCTATTGTTATGGACCCGCGTCTATCTGAAATAGTTCCGTCATCAATAACTGTAACACCTTTGGCGGCAACTTGCTCACCAACTTTTCCAGAAAATATAGAGGTTCCCTTGCGATTAAAATCACCCTCTAATCCATGACCAACGGCTTCATGCAACATCACCCCTGGCCATCCTGGCCCCAAAACTATCTCCATTTCACCTGCAGGAGCAGGTACAGAATCTAAACCAAGCAAAGCCAGACGTAATGCCTCATCAACCTCTCTCTGCCAGTTTTCAGGGTGCAAATATTTATCAAACATGAAACGCCCACCAGATCCGCTAGATCCAGTCTCCATCCTTCCTTTTGCTTCAACCATGACCGACACGTTTAATCGAACCAATGGACGAATATCCGCCGCCCGGTAGCCGTCAGGTCTTAAAATTTGTACAGCTTGCCATGAACCTGCAATGGACGCTGACACTTGCTTCACACGGCTGTCTTTATCTCGTGCATAAGTATCTATCTCCTGCAATAAGCCAATTTTAGAATCGAAGGGGGTGATGTCAAGCGGGTTTGCGTCCGAATACAGAGGTAAATTTGCCGCATTTGAGGGAGACATTGCTAATGAACCAGAATACCCGCTAGTAACAGCTTTCACTGTTTTTCCTGCACGCTCAAGAGATGCGATAGACATTTCTCCGGAATGCGCAAATGCATCGGCTTCGCCAAGTATCGCTCTTAAACCAAAACCACTAGATTGGTTATAGCTAGCTGATTTAAGCCTGCCATCATCAAAAGCAAGAAACTCGAGAAAGTCCATTTCTAAAAATAAATCGCCATCATCCGCGCCAAATAACGCGTCTTTTAAAACTTTTTCTGCCTTTTCTTTCCCAAAATTGCCTTCTTTGAAAAACAAAAGGTCCGTTTGTCCGAGCGGATCCATCAGAATTTCCTTCTAAATTAAAATATAATTGAATTAAAATGTAATGAGTACAGCGTACTTCACACTTTAGCCCACTATTACACAATAAGTATGGTAAGAGTCTTTCTTAACTTCAAGTCCTTGTTACATTTACTTTTAGATAAAATTTTCAGTAATTGGATATAACTTGTCATTATTTATAAAGCTGCGCGACAGGCAGTCGCACTGCTCTTCCCAAAGGATAAAAAAACGGATAGTAATTTGGATCTTTATTGATTAAGAATCATGTTATAATTAAATGCTTTAATCGATATAGTGAGAATTAGATAAAAGTTTTTTGTGAGTCCAATATTTATGCGTTTTTTAACATTTAGTATCATTATTTTAGGCATTTTTACAGCCACGGTCTCGTTATCTGCTGAACCCAAGCCCTGGCAAATGTGGCATCAGGAGCCGGCAGGTTCAATAGCGGAAAAGGCATTAGATTTACATAACCTCCTCTTGGTGATTATAACTTTTATTTCCGTTTTTGTTTTAGGTCTACTTGGATACGTGGGTTGGCGGTTTCGAAAAAAAGCTAATCCAAAGCCATCTAAGACGACACATAATACTATTATAGAAATACTATGGACGGTAATTCCTGTCATAATTTTGGTTGTTATAGCTTTCCCTTCATTCAAACTTCTATACTACATGGATGAGACAAAAAATGCAGAGATGGTGATAAAAGTTACTGGAAATCAATGGTATTGGAATTACGAATATATCGATGAGGAAATAGATTTTGATAGTTATATGCTTAGTGATGAAGAGTTGAAGCCGGGACAGCCAAGGCTTCTCTCAGTGGATAATCCACTAATTGTGCCGGAAGAAACAAAAATTAAAATTCTAGTGACGGGAAATGATGTAATGCATTCATTTTTTGTGCCTTCTTTAGCCGTTCAGACTTATGCGATAGCTGGCCGCATTAATGAGGTGTGGATCGATGTGCCAAAGGGAGAAAAAATTTATAGAGGCCAATGTAACCAAATCTGCGGAATAAATCATTCTTTCATGCCAATTGCTGTGAAAGCAATTTCAAAGAAAGATTATCAGGCTTGGTTGATAGAGGCGAAAAGTAAATTTGCAACTTCAAAGTCACTGCAAACAATTAAAATTGCCGCCACTAATTTACGGTAAATTCAGGAGACATTTACAATGAGCGCTCAAACAACATTAGCAGAAAACGAACATGGCGCACCGACTGGTTTTATAAGACGTTGGCTTTACTCGACCAATCATAAAGATATCGGAACCATGTATATAATTTTTGCAATCATTGCTGCATTTATCGGTGGGGGTTTCTCAGTTTTTATGAGAATGGAGTTAATGCAGCCTGGGATTCAATATATGTCAGACGGGCACATGTGGAATGTTTTTACGACCGCTCATGGCTTAATCATGGTATTTTTTGTTGTTATGCCAGGGCTAATTGGTGGTTTTGGAAACTGGTTTGTTCCTATTATGATTGGAGCACCAGATATGGCGTTCCCTAGGATGAATAACATTTCATTTTGGTTGTTGCCGCCAGCCTTTATTTTGCTATTATTGTCCGCTGTGGTTGACGGTGGTGCGGGGGTTGGTTGGACCATCTATCCTCCGTTATCGTCATCAGCCGGCACTCCTGGAATGTCTATGGATTTAGCTATTTTTTCGCTTCATTTAGCTGGTGTGTCCTCTATTCTGGGTGCTGCAAATTTTATTACTACAATTTTTAACATGAGAACACCAGGTATGACATTGCATAAAATGCCTTTATTTGCGTGGGCAATGCTTATAACCGCTTTTTTGTTGTTACTAGCAGTGCCCGTATTGGCGGGTGCTATTACTATGCTTCTTACAGATAGAAATTTTGGCACAACGTTTTTTATCCCTGAAGGTGGTGGCGACCCAATATTATTTCTTCACCTTTTTTGGTTTTTTGGTCACCCAGAGGTGTACATTATGATACTTCCCGCCTTTGGAATTGTGAGTCATATTATTTCTACATTTTCAAACAAGCCGGTTTTTGGTTATCTCGGAATGGCTTATGCCATGGTAGCAATTGGATTCGTTGGTTTCATTGTATGGGCTCATCATATGTATACAGTAGGCCTGGATGTAGATACTAAAGCATATTTTACAGCAGCGACCATGGTTATTGCGGTACCGACCGGTGTAAAGATTTTTAGCTGGATAGCTACTATGTGGGGGGGCTCTATTAGATTTGCGGTTCCCATGCTTTGGGCGGTTGGTTTTATCTTTTTATTCACGGTTGGAGGTGTAACCGGTGTTGTTCTATCAAATGCTGGTATGGATGTTGTTTTACACAACACCTATTATGTTATAGCTCACTTTCATTATGTGTTGTCGTTAGGAGCGGTGTTTGGTCTGTTTGCTGGCTTTTATTATTGGTTTTCAAAAATGACAGGATATACATATAATGAAGGCCTAGCAAAAATTCATTTTTGGGTTACCTTTTTTGGTGTTAACCTAACTTTCTTCCCAATGCATTTTCTAGGTCTGGCGGGTATGCCTCGCAGATATGTAGACTACCCAGATGCCTTTGCTGGTTGGAATATGGTTGCATCGATTGGGTCTTTTGTATCTGCGATTGGCGCAATCATCTTTTTAGTAGTTATAGCTGAGGCATTCATTTCTCGTCGTCGCGCCGAGAGTAATCCTTGGGGAGAGGGAGCTACCACTTTGGAATGGGAAGTTACTTCACCCCCGCCCTATCACACATTTGAAACATTGCCAAAGATAAAGTAGATAATTTTTTAAATGGATAAGATCAATAACTCTATAACAGAAAGAGCAAGCTTTGATTTCACAGCCGTGTATAGCTTTTTCATGCTTATGAAACCTCGTGTAATGAGCCTGGTTATCTTTACCGGTTTCTCTGGTATCTATCTCGCTCCTGGAAATTTACACCCACTCTTAGCATTTATATCTTTGCTAGCTATTGCGGCAGGAGCAGGGGCCTCTGGCGCGATAAACCAATGGTATGACAGAGATATAGACTCAATAATGGCTAGAACACGTGGAAGACCTATCCCTTCGGCTCAGGTCCAACCAGCTGAGGCATTAACCTTTGGAGTAACCGTTTCTGTAATTTCAATTTTAATTTTAAGTTTATCGGCGAACCCTCTTGCCGGAGGTTTGCTTGCTTTAACAATCATTTTTTATGGCTTAGTGTATACCGTATGGCTCAAGCGCTCAACTACTCAGAATATAGTAATAGGTGGCGCTGCGGGAGCGTTTCCACCGATTATTGGCTGGGCTGCTGTTTCTGGGAATGTGAGCATTGAAGCTATTATATTGTTTTGTTTGATTTTCTTTTGGACACCACCTCATTTTTGGGCGCTATCGCTAGTCAACATTGCTGATTATAAAAAGGCCGATATTCCGATGCTTCCCGTAGTTTATGGTGCAGATGAAACCAGACGCCAAATAATGATTTATAGTGTGATTATGGTTTTTGTAAGTTTATTGCCGTGCATAGCCGGCATGTCAAAAATTTTATATGGTTTTGTTGCAGGAAGTAGCGGTACTTTTTTCTTAATATTATGTATCCAACTTTTGAAATACCGAGACGATAAAACAGCTATGCGTTTATTTAAATACTCAATTATATATTTATTCATTCTGTTTTTGGCCTTAATGGTTGATAAAGCAATTTTAGGATAATAATTTATGAGTAAAAAATCCCCAAAAACTGCTGATGAATTAAAACGAGAAAGAAAGGGCCAAAATTATGCCGTTCTCTTTTTGATTTTCGGTTTGGTTTTGCTTTTTTATCTGATCACAGTAGTGCGAATTGGATTGAATTAATGTCTTTAGTGAAACAACAAAATACAAAAGAAGTCAATTTACAGTCACGAAATGTTAAAAGTTTGGCATTGTTAACGATGATTGTAATTTTCATGACGGGCTTAGCGTATGCTTCAGTTCCATTATACGATTTATTTTGCCGCGTAACGGGTTATGGAGGCACCACTCAAGTATCACAACTACCATCAGATACTATTTTAAGAGGACATGACGTGAAGATAATTTTCAATACTCACGTTAACTCAGAACTCAATTGGTCTTTTTATCCTGTCACTAAACCTGTCACATTAGCTCCAGGAGAGCAAGTAAAAGCTATTTTTAGAGCCACAAATCTATCCGACGATGTTGTTACTGGCACTGCTACCTTTAACGTTACCCCTCAAAAAGCGGGAACCTATTTCATGAAAATGGAATGTTTTTGTTTTATTGAACAGTTGCTAGCACCAGGGGAGTCGGTAGATATGCCAGTTGTTTTTTATCTTGATCCAGAGATTGCATTAGATAAAAATACTGAAGATGTAAATGAAGTAGTGCTTTCCTATACCTTTTTTAAGGCGCTAAAAAGTTAGTGTCCGTTTTGTATATTGGTGGGCTGATGAATTTATTTAGGAGAATTTAATGAGTGGTTCTAAACAGCATCCATATCATCTCGTGGAACCTAGCCCATGGCCTGCTGTAGGAGCAGCAGCGGGGTTTGTTGTCACTGTCGGTGCTGCTATGTTTATGCATGATAAACCGTATGGGTTGGAGGTATTAGCAGTTGGACTTGGCTTAGTAATACTTACTATGTTTTTATGGTGGAGAGATATTGTTCGAGAGGCAGAGTACCAAGGTCATCACACACCCATAGTCCAAATAAGCATGCGTTATGGTATGCTTTTGTTTATTGTTTCCGAAATTATGTTTTTCGTAGCTTTTTTCTGGGCTTTCTTTGACCGAGCTTTATTTCCGGTTGGAGGCATTTGGCCACCAGAGGGAATTCATACTTTCGACCCATTTGATTTACCTCTTATGAATACGCTAATTCTTTTGCTGTCAGGTTGTACAGTGACTTGGGCACATCACGCACTGCAGCACAATGATAGAAAGGACTTTATTACTGGACTTTCCGTTACGGTGGGGCTCGGAGTGCTATTTACTGCCCTACAGGGACTAGAGTACCAACACGCTCACTTTAGCTTTAGTGATGGCATCTACCCGTCAGTATTTTTTATGGCAACTGGTTTTCATGGGTTTCACGTTATTGTAGGAACCATTTTTCTTTTTGTCTGTCTGATTCGTGGTTTGCTAGGACAATTTACAGCAGAACGACATTTCGGGTTTGAGGCAGCGGCATGGTATTGGCATTTTGTTGATGTTGTTTGGTTATTCTTGTTTGTAGCTATATATTGGTGGGGTGGATAATCGAAACTAATTACAATTAATTTACCAAAAATTGGAGGATCTTATGATATAAGGTCCTTTTTTATGGTTTTCAAAATTTTTTTGAAGTACGACTTTCCAAGAAATATAATTATTGTTTGGTAAATGAGGAAACAATGACATTCAGACCACTTTTTTGGCCTACAATCTTTACAATTCCTGCGATTATCTGTCTCATGGCACTTGGTGGATGGCAATTATCTCGATTAGAAGAAAAAACAGAGTTGATTGCTAAATTTGAGCAACGAACCAAATCTCCAGCAATATCAATAAATCAGCTTCCTAGTCAAGTTGATAAAATTGAATTTCAAAGAATTGGGGTTACTGGAAAATTTCTTCATCAATCAGAAATATACCTAACAGGACGGACATATGAGGGTAATGCTGGATTTCACGTTGTAACTCCATTTGTGACCTCTAATAAAACTATATTGATTAATCGTGGTTGGGTCTCCGAAGCATATAGGGAACCTAGCACCCGTCCATTTTCTCTAACCAAAGGGGAAATTTATATCGAGGGGATTTTAAGGCAACCAGGAAAAAAAGGTTTTTTTGTTCCTGAAAACGAACCTAAACAGGGTTTTTGGTTTACGTTAAAACCAGATGAAATTGCAAGACATTTAAAGCAAGATGAAATTGAACAAGACTTCTACATTGATATCATTAGGACAGGGGAGGTAATTACACTTCCAATAGCAGCAGAAGTAAACATAGATATACGAAATTCTCACTTTAATTATGCCCTAACTTGGTTTGGATTAGCAATTGCATTAATAGGTGTTTATTTCGCTTTTCATCATCAGAATGGTAGAATACATTTTTTTTCTAAATCTTCTTCTGATTAGAACAAGGAAACTATCTTAGATGGAATATATAAGCACTCGTGGAGAAGATGATAATATTAATTTTGAAAGTGCACTACTTAATGGTCTTGCAAGAGATGGAGGATTATATTTACCAAAAGAATGGCCTAAGTTATCCTTTTCGGAGATATCGGATATGCAGGGGCTCGCTTATTTTGAAATAGCCGCACTCATAATATCTAAATTCACAGGTGATGATCTTAACACTGATGAGGTTACACAGTTAACCAAGAAATCTTACGAGAACTTTACACATCCAGAGGTAGCACCACTTACGCCTCTTGAAAATGGATTATTCGCGCTAGAATTATTTCATGGCCCTACCATAGCATTTAAAGATTATGCAATGCAGTTCTTGGCTCGGGCGTTTCAAAAAGCCCTTCTGAAAATTGGGAAACATTCCGTGATTCTTGGAGCAACGAGCGGGGACACTGGGTCTGCAGCCTTGCAGGCTTTTCAAAATCAAGACTCAATTGACATATTTATATTGTTTCCCAGCGGAAAAGTCTCACCCATTCAAGAGAGACAGATGACTTCTCTCGCTGGAGCAGGGGCTCATGCTATTTGTGTTGCCGGTGATTTTGATACTTGTCAGGATATTGTAAAAGCTTGCTTCAATGACCACAAGTTCAGGGATAGCACGAATTTATCTGCAATTAATTCAATTAATTGGGCACGGCTTGTTCCTCAAATTGTTTACTATTTTACATCTGCGTTAGAACTTGGCGCCCCTCACCAGAAAGTGGCATTTAGTGTCCCAACTGGTAACTTTGGCAATATTTTTGCTGGTTGGGCAGCTAATCAAATGGGGCTACCGGTCGAAAAGTTGATCATAGCATCCAATAGAAACGATATTTTAACACGTTTTTTCGAAGACGGCAGAATGAGACGCGAAAAAGTAGAACAAAGCTTGAGTCCCTCTATGGATATACAAGTATCTTCAAATTTTGAGAGATTACTATTTGAATTGCTTGATAGAGATGCTCACCTGTGTGCTGGCAAGATGGAGGCGTTTGCTTCTGAAGGTATGTTTGATGTATCAGTGGAGCAGCTTAAGAAATTGAAGGAAATGTTTGCAGCCTATCGAGTAAGTGATGAACAAACAACTTACAGTATTAAGTCACTCTTTGATGATTATGGAGTTATATTTGACCCTCATAGTGCGGTGGGTCTTCATGCAGCAAGAGCCGCAAGAAAAGATAAAATAATTGCTGAAAGTATCCCTGTGATCTCGCTCGCTTGTGCACATCCGGCAAAATTCCCCGATGCAGTAGAAAAAGCGATTGGAATTAGGCCGCAATTGCCTCAACAGCTATCTGACCTTATGAATAGGCAAGAGACAAAAATAAATATTGATGGAACAACTAAAGCCACTAAAGAGTTAATTATCAAAAATAAGAGGCTTTGAATTACCAATACTTAAAAAATTTTTTCATAATAGACAAATGAAGATATTTCTAAACCCATCCAGATTGAGGAGAAAGGTTACTTGCATTAAATCCGAAATGACCTAGTGCATTTTTCCATGTTGAGTCTGTATTATCAGTAAAGATAATTTCTGGAGAAGCAGGTACATGTATCCACATATTTTCACGTAATTCTTGTTCCAATTGACCAGCCGCCCAACCAGTGTATCCAAGCATAATTTTAAATTGAGCCGGACCAACCCCATCGGCGATCTCAGATAACATGTCTAATTGCATGGACATCGCAATTGCATCTGTAATTTTTATTGAATCTGGCATCAAATGTTCTTCAGAATGTAATATGTAACCACGGTTGTCTTCAATGGGTCCACCTGAATAAATTAATCTATTTTGTTCAAATCTTGGTTTAATAAAACTTAGTTTTTCGGTAAGGTTGGAGAATGTAAAATTTAGTTTTGGTTTGTTAATTATTAATCCCATTGCGGTTTGTTTGTCATGTTTACACATAAATATAACAGCTTGGTGAAAACGAGGGTCATTCATCTGCGGAGTTGCAATAAGAAAATGTCCCACAAGTTCAGTAAATAAAAGGGATGTTTTTTTTCTTTCCATAGTTAACATATTAGCTTACTTGTTTGTTCCGGCAATCTTTTATGCAAAAAAACGTTAATTAAAAATCATATTTTGTTACAAAAAGGCTGACAAATAATTTTTTAACCTTATGTAAGATAGAAATGAAACAGTATATTATTATTTTATTTTGTCTTATTTATGGTAGTTTAGCGTCTTCACAGGCGGCTGAAGGCCCATGGTTAGAGAACGATTATGCAAAAGTACGGCTTATAAGTAGTACGATAGCTTCGGGAGAGTTAAAAATAATTCCAGCAGCTTTAGAGTTTCAACTCAAACCTGGTTGGAAGGTATATTGGCGAAGTCCTGGTGATGCAGGGATCCCGCCTCTTTTAGAAGCTGAAAACCATGAACAAAGCATAAGACGTTTTTGGCCGTTGCCAGAGCGTTTTTCAATATTAGGCATCGATACATTTGGTTATTCAGGAAGAGTACTACTTCCTCTGGCCATAGAACATCCTAGTACTGGAGCAGAATTTTCTTTTAGAGGCTTTTTGGATGCACTTGTTTGCTCCGATATATGTGTGCCAATAACAGGCAGAATTAGTTTGTTTCTTCCTGAAGGTGAAGCGTCGCCTAGTATACATGCTCAAGAAATAGCATTTGCTAAAGCAAAAGTTCCTTCTAAGACAACCGGTCCTAATATCGACATCAAATCTATCAGTTTAAATCCCGTAGATAGAAAAATAATCATTGATATTGACGTAATAGATAAAAAATTAAACGATATTTTTATTGAAACGAATATTAAGGGTTATAGCTTTTCAAAACCTGTTGTAATTAGACAGTCAAACCACGGATTATTAGCTGAAGTTAATATAAATGGAATACAAAATCCAGAATCATTATTTGGGCAGGAATTAACTTTAACCATAATTTCTGGTCAAGAATACAAGGAAGTCAAAAGAACGCTGCTTAATGCGGGATTTGATTTCAAATCGGAAAATACATTTTTGAGCAGTTTTATTCCTATATTGACGATCAGTTTTATTGGCGGGTTTATACTTAATTTCATGCCTTGTGTTTTGCCGATTTTATCTTTGAAAGTCGCTACTTTTCTTGGGTCGGCTAGCAAATCGTTCAAGGAGGTTCGAAAACATTTTTTAGTAACAGCACTCGGTATTCTGGCAAGTTTCTTTTTGCTTTCATTAGTCTTACTGATTTTGAGGAATATTGGGTATCAAATAGGTTGGGGAATTCAGTTTCAAAACCCGATATTTCTTGGCATAATCTCTCTTGTTCTAGCTTTATTTATTGCATCGTTGCTTGATTGGTTTTATTTACCCGTTCCCAAAATTGCTGTTAAACTATCCTCCTTTGTTTTGGGCAAAAAGGGGTATAGACAAGATTTTTTTTCAGGAATGCTAGCTACTATACTTGCAACCCCGTGTTCAGCTCCATTTGTAGGGACTGCCGCTGCATTTGCATTTTCAGGTAGTAATCTAGTTTTGTTCAGTGTTCTTCTAGTTATGGGACTGGGACTTTCTGTGCCTTGGCTTATTTTTGCTGTAGCACCTTCACTTACTTCATTCTTGCCGAATTCTGGTTATTGGATGATAAGGGTCAAACAGGTATCCGCTTTTCTTCTTATGGGAACTCTGATTTGGATTTTATGGGTGTTTACTCACCTTGTGGGTTGGCGTGTTGGAATAGAAAATACTGGTTCAGAAAATTATCGACCATGGTCAAAAGAAGTAATGAAGGAAGCAATTAAAACAGGGCAACCTGTTTTTGTTGATGTTACTGCAGATTGGTGCATTACTTGTAAGGTAAATAAAATTTCTGTATTAGAAACAAAAGAAATATTAAATGCTTTTCAGCAAGCCGAATTTATTCTATTAGAGGCGGACTGGACAAATACTAACGATGAAATCGCAGCTTTTCTTGCAATGCATGAAAGATTTGGAATTCCATTTGACATTATATTTTCGCCTCAGCTGGAAAAACCAATTATATTGCCCGAAATATTAACAGCAAAACGTTTATTATCCTCGATAGAAAAGGCGAGTTCTGAATGATTTACGAATTAAAAACAACTAAGGAAAGTTATTAAATGACTCTAACTATCGGAAGTAGAATTCCTAAGCTTGAAATCACAACTAAAACAGCAGAAGGTTTAGATGTAATAAATACTGAAACATATTTTAAATCTAGAAAAATAATTCTTATTTCTATTCCTGGCGCATTTACACCAACTTGCTCTGAAAAGCATTTGCCAGGATATATTGAGCTTCATGATGCATTTAAAGCTGCGGGGGTTGATGCTATAGCTTGTATCGCTGTGAACGATGCTCATGTAATGCTTGCTTGGGCAGAACAACAGGGAGCTAACGGATTAATCGATTTATTTGCTGACAGTAGATATATGTTTTCTGACGTGCTTGGCCTTACAACAGACATGGGGCCAGTTTTAGGTGTTAGGGCTTCAAGAAGTGCATTAATTGTAAATGACGGAATTATAACTCACTTTTTCAAAGAGAAACCGAAAGCATTTGAGGTGTCTGATGCAAAATCTCTTTTATCAGTTGTTTCTCATTAGTTTGGAAACGTTATTTGCATGCGGCGTGCTTCAGTTTGTGCTATCTGGTCACACTCTTCATTTTCCGCATGACCAGAGTGCCCCTTAATCCATTGCCAGTCAACTTGGTGTAGACTGCAGAGTTCATCGAGTTTGATCCAAAGATCTTTATTTTTCACTGCTTTTTTAGCAGCCGTTTTCCAGTTGTTTTGTTTCCAATTAGTAATCCATTTATCAATTCCATCCATTACATATTTACTGTCTGTTACGATTGTAATATTGACTGGCCTTTTTAGAGCTGACAAACCCTTGATAACCGCGATTAGTTCCATTCTATTGTTTGTTGTATCTGCTTCGTTTCCTGATAATATCTTTCTATGATTTTTATAAACTAAAATACTAGCCCATCCACCCGCGCCAGGATTTCCTAAACAAGCACCATCAGTATATAATATTGTTCTTTTCTTCATCCTTAGAACCCAAATAAATTGAGATTAAAATTAGATTTCAGGAAAGTGATTTTATTCCAATATTCAATTGGATCATGTTTTTTTACCAATGCATCCGTTGGCGTATGGTGCCAATCGTAATAGCGTGTGACAAAAAAACGTGCTGCCGCTCCTTGTGTCAGAATAGGTAATGCGCTTATCTCGTCTTTCCTTAATTTTCTTATTTTCTGATAGCTATTTATTAGCATTTTTGCTTTTTCCGTATTAAAATTCGTGTCACTTTCAAAGCACCAGCTATTTAGGCAAATAGCTAAGTCATAGGCATAAAAATCATTGCAAGCAAAATAAAAATCAATAATACCTGTAAGTTTATCGTTAATAAACATGGCATTATTCGGAAATAAGTCAGCATGTATTATCCCTTCTGGAAGAGAAACAGGCCAGCTCTTAACGATATGCCCAATGTGTTGAAAAGCTTCTTGTTTTAAGTCTGAAGGTAAATTCGAGTTTTCGTCATTGGTTTCATCTAGGATTGTAAGCCAATTTTCAGGTCCAAGCATATTTTTCCTATGCAAGCTTGTTTTAAAGGTAGTTAAGTGTAGCCTCGCTAGCGCTGTACCAAGTTGTGAGCATCTTTCTAGATTTGTGAACTTTGCTGTCTTCCCATCAAGAAAAGTTACAATAGTGGCATATTTACCAGCACATCTGTTTATTATGTTGCCATATAAATTTGATATTGGTCTTGGACAACTAACTCCATTTTTAAATAATTCACTAATTAAATTCATGAAAAAGGGTAAGTCTTCAACATTCACTCTTTTTTCATAAAGAGTGAGAATATAGCTGTTGAAAGTTGTTTTTAAGAGGAAGTTTGAATTTTCTACGCCTTCTGAAATTTCTGTAAGGCTTATCACTTCGCCAATTTGATAATTTTTGAGAAAATCTGACAGGTCTTTATTGGAAACGGAGGTATATACAGCCATATTTGATTATCTTGTTCTCAATATCGGGGGCAAGTTAAAATATACGTCTTCTTTTATTGAACTTTCTATTTTGATAGATATGTCAAACTCTTGATCTAATTTTTTCAACACCTCATCGATTAATATGTCAGGAACAGAAGCACCAGACGAGATTGATACGACTGAGACATTGCGCAATTCATTTAATTTGAGCGAATTTGCATCTGGGATTAAAACTGCGTTTTTAGCACCAAATTTGAGCGCAACCTCCACAAGCCTCTTGGAGTTTGAAGAGTTATCTGCCCCAACAATAATAAAATATTCAGTTTTTGCCGCTAGTTTTTTTACAGCGTTTTGTCTGTTGGTGGTTGCATAACAGATATCCTCTCCACTAGGTCCTGTAATTTCTGGAAATCTATGTTGAAGAATTGAAATTATCTCAGATGTGTCATCGACAGACAGAGTTGTTTGAGTGGCAAATGCAAGACCGTCAGATATTGGTGGGTTAAAATTTCTTGCGTCTGACAATGTCTCTATAAGTGTCATAGTCCCTTCTGGCACTTGACCCATTGTTCCCTCCACTTCTGGGTGGCCAGCGTGTCCAATTAAGAGCGTGTGTCTCCCCTTGCGGTGGTGACGCGATGCTTCGTTGTGTACTTTAGTTACCAACGGGCAGGTAGCATCAATTGCAAACATGTTTTGTATCTTGGCTTGTTCTTTTATAGATTTTGAAACACCATGAGCTGAAAAAATCACAGTAGCCCCTTTTGGCACCTCATCAAGCTCATCAACAAAAATGGCCCCTTTCTTTGCAAGTTCATTCACTACAAATTTATTATGCACTATTTCGTGTCTTACATATACTGGCGGTCCAAATTTCTGTAATGCTCTCTCAACGATTTCGATAGCACGTTCCACCCCTGCGCAAAAACCGCGGGGTGAAGCAAGCAAAATTGTTTTTTTTTGTCTTCTCATAATGACTTATTTGCGCGATAACGTCATAAAGGTCAATTGAAGACACTCAAAAAATGTAAAATAAAGGCCATCTTATGCATAATAAGTCCATCTTTCTGATTTTATTAACCTTATTTTTAATAGGCTGTGAGACGCTGATGCCATCACCCCTAGAATGTGATAGTCGCATTACAGCTGTTGAAGAGGGTAGTAGAGTTACGCTTCGCACTCTTGAGAACGGTAATACAGCACAGGCTCGCTTGAATGGTGTATCGGCCGTATGCAGTGAAAAAGATGATATCGTTCATATGCGCATAAAAGTAGGATTAAAAATAGTTAGAGACATAAACGAAAAAAGTGAAGCAGTCGTTTTCACATTACCACTTCTATTAGCCGTGCTCAACTCCAAAGATGAAGTTAAAAGCTATGAAAGTGTAAGTTTTAAGATGGCTTTTCCTGAAAACAGTGAAGTAATCTATCCAGTAATTAACACTAAAATTAAAAAGCCTATTTCCGGACGCGTAGTAATATCATTAGCGCCTGAAACATTAAAACCGTAGCTTACCGAAAAACAGATTACTAATAGTTGTAATCAAATTAAAGTTTTATCATTTAGCAGCGGTTATTTGTGTTATTGATTCATCAATTATAGAAGAACCTATATCTGCATTCAGTTCAGAAGTTAAGATATCTTTGCTTGCTGAGATTGCAATATTTGTTGCTTTATCTTTAAGTTCAGATAGCACAGCTGCCTCTGCTGCAGCTATCTTAGCTTTAGCCTGCTCTTCTCTTCGCTTAATTGATTCGTTGGCTTTCTCACTTGCAGCATTGCGAATTCTATTAGCTGCTTCCTGAGCATCAGATATAATTCTTTTTGCATCATTTACTGCTTCTGCTTGCATACTCTTAAACTTTTTTAGTTCTTTTTCAGCCTCAACACGGAGTGCTTCCGCCTCCTCTAAGTCATTTTTAATTTTTTGAACTCTTTTATCAAGTAAGTCCGAAATAGCAGATCCCGCTTTTTTCCATACAAGAGCAATAAATATTATAAACCCTAATGCTACCCAAGCTGATTCATCAAAATACATTTTGTTGCTCCATTAGTTTTGGAATCTTGATTGAGCAGACACATATTTCTTTACGACAGACTTTTGAACCTTTATCGGAGTCAAATCTGTGATAATTTTTTGTGAAATATCTGTAGCTAATTCGTTAAGCGATGACAGAGTTTCCTCTCTAATTTTTGAAATTTTTTCCTCAGCTTTTTTTGAATTTGCAGCCAGCTTTTTGCTTATGGCTGCTTCACGTTTTGCAGTATCTAATTTAGCTTCTTCTGTTGCCTTAGCTAAAGTGTTTGCAGCCTGACTCCTTGCATCTTCCAGAGAAGATTGGTACGAACTAAAAGCGTTTTTGGCATCTTCTTGTGCTTTTTTGGCGTTATTTAGGTCACTAGATAATTTATTTGAACGTCTTTCAATCACAGTTGATATGGATGGTATAACAAACGTTGATACCAAGAAGTATCCAACAGAAAAAGTGATTATCAGCCAAAACAATTGTGTTGGCCAAGTTGAAATATCTAATTGTGGAAGGCCGCCAGTATCGCTAGATTTGTCGCTAGCTGCCAGAGCACTTCTCGCGCAATAGGAGGAAGCAATCAATACTACATTAATGTAAAAATATTTTCTCATAATCTGGTTTTTATCCATTTTTACTTTTCTTTTTTAAATGCTAACCAAAGTGAACAGCGAAAACACACTTATCAAGAAAAGTATAAATCAATATTTAGAATACGAATAAAAGTAATAACGCAATCACAAGAGCAAAAAGAGCGATAGCTTCTGTCAATGCAAAACCAAGAATACCTATGCCAAAAACTTCATCCCGCGCAGCAGGGTTTCTGGCAATTGAACTTATCAATGATGCAAATATATTTCCGATACCTACGCCCACTCCAGCGAGTGCAACAACAGCAATTCCAGCACCTATTAGTTTAGCAGCTTCTGCTTCCATTTTATTATCCTTTTCTAATTTGAGTTTATACTTGTTTATAACTTTTATTTTCGACAATCAATGTAGGTGTAACGCGTCATTCAGATACATACAAGTCAAAATAGTAAATACGTATGCCTGCAGCATAGCTACAAGTAATTCTAATCCGGTTAAAGCTACGATAACTAACAATGGTAAAGGGGAACTTATAAAAAGTAACCCTCCTGCCCCCGTCATCATGACTGCAAGACCTGCAAAAACTTTTAACATTGTATGACCAGCCAGCATATTAGCAAATAATCTGACCGACAAGCTGATTGGTCTTATCAAATATGATATCACCTCAATTAATATAATTAGAGGAAGTAGTATTTTGGGTGCCCCTTCTGGCACAAAAAACGAAAAAAAATGTAATCCGTGTTTAAAAAGACCTATTAATGTCACTCCAACAAAAATGGTGAACGCCATTGCAAATGTGACAACAATCTGACTAGTTACTGTGTAACTATATGGAATTAACCCAAGAAGATTGGTAAACAATATAAATAAAAACAATGTAAATATAAATGGAAAGTAAGGTTTTCCTTCTTTGCCTACGTTAGAATCTAAAATATTAGCTACGAATTCATACAACATTTCTGCAAGACATTGAATTTTACCGGGAATTATCGAAGCTGGCCTCATAGCAAAAAGCAAAAATCCGGCGCTAATCAATACAGCAAGTACCATAAATAGGCTAGAGTTTGTAAAAGAAATATCATAACCAAATAAGCTTAGTGAATACAGAACTTTAATAGTGAATTGTTCAACAGGCGAATGCACTTTTAACTCCTAACTAAAATGATTTCAGGGTCTTAAATCCCGACAAGCTTAAATTTTTTGCCACTTTATGGCATTACTACTTCTTTTTTGCCTTATACTCTTTAAAAAATCCGGCGCTCATTCCCCGCCCAGTTAGAAGCCGCCAAACATTCATAAGTCCTGCAGCAGCTCCCAAAAAAAATAAAACTAGCATAAATAAAGGTGTTGTTTCAAGCCATCTATCTATTAACCAACCTAAAAATGTACCAACAACAATTCCGACTAGCAATTCGATAGCAATACGTCCCGCTAGAGCAAAGCCAGCTAATGGGAGTTTTACTGTGTTACGCTTTCCCTTTTTATTAGTAACCGAGGCCTCAAAATTTGCGATACGCTCAGAAAGCAACTCAAAATTGTCCAATTCATTTTTATCAGTCACATTTTTCCTTTGCATATTAGTATTTTGTTGGGTGTGTTTTTGGTTGCTTTAATCACAGAATTTCTTAATTGCTAGACGGCTCCAACAGATATGCCCCAAATTAAGTTATGTCAAGCTAAACGCTACCTGTATGAACAAAGACAGTTTTCACTTATCTAAATACATCCCAATAAAACCAATAAAAGAATACCATAATTATAGGTCTTCGCGCAGGTTTTCAGCAGTTTGTAAATCTACCGAAACTAGCTTGCTGATCCCACGCTCTACCATAGTTACGCCATAAAGACGGTCCATCTGAGACATCGTCATTCTATGATGGGTAACAATTAAAAATTTAGTTTTTGTTTGAGATACAATAAAGCGGAGTAGTTCACAAAAGCGGAAGACATTTGTATCATCAAGAGCCGCATCAACTTCATCCAAAATACAAATTGGAGAGGGGTTTGTTAAAAATACAGCAAAGATTATGGCAAGACCGGTCAATGCTTGTTCCCCGCCGGATAGTAGCGATAAAGATTGTAGTCTCTTTCCAGGGGGGCTTGCTAAAATCTCAAGCCCTGCTGATAAAGGGTCGTCTGAATTGACTAACTTCAATTCTGCATTTCCGCCATTAAAGAGTTTTTTGAACAACCTAGCAAATTCTAAGTTCACTTTAGTTAGACTATCTACCAAGCGCTGACGAGCCTCTCTATCCAACTCAGAAATGGCTTTTCGGAGCCGCGTTACGGCCTGCTCTAGGTCGTTTCTATCAACCTCAAAATTCACTAATTTTTGGCTGATCTCTTCCATTTCAATTTCAGCACGTAGATTTACTGGGCCTATGCTATCTCTTTCTTTTAATAATCGGTTTATCCTGTCTTCAAGTTGGTATTTTTCTGGTAATTCTTGCTCTTCTGAAATAGAGGTAATGTTTGATAATTTATCCGGTGAGATAGATAGTTTTTCAGATATCTGATTTAAAAGTGCCTCTATTGATTGTTTAGCTTGTCTTTCAACGGCTTCTTGTCTTATTTGTATTTCTCGCATTTCAGAGAGATGTTTTTCATCTGAGCGTTGCTGGTTGTCAGCTTGCTGGAGTATAATCTCTGTCTCTTTTACTTGAATTATTGCTTTTTCATGCTTTTGTGATGCTGTGTTTAACGAACTTTCTAATTTGTCTCGTTCTTTTTCTAGTTGGGCAGGTTTAGACTTCAGCACTGTTAATTCCTTTGAGGCCTTATCAGCTCTTGTTGTCATTTCAAGCATTCTTGTTTTTGTACGCTCTATTCTGCTCTGCCATTCATTAATTTGTGAAAAAACGTGTTTTTTTCTTGAAAAAATTGATTCAAGTATTTGTCTAAGTTCTGCTTCTTTTTGAACGTATTGGTCATAAGATATTCTTGACTCACTAGCTATTTCAGCGGCGTTTTTTGCTGTTTCTTTTAGTGTGTCAATATTATCCATTTTAAAGATATTTGATTTTATTTCAGTTAAATCGGCCTCAGCTTCGCTGATTGATTGTTGCAACATTTGGTAACGCTCTTTAGCATTCTTTATCGCTAATTCGGATGTATCAACATCTCTTAGCGCTTGCACTATTTTGTGGCTTAAAATCTGTCTATCTTTATATATCTCCTCAAACTTTCTGTTGGCTGATATGAGAAATTCCTCTGAATTATTTAGTTTTGTTTTTTGTTTAAAAACATCACTTTTTGCATCAAAAATAAGTTTATCTAGTTCTTTTAGTCGCTGATTTTGTTTTAGTTTAGAAGCGCCTGTATCTTGTCTAATACGAACCAAACCATCCCAGCGAGCTAGCTTTCCAGATTTTGTTACGACAGCTTGACCCAATTCCAATTTCGTAACGATATCGCCTTCTAAAAAATCTTCGGGTACAACACTAATACCCTGTAGGGCCCTTATTATTGTGACGGGACCTTTGACATAGTCTGTTAATGGAGTGCCAATTTTAGGGGGGGTAAGAAATTGGAGAGGAGGCATTTCAGCCTCCCAATAACCATCGATGCCTTTCCCAACCGGAAGGAAGAGGTTATTAGTCAAGCATGCAGCTAACGCCGCTTCCATATGACTGGAGACAGAAATACTATCCGCAATAGGATCTTTCTCATTATTTGTGTCAGTTTGGCTAAGTTTATTAAGCGCTTCTTTTTCAGCTTCTAATGTTTTCTGCAAATTTAGAGCAGCTTGATAAGAATCAAGGGCATTATCTCTTTGAGTTTTTAAATTAGAAAGTTTTTTAGATTGCTCATCGCCCTTAAGAACATTTTCGCTATTCGTTGCATTTAATTGTTTGTGTTTTGCTTTTTTTTCAGATACCGATTTTTCGAGCTCGTTAAGATTAATTTGACTTAATTTCTCCGTTGCTTGCGCAACTAGAGACTGTTTTTGTTCAATCTGTGTTTTAAGTTGGGCTTGATATTTCTCTAAATTTTGTAAAACAGCATTAGCTTCGGCAGACTTTTCTTCTGAAAGCTGGTTTTTTAATCTTGCTTTTTCAAGTTCGCGCCTAGCTTCTTCAAGAAGGGGGATATTTTTAATCTCAGTCTCTTCAAGTTTTTTTGCTTCTTCGTTCAATTTGTTTTTGGCTTCTAAAGCATCATTCTGCAATGCCTCTTCACGCTGGGAGTCTCGTTCAATTTGGGAGCTCTGTAATTTTAGCCTTTCGATTTCATCTTCTATTCTGGTTTCATCTCTTTCTATTTGGAATAAATTTGTTCTTAGAAGTTGAGTTTCTGCTGCAAGCGATGCTTCTGTCTTACGAAAACCCGGGAGCTTTTCTGCTATTTCAAGTCGTTTCTTGGTACTTAAGTTTACAGCTATTTGAGCCTGTGTAACGGATTTGGTAGCTAGCTCCATGTCGATGCGAGCCTTTTGCTGATTCGCATTTTCCGAAATCCACAGTACATGTAATAAACTAGCTTCGGCTTTTCTAATTCTTTCCGCGACAGACCTGTATCTTGCAGCCTGCCGTGCTTGTTTCTGCAAATAAGTTTTTTGGTCCTCTAACTGGCTCATTAAGTCTAATAGTCTTGTTACATTCAATTCCGTATTGTTAAGGCGCAATTCAGCTTCGTGTTTGCGTTGATGCAAGCCTTTAATATTAGCGGCCTCTTCAAGTAAGGTTCTCCTTTCATTCGGTTTAGCCCCCACTATAGAACCGATTCTCCCTTGACTAACAATCCCTGCAGAACGTGCCCCAGTAGCAGAGTCAGCAAACAAGAGTTGAACATCACGAGCACGAACGGGCCTATTATTTATTCGAAAGCTTGTACCTTTGCCCCTGATTATTTTTCTTATGATTTCTATTTCTTCTTTATCATTATACTCTGCTGGTGCTTTTTTCATTCCATTATCTAAAAGTAAAGTGATTTCAGCCAAATTTCTGGCAGTTTTTCCAGAGGTACCAGAAAATATCACATCGTCCATTTCATCACTTCGCATTTGTTTTGCAGAGCTCTCTCCCATCACCCAACGGATTGCTTCGACAATGTTTGATTTGCCACATCCATTCGGACCGACAACCCCGGTAAGGCCCGTCTCTATATCAAGTTCAACAGTATCAGCGAATGATTTAAATCCGGCTAGTTTAAGGCGACGAAACATCATGAGAATTACGCTATGTTATTTGTTTGAGCGAATAGTTCTGACACAATAATAAGCTTTGCGCCAGTAACTTAATTCTGATCAAATAAATAAGGAGATTATATTTCATAATCAGCAAGTTCTGATTTAAACTCTTCAAAACTTATATTACCGCTTATCATTTTTTCATCGTTAATTACAAAGGATGGTGTTGCTTTAATTTGCCAAGCAACAGAGTTTTTTTGACGCATTTCCACAATTTTTTCCAACAATGGTCTATTTTGCATCAAACCGTTGAAATCGGAAGCAGACATTCCTGCGAGTTGTCCATACCGATATAACGCTTTTAGTGGATCTTGCGCTTTAATCCACTCATCTTGCTTGGACATTAGTAAGGTAACCATCCCAAAGTATTTATTTTCAGGAAGAGCTCTTGCAATAGCATGTGCCCTCAAAGCGAGACCATCAAGGGGGAATGGAGAAAATTCAAATTTAACTTTACCTGTATCAATTAAATTTGTTTTCAATTCAGGGAATGTTATATTGTGAAAATCTCTACAATGACTACAGGTCATTGAGTAATATTCGGTTATGTGGATAGGCGCATTAGATTGTCCAAGAATCCGGGGTTTGGAAATATGTTCAAGCGTGTCATTTATATCAGCTAATGGTTTACGAGAAAAATTCGTGGTCAAACAAGCAACTGTCCCGCTGGCAACAAAAAAATGAATGAGGCTACGTCTGGTAATCGTATGAAATGCGTTATTTGAAGCAAAAGAGTGATGTCCAAAATTTTCTTTTATGCTCATTCTATATGATCCGATATGTTCAACTTTAATTTCTTTTATATAGAAATTAAATAAATGCTTACAAGTAAAGAGATAACAAAAAAGTTGTTATATCGACAAGTGATTTAAATTAAAGAGTTTGTTTTTCTGCGCTTGTTTTGCATGGATTATTGTTTTGAATAGATTACAGTGCCAAGCCTAATAAGGGTAGCCCTTAATTCAGGACTACGTAGATCATTTGTCTGTTGCTCAAGTCGATGAAGAGTAGATTGGTCAATATCTGCATTGAATAAATAAGATGTAGATTTGTCTAATCTATGAAGAGGTTTTTTTGTTTTTTTATGGAGTTCAAATGTTTGCTGAGGTATAATTTTGCTGACAGCATTAAAACCACATGCCATATTGATATTTTTAAGTAATTCCTGACTTCTGATTTGCGCTTCTGGTCCACGACCAGAGGTAACCCAAACCGTTAGAGTGCCATTATGTCTTGTTGCTTTCGCAAAAGATAAATTTTTTGGGTAACTCCATTCTGCCATTTCATTTGCAATATTTGGCCACAGGCTGCAAATTTGTGTATATACGGCCCCTTGATTTTCTGTTGCATCTGCTATCATAGGCTGAGTGATCGATGATAATCTTTTCATACTACGACGCTTATTCAAATACGATTTAATATTAGACATTATATATGACCTGTTTTTTTGCGAATTAATTCTATTTATAAACTTATTTTACTTACTATTAATAGAAAAATTAAAGCATCTTTTCCACCAAGATAGAGTATTATATATGCTATCGGTTTGAGGTATAATTTTGGTAAATAGAGATAACATAGAAAATGATATATCCAACCTTCTCCAATGGTACCATAAAGAAGGGCGAATTCTACCTTGGCGTTCCTACTGGCCCAAGCTTACTCCCCCCTATCATGTTTTTTTATCAGAATTTATGCTGCAGCAAACGGGCGTAAGCACGGTTGTACCTTATTTCAGATATTTTTTGGAGAATTGGCCAACAATTCAAGAGCTTGCTAACGCGTCTATTGACGATGTCACAGCTGCGTGGGCAGGCCTTGGTTACTATGCTAGAGCAAGGAATATGCACAAAACTGCTCAAATAATTAGTAACGAAGATGGATTATTCCCCAGAACTGTTCCAGAACTGCTAAAACTTCCTGGAATTGGTCCTTACACTGCAGGTGCAATTCTTGCATTTGCATATGATGCTCCTTCCGTTGTAATTGATGGAAATATAGAAAGAATAATCACGAGATATTTTTACATTCAGGAGACTTTACGTAAATCAAAGATAGAATTAAGGCCCTTATATAAGAGCATCATACCAAAAACACATCGGTCCGACTTTCCTCAGGCATTAATGGATTTAGGAAATGAAATTTGCACCTCGACTAACCCTTATTGTGGTAAATGTCCTCTTGCTAAAGGCTGTCAATCCGCAAAAACTGAAAATCCAGCTCTGCTCCCAAATCGGTCCGTTAAGAAAAGTAAACCAGTTCGAAAGGGTCAAATATTTGTTATTAGAGCAAAAGCAAAAAATCAGGATAAAGATAACTATTTGGTTTATCGTCGCGATGCAAAAGGATTACTTGGCGGATTGTTAGCCTTTCCAAGCCATGGATGGGACGAAAAAGAACAAAAATTTGATGATACTTGGCGGCCGCTTAATATAAAATGGATAGAACTAAAGCCCTCCATTACTCATGTTTTTTCACATTTTACTGCGCAAGTTCAGGTTTTTACAACAGAAATAGATAAGCTCGATAACTACAATTTACCGTTCAATCTTCTTTATTATTGCAACAAAAATAGAAGGACACCGCAAGAATTTAAATGGATGTCGGACAATGAGTTACATTTGCCAAAACTAATGCAAAAAGCGTTAAAACTTGTGCAAAATCAGAAATAAACCTGTTTTTCTAATAAAAATAAATTTCATAGAGCTAACATATGACTAATGGTTGAAATGCCTTATCCCCGTAAATGCCATGGCAATACCAGCATTGTCAGCGGCTTGTATGACATCTTTGTCTTTTATTGAACCTCCAGGTTGTATAACAGCAGTTGCTCCGGCTTCAACAGCGGCAAGGAGTCCATCTGGAAAAGGAAAAAATGCGTCTGACGCAACAACAGAATTAATTGTTCTAGGTCTCTGCCAGCCATTTTTTTGAGCCATGTCTTTTGCCTTTTGTGCGGCTATCCTGCTCGAATCAAGTCGGCTCATTTGACCAGCTCCGATAGCAGCTGTACTTTTGTCCTTCACATAAATTATGGCATTTGATTTTACATGTTTAACAACTTTCCAGGCAAATAGCATATCTTCTATTTCTGTTTGTGTTGGATCACGTTTAGAGACGATTTTTAGGTCATCTTCTGTAACAATTGCAGTATCTCGAGATTGTACTAAATAGCCACCTAGAATTGTTTTTATCTGTGCGAACGTATCGCTTGAGTTTGGCATGCCACCTGTCAATAGTAAACGAATATTTGGCTTTTTGGATAAAATTTTGCACGCAGCACTCGTCGCATCTGGCGCTATTATTACTTCACTGAAAACTGAGATAATATTGTTAGCTACATATTCATCAATAGTTCTATTTGCAGCAACTATTCCTCCAAATGCACTTATAGTGTCGCATTTATATGCTGCTTCCCAGGCATCATTTAGTACCTCTGCGCTTGCAACGCCACAGGGATTCGCATGTTTGATTATGGCAATTGTTGGTTCAGAAAATTCACTGACTAATTTTAGTGCGGCATCCGTATCATTCACATTATTATAAGATAACGGTTTTCCTTGAATCTGTTTTGCTGTCAAAACAGATGGGACTGACAAATCTGATGCAAAAATTGTTGCAGATTGATGCGGATTTTCACCATAACGGAGGGATTGAATAGTAGGAGCGTGAATATGCAAATCTGGTTCCGTTTTTCCATAATCTCCGACATCAAGATTAGATACCATCCATTTTGTAATTGCATAGTCATAAGAAAATGTTTTTGCGAATGCTTGTGTTGCTACTTTTCGACGGAATTCAAGAGAAGTTCCGGAATAAATTGATAGTTCTTTTATTAATAAAGGGTATTGTTCTGGCGAAGTGATAACAGTTACAAAATCGTGATTTTTGGCAGCTGCTCTTATCATTGCAGGACCACCAATATCAATATTTTCAATAGCAGTCTCATGACATGGGCTTTTGCCAACAACCTTTTCAAATGGATATAAGTTGACTACGATTAAATCGATTGGTTTGATATTTTGCTCATTTAAGGCTTTCATGTGATTTTTTGAAGTTCTTTTTGCTAGTATGGCACCGTGTATAGATGGATGGAGTGTTTTTACGCGTCCATCCATAATCTCAGGAAATCCAGTTTCATCAGACACATCTTTTGTATGAAATCCTGCCCCTCTCAAGACTTTAGCCGTTCCCCCTGTGGATAAAAGTTCTATACCTGATTCAGATAAAGCGTCAGCCAATACTTCAAGACCAGATTTATTGGATACGGAAAGTAATGCTCGACGTATAGGACGAATGAAATCAGACATTTTTTTCTCTATATTTTATTGAGATGAGTTCTGTTATGGCAAAGCGCTTGATTATGTGCAATTGTTTTATCTAATTATAATTAAGTGTTTTTAAATTCGTAGGTGGAAGGGCAAAAAAGACCAATTACTGTCGTTTAAAAGACCATTTAAGAGATTTTTCCGGATGTTGGCGTATGTCCCGAACGTTCATCCGCAAAATAATCTGCTGGCTACTTAATCGTTTTTTACCTTCAAAATAAATAGAAGGCTCTAAAATGGGGTTAGCGCCTTTGCATTTAAATAACCAACCGGCTTTTTGGAAATTAATTTTTAATACTATTGTTCCATTACTTACTGTTGCAGCGCTTACTCTAGGATGAAGATGAAATCGGACAATACACGTTTTTGGTATTTCGCTTGGCATTCCTGTATAACGAAGAGTGTCCGAGCCACGAACATTGCCTCCTCCAGTAGTTAGATATATTTGTCTTTCATGAATGATCCCATGTGACTCGTTGTAGCCATCATGGGATAATTTTATCAGCATTCCGCCACTTGCGGGCCCAATTTCTAAGTCTCTAATTGGCGTGTTATTTTTGCCTTTCCAAACATAATTATCATAATTATCTAAAGTTAGTGCAGTATGGGCGGCGGTCTGACAGTATGCAGAGTTTATCTCTTTTTTCCCAGATAGCTGCCCTACATTTACTATGAAAGGATTGCCGGCGAGGTGAATTTCAAAACTCGCAAGACTAGCAGCATTTTCTGGTATAGGTTTTATGGGTGTCGCACAATCCATAATAAGAGTTGTTCTACCAGAAGATATTCTTACAAAACCAGTCTGTTTTGCGTGACGTGTTACTTTGCCTGCCGGACCACATCTTTTGAGAACATCTTCAATACTTTCAGAATCGGATTTACCACCTCCGTGAAAATGAGCAAATTTACCATTGCTAGAACGCCACATTTTAGCTATTGCACCCATCTTTGTAATGGTTTGGTCTAAGGAACCAGTATCTCTAATGCCTGCTTGTGCTATAGCGATACGACATTCAAATAATTGTCTCAATGTTTTGAAATGGGTCTCTGGTCTCCTAGAGACATGACCTCCGTCTTCGTTAATGACTTCCAATAATTTATTTTCAAAAATATCAGCTAAGGAGCTCATCTCGGCAGCTTTTGTATTAAAAGCGGCTTGGGTAACCAGCAGACCTCTTAATGCCGAAAGTTGGTCGTCGATGGCTACTTGATTTTGCCAGTCAAGTGCTAGGCATTGGAATTCTATCGCAAGTTGATAAAGCAACTTATTTTGAAAGGACTCAGGAGCTGAAGCTGCATACCATTTATAGGTGAAAATTAGGTTACATAATCGTTCTGCCAAAAATTTTGGATTCCATTTTACTGCCTCCCATTTGGTGTTTTCTTTAAGCCATAATGATATCTCTTCACGTGCAAAAATTCTGGCTTTGTCACCGCCAAAATCTCGAATATGGCGAAGCCATTGAAATGTAAAATAGTCGGGTAGTTCTCTATTGGCATAAGAGTTAGAATGTAATATATCACCGCCCATTTTTTCTGAGCCCCGCCACGGGTCATTAGGAGGCGTGAATTTGCTTGCAGTTATTTTAAACTGAGGTTTAAGTTGCCAACGAAATAGTTTGGATCGTCTATATAATAGTTTTAGGTATCGTGCAGATTCTATAGCATTATTTGAACCTATATTCATAAATGTTTTATCGGATATCTTTTTCTGCATATTTGTTGTTCTAAACTTAAGGTTTCATTATTCAAAAACTCTTTTGAAAATTATGGTATACTCGAATTATTTGCTAGTAGTTATTTTATCCTGAATCTTGCGATAAAAAATCCGTCATTACCACGAGTGTCATAATTATTTTTAGATAAATGGTTGGGCAAAATTCTCAAGTAATCCACTGCTTTTTGATTGCAATTAAAAGGAAAAAACAAGCCCGCTTCGGATATACTTATTGGGTCGAGAATTAGCCTAGTGTTTGGTTGAGAAATAAGTTCATCTATTATTTCTTCTCCTTCCTGTTTTTGCAGAGAACAAGTTACATAGATAAGAGTGCCCCCAGTTTTTATCCATTCTGAAGCTGCTTTACAAAGTTCCAATTGTAGTGATTGGAGTTCCAATATTTGCTTAGCTGTTTTTCTAATAAGCACATCAGGTCTTCGACGAATTGTTCCAGTCGCAGAACAAGGTGCATCTAAAAGCACACTATCTACCAGATTGGCTGGCCTAAAATCACGACCATCTGAGCAAATAATTTTTGCGTCGAGTCTAAGTCTCGCCAAATTATTGGAAAGACGCTTTATACGTTTTGCATTGTTATCTATTGCAAGGACATTTGCCCCTGCTGTGACGAGCTGTGCGGTTTTGCCCCCTGGGGCAGCACATAGATCAATTACTTGCTTGCCTCTAATATCACCCATTAATCTGGCCGGAAGCGCAGCTGCGCAATCTTGCACCCACCATTCACCCTCCTTATAGCCTTCTAATTTGGTCACATCTGAAACAGATGAGAGTCGAATACTATTTTTTGAAATTAATTTTGCTGATAACTTTTCACTCCATTTAAGTTTTGAATACTCTGAGTCTTTTTTTAAGGTGATATCGAGTGGGGGCTGATTCTGCGCAAGTTGCATTATTTGGTTGACTGAAATTTCACCCCAATTCACAAGCCAATCTTTTTTAAAGAAGTCTGGCAAATTATCGATTGGACTAGTTGCGTCAAAGATTTTTTTACCAGAACGGGAAATCGTTCTTAAAACACCGTTTGTAAGTCCCGTGTAATTACTGCTATTGACAAGTCTTGCTAATGAAACACTTGTATGAATAGCTGCATGTGGCTCTGTTTTAAGGATAAGAAGTTGTGCTGCTCCTAGCATGATTATGGTTCTTATTTTTGATTTAGGTTGTTTTTTAAGAAAAGTGTTGATACAAATATTTAGTTGTCCGTATTTGCGAACACAACTCATTACTAGAAGTTTTGCAAAAGCTCGGTCTCTAATTGATAATTCATTCCATAAGTTTTCTTCATTGAAAAACTCATGTGCAAGGCC
This sequence comes from uncultured SAR116 cluster alpha proteobacterium, assembly GCA_902625725.1. Classification (GTDB taxonomy): domain Bacteria; phylum Pseudomonadota; class Alphaproteobacteria; order Puniceispirillales; family Puniceispirillaceae; genus UBA5951. Next base: position 29,942 of record CACOCY010000008.1, on the reverse strand, counting down.
TCCCTGATGTAAGATTGCATGAAGAATTTTATAGCTTATTATACGAGAATTGAGGTCTGTTTTGTGCGCCATGTTGAGCAGTTCTTGTATAAGTATATTGCGATTTAGTTTCGCAATTAATTAAATGTGGTCAGATATAATAAAAAAGTTTAACAGTTTTCTTTATACTTAATCTTGTAATTTGGGAGTTTGCCATACATTTTTTGAAGTAAAAACCAATTTAAATTGATTAAGATAAAATGACTAAATCCTCATTTCCAAAAATAAAAGCGAAATTTTAGATAGTAGAATAATGAATATGCGTAAATTAAACATAGAAAAAAATAAGTCTAATTTAAATGGTAAATCAAAACACGGGAATTCAAAAGAAACTCAGACCAAAAAATTAGAAAACATAACCCTAAACGAGAGTGGAGGTCCACAAGGACTTGAGCCAACGAGATATGGGGATTGGGAACAAAAAGGTAGATGTACAGATTTTTAAGTGATAACTGTTCAGCTAAATGTTATATACACATTCAAACAAATCTTACTCACCATCTGTCTAAGGAACAAAAGAAGATAGGGCATGAAGCTTAGGACAGATATCGTCGTAAATGCAGCTTTGCGTAAAGCAAACAAATTAGCTATTCCAGCATTTATTTTAAAAAAAGGTGATCCACATGCTGGAGCTATATTTCTTGAGATAGAAATTGATAAAGATTTTGTTCACCTTCTTCATAGAAGATTTGACTTTGATGAAAATGAAATATGGGAGTATCTTAACAAAGGTGACCCTCAACCAGCCAATGTTATTGAAAAGCAAATACAGAGAGAAGTATGCAGAGATCCTGATTGCTGGATTGTATCTGTTCAAGACAGACAAGCAAGGAACATTTTTAATATAACATCAATATAATACTTCGTTAAGATGTTAAATTTTCCATTCGCTATTTAAAAAAAAGGTATTCTGCGGTATTTCATAAGCAATGTTCGTGTATTTAAGTTGAAAAGTTTTAGTAACAGAATATTAAAAAAAGGTTATAATTATGGAAAACCTTCACTCATTCAGTGTTTTTCGTCTCTCTGACATTTCAAGAGAGGGTTATGAATCGCTTCTTAAAAGAACAGAAGATAACCTAGATTATTTCCTTCAAAATGTACCAAGGATAATTGAGGCAGTGCGATTAGAGGGAGATGAAGCATTAGCTAGATTTGGGAGACAGTTCGATAAAGCAGAGGTTCTAACTGCTAACACAATTCTTGCAACTAAAAGTGAATTTGAAAATGCTTTCGATGAGCTCTCTCCAGAATTTATCGAAACGCTTGAATATGCAGCCGACAATATTAGACGTTTTCACGAATATCAAAAACCTGAAATTGAATGGCGAGTTGAACTTAGACCAGGTGTTCATGTCGGTGAAAAAGTTGTTCCAATAAGTCCTGTCGCTTTGTACTCCCCGCGTGGAAAGGGGTCATTCCCTTCCGTGACATTGATGACGTCAATTCCTGCAATGGTTGCTGGAGTGGCTGTGCCAATTATTTTGACACCTCCTGGTCCAGATGGTTTAGTGGATCCAGCTACTTTAGTTGCAGCAAAGCTTGCAGGAGTGGAATTAGTCGCGAAAGCTGGGGGTGCTCAGGCTGTAGCAGCGGCAGCATACGGGACAGACACAATACCAAAATGTCTCAAAATTGAAGGACCAGGTAGTCCGTGGTTTGTCGCTGCGAAGCAAATTCTATCATCTAAAATTAGTTCTCGATTACCAGCTGGACCAAGTGAGGCAATGATCTTGGTAGATAACACAATAGATCCTGCTCTTGCGGCTCTTGATATTCTAATAGAATGTGAACATGGAGGTGACTCGTCAGGTTTTATCGTTACTTGGTCAGAAGATTTGGCAGAGAAGATAATTGAAAAAATACCATATTACCTAGCAAAACTCTCAGAAGAGAGAGCAAATTATGCCTCAACTGTTTTAAAAGGTAATCAAGGGGGTATTGTAATTGCGCAAAGTAAAACACAAGCAATCCAATTTGTTAACGATTTTGCGCCAGAGCATCTGCAAATCCTCTCAGAAGATCCAGAAGTCTATTTATCGTCAATTATTAACGCTTCTGAAATTATGCTTGGAACCTATAGTGCGGGCTCTCTAGCAAACTATTTACTAGGTCCAAATTGCGTCTTACCTACCTCTGGCGCAGCGAAAATTCATTCTCCATTGGGAGTTATGGACTTTATGAAAACAGTTTCTATTGGTAAAGTTACCAAAGTTGGATTTAAAGAAGTCGCACCAAAAACAGAAATATTTGCAAAATATGAGGGTTTTGATGCCCATGCGAATGCGGTTTCCCTTTCACGGCTTGATTTAATTGAAAAGAAATAACATGTGTCTTTAATTAATTTTAAGTTATCACCTAAATCGACAAACCTTTTAAACTGATTGGTTATCTATTAGGCGATAACATGAAATAAAGGGTACGAAAACAAATGCACAGCAAGGTTATTAAAGGAAGAATTTTATTTTTTGTAATTTTTTTTTGTATATTTAATAATTTTCTATTAGCTCAAACAACATTGCAAGGTAATGTTACAAAAGTGAGAGATGGGGATACGATTGAGGTTGGTAAAATACCTATTAGATTTCAGGGACTCACCTGTGATGAGCTGGACACAAAAAAAGGGCAAAAAGCTCGCGAAATACTTAAACGACTTTTAATAGGAGAACGTGTTTCCTGCGAGCTTAGTGGCGAGATAACTTATGAGCGTCTGGTCGGCAGATGTTTCCTCTCCGACAAAGGGGATATAGCGTCGTATCTTATTGAAAATCGTTACTGTGGAAGGTGTAATAGATACGACGAACAGGGGTTTTACACTGAGGTGCAAAGGAAAGCTGGTTCCTATGAGGGTTTTTTCCCCTCTTATTGCTACTAATTAGATATCTCTGGTTTGGATGTTTGGGTCGAAGTAAGTAGAGAGAAACGAAAAATGAAGAAATTAGCAATTGTGATCTACATATTGTTTTGTTTAATAGCCGGAGGTAGTAATGTGGCAAGTGAAGAAGTGTATTCTGAATTGGTAGAACATAATCAAATTTATGAAATTCGTTATTACAAACCAGTTCTTGTAGCAGAAGTAGAATATATTGGTGATAATGGGGGATTTAGTGCCTTATTTAACTATATTTCCGGTGCAAATAATCTATCATCACCACAAAGCAATCCCTCTAGCTCAACAAAAATTGAGATGACAACTCCTGTGACAAGGTTTAAGCAAAATAACAGAAATATAATGCAGTTTTTTCTACCCAAGCGGTTTACTCTCGAAACAGCGCCAATACCAACAAATTCAAATGTGAGTATAAAGTTAAATGATGGCGGTCATTTTGCTGTTATTAGATATTCTGGAAGAGCTTCAGAGGAAAATTTTTTAAGACATTCAAAACTGCTTGTCGAGAGATTAGTTTTAGATGAAATAGAATTTTTGGAACCAGCTATTCGCGCAACGTACAATGGTCCTTTCACCCCACCGTTTATGAGAAGAAATGAAGTGATGTATAAAATCAAATGGAGTCAATAGACAAAATAATATTTACAAATACTAAATAAAAGAAAAGAAATTTCTCCAAACTTATATGGCTGCGATAAGGTCTATTTCAATTGATGCACCAACCGCTAATCCAGTTACCCCAATGCATGTTCTTGCCGGCAATTTATTTTTTGAAAAATAACTTTCGTAAACAGAGTTCATTTTGTCGAAATCTTGAAAATTTACCAAATAAACACGAGCAAAAATCACTTTGTTGAAATCTGTTTCTGCTTGCGTTAAGACATCTTTTAAATTATCCATCACTTGTTTGGTTTGGACCTTTATATCCCCGGAAACTAGTTTTGTTCTATCATTTTTTGGTGTTGGCATTTGCCCAGTAACAAATAGGAACTTGCCAGCTTTAACTGCATGACTAAATGGACCGACTCTTTCCGGTGCATTTGAAAAAATTAAATGTTCAATTTCCATATTAAAAGTCCAATTCTTATCTTGAGTTTGTTCACATCTATTATGATTATTATTATATCTCTATCAAAAAGTCCCCTTTGAGTTTGAAAGATTTTAGAAAGCTCTCATTCTTATTCTTCTTTATTCGTTTTCTGTATTAAAACGACTGCAGAGACAACACATAAAAAGCTAAGAATAAATCAAGGTGTTATTATCTCTTTAACAAAATAAGCTCCAGCTAGAATTGCTGACATAGGATTAAATCCACTGCAAATTGCAGCCTGAATTGGAGTAATCATTTTGAGAGCCAATCCCCCCAATTCAGAAGCTAAACTAGTAAATTAAAGCCCCCAAATTATAGTTTGTCTGGCAAAAATCATCCGAAATCATATTTTATTTAATGATTAAATCAATTTTATTTGAATCACTCAGTTAAATTCTAATATTTTTTGAAATTTAATCTTAGCTTTGTAATAGGCTATTTTAAGTGTATAAACTGATTTTAATCGCCAAAATACTTTTTGGACAAATCGTTTCAAACTATATTAGTGCTCTATAATGTTTTTTAATACTAAATTGAATGATAGTATAAATAGGAAATTATGCGTGGCTCCAATGATGGATTGGACTGATCGTCACTGTCGTTATTTTCACAGATTACTTGCCCCCTCAGCACTTTTGTTTACTGAAATGGTAACAGCAGAAGCAATTTGCTATGCAGAAAATCCAGAAAGGTTTTTTGAACATCATTCGGCAGAACATCCTCTCGTGCTTCAGGTTGGAGGCTCCGAGCCTGAAAAATTATATCAGGCAATAAAATTAGCGGATGAATTTGGATTTTCTGAGTTCAATTTAAACGTTGGATGCCCCTCAACTAGGGTACAATCCGGACATTTTGGTGCTTGCTTAATGGAGAAGCCAGAGGTTGTTCATGATTGTTTGTTCGCCATGAAAGAGGCAACCGAAAAACCTGTATCTGTAAAATGCCGGATTGGTATTGACGACATGGATATCAATTTGGGACTTGATCATTTTATTCAAGAAATTAGCAAAACTGGAATAACGGTTTTTTACATTCATGCAAGAAAAGCCTTGTTGACAGGATTAAGCCCTAAGGAAAATCGTAGCATTCCACCTCTTAATTACGAGCGGGTTTACAGGCTGGCAATTGAAAATCCCGAAAAAACTATAATTCTCAATGGTGGGCTGAATAACAAAGAGGACATAATATCCAAACAACAACAATTTCACGGAGTGATGCTTGGAAGAGCAGCTTATAAAACGCCTTTCATTCTGGCTGAACTTCATTCCCACGCAACAGGTGAACCACTTATTGAAAAGCATACTATTGCTAAGAACATGGCTAATTACGCTGATAATGTTATTGAGCGTGGTGGTAATTTACGTCAGGTAACCCGACACATGCTGGGTTTATTCAATGGCGAAACAGGGGCAAAATATTGGCGCAAACAATTAGGGGAATTAGCAAGGTATCAGCCTTATAATTCAGATTTAATTCGCGAAACGGCAGAATTTTGCTTTTCAAAGATAAAAAGACAGGTTGCTTAATGACACAAATTTCAGAAAAAACAACAAGTCAGCATGCTAAATCAAGTAGACCGTTAATTGAGTTTGCTCCTTTATTGTTATTTTTTGCAACAAACTATTTTGCTGGAATCTTTTGGGGAACGTCTGTGCTGATATTGGCTACAATCATCTCACTTGGACTAATTTGGCATTTGGACAAGCGCGTCCCGATAATAGCTGCCCTTGGATGTGTTGCCGTTGCTTTTTTTGGAGGATTAACTTTGATCTTTGAAGACGAATTCTTTATAAAAATAAAACCCACTGTAATTAGCGGCTTGTTAGCAATGGTAATTTTTATTACTCAGTTGCTTGGAAAACAGCCAATGAAAGTATTGTTGGGTAAACAGATATCGTTGACAACAAGGGGTTGGAGTTATTTAGCCAAAGTATGGATTTCCATGTTTGTCGTCACCGCCCTCGCAAACGAAATAGCTTGGCGAATGTTATCAACAGATGCATGGGTAAGTTTTAAAGCATTTGGTCTTACAGGAATTTCACTAATTTTTGCGGTAATTTCTGTCCCAATAATGACAAAATTTGCTGAGAAAACTGAAAAGAATTTGTGAGTTCAGAGCATTATCATTTTTTAAGATATGATTTCCTTTATATCACATTTAAGAAATTGTCGTGTAGAACATAAAATAAGACGTATTTGATTGAAATTAATTCATTGTTTTTAGCATTCTCATATTAATAAGATAATTAATTTAGGTTTATCTTGAAACGCCACTTGGGTAGGATTTGACTGTTATAGAACATGTGATTATTTCGATAATTTTTAATCCCATGTTCAATAAAATTGGTTAATCTGTGGGAGGCTTTGATGACAGAAGATGATGAAATTATTCTCGCTGATTTGGACGATGACGAACTCGTTCAACAAATGCATGACGACTTATATGACGGATTGCAAGAAGAGGTTGTTGAGGGTGTGGAGATTTTATTAAGCAGAGACTGGACACCCTATGATGTTTTAACAACTGCTCTTGTTGAAGGGATGACCATCGTCGGGATAGATTTTAGAGATGGTATATTATTTGTTCCAGAAGTACTCATGGCAGCGAATGCCATGAAAGCTGGAATGGTTATTCTTCGACCGCTGTTAGCAGAAACGGGGGCCCCTCGTGTAGGAAAAGCAGTGATTGGCACAGTGAAAGGCGACATTCATGATATTGGAAAAAATTTAGTATCAATGATGTGGGAAGGGGCTGGCTTTGAGGTTATTGATATTGGAATTAATAATCCTGTTGAAAATTATTTACACGCACTAGAAAAGCATAAGCCAGACATTTTAGGCATGTCAGCCCTTCTTACGACAACAATGCCATATATGAAGGTTGTTATCGACACTATGATCGAAAAAGGTATTCGTGATGATTATATTATACTTGTTGGGGGCGCACCGTTAAACGAGGCATTTTCTCAATCTGTTGGTGCAGATGCGTATTGTCGTGATGCTGCTGTTGCTGTTGATATAGCGAGAGAACTTATGGCGGAAAAAATGAAAGCGGCAAAGGCTAGTTAAGGTATTTCTTATCTCCAATTATAGATTAAGGCTGAAGTTGAATTATATATGGCGCAAATTTTTGTAATATATTGGCGTGATATCCCTGCTCAGGTGATTGCGGAATCAGGAAGAGGCAGAAATCGCAAACAGGCAAAACGCGAATTACATAACCGTTTTGCACTTGCAATAGATGAGGCAGCCATGAGATTTGGGGCAGATAAGAGTGATGATTATCTTGAAGATTGGAGACGTGGTAAAGCTGTATCTTGCACCGACGCTTTGGAAGTGGAAGCTGAAACACTAGCTAACCAAATAGAGCATATCTTTAATACAACAAAGCTTCGCAATCTGGTAGCAAATGGTGGAATTAAAAGGTCTTTATAGGTGACCTATGGGTATTTCCAAAAAATGGTCATTCAAACTAAAAATGTCGAATATAAGCAGAAGGTTGGCGTTATCTGGCTACAGCAAGACATAAAACATTTTACACAAAATATGTAGAGAAATGTCAGGGCCTTGTTCAATGTCATTAAAAATTAAAACATTATCGTCAGCTGCAGCAAACTGGTCCATAGAAGTAACCCCCGCAGCCGCAACAAAGGTCGATAGTTTTTCAGATATTTTGGAACCAAAAACCTCTGTGAATGTTACGTTTTTGCCAGGTTCTGACCCTGAAGATACGTTTTTGGTCGCAAAAAGACTTCATGAAGAGGGAATGATACCTATTCCACATATCGCAGCTCGTTCAGTTAAGGATAAAAAGCATTTAGAAAAAATTTTGTCCACTCTAGTAAAAAAAGCATCTGTAAAAGAGGTTCTGGTAATAGGCGGTGGTGTTAACAAACCGATGGGTGAATTTGAGAGCAGCATCCAAATTTTGAAGACAGGAATTTTACAGGCAAATGGAATTACAAAGATTGGTGTTGCAGGTCATCCAGAGGGATCCCCAGATATTTCGGATGTTGAAATAAGGCAAGCGCTTCATGAAAAAAATGAACTAGCAATAAAAGAAAAATTGAATATGTACATTGAAACTCAGTTTTGTTTTGAAGCAGATATGGTTTTGGCTTGGGAGAAAAAAGTTAGGAAGGATGGAAATAAACTACCAATTCGGATTGGTATACCGGGCCCTGCTACAATTAAAACATTGTTAAAATTTGCTCAGATATCTGGAATTGGGCCTTCTATGAAATTTATATCAAAACAAGCTCGAAATGTGGCTAAATTAATGACTATTCAGTCGCCGCATCATTTACTTTCAGAACTTGCGATAGGAATGGAAGAAGATAAAGACTGTTTAATTAAGCATTTCCATTTTTATCCTTTTGGTGGCTTCGTTAGGACTGCAAAATATGCAAAAGCTATTAGTGACGGGAACGTATATCTGAGTCCAAGAGGTGGATTTGAAGTTAAGGAGGATTAGCCTACTGAAATATTCTATCGCCAAATTGCAAATGAACAGCCTATGGTGTAGCTAAGAAAGAAGAGAGCATATGACACGTACAGTATTATCATCAGCAACCAAAGAAATCGTAATAGGTTTTGATTCCCCATTTTGCGTCATTGGAGAAAGGATCAATCCAACAGGTCGTAAATTACTTTCTGAAGAGATGGCAAAAGGAGATTATAGTAGAGTTCAATTCGATGCCATTGCGCAAATTGAAGCTGGAGCTACAATGCTGGATGTAAATGCGGGAATACCTCTTGCAGATGAGCCTAGAATTCTTGCTGAGTCCATACAGCTCATTCAATCATTTACTGATATACCCCTCTCCATAGATAGCTCCATAGTAGAGGCATTAGAGGCTGGTTTGTCCGTTTATCAAGGAAAAGCCCTCGTAAATTCAGTAACGGGTGAAGAAGAACGCCTAGAAGCGGTGCTTCCACTAATTAAGAAATACGGAGCAGCTGTTGTAGCCATTTCAAACGATGAAACAGGTATATCGGAGGACCCAAATGAGCGCTTTAAAGTCGCAAAAAAAATTGTTGAGAGGGCATCTGACTACGGCATCAGTAAAAACGATGTGGTTGTAGACCCACTTATAATGCCTGTTGGAGCCATCAATCTTGCAGGAAGATCAGCGCTTGATCTCATCGCAAGATTGCGCTCTGAATTACGAGTAAATACCACCTGTGGTGCATCTAATATCTCATTTGGATTACCAAATAGGAGTGGTATGAACGCTGCGTTTTTATCAATGGCAGCAGGAGTAGGGATGACTTCGGCTATTATGAATCCACTTCATTTGGAGGAAATGACCGCTATATATGGTGCTAATGTTATGAACGGTGTTGACCCAGAATGTAGAAACTGGATTAAAAAGTTTAGAGAGCCTAATGCTGGTGGAACAGAGGGACGAGAACGCCGCGCTACTCGCCGTCGCTCAAGAGGCTGAAAAGAGATAAAATTGAAAAAAGGTAAAAAATGCAAAATTATCTTCACCCCATCTGGAAGACAAGGCATAGTGGATTTTGGTATTAATTTGCTTCAAGCAGCGCGGCAAATAGGGGTTGATGTTGACTCGGTTTGCGGCGGTAGAGCTATGTGCGGCAGATGTCAGATAGAGGTTGGCGAAGGGGAATTTGCTAAACACGGGATTAGTTCATCTTCTACTAATCTCTCTAGACCTAATGCAATAGAGACTAGATATTCAGAAAAGCGTAATCTTGAGCAGGGCCGTAGGTTGGCTTGCCAATGTAATGTGCTAGATGATCTCGTAATTGATGTCCCAGCAGCAAGTCAAATGCATCAGCAACTAATCCGAAAAGCACCAGATAATAGAATGGTTCATTTGAATTCTCCTACCCGGTTATGTTTCATTAGGGTAAGAGAGCCTAATATGCATGAGCCTTCTGGGGATCTGCGAAGGGTGGCAGAAGCTTTAATGGAACAATGGCCATCGCGGGTCTGTGTTTCAAATACCTCTGAAATTACAGCAGACTTATCAGTATTAACAAAATTACAATTCATTCTTAGGAAATCAAATTGGCAAATTACTGTTGTTTTACGCAATGGCGCACACATCGTGGCTATAATGCCAGGACTAAAAACTCAGATATTGGGTGTTGCTATCGATATAGGTTCTACTACGATTTCAGCGCAGATTTGCGATATGAATTCTGGTGAAGTGCTTGCAGTTAGTGGAATGATGAACCCTCAAATTCGCTTTGGTGAGGATCTTATGAGCCGAGTAAGTTATGGTGTTATGAATAAAGGAGGTGCAGAAGAACTGACTAAGTCAGTTCAAAATGGTTTGCAGCAGCTTGTTGAAAAGGCAGTAGAACAGGAAAACCTTAATATAAAGGATATTTTCGAAGTTGTTTTGGTTGGCAATCCTGTTATGCATCATTTGTTACTTGGGGTTGACCCGATTGAACTTGGTGGCGCTCCATTTGCACTAGCAATTGATACTGCCTTTAATTGTCTTGCTCAGGAAGTTGGATTAAGTTTTAATCATGCAACGCGATTATATCTTCTCCCTTGTATTGCTGGTCATGTAGGGGCAGACGCAGCAGGAGTAGTTTTAGCAGAAGTCCCGCATCAATCAGATGAAATTACATTGCTTATTGACGTCGGTACAAATGCTGAAATAATTTTAGGTAATCGCCATAGACTCATGGCAGCATCCTCACCAACTGGTCCAGCATTCGAAGGTGCACAAATTTCTGCAGGACAACGTGCTGCTGTTGGCGCTATTGAGCGGGTACGAATAGACCCTGATAGCTATGAACCAAATTACAAGGTGATAGGCTCAGATAATTGGTCGAACACTTCCGAATTTCATGAAGAGATTAAAAAAATAAATGTAACCGGTATTTGTGGTTCAGGTATAATTGAGATATTGGCGGAAATGTATTTGACTGGCATCATATCGGAGGATGGTGTGATAAATGGCGCATTATCCTCTAAAACAAAAAGGATTGAAAAATCTGGTCGTACATTCTGCTATAGAATAACTGATGATATAGTAATAACGCAAGCAGATGTAAGAGCAATTCAGCTTGCAAAAGCAGCTTTATATGCTGGATTTCGTTTGTTGATGGATAAAATGGGTATCGAAAAGGTAGATAGGGTATTGTTGGCAGGGGCATTCGGAACGCATATTGAGCCAAAATATGCAATGATATTAGGTATGGTGCCTGATTGCAAATTAGCAAATGTAATCGCCGTTGGAAATTCAGCCGGTGCCGGAGCAAGAGCAGCGCTACTGAGTTTGACGGCAAGAACGGAAATTGAAGAAACAGTCCGGCAAGTTGAAAAAATAGAAACTGCCATAGAGCCCTCATTCCAAGACCATTTTGTTCGAGCGATGGCATTTCCACATAAAACAGACCCTTATCCGATCTTGAGTAAGGCGGTTAAACTGCCAAATCGTGAATTGATAGATAATACTGTAAATGCGTTTGCCAATTCTGAGCGTAAAAGAACCGGTAGGAGAAAAAAAACAATGACGAATGAAAAACATTTATAAATATATAAATAAAATATGCTTGCATCAATCCTTTTTTGAGAGTTTTTTATGGGAGCGATGTAGGCCTATTTTTGCGTAAACATAAAATATAGTTATCATAATTATTGATATAAAATAACAGGCCCATATATAAAATGAATAATCGGAAAACAATATAGCATCCATTATTAACTGCGCAAACTGTGATTAAAATACTTTTGTTCATTTAAAATGGTCAACATACGTGTAAGAACAATTATAATAAAAAAAAGTTGGAATGCAAAAAATAGGGTAAATAATGGCCAAAGCATTGATGTGTCAATCGAAATACCGCCAGATCGCATAATACTCGCGGGCTGGTGTAGTGTGTTCCACCAATCAACTGAGAATTTTACAATTGGCAAATTAACACACCCAATTAGTGCTAGAATGGCTGCTGGGCGAGCTCCTCTCTCTGTCCTGTCGAACGCGTTCGATAGCGAGAGATAACCAACAAAGAAAAAAAATAATACCAGCATGGAGGTCAATCTTCCATCCCAAGCCCACCAGACACCCCAAATTGGCTTGCCCCACAAACTTCCTGTTATTAGTGTTAAAAAAGCAAAGCCTGTGCCAATTGGGGCGATTGAACGTGCAGCAATTTCAGCTAATGGGTGTCGCCATACAAGAAAAAAAAATGAACATATTCCTAACAACAGATAACTAGATAATGCCAGCCACGCAGAAGGAACATGAACATACATAATGCGTACTGCATTTCCCTGTTGGTAATCAGCTGGGGAATTATATAAAGCAAGGTATAGGCCATATCCCAGAGAAAAAAAACATGCGACCTCAAGAAAAGGTAAAATAAAACGGGCAAATTTTTTGAACCTAGATGGATTTGCAAAATAATCAAACATGACTGTCCTTAATAAATTGCATTCTTAGAACTTCTTTTTAAAAATTAAACTGATGGGATGGAAATAGAATTTTGATATCATGCACATCAATTATTTTCTATAGCATTTTTTAAGCCCAACTGCATTGCAGGTATTGCTACTACTATTAAGCTTAAATCCATCGCTATCATTATAGATATATAAGGTTTTATAGGCGCAGTTTCAATAAGTGCCAACCCTGTCATGCACCCAAAAATTAAGATAGGAGAACTGAGAGGTAGAATTAAAACAGCGGCTAGAATAGCAGCTCTTCTTGCGCCTAAGACTAATCCAGAAGCAATACCTCCTAATAGAGTCATTCCAAACATGCCTAGCAAAAGTGATAAAGCAAGCTCAAAAAAAATAGATGACTTTATTCCTATCATCGCGCAAATAGCTGGTAATATAATAAGCAGGGGTAATGTTGTAACTAAGAAAAAACATAAACATTTTGCAGCCGCATAACATCCTAGTGGCTGGGCATTGTGGGCTGCTTTTTCAATAAAACCATGTGCATAATCATCTAAGAATAATCGGTCATATGCTGGCACAACTGATACAAATGCAGCAATCCAGACAATCGCTATTCCAAATTCTGTTAGCGTTTTGGGGTCTGGTCCTAGAGCGAGAGGAAATAAAATCATGATCAATAAAAAAAATCCGACCTGACTTAATATATCGGATGCTTGAGAAATACTTATCTCAAATTCTCTTATAAAATATTGCCAGAAAATTAATATCACGAACTAGCCTTTAGTTGAATAATTTGTGGTGCAAGATGCCTACATAAAGGTTGATGGGCAGCTATCAGGACTCGCCCCCCAAATTTAATATGTTCTTCAATTAATGTTTCAAGCGTCAAGCAATGAGAGGAATCAAGCGCACTATTAGGCTCGTCTAATAACCATATCGCTTCTTTTTGCCTGTTCGATCTTAAAAGTAGTTGACTGAGAGCAAGGCGCTGTAACTGACCTGTTGATAAAGTCCGAATTGGTTGTTTTATAAATTCTTTGATATTGAACTTATCTTCCTCTAGCATTTGTAATTTTCGCATCATAGCAATTTGAAATAAGTTTTTGGCTGCAGATAAATTTGGGTGAAAACCAAATGGATTTCCAATATACCAGATTGGTAAATTTGATTTTAGAGGTTCGAAAATATGTCCGCCTAAACTCATTATTCCATAACTAAAAGGAAGATAACCGGCAATAATTCGGAGAAGACTTGTTTTGCCAGCGCCATTTGGACCATTTAAAATGCAAATTTCCCCTGAAGAAAGATTAAGATTTAAGTCTTTAAAGATCAATTTGTTAGCACGAAATAGAGTTACATTTGTGAGTAACAGACTTTCATGTACTAAATCAGACGAAACCATATCTACGGCAAACTAAAAATGGATTGAATCAAGAGTTTTCATCTTATCGGTGGGTGGCGCAAATTTTGTCAGATTTATATTTTTCACTGCGCTTTTATATTCCTCAATAGTAGGCGTTCTTCCAAGTATAGCTGATAAAACAACGACTGGAGTGGAAGCTAAAAGAGACTCCCCTTTCTTCGCCTTTGAGTCTTCCACTACACGACCCTTAAAAAGTCGAGTAGATGTAGCCATTACCGTATTTCCCTTCGCTGCTTTTTCCTGGTTTCCCATGCAAAGATTACAACCGGGACGTTCTAAATATAGAATATTATCGTATTCCAAGCGTGCATTTTGTTTGGGGTGATCATCGTTAAACTCAAAACCAGAATACCTTTGTAAAATTTCCCAGTCACCCTCTTGTTTTAATTCGTCAATTATATTGTAAGTAGGGGCTGCAACAACTAATGGCGCTTTAAAATAAACTTTTCCCTCTGCTCTCTCTAGATTTTTCAACATTTGTGCCACTATTTTTATGTCGCCTTTATGAACCATACATGATCCAACAAAACCAAGGTCCACTTTTTTTTGAGCCATATAATGTGAAATTGGTCTAATGGTATCATGGGTATAACGTTTAGATACATCCTCATTATAGACATCAGGGTCAGCGATCATCGGCTCATCAATTTGATCAAGATCAACAACAACTTCCTCAAAATAATTAGCATCAGTATCAGGCTTTAAAGCTGGTTTTACTCCGTCATTAATTTCTTGAATACGTTTTTCGCCAATATTGATGAGCTTTCTAAGCATTCCGCCATCATTCTCAAGGCCCCTCTTTATCATTCCGTTGATACGCTGAATTGAAATTTTTAATGACTCAATAAGTGTTTCGTCAGTTGAAATACAAATAGAGGCTTTTGCTTTCATTTCAGCAGTCCAGTCAGTAAACGTAAATGCCTGGTCGGAGAGTAGAGTACCAATATGTACTTCTATTACCCTACCTTGAAAAATGTTTTCTCCATATTTTTTTAGCATCTGAGACTGAGTTGCATGCACCACATCACGGAAATCCATATGCCCCGCCATTGCTCCAGTAAATGTTACTTTGACAGTTTCCGGGATGGGCATTGTAACTTCCCCTGTAGCTAAAGCTAGGGCCACTGTTCCTGAATCTGCACCAAATGCAACTCCCTTGGACATTCGAGTGTGTGAATCACCTCCAATAATAATTGACCAATCGTCAACAGTAATATCATTGAGTACCTTGTGAATAACATCCGTTAAAGGAAAATGAGTGTTCTCCGGATCTCTACCTGTTACCAAACCAAAATCTTTCATGAATCTCATTAATTTTGGGGTATTTTCTTGAGCTTTTATATCCCAAACTGATGCGGTATGGCAGCCTGATTGATATGCTCCATCTACAGTTGGTGAAATTGTGGTGGCTGCCATTGCTTCTAGTTCTTGAGAAGTCATTAGTCCTGTTGTATCTTGAGATCCCACAATATTAACTTTCACTCGCACATCGGACCCGGCATGTAATACTGGAGTTTTTTTATTCTCAAGAGAATTCGCATTAAATATTTTTTCAACGGCGGTCAGGCCTACTCCTTCATGAAAAATTTCCTTTGGTTTTGCATAAACATTATCATAATCTATTTTTAGTAATTTACTTGCAATTGTTTGCAATTTTTTACCAAAAATTACTGCATATGAACCGCCAGCTCTAATAAAATCTTTTTTTTCAGGTGAAAACGAAGAATTAACATCTACAAGTTCCTCTCCAGTTTCGTCATGAATCAATTTCATGTTTTTTGTGTTAATGGTGAGGATTGTTCCTGTTTCAACGGAATATTTTTGTTCCAACACTGGACTGTCATCATTGTTGAAAATAGGTTTTCCCTCGGCATCAAGTTTATTAACCCAGTTTTTCAAGTCTATTCCTATGCCACCCGTAACACCAACTGTGGTAAGGAATATTGGTGAAATTCCATTGGTTCCTGCTACAATTGGAGCCATATTTACAAATGGAATGTAAGGGCTTAGTGGTTTGCCTGTCCAAAGAGCAACATTGTTAACTCCAGACATTCTTGATGAACCAACACCCATAGTCCCTTTTTCTGCTACCAACATCACGCTTCTATTTGGGTGTATTTTTTTCAATTTTGTAATTTCTTTTTGTGCCTCCTCCGAAATCATACATTTACCATGAAGCTCTCTATCAGCTCTAGAATGTGCTTGATTTCCGGGAGACAGTAAATCCGTTGATATGTCACCCTCTGCTGCAATATATGTTACAACTTTGATTTCTTCCTCAAGGTCAGGAAGCTTTGTAAAAAATTCCGCTTTGGAATAACTTTCAAGTAACTCTTTAGCTATAGGATTTTGGGCATTAAAGGCACTTTCTATCCTCTTGATGTCAGTATCATATAAAAAAACTTGAGTCTTTAAAACCTCACTTGCCTTTTTAGCAAGACGTTGGTCTTCACTAAGGGCAACATTCAAAAGAACTGTTATGGAGGGTCCGCCACGCATGTGAGACAACAATTCAAAAGCAAAATCCACGTTGATTTCTTTGACTATAGATTTTTTGTAAATAACATCTTGGAGGAACATTGCTTTCTCGTGGGCTGCGCCTGTTGTTCCTGGTAATACATTGTAAATCACAAGATCTAGTGCTTTTCTTTTAATTACACTATTCAAAGACTTAATTTCTTTAACGAGTTCTTTAACCAATTCTCCATTTTCAATAGGTTTGGCTGACAAACCTAGTAATTTTCGATCTTCAATCTCTTTGAAATATTTTTCTATTAATTTCATAATTTTTAAACTGGCATCCAATAAGCAAAGTAATTTATTTATTTTTTGTAAATATGCATATTTTTTAGTGATAGCGAATAGAAAAGGTAAATTAGTATTCAAATTTCAATAATCACTCTTTTCTATACTACATAAAATTTTTAACTATATTATTCCACTATTTTATTTTTTTAACGATTAAAATTTCAAAACTCTGCTTGTTTTTGTATACTCAATTATGTGTTTTCAGCAGTGATTATTTATTACACAAACCCAAAAGTAAATTTGTAATTTAGGTCTTGTGATGTATCAGGCTCCAAAAATAACCATCTTATTAGGTCCAACAAACACTGGCAAAACCCATTATGCCCTTGAGCGAATGTTGGGCTATCAGTCCGGTATGATTGGATTTCCTTTAAGATTATTAGCTCGCGAAAATTATGATAAGCTTGTCGCCAAAGTAGGTGTATCGCAGGTTGCATTAATAACAGGTGAAGAAAAAATTCTACCTCCCCAAGCGCGTTATTATTGTTGTACAGTAGAAGCGATGCCACTAGAAATAAGCACGGAATGTCTTGCAATAGATGAAGTTCAGCTTGCTAGTGATAGGGAACGAGGTCACGTATTTACAGATCGAATATTGCATGCGCGAGGGAGGCACGAAACTCTTTTATTAGGGGCAGAGACAATGCGGCCTTTACTGAAGAAATTGCTTCCAGACGCAAATTTCGAAACCAGAGCAAGATTGTCTAAACTTACGTATAACGGACAGAAAAAGGTCACACGTCTTTTAAGAAGGTCAGCAATTGTCGCATTTAGTGCCACAGACGTATATCACTTGGCAGAGACTGTAAGGAGACAACGTGGCGGAACCGCCATCGTTATGGGCGCTTTATCACCTAGAACTAGAAATGCGCAAGTCGATATGTATCAATCTGGAGAAGTTGATTTCTTGATTGCAACAGATGCTATTGGCATGGGCTTGAACATGGATATTCAGCATGTTGCACTAGCGGCCGAGACAAAGTTTGATGGCACACATATGCGCCATCTATACCCAACCGAAATTGCTCAAATTGTTGGCCGTGCTGGACGATACACAAAAAATGGCACATTTGGTGTAACAGAAGGTTGCAGACCGCTCGAAGATAAGATGATAAATGCTATTGAAAATCATGAATTTTCTCCACTCAAGAGGCTTTACTGGCGTAATCGAAACCTTTCATTTGAGAGTCTAACTCGGCTATTAAATTCTTTAGAAGCAGCGCCACCCCACCCCTATTTTTATAGAAAGGCGGATGCGATTGATCATCTAACTTTGCAGGCTCTTGCCGTAATTCCAGAAATTGCTGAGTTAGCATCTACAAAGACGAGATTAAAATTATTATGGGATGTTGCTCAAATTCCTGATTTTCGCAATATGATGACAGATAGTCATGCCGTTATGCTTGCCAAAATTTTCCATAATTTAGCAACTCTCGGAAAACTTGACAAAAAATGGGTGGCAGATCAGCTCTCTCATCTTGAGAGAATTGACGGAGATATAGATACTCTTATGACAAGAATTGCACATATTCGAACTTGGACTTATATTACCCATAAAACCAATTGGACAGATGACCCAGAAGAATGGCAACAATTGGCGAGAACAATTGAAGACAAATTATCGGACGAGTTACATTATAGACTAACGCAGCGCTTTGTAGATAAGCGAGCTGCTCATTTATCAAGGCGACTAAAGGAAGCTACTACTTTGATTTCATCTGTAAAAATAGACGGCACAGTTATAGTGGAGGGAGAAGAAGTTGGAACGCTAAAAGGGTTTACGTTTGAGCCGGAGATATCAGAAAATAAGGAAAAGGCAATGATTCTGGCAGCCGCTCGCAAGGCATTGCCAGAAGAGATTAAAAGACGTGTCAAAGCTGTTGTGGCGTCAGATGCAGGGGCATTTAAGCTAGATGAAAAAGCCAATGTAAACTGGCGAGACACTGAAATTGCGAAACTAGTACGATCAGATCAATTATACTCACCTCGAATAGAAATATTCGATAGTGAATTGCTATCAGCCGAACAAAAAAAAATAATTAAGGAAAAACTTTCTATAGTTTTAAAGGAGAAAGTGAATACACTACTTGGTAGTTTGCAAAAGCTCAGAAATCTAGATGAATTACCAAGCCAAAACGATTTTCAGAATGAGAATAAATCAAAAAATACCAATGGTGAGAAGAAAACGTATGTTGTGGCCAAAGAGCAACGAGTTAACAACAGTGAATCAAATTTTTCCGATAATGCAGAGATTGCAGAAGTCTCGATGAGTGGTGTAGCACGTGGCATAATGTTTAGACTTTATGAAAATTTAGGAGTGATAGATAGAGAGCTGATAGCAGAACAATTAAAAGAGATGCCCGATACCGATAAACCGTTTCTCGCCAGAGCTGGAATTCGTGTGGGTACCGAAACAGTTTTTATGCCAGAACTCTTAAAGCCAGCAGCTATAAAATTAAGGGTTCTTTTATATTCAATATTCACGCAACAGTTTCCAGTTTGTGGCCCACCACCAGAAGGAAGAGTCTCTATAGATTTAGTAAAAGATGTGGTGGATAATTACTGGCTCGCAGCCGGTTACCGGCGAATAGGTGATAAGGTTATGCGAGTAGATATGGTAGAGCGAGTCGCCGCGCTTGTTCGAACAGCAGCTAGAGTTGGTGAATTTTGTGTTAGTGATGAGATGTTATCTCTTGCGGGAGTTAGCAGACAAACGATGTCTAATATGATAATGGACCTAGGTTTTGAAAAGGTAAGAGAAGAGAAACCTGAAGATCCTGAAAAACCACTGATAACATATTTTAACAGAAAGCGGAAAAAATTTAATAGGAGCCTAAATTCGTCACATTTAGATGTAAGAGAGGTTAAACGAAAAAAAAAGGTTGGAAATTTAAGTTCTGACAAGGGATTATCCGCGTCGAAAACTAAAAACAAAAAAGCAAAACGTAATGTCGGAGAGAAAATAAAAAAAAGTAGAGAAGTAAATCCAAATTCGCCATTTGCTATTCTAGCGAATTTAAAAAAATAAAATGGCTGAGGGAACAACATTAAGGCTAGATAAATGGCTTTGGTATGCACGTTTTTTTAAAACACGCACGGCGGCAACAAAATTAATTCAATCTGGAAAGTTGAGAATTAATGGCGATGTTATTTCCAAGCCACATAGAGCAGCTTCTAGGGGGATGGTTCTAACTTTCCCACAAGCGAATGTTATTCGTGTTATAAAAATAGTACAGCTTGGACAAAGAAGAGGTCCAGCATCGGAGGCTATGACTTTATATGAAGATCTTGCACCTAAAATATCAGAAATAAAGAAAGATGAGCTGCAAAAGGAACCAAGTTTCGAGAAAAGAGCAGCTGGAACTGGTAGACCAACAAAAAAACAAAGACGAGAAACAGAGAAATTGAAAGAATGGTTTGCTCCGTAAAGAAAAAATTAAAATAGGAAAAATCAAATGATTGAATTTTTAAAAAAATGGATATCCAAAAATGAGGATATTGCTTTTGAGCAGAGTGAGACAATTATTGAGACAGTTTCGGCCTTATTGCTGGAAGCAGCTGTGGTTGACGGACAAATTGATGATATGGAAATTGAGCAAACTAAACATGCTATATGCACTTTTTTTGACTTGTCACAGGAGAATTCAAACCAAATTGTTGAAAAGTTAATTTGTAAAGCAGGCGATAACCTTGAATTTCATAGTCTGACAAAACAAATAAGAAATGAGTGTGATTATGAGGAGCGAACATATATATTATCGATGTTGTGGCAGGTTGTTTTAGCAGACGAGCAAGTTGACTCACTAGAGTCAAACTTAATGAGGAGGCTCTCAGGTCTTTTATTTGTGTCAGACGTTGATTCTGGAAAGGCAAAGCAAAATGCAAAAAACAGACTTGGTCTTAACTAATCATTAAGATTGCTTTCTGCAATTATCTTTTGATATTTTGTTCGATTTTTAATTGAGCGAATGAGAGTTGGATGACTTATATTGTGAACGATAAATGTATCGGCTGCAAATACACTGACTGCGTTGAAGTATGTCCGGTAGATTGTTTTTATGAGGGCGAAAATACTCTTGTTATCAATCCTGACGAATGCATTGATTGCGGGGTTTGCGAACCAGAATGCCCAGCAGAGGCAATTTTACCCGATACTGAAATTGGTGCTGAACAGTGGGTGCAATTTAATCTTGAAAAAAGTTTGATCTGGCCAAATATCACCGAGAGAAAAGATCCGTTTCCCGATGCAGAAAAAAATTTGGAAAAAGCTGACAAGTTCAATACACTTTTTATCGATAAACCTGCTTCCTAAAATTGAGCGATAAATATAATAAACAATTATTTGTAAAATCTTTAAGATTATGATATTGTTTTGTATAAGAAAAAGACCAAAAACTATTTAAAAAAAATTTCAAAAATGTTTTGAAGACTGTAATAGATAAAAATGCTTAACTTCTAAGTGTTTACAATTTTGATGTAGAAAAATGACCAAAACTAAAGAATTTGATTACCAAGATGGGGACTATGTAGTTTATCCAACACACGGCGTTGGTAAAATACTGGGAACAGAAACGAGCCAAATAGCTGGAACGGAAGTTCAGCTTATGGTTATACGATTTGAACAGGATCGAATGACTCTAAGAGTTCCACTAGAAAAAGCTCGTACATTAGGATTGCGCATGCTTTCCTCAAGAAAACATATGGATGACGCAATTACTACACTAAAAAGCAAAGCAAAAATCCGTAGGACAATGTGGTCCCGTCGTGCACAGGAATATGAAGCAAAAATTAAATCTGGAGATCCGGTATCAATTGCAGAAGTCGTGCGTGATCTGCGTAAAAAAGACCCTCAAATTGAACAATCTTATTCAGAAAGGCAGATGTATCAGGCGGCACTGGATAGGCTGGCACGCGAATTTGCTGCGATAGAGGATATTGATCAAGAATCTGCAGCTACAAAATTAGAAGATCTAATGAATGCAGCTTGAACATGTTATTTGATGATTCAAAAGTGCAACATATGATTATCTAAAAAGTAAAATTATTAAGTATTAATTTTTAAATTTAATCTATGATCTGCATTTAACCTTCGTACGTATCCATATTATAATATATGGAGTTCTAAATGTCCGAAGTAACTGATCCTTTCAAAATATCAGAAAATCGCTTTATCAGGAAAGTAATGAAACGACCATTGCTTGAACGAGAGCATGAGACCGAGCTTGCTAGGAAATGGCGCGATGATCAAAATCATAAAGCGATGCATGAGCTGGTTATGGCTTACGCGAAACTTGTTGTAAGTGCAGCATCTAAGTATAAACATTATGGTCTTAGTAATGCTGATTTGATTCAAGAAGGAAACATTGGTTTAATGCAGGCGGCAGGTCGTTTTGACCCAGAACGAGGCGTAAGATTTTCAACATATGCTGCTTGGTGGATAAGGGCTTCAATTCAGGACCACATTCTGCGAAACTGGTCGATAGTTAGGACTGGGACTACGGCTGCTCACAAATCACTATTTTTTAAATTACGAAGGTTGCGCGCTCAAATTGGCGAAGCAGATGGTGGTGCACTAACTGATGCTGGAAGACAAAAGATTGCTGACACTATTGGGGTGACTGTCAAGGACGTTATTGTTATGGAACAGCGTCTTTCAGGAGGTGACCAATCTCTTAATTCTCTTCTCGCAGCCGATGTAGAAACAGAAGCTATTGATTTCGTAGTTGATAGCCGACCTACCCCGGAACAGGTAACTGTTTCAAGCCACGATAACCAAGTTAGGTCAAAATGGCTTAATGGTGCTCTTAACGAATTAACTACTAGAGAGCGTTTCATTATCTTGAAAAGGCGTCTCAAGGATGAGGGAACAACACTGGAAGAGTTAGGTAATATGCTAGGCGTAAGCAAGGAGAGAGTTCGTCAAATAGAGCACCGCGCATTAATTAAACTAAAACAATCTTTGCAATCTAGTACAGAATCCCATAAAGATTTATTGGAGACATCGTTAGTTTAACAAATTACCAGTAGGCAATTCAAAAATATGCGTCAGGAATATGATTCATCTATTCATCTTTTTCCTGCTATTGAACCATATGATTGTGGCTATTTTGAACGGGACGGTCACCAGATATATTATGAACAGGTAGGCAATCCATACGGGAAAGAAATACTCTTTTTGCATGGGGGTCCTGGGGCTGGTTGCTCACCTGCGCATAGACGCCTATTTGATCCTGAAAAATTTAGAGCAATACTTTTTGATCAAAGAGGTTCTGGTCGGTCCAAGCCTTACGCTTACACTAAAAGAAACACAACACAGTATTTAATTTCAGATATAAATTATTTGCGCGAAAAGCTTAAAATAAAGAAATGGGCGTTATTTGGAGGCTCTTGGGGAAGCACACTGGCTCTAGCTTATGCTATAGAAAATCCGGCTTTCGTATCATCGCTGATACTCAGAGGGGTATTTCTCGGGACAAGTACAGAAATTGATTGGTATTTATATGAGATGCGAAGGTTTTTTCCTGAGGCTCACGATCGTTTTTTATCGCATATCCCTGTAGAAGAGCGCGATGATTTATTATCCGCCTATTATAAGCGATTAATGAGTGCAAACTATAAAATTCGAAATGAAGCGGCTAAAATCTTTGCCTCATACGAAAATTCGTGTGCCACTTTACATGCTGAATTTCGTGATGCAGGGCAATCTGCCGTAAGCATGGCTGTTTTAGAAGCATATTATTTTATGAATGATTGTTTTTTACCGGCAGACTATATTGTAAAGAATGTTCAATACCTTAAACAGCTGCCATGTTACATTGTGCAGGGTCGCCATGACGTAATCTGTCCTCCTGCAAGTGCGTATAAATTACACAAAATATGGGGACATCATTCTAAACTATTACTTGTTGACGACGCGGGTCATTCAGCTTTTGAGCATGGTACATTGAGAAACTTGATGTTGTTTCTCCAAACTATTTAAGTGGGCTGTTACGAGCTTGGCGCCACCTAATATGTTATTAGAGTGTAAACTTATATGGTATCTATCTATAATTTGGCGTAATGAAAACATTTAAATGTTATTAAATGAAAGTGTTTTTTGGTCAGAAATAATGAGAGCAAGATGGAAAAGAAAAGCAAAGAAAAAAAGATACCTTTTGCGACAAAAAACAACGCTATTGATATTCATGTAGGAAAACGTGTTCGCTTACGACGAACTTTACTTGGCATGTCTCAAGAGCAACTTGGAGTTACTCTTGATTTGACTTCTCAGCAGGTTCAAAAATATGAAAGTGGTGCAAATCGAATAAGCGCGTCTCGATTATGGGACATCTCTCAGGTACTAGATGTAACGATTGGTTATTTTTTTGAAGATATGTCATCCGAGACAAAGTTAGCCTCACCGCGAAAGGTGAGCATTAATTTCAAAAAGATTCCGAATGAATATTTTGAAAGTGACCCAGTGGTTAGACGAGAAACACTTGAATTAGTTCGTACTTATTACTCGATTTCTGAGCCAGAGGTGAGAAAACGATTATCCGAAATAATAAAATCAGTTGCTGGTATGATTAACGGTGAATAAGATATAATAAATCTTATTGTGGAAAAAAGGGCGAAGGTTAACATGAATGATGAATCTACATCACTCACATTCGAAGAAGCTCTTGCCGAGCTTGAGGGAATTGTGCAAAAACTAGAGGCTGGTGACGTATCGCTTGATGAAGCTATCAATGCATATAGTAGAGGTATCGAGCTCAAGAATAAGTGTCAGCAACGCTTGGAAGCTGCAAGGCTGAAAGTTGAAAAAATCCAGTTTTCTTCAGAAAATTTAAGTCCCACCATTCAGCCTTTTGATAACGAGTGAGCATGGTTAAATCAATAAAATGGCTTTTATCTGACGCAAAAGCGGTAGATATTTGGATTAAACATTGGCTCGAACAAAAGTGCAGAGAGAGAATAAAAATACCAAAGTTACTTGAAGCTATGGAGTATGCAAGCTTAAATGGTGGAAAGCGAATTAGAGCTGGACTGGTGTGTGCATCAAATAGAATTGCTTGTCAATATTCAAATAAGGTTTCAGATAATTCTGTAATCGCAGTTGCTGCTTCTGTTGAACTATTGCATGCTTATTCACTTGTTCATGATGATCTTCCAGCTATGGATGATTCGGACTTAAGGCGAGGAATCGAGTCTACTCATAAAAAGTTTGACGAAGCGACAGCAATACTAGCTGGAGACGCATTACAAACAGCAGCATTTGAAATTCTTACTGAACCCAATTTAGCATTAACCAACACGCAAAAAAATAAACTTATACGTTGTTTGTCTATTGCGGCAGGAGTTTCTGGAATGGCAGGGGGACAAATGCTTGATTTGGAGGCTGAGACTAGGTTTTTTAATATTGAGCGTGTTACACAGATGCAAAGACTAAAAACTGGTTCATTAATAACTGCATCCGTGGTTATGGGAGGATTGGTTGGTGGTGCAAATACAGCCTTAATAAAAGCACTGTCAAATTATTCAGAAAATCTAGGGGTCGCTTTTCAAATTAAAGATGACTTGCTTGATTATGAAGGTAACACGGTTGAGCTTGGAAAACCTGTTGGACAGGATAATATAAAGGGTAAGGCCAGTTACATTGAACATTATGGGATAAATGGTGCAGTTAAGAAAGCCGAAGAGTTTGCCGAAAAAGCATGTGACTCTTTGCAAGACTACTGGCAGCATGCCAAGGAGTTGCAATCATTAGCTAAACTTGCAATAAAAAGAACTTATTAAGCGCCAAGTTGCGTTAATAAGGAGACTATATTTTGACTGATTTACAGACACCCTTGTTAGATAAAATAAACACTGTGGAAGACCTTCGTCAGCTACCGGAGTCCCAATTGCGGCAATTGGCAAACGAGTTAAGGGACGAAACTATTTCTGCAGTTTCCCAAACTGGCGGACATTTAGGGGCTGGTCTGGGAGTGGTTGAGTTAACTGTAGCACTCCATTTTGTATTCAATACACCTCATGATCGTCTAATATGGGATGTAGGTCACCAAGCTTATCCGCACAAAATTTTAACAGATAGAAGAAGTAGGATTACAACACTGAGACAAAAAGATGGCTTGTCCGGTTTTACAAAAAGAAGTGAGTCGGTTTTTGATCCATTTGGTGCTGGACACAGCTCCACCTCTATTTCTGCAGGCTTTGGGATGGCTGTTGCGCGTGACTTAAAAAAAATGCGCAATCATGTCATATCAGTCATTGGTGATGGTGCTATGTCCGCTGGGATGGCTTACGAAGCACTAAATAATGCTGGTGCGTCGAAGTCAGATATGATTGTTATTTTAAATGATAATGATATGAGTATATCACAGCCAGTGGGTGCTTTATCGGCTTATTTGTCTGAGCTTATAACTTCCCGTCCTTACCATTCACTTCGTGAACTTGTAAAAGAAGTAGCAAACAGATTTCCAACTGAAATAGGACAAGCGGCAAAGAAAGCTAAGAATTTAGCACGCGAAATAACAGGTAATCAGTCACTATTTTCAAAACTTGGTTTTTTTCATATTGGTCCGATTGATGGTCACGATTTAACTCATTTATTGCCAATTTTTAAAAATCTACGAGATAGAGATATCACAGGTCCGGTACTTGTGCATATTATAACAGAAAAAGGTAAAGGACACCCCTTCTCAGATTCAAGTAGCGAGAAATATCATGCTGTGCCAAAATTCAATATAGTTACGGGCGAACAGAAAAAACCGGCTGGTAATTTACCCAGCTATTCATCTGTATTTGCTGACACTCTAACTAATATTGCGCTAAAGGATAAGAAAGTCATAGCAATTACTGCTGCGATGACCTCTGGAACAGGTCTAACTAAAATGATTGATGCATGTCCAAATCAGGTATTTGACGTTGGAATTGCAGAACAACATGCGGTCACTTTCGCTGCAGGCATGGCAACAGAGGGAATGAGACCATTTTGTGCTTTATATTCAACCTTTCTGCAGAGAGGATATGATCAAGTTATCCACGATGTTTGTCTGCAAAACCTGCCAGTGAGATTTGCGATTGACAGAGCGGGGCTTGTTGGGGCGGATGGTGCAACTCATGCTGGAATTTATGATCTTGCATTTCTTTCTTGTCTACCCAACATGATTATTATGTGTCCGTCAGATGAAGCGGAACTTGCACATATGACATATACAGCAGCATCCTTTGACAAAGGCCCGATAGCTGTAAGATATCCTAGGGGCAGTGGAATAGGAGCAACGATTACTGAAAAAGCTACACCTCTTTCGATTGGAAAATCCCGAATTGTGAACGAAGGTAAAAACTTGGCTATACTAAGTATTGGAACTATGTTGGAAACCTGCAAGGAGGTGGTTAGTCTTCTTGCAAAAAAAAGGGGAGTGAATGCAACGCTAGTTGACGCTCGATTTGCTAAGCCGATAGATAAAAAAATGTTAGACAAATTGTGTAATACACACTCATCTTTGCTTATTGTTGAGGAGGGTGCTCCAGGCGGTTTCTCTGCACAAGTGATGCAGTATCTTGTGAATTCAGGGCATCTTGACTCACATTTTAAAATGCGAGCCGCTACTTTACCGGATAAAATAATTGAACATGCGGACCATAATGTTCAGCTTGAAAGTGCAGGGTTAGACGTTTTTGGTCTATTAAAACAATCAGAAAATCTTATTTCTAATCAACTTGAAATGGGCAAAATTGCACAAACATAAAAAACAGCGTATTGACCTTCTGATGGTCGATCGCGGTCTTGCTCCTAGTAGGCAAAAAGCGCGTGACATTATCGTAAACTCTACCGTTGTCGTAAATGGCAAAGTTGTCAAAAAGGCGGGTCAACTTATAGAAAAAAATGCGACCATTAATGTAATTTCTGAAATCCTTAACTACGTGAGCAGGGGCGGATTAAAGTTAGCTTCAGCATTAGATTATTTTAAAGAAATAAATATTAAAGATAAAGTATGTCTAGATATAGGTGCAAGCACAGGGGGATTTAGTGATGTGCTGTTACAGCGCGGAGCAGCCTTGATTTATGCGGTAGATGTTGGGTATAACCAGCTTTGCCACAAGATAAAAACAAATCCTAAAGTTCGCAATCTCGAAAACATAAATGCTAAAGATATTGATAAAAATATAATAGATATTCAACCTTCAATAATTGTATGTGACGTTTCTTTTATTTCTCTTCGCCTCGCTCTTCCACCCGCTTTAGCACTTGCTTCACATAATGCAGACTTATTAGCACTAATTAAGCCACAATTTGAGGTTGGAAGGGCCTTTATTGGCAAAGGCGGTATTGTGCGAGATGTATGTGCAAGGCAGAAGGCAGAGAACGATATAATTCATTTTTTAACAGAGAAAGGATGGCATGTGAAAGGTACTTTTCTTCCAACTTTGCAGGGTATAGACGGTAATTTTGAAATTATAATTGCCGCTTCTAAAAGTGCTGTTTGAGCAATTCTATGGCAATATTGTTGTTTGCGCGTGATTACGCATAAAAAGGTCAAGTAATACGCAGGCCATCATCGCCTCTACAACAGGTACGCCTCTTATGCCAACACAAGGGTCGTGTCTCCCTTTTGTTTTTAATTCAACATTATTTCCTTCTTCATCTATAGATTTGCGAGTGGAAAGAATTGATGATGTTGGTTTTATCGCAATTCGGGCTTTAATGGGCGCGCCTGTAGAAATTCCTCCCAGAATTCCACCGGCGTTATTTGATAAAAATTCTGGATTACCGTTAGTGATTTTCATTTCATCACCAGCATCTTTCCCAGGTGTTTCAGATAACGAAAAACCACCGCCTATTTCGACAGCTTTAACCGCATTTATAGACATCATGGCAGACGCTATTTCAGAGTCAAGCTTACTGTACAGAGGCTGCCCTATTCCAATTGGAACTCCTGTTGCAATAACTTCAAGAATAGCACCCGCAGAGGACCCTTGCTTTCGAACTTCATCAAGATAATTTTCCCATAACTTTGCTGTATTTGCATCACCACAGAAAAAAGGATTTTTATCAATTTGATTTTCATCAAACTTTTCTGCATTAATTTTATGTGGTCCGATTTGTACAACACTTGCTTTGATTTTAAAAGAATGCCCTAATATCAGTGATAATATGATATCAGCAATTGCTCCAGCGGCAACCCTGACTGCAGTCTCACGTGCAGAAGACCTTCCGCCTCCCCGATAATCTCTAATACCGTATTTTTTAAAATAAGTATAATCAGCATGTCCTGGCCTAAATTGCTTTGCGATATCCCCATAATCTTTTGAGCGCTGGTCCTCATTTTTAATTAAGAGGCAAATTGGGGTTCCAGTTGTTTTGCCCTCAAAAACACCTGACATTATCTCAACTCGGTCTTCTTCTTTCCTTTGTGTAACAAATCGGTTTTTTCCAGGCTTTCTCCGGTCAAGATAAGGTTGAATATCACTTTCAGTAAGGGGTATTCTTGGAGGAACTCCGTCAACAACACATCCAATAACAGATCCGTGGCTTTCACCAAAACTTGTAAAGGAGTATAAAGTTCCGAATCTATTATCAGTCATCTGATTTTACAACAGAAATATCCGGCGCATCAACAGCTTTCATACCAACTACGTGGTATCCGCAATCCACATGGTGAGTTTCACCAGAAACGCCAGAGGAAAGGGGCGATAAAAGATATAGGCCAGCACCCCCAACATCATCTAAAGTTACATTACGTTTTAATGGAGAGTTATATTCGTTCCATTTTAGTATGTAACGAAAATCTCCAATACCTGAAGCGGCCAATGTTTTCATCGGACCTGCAGACAATCCATTTACTCTAATGTTGCGACTTCCAAGGTCAACTGCAAGATATCGGACGGATGCCTCCAGCGCTGCTTTAGCAACACCCATTACATTATAATGTGGCATTACACGTTCAGAGCCATAATAAGTGAGAGTCAGCATTGAACCTCCATCATTCATAATCTCTGCGGCACGTCTCGCTAGGGCAGTAAAGGAATAAACAGAAATGTCCATTGTACGACTGAAATTTTCACGGCTAGTATCGAGGTACAGACCAGTTAGTTCTTCTTTATCAGAATAAGCAATGGCGTGAACAAAAAAATCAAGGTTGCCCCATTCATTTTTTAATACTGAAAAAACTTCATTCATCGACTCTTCGCTGGTAACATCACAATCCAGAAAAATATTACTACCAACAGAACGTGCAAGCGGATCAACTCTTTTTTTTAACGCGTCTCCTTGATACGTAAAGGCAAGCTCAGCTCCTTCGGCAGCAACTGC
>CACOCY010000007.1 GCA_902625725.1 uncultured SAR116 cluster alpha proteobacterium | reverse complement strand
GTACCACGGAGCCCCTTGAGCCAACAACGTTGCCATAACGAACAACAGAGAAACGCGCCTCACGTCTTCCAGCCATATTATTTGCGGCAACGAATAGTTTGTCTGAAGCAAGTTTTGTAGCCCCATATAAATTTATTGGATTTGCTGCTTTATCTGTTGATAGAGCTATCACTTGCTTCACATCATTTTCTAAGGAAGCTTTAATAACATTCTCAGCTCCATGTATATTTGTTTTTATACATTCTAAAGGATTATATTCTGATGCTGGAACTTGTTTCATTGCTGCTGCGTGAATTACCATATCAACGCCACGAAAAGCCTGTTTTACTCTCTCAGAATCTCTTACATCTCCAATAAAAAACCGCATCTGGCTTTGCGGAAATTGCTCTCTCATTTCAAATTGCTTGAGCTCGTCTCTGGAAAAAATAATTAATCTCTCGGGATTATATTTTTCAAGAATAGTCTTGGAGAGTTTCTTTCCAAATGAACCAGTTCCACCTGTAATTAGAATTGATTTATTATCAAACATAAATATGCTCCTTTTTTACCTGGATGCAAACTTCATACCAACAAGCTTATTCATCGAAGGAAATCAAACAGGCTTTGTTGGCCAATCTTTGCAAATGCTTGTGTGGCAGCATCACGATTTAAGAGCATTGTTTGCAATTCTGTTACGATTTTTGTGATGTCAGCATCTTCTAGCTTCGATAGATTTTCCGACAATATAATTTGTCTCTTATTTAAAACTTCCTCTTGAAGTTCAGCCTTATTTAACTGAGCACCAATATAAGTCTGTTGAAGGCTAAGATGGTCTATGGCGCCTTGTAAGTCTGATATCGCATTTTTAGGAAAATCGGCATCCTCAAAATTGTCCTCAATCGCTTCAATAATTCCAAATATACTTTTATGCGAATTTTCGGATGGAACTCTCAAAAAAGCTGTAGCTCCGTCAATACCTAAGCTTAAAGTCATATTTTCTGCTATATTGATGAAGTTATTTCCTCTATCACCCATATATTGAACATATCCGTTCTCATCTTTGGTAAACGCGTTATTGTTCACCCTGTAGCCTGCAAATAATGCTTGGCCAGATGCGTCTTCGGAGTTTACTATTTGAAACATGGCGTCTTTTAGTTGAGAAACTTCTTGTTTCATAGTGATCCTATCTGCACGAGAAAAGGTATCATTTTCTGCTAAAATTGTGAGTTCATAAATCCTTGTGACTAAATTAGAGGCTTGGGATAAGGCATTTTCAGATAATTCTAATTTACTTTTGGCCCTTCCTATATTTTCAATGTATCGTGCATTCTCGCTTTTTTGTTCCTTCGCTACTGATATATTTACAGCAGCAATTGGGTCGTCAGATGCTCTGAGAACATTTTTACCTGTCGCAATACGGGCCTGATTTTGTTGAATCTTCCCATGCATATCACTTAGTCGTTCTAGTGTTTGTTGGTTAAATAACTTTGTACTAATTTGCATAATAATTTTCCTAAACTGACTGAATTAGTGTGTCGAAAAGGTCTCTCGCTGTAGATAAAATTCTTGCTGAGGCTTGATAAGCTTGTTGAAGTTCGATAAGTTTTGATGCTTCGGTGTCTAGGTTTACACCGGAATAGGAAGCCTCTGCCTCAAGACTTGCGTCTTTTAATGTTTGGGCAGCTTCCGCCGCATACTCACTGGATTGTATTTTCGATCCAAGTCCAGCTACTATTGTACCAAATATTTCCTGAAATCCGCCTGTGTTCGCTCCGTCTGCGTCCGAAGACTGTCTTGCAATTAGTGAGTTTATGTTTCTATTATCGCCAACCCCATCTTGGTTTGATGCAATAAAAAATTGGTCATTGTAAGCGGCCAATCCATTTAAATCAATCGCATATCCAGCAGCTGTAGTTTTTCCTAAATCATCTAGTACTCTTGTCGCAATAGACGTATTTGTTTCAGTATCAAAAAATTCCACGATAGTTGCGGTATCAGAATCAGTTTTGCGTTCAACCTCAAGCTTAGTATCGTTATTCACAATATTAATAAATTCTTGAAAGCCTTGGGTTTTATAGGTCATTAGAATACCGTCACTTGTTTCATTTAAACTGACAGTATAAGGAAGTTCGCTATATTCCTCGAGTTGTTGAATTAAGTTCAGGACGTCGGAAATATTTTCTGCGTCGCTGGCGTCAAAAATGATAGTTCCAAATTGAAAAATATCGCTAAGACTTGAAGGGTCAGATATTATAACCTCATGAACATCCACTTGACTGGCTATTCTCACCGTAAGCTCTCTTTCCAGATATGGCGTATTATCTGGGTTAATATCGTAACTAGAAGATATCTTCTTGGTTCCTGTTCCAGATAAAACTAAAATCAAATCTTCGTCTGGAAGGTCAGTAAGCGTTATTCTCTCTCCTATCGAGGAGGATGAGTTTGCGGTGACCGAGACGTTTGAAGCACTGCCAGTAGGCGAGGTCGTATATATGCTGTCGTTATCTACATAAATGTCATAATCAAGAGGATATCCATTTATGACAGAAATGCTTGCATTGTGAATTAACGGATAATTTTCGTCTTGGTCTTCAATTATCACTGATTCTGTTCCAGCTCTAATATCAAAACCTAAATTAGTATATTGTTCGTGAGATTGGATCTGTTCAATTAGGTCATCAAGGTCCAGAGGTGCGGTTTCAAAATCAATCAATAGTGTAGAAGTTCCGTTAGATATTGCTATTGCTTTATTTGCCAGATTCTCTAAGTCTGTTGGGCTAAAGTCATTAAACACTCTTATTGCGTAGGCTTGTTGTGGTTCTTCTTGTTCTCTGGAACTATCACCGACTACTGAAAAAGATAACTCACTATCGGTTTGAAAATTTATGTTTGAGCTCTTGAATGTTACTAAAAGACTATTCCCATCTTCTTGAAATTCAATATAGTTTTGCGGCACCCATTTATTTACGGCATTTTCAGCATCAACAACATTGCCGGATAGGTCAATAAAATCTCCTGATGCATTTGTAAGAGATGAACTAACCTCCGAATTAAGATGCGTAACTAATTCGTTTAATGATGATACAGAATCTGGGATAAATGTTGTAAAGGACGATAAAGATTGGGAAAGAGTGGCTGTTGCCAGGTCCCTGTCGTTACCAGGATTATCAAAGGTTAATAGGATGGCGTCATCTATATTTGGATCTTCTGAGACAGTAAAATTCAAGTTGCTATATCCGACCGCGTTCTCTATTAACGAAATTGTTTCTGTTAAAGAGGTGGTGGTGCCAGCAATACTAAAATCTATTTCAATTTCATTTCCATCGTCATCACTTAGAGTAAGAGTTTTACCAGCATAATGCGCTATTTCGTCTTCTGAAAAGCCAGTGATCGTTTGCTCTACTGGAGCATTTGTTGCCGATGTCTGAGAAATTGTCAATTCCATCGAAGAGGTCCTGTCTTCTTCGAAATCGCCTAAACCCAAATTAAATATTCCGCCAGCACCGTCGCCGACTAAATCCGAAAAGAATGTTTCGTCAAAACCATCGATACTCCATGCCTTTACCTTATCTTTTGTTTCTGAGATAGTGGTATCAGTCTCGGACGCATCATAAAAATTATATTCGAGAAAAGGTGCATTTGTGTTTGTGATTAGACCAAAACGTAAGGCTGCTTCGTAATTTCCGGTTAAATCGTCCACATCTTGGTGGTATCCTGGTATTTTTATGCTAGATGCAGACAAACTTCCATCATTTGAAATTATCTTCAATTGCCTTATTTCACTTGTAATTGTACCCATACCTGAATTTTCATCATATGACAGTTCAAGACCCAAAGCGTTATCGTGCCCACCACCGACAGAAAATTCGCCGGCGGCATCTCTAGCAATCACGTAATCTATATTTTGGTATCTAACAGTTCTTTCCGAACTTAAATCCATTCTTGATAAGTTATTAGTTTCAAAGGAAATTCCGGTATTAATAAAGGCGGACAGACGGTTCTCTTCTCCACCACTAATTTGTATCTCACCGTCAGTTTTGCTGATGATATATTCTTTTTCTTCAAAAATAATGCTCACGCTATCCCCATCATCTGGCTCTGAAGAGGTAACAAAGGTTATTTCATTATTGATAGCATCGTATTCTATACTTGATAGCGCATTTGAAGGTCCACCTGAGACGCTATAGTTTCCATCCATGTTGGAAACTTCATATCGTATATTGCTCGACAGAAAAATAGTAGTTTCACCATCCCCTGGAGGAATAAAATCGTCTGGTGGATCTAGGCTTTGTTGTTCTAGCAGCATGCCAGACCCAGTGAGCGTGACAATAGGGGCTTTCGATCGAATTTCAGAAGCCATTGCTTTAGCAATATCATTTTCAGTATTTCCAGGCACCTGGCCCTCATAAATCGTAGCGTCTATAACAGTATCAATTCCGTCATCAAGAGTTAAATTATAGAAAGAAGTGCTGGCATTTGCTTTTTTTCCATCGAAGCTCTCTTCGTTAGTGTCAACTCCATCAAAAAAATCAATATTGAAAGAGATTACTGGGTCAACATTGGAATTGGATACTTCTATCAATGGATTAGCAGTATCTTTTTTGTAGACACTCGACATACCCAGATATCCATCTTCAAAACTATTATTTAAGTAATCATCTCTGTACACTGCATTTTCATTAAAACCGTTTTCGGAAACAAATAGTTCGTCATACTGGGCATCATCCAAGCGACTACCTGCTATGTGTCTACCTTCCCTTGTAAATATTTGAATAGAGGATATATCCTCATTTCTGTTGGTGAGAGTTCCATTAATATTTGAGCTATTTGCAAAAAGCTGGGAGTCTTGTGTAAAATTACCGTCTGCCAAAGCAAAAGAAAGTTGGTTATCCTTTCCAGATGCATAACCACCGAAATCTTGAAGGCGGTAGGTTTGGCCGTCAGCAACCCAGCTTTCTACACCGTCATTTTCAATTAAATCGAAACCACTGGCCTTAATGAAACCAAAATTAATCATCTTTGCTATCGCTTTACCGTCTCTTGTCGCACCCTCTTCAATCAATGTTTCAATTTCTTCTGGGTCGGTAACTGTAAAGACATATTTTTTTGTTGAGATAATATTTGTATCTTCACTAGTATTTTCTTCAGTCTCTACAACTAATGTCATTGATGAAATGGAGGTGATTTCATCATCTGTAAGAGAAAAACTGAGCTCGGATTGCTGAATAAGACTAATTAGCTCAACATTTGAAACATTTGCAGGAATAACAGCCACAGAGCCGTTTCGAATGAAGTCTGTGGCTCCAATCATAGACAATTGATTGCTGAAGGTATCTTCAATAGTTGGGAGTTGATTATCGTAAACTTCCTTAGAAGAAATCTCAGCATTTAATTCGGCAACACCTATATTAGTGTAATCTGCTGTTACTAATTGACGAGAGGCGGCTGCAAATTCCTGAGCTCTATTTAGAGCAAAACTTAAGTTAGCTGCCGCGTTATAAGCTGGTTTTACACTTATTTGGTCTCCTTCTCTGCCATCACCAGTAAAAGTTATTGAAAAACCCGAATAATTTATAACCTCTCTGCCTTGAACAACAATTTCATTGGTTTGATTTTTTCCAACCCACAGATCATTTTCGGCCTGATAGGTAAAGGTCAATGGTTCATTTTTAACTTTTCTGAAGTCTGATACATTGATATTAGCTGAGGTAGTGCCAAGATTTGTTGGATTGACCTCAGCTTCAATAGATACGGTGTGAAAAAGTTCTTTACCGTTATTTCCCTCTAAGTCGAGCCCATTCATATGAAGTTCGTTCAAATCTCTACTAAAAATGTGTGCTAGATTGTCGATAGAGGCCTCTATGGACTGAATAGTTTGATAGGCATCAGATAAACCCTTTAAAGAACCATTAGTGATTTGAGAAGTTGGGGTGTTGGAAGTTCCAGGCTCAAGTAAAAACGTAAGTTTGTCTGAAATAAGTTCAAAACCAAGTGTTGTTTGATTCTGATTTGTGAGGAGAGAAGGGCCTTTACCCGTATTTCCAAGTGAAAGGAGTGCTGAACCTTTTTCATCTAACGTTACAGTGACTTCGGCTAGCTGATTTAGTTTATCGACTAAAACGTCTCGACTATCTAAAAGCGCATTCGGTGCATTTTTTGAGCTAGAGCCTGAAAGCTGGCTATTTAAATTAAAAAGCTCTTCTGAAAGAATATTGATATCATTAATATCCTGTCTTATTTGAAACTCAAGGCCGGACTTTAATTCACTTGTTAAGTGGGCCAGGTGATTAAAAGAGGCAGCTACAGTCTTACCTCTTTCCATAGCTGCTACTCGAGGAGCCAGGTCTGCTGGCGACGCCGCTATTTCCTGAAGCCCATCAAAAAATTTCGCAATCATATTCCCCAAATTTGAATCGCCTGGCAGTAATATATCTTCAAGTTGTTTGATTGTGTTTAGATATTTTTGATTTGTTTCTGAGTATGAGGTAGCGCTGCGTGCTTTATTAAGTAGAAACTCATCAAAAGAGCGACGAATGCCTGCAACCCTGACACCTAGTCCAGTTTGATTATTTGTGCTAGAAATCCCGCTTTTATTTGCAGTAACTTCCTCCAAATCCGCAGCTCGCCGCTTATAGCCATCTGTATTTATGTTCGATATATTTTGGCCCGTTACCGCCAAAGCTTGGCGATAGGATTGTAATCCGGATTTGCCAATGTCAATTAAACTTGCCACTCACTACTCTCCATCGCGCGAGAATTGCCGAACGAGGGCATCAGCAATACCTACATTTACATGTTTTGCTAAGTTTTCTGACGTTTCTCTGTCGAGAAGTTGCTCATAGGTAGTTGTGGCAGAGCTCCCAAGTAAGTCCTCTGCAAGTTTGGTTTCTCGTGATTGTTTAAGAATCTGATTGATAAATATAGCTTCAAACTGTTCTGAAACTTCACGCAGTTCAGAATCTTTGTTAGGAACTTTATTTAAAGTATAATCCTTAAGTAACTGTTCTTTTGATAACGAGGGTAGTTCCATTAATTTCTCATTTATTTAAAATTTAGATGACCACTATTTCGGCTCTAAGTGCTCCGGCTTGTCTGAGCGCATCAAGAATAGAGACTAAGTCGGCTGCAGATGCACCAACATTATTTACAGCATCCACGATGTCAGACAATTCTACTCCTGTATCAAATACAAAGGCACGAGCTGTCTCTGCGTTAAAACCGAGTTCTGAGTCTGGTGTTTGAACCACATCACCCCCAGTAATAATGGCATTTTGACCGTTAGTTACGATATTTTGTCCTTGCGTTGTTGCCATATCTTCCTTAACTCTTACAGTCAGAGATCCATGGGTAACTACAGCAGGGGTTACGCGAACGTCTCCACCTATAACAATGGTTCCTGTTCGTGCATTAACTACTACTTTAGCTGCCGGACTAGCAGGCTCTACCTCTACATTTTCAAGTAAACTCATAAATGTTACCTTTTGAGCTTTATCAATTGGAGCACGCACTCTTATTGAAGATGAGTCTAAAGGCACCGACACTTCTGGTCCAAATACATCGTTTATCGCCTCTGAAACGCGGCTAGCAGTGCTAAAATCGGCCTGATTAAGATTTAAAACAAGAACATCACTATTTAAAAATGGAGACTGAACCATTTTTTCAACGGTCGCTCCCTTAGGGATGCGCCCAACAGTTGGAATGTTGACTATTATTGACGAACCGTCTCCTCCTTCAACGCCAAGCCCACCCACAACAAGATTTCCCTGTGCAATAGCATAAGTTTCCCCATCAGCACCTTTCAATGGTGTCATAAGAAGTGTGCCCCCTCGGAGTGATTTAGCTGTACCTAGAGTAGAGACTGTAATATCAATTGCCTGACCAGGTTTTGTAAAAGCAGGGAGCTCAGCTGTTACCATAACAGAAGCAGCATTTTTTCCAGATAAACCCGCTGCATTTGTTACGAGACCAAATTGACTTACCATCGCCTGCATCGATTGTAAAAGTAAGCCAGAATTTCCATCGCCCGAACCTGCAAGACCAACTACAATCCCGTACCCTACGAGTGGGTTATCTCTGACACCACTTATCGAAGTTAAATCTTTTAGTCGGTCAGCATTGGCGTTTGATGAAAACGCGAATGTCGTCAGAAATAAAAAAATAGTTGATATTACTTTTTGACCAAAATTTTTCATTTAAACCTTCCTTAAAAAGGAGAAATTGTTCTCATTGCGTTGCTTAACCAACCTTTTTTC
This sequence comes from uncultured SAR116 cluster alpha proteobacterium, assembly GCA_902625725.1. Taxonomy (GTDB): domain Bacteria; phylum Pseudomonadota; class Alphaproteobacteria; order Puniceispirillales; family Puniceispirillaceae; genus UBA5951. Next base: position 100,736 of record CACOCY010000007.1, on the reverse strand, counting down.
CCAGTATCAGCAACTTGACCTGCGCCTACATAGGTAATTTCGGCATTTGCGATGCGGCTGGAATTAACAAGGTTAGCTGCAGAAATGTCATTAGGGCGAATTATTCCGGTGAGGCGCACATATTCATCACCATTATTGAGGTTAAGTTTTTTTTGACCTGCAATCTCCATATTACCGTTGTTGTAAACCCGCACCACCGTAACAGCTAGAAATCCGGATAAAGTATTGGATTGTGCCGCAGCCCCAGAACCAGAAAAAGATTGTTCTGTTCCACTTGTGAGTGCATTTGGTTCGCTGAATCCACCTGTAAACATATTTGGTAGCCCAACAGGCATAGTAACATCGAATGAGTCAGACTTACTTGAAGATGCCGTTTGTGCCTTTGTAGCAGAGAAAGACTCAGATAAATTTACAGTTAAAATATCTCCAACCACAGTAGCTCTTTTATCTGTTGCAAAAAGACCACCTTTTGCCTCTGAGTAGATCCCGCCAGTAGGTTCAGACTGAACTGGTATTTCAAGATCACTTGGATAAATTGGTTCAAATTCCAGTGCAGCTTTTTCTTGAATATGTGTGCTGCAACCAGAGAGTATTATTACTGCAAATCCTACAAAAAGTATTGTAATAAGATGAAGATGCATTTTAATTACCTTTTGTAGTGATTAGAGATTTTGAGAGAGAAAGCGCAGCATTTCATCTACAGATGAGATTGACTTAGAACTTACTTCATAAGCACGCTGTGTTTCGATCATATCAACGAGTTCTTGAACAACATTCACATTTGAAGATTCCAGGGACCCCTGAACTAATTTGCCAAATCCTTGCTCTTGTGGATTTGCAATAATTGGTGGACCGCTTGCTTGGGTTTCAACCGCAAAACTCTCTCCAACAGGTTGAAGACCGCGTGGATTTGCAAAATCCGCGAGAGTTAATACCCCAACTTCCTCTGCAACGACAGCGCCATCGGCAACTATAGAAACGACCCCATCGCCAGAAACATTTATCTGAGAGGCTCCTTCTGGTATCTGAATCTCAGGCTGTACTATGTAACCACTGCCTGTTGTAAGAATGCCCTCTGAATTGCGAGAAAAAGTTCCGTTTCTAGTGTAACCAATTCGGTCGTCTGGAAGAAGAACTTGAAAGAATCCACTTCCTTCAATTGCTACATCAAGAGCATTATCGGTAGTTATTAAGCTGCCTTGGGTAAACAATTTTTGTGTATTTAAAACTCGTGTGCCAGTGCCAACAGCAAAGGCAGATGTAAGATTGGTTTCTGCGGAGGTTTGCTCACCTGAGTTTCGCCTGATTTGATATAAAAGTGACTCAAAATTGGCACGATCTTTTTTGAATCCAGTTGTATTTACGTTAGCTAGATTATTAGCAATTACTTGCATTCTTGTTTGCTGGGCATTAAGACCTGTCTTTGCAACATGCATAGAGTTTGTGGACATTTCGTGCTTCTCCTACAAAAAAATTACTAAGTAAAATAAGCAATTGTCATGCCAACGAATGTTAAATTTATGCAAGACTCAAATTTATTATTAAAAAATGGAGTTTTAGGAAAAGGAGTATGTTTTAGGAAGGCATTCTCAAAAGACTACTACCGCCCTGGTCTATCGCCTCGGCCGATTTAATCATTTTTACATTAATCTCATAGCGTCTTTGTTCTTCGATTGAGCCCACAAGCTGTTCGATTATATTTACGTTACTTTCTTCCAAATAACCTTGAGCAACTCTTGCCTGCTGATCAGCAGCTGGAATACCACCATTTTTTGTCCTAATTTTACCATCATCGGATTTTGCTAAAGGTTCGTCTCCGCCAAGAGTTAATCCAATAGTTCCCACTTCGACAATTGTGCCAGGTGGGCTGTTCATTGGCTGGATGGTTATATTACCTTCCTCCGAGATTGTCATTTCTCGATGTGGAGGAATAACAATCGGATTCAGATCATTACTTAGTATTACCTCATTTGCAGCGTTGGTAAGAATATTTTGAGCATTTATCTGCATATCACCACGCCTTGTAAGAAATGGCGACATACCATCTTTTCGAGCGAGAAAAAATCCATCGCCTCGGATAGCCAAATCAAGATATTGGCTAGTCTGACGAATTTGACCTGGTGCTGAGATAAAACCACTTCTTTCTTCAATCACAGGAAACGCTCTTGTGTAAAGAGTATCGAATTGTTCAAGATATCCAGACCCAGAACCACCAAGCCCCATATCTGCTCTAAAACCAGGAGTATTTGTACTTGAGAGGTTTTGAGACCGAATTGCTTTATTATCTAAAGCGTTACTTATTGATTGGAACGCTGTATAAATTAATTTATCCATATTTTAGCCTCAATTTTCTTTCCAAATACTATTGTGTTTACATTCTGATGTTAATGATTGTCTGTGTCAGTCCGGTTGTAGTTTCAATCGCTTTTGCTGATGCCTGGAAGTTTCTTTGAGCGGTAATTAGGTTAACAAGTTCCTCTGTAATATCGACGTTTGATCTCTCGAGTGAACCAGAAAGAATGTTTCCGAAGCCTTCTGCACCAGCCTCTCCAACTTGTGGTGTGCCAGAAACGGCTGTTTCTACGTAAGTCGCGTTTCCTATCTGTTTTAAACCATTTTGGTTATTAAAGTTAGCAACCACAATTTTTCCAAGAGGATTATTTTGACCGTTGGTATAATTCGCACGGATTGTTCCAGAGGCATCAATTTCTAAACCATCTAATCGGCCTGATGTAAAACCGTCTTGTTCAACCGAAAGAACGGAAAAGGGCTGTGATAATTGAGTGGACGAACCAAAATCAACATCCAGTGCTATTGAGAATCCCTCCTCTTGCTTTTCATAATGTACATTATTTTTTGGAGAAATTAATTTACCTGTCTTATCAAATGTGAGCTCTCCCTCGTCAATATAGAGAGGAAAATAACCATCCACCATGTTCTCGGGGGGTGTTTCAACAACATTCCCTGACGCATCAACAAACAAAGCAACTCCTTGAGCATTTGTTGCTTGAACCAAATTATAAATTTGTGGAACCGAACCAACTCCAAGAGGTACATTGTCAAGTCCTAAACGAGCAGTTCCTTTTACTTTGATTGTTGAGTCCGAGCCAGAAGTTCCAGTGGTAAATGTAAAATTATTTGTACTTGAATTATACTTTACTGTAACTCCACCGACAGTTTCACCGGTTCCTGGATCAACAATTTGGTTAATTCTCTCTTCAAGAGCCTCAGCTAGAGTAGAACCTACATAAAATTGCGAAGGTATTTCTATAAGCCCGTTAATACCGTTTACTGAGACGTTGAAGATATTTTCATTGTTATCAGTGCCAAGCCGAAATACCTCTGTTAAATCCTCTCGCGCAGTCGCGCCCTCGGAGATTGCTGGTTGTGAACGAAGGCCAGTTCCATTTGTAAATACTGTATCAGCAGTTTCGCCAATCCCCATCAAGAGATTATCACCTAGGAAGTCAGCATTGCTCTGTGAAGTCAGTATCTCCTCGTTTGTGAGTGATGTCCTACCAACCTGTATAAATGAAGCTTTTTGGTCAGCAGTAACTCCTAATGCTCCGTTGGCGGCTATCTCTTCCCCAGTGGTTCCACTAGCAAAAGTAAAAGATTTAGTATCTGAATTATATTTTACTGAAAGGCCAAAACTTTTATCTGCTGCCAGTTCTGCTCCAGAAGCAACAAAAGTACCAGTGAGCAATCTCTCACCACCTCGTATAAGACCATCTGTGGCATCGTCACGGGCGGGCACACCAAGATTATTTGTTTCTTGAGCTTCATCACTTCCAAATACTGTAAACGAATTAAAATTACTGTCAGTACCAGTACCTAGGACAGTTCGGTCAACCGAAAATTCAAGTTTTTGCGAAAGTGCGTCGTAATTAACTCTCAAAGGAGGGTTTTTCTCATCAACCCAAACTGTTTTGGTATCACTTTGTGCTAAATTATTCAGCCCAAGAATATTCAAAGAAGTTTTAGTGGAACCGTCAACATCCTGACTCAAATCAAAAACTGTCTCTGTTACCTCAAAAATACCATTACCACCAGTAATATTTGCAATATCATCATTGGTATATGCATGTTTATTTGAATTTCCAGTCTCTCTTAAAACTATCTTCTGGCTGTTAAAGGAAATAGGTGCGTCCTCATATACATTTTCAGCACCTTCAAAATAGGCCTCTACACTAGTGGATTCGTCACTTAAAACATGCACATCAGTTGAACTGAACATGAGTGTTTGTGCATTAGTCTCAAAACCAAGGCCTTGTGTTGATATTGTTATGAAATTATTTGTTGTATCAATGCTTGCGATGGTAAATTCGCGTCCATTTATAAGATTGTTAGCTCCACTATCTATATCATCATCACTAAAATTACCTGCAATTCTTATGTTTTCCAATTGTGTAAAACCTGAGGCATCATCAACATAAATTTTTAATGTATCCGTTCCGTCATACTCAATTGTTTGCCCATCATCAGCAGCTGTTACAGCAGTCATTTTATCGTACACACTTAATTGTGGGCGTGAGCCATAATAAGAATGAACTAAAAACTTATCTGATACATTGATATCGTTTGAAGAATTTGAAGATTTGGTTATTGTAGCTCCAGCTTCCATTGTACTCACGCCATCAGAGCTTGTAATTGTCAATTCTGCAGAGTCTGCTGTCCTTGAAATAGTAAAACTTGATGGGCTGAGTTCTGTCGCAATTGCAGTAGCCACATTCACAGCAGTTGCACCGCTGGTAGCTCCAATATCGTCTGCAGTTACAGTATATGATAGAACTTCTTGAGCGTTATTTATCATAGCTGAAAAGGTAACCTGGTCCCCTATATCGTAATTAGCAACTGTATCTGTTTCCAAATTAAAAACGGACTGCGTTGCAGTAGAAGAAGTTGCAGTAAAGTAGGTATCTGATGATGTTCCCTGTAAATAATCTGAGAAACTAGCAGAGAAATTAAAAGATGTATTCACCGCATCAGAGGTGACTATGAAATTAGATAAGCCTGAGGCATCTTCAGTTGTTGTGATTGTGAAGTTGCCATCCAGTTCGGTACCAATTAGACCTATTAATCCAGATATAACTTCATTTCGTCCATCGCCAGAATTTGCTGTATAGGTGTAAGAGTGTTCTGAATCAATGTTAATAGTAAATGCATCACCTTCATCAAAAATTTCATTAGAAACTGTCCAGTTGTAACTGGCAGCCGTAGATGCATTGGCTGAAGTAGCTACAATATCATCAGCAGCTGAAATATCCGTATTATCTGTAATTACAAATTTAGTTGGATTATCCATTGATGATGAGTAATGTTTGAATTTTACTACTTCAGTTGCCTCTAAAACATCTGACATTTGTGTTCCAACAGTTCGGGCAAATAACTTATCATTCACTCCAAGAGCAGTGGCATATTGAACAGTATCATCTGTGGATGACACAGCATATTCATTTAACGCATCGTTAATTCTTGCTTGTGCATGAGCTAGAAATTGTTCTTTTGTGAAGTCTGGAGAGGCACCATCTAAATCTATATTGTTCACATCAGTCACGAATGAACTGTTAAGAAGGTCAACTTCTATTTCTCCATTTGACAAGCCTGACGAAGTACCATCTGGAAGAAGTTTAAAAAAATTGAAGTTGAGCGTGTCATCAACATTTTGTACAATTTGAAATTTTCTGTCGTCTCCAAATTTATGATTTATTGCGCGCGTAACCTCAGTAGCGAGTTGCTCTGCATTATATTTACCAGGACGTATATCAATATTTACAGGTGTATCGATGTCATCAACTTTAATGCTCATAAAGTTTTTACCCCAAAATACCTGACTATCTGCAACACCAGACTCACGTGTCGCATTGAAAAGAACGGGATCTGTTACAATTTCAACTAATTTGTCTCCTTCATCGCCAAAATCGAATGCAGATATTTGGCCACGAACCTTTGTTGGTTCAGAGTCCACTAAAGATTGTAAATCATCTAATTTATAAAGTGGAGATCCTTTCCCTTCAAGGAAGTAGTTATCATCTGGAACTTGCGTTGTTTGCGCTCCAAACCTATCAATAAAAATTTGATTACCAGCATCATCTACGGAGCTAACAAGGTCTGGGTCAATTACCGTATCATTTATCACCAAGCGTGTGTCGTATTTGTTTGTTGGATCTTCTGCAGAAGCGTTTTGCGTTTTAATAAAATAAATAGTTGCAATGGTTGGGTTGCCTAAATCGTCGAATATTGTTATCGAAGTCGAATTTGTGTATGTTTCCGGGTTAGTTGGGTTGAAAGAGTAGCCGTCAGCGAATTGAGCCTTATCAGGTACCACTTCAGCAGCAGCAGGCACGTTTACTCCTAATTGGATATTTCCTGTTGCCTTTGGGTCACCAGAAGTTACAGGTAATTGCATAGGGAGTGCACTATCTAAATCTTTTGCGGTAACAGAACCGTCTTCGTTTACGGGATAAACAAGCAAGTACTGACCCGCAGAATCAACCACATAGCGGTCGTTATTCACATTAAGAGAACCATTCCTTGTGTAAACTGTTTGGGTTGATGTTAGAGATGGCTTCAAAGCAAAAAATCCCTGTCCTGATATTGCAAGGTCAAGTGCGTTCAAAGATGCTGCAATATTACCTTGTGTAAACTGCTGTTTAATACCTTTAAGGATTGTACCCGAACCAATTGAAGATGAAGCGTTCTGTAACGGCGACGTTGCAAAAATGTCACCAAATTCGGCGCGACTTCTCTTAAAACCAGTCGTACCAACGTTAGCTATGTTGTTTGATGAGGCAGATATATCTGCCTGTGAGCCGTTCAATCCTGTTAGAGCGGTATAGAATGACATTTCATCTTTCTCCTAAATTACTTGATTATTATTAATTAATTTTATTATCGTCTAAATTTCTGAACATCAGATGCAAGAATCTCGCCATAATCACGAACATCTAAAACAACGCCTTGTGTTTCGTCCCCAGTAGAGGCGGCTAAAACCTCCGCAAATATTGAAGGAGTAAGGCTTTCCATCCCGGAACCAAAATCAGCAAATGCCTCGATACGAAGTGGTTCGTTCTTATTAGCAATTTCGCTTGGGATATCTTCCCAACTAAAACCCATGAGACCAGATGCTTGGGCTCCTAGTTGTTTTGTATGCAAAATATTACCAGTTGCATCGGTAAATCTTATTTCCGTTTGTGCAGAAGCCTTTGGAAGATCAACCATCCCGTGAATTTCGTTATCTGAGTCAATTCGGGCATAATTCCCAGGTATCATTACCGAGCTACCAAGCATATTTGATGCTGTTGCAATCCTAAATTCTTTGAGCTGCGAACTGATAGATTTTAAAGCTTGTCCCATCTCTGCAATACCAGTAACAGTAGAAAATTGCGCCATTTGTCCAATGAATTCGGCGTTCTCCATTGGAGCAAATGGATCTTGATTTTGCAGTTGAGTCGTCATTAATTTGAGAAAGTCTTCTTGTCCTAGATTATCTTTCGATGCGGGTTTTTGCTTATCCGCATTTTTAACTCCTATTTTATCTAGAATCATATTAAGTTGTGCCTGGTTATTTGAGTTGATGCTACTCATAAGTTTCTCCGTTAAAATTATTTGCCCATTGATATAGTACGCATCATGAGCGTTCTAAGTGTGGTTATGACCTCTACGTTATTTTGATATTGGCGGCTTGCTTCCATCATCTCGACATATTCTTCTTCGATACTTACGGCAGCACTATATACAAAGCCATCTTTGTCAGCGCTCGGGTGGTCAGGCATAAAAAGCTTCTCTGGTAGACGATTAGATTCAACAATATCAACTGCTTGCGCTGTTGCCACTCCGTTTTTCTTTACTTCATCAGAATATTTCGTCTCAAAAACTGGTTTTAAGGAACGGTAGGCTTCATCCTCAGAGGAAGCTAAATTTCCAGCATTCGCTAAGTTACTAGCTATCGTATTTAGACGCACTAGCTGTGCGGCCATCGCCCTACCAGAAATGTCGAATACATTTTTTATTTCAGCCATCATTCACCCTTTATTGCTGTCAAAAGCCCAGAAATTCTCTTATTTAAAAATTCAAGAGAGGTTTGATATCGAACAGAATTTTCTGAGAATTCTAGTTGTTCAACACTCAATTCTACGGTATTTCCATCCATTGAAGGATTTATTGGCTGACGATAAAATATGCTTTGATGTGGATTTTTCACAGCAATTTTGAAATGTTTACCATCAGTGGTTTTTAGCGGTCCCGAACCATCAACTTTTCGCATTTCGTGATCAAAATTTAAATCGCGAGCTTTAAAATTAGGTGTAGCTGCGTTTGCTATATTTGATGCAAGAATATCGTTTCTACGTGAACGTATTTTTAGAGCAGATGCATGAAAATTTAGATGTTCGCTAATACTTTTCATTAATTTTGAGACCTCTTAAATTTCACTTGACTTCTCCTAAATAAAATAGAGAAAAGTCGTAATTTGGTGTAGAAATTGCAAGTAAGATGCCAAATTCAATTATTGAGGTTAAAAAATGAAATTCTCTCTTGATGATAACAGTGTTGGGGCAGGAAGCTCAATTTTACTTTCTCCAGAAGTGGTTGCAATTAGGACAAAAATAATAGAAGCGTGCGACGGAAAGACATTCTCTGATACCATAGATTTTTTAAAGCAGCTGCTAGAAAAGGAACAAGACGAACAAAAAAGACTGGGAATTTTAGCAGCGCGTGTCTTAGTATTGAGACAGCGAATTTCTGATATACAAGAGAAAGAATATTCATCTCCTTTATCTAAATTTGAAGTTCCAGAAATGGAAATTAATGATGGTCATAATGCAGATATTGTAGAAGGTGAAACTGATGCGAGTGGTGATACAAGTTGGGTCAGACTTCGAATTACGGAAAACAGTATAGTTAAAGGTGTTCGTTTTCCAAAAGGTGTCATCGTTGACGTTCATAATGAAGAAGCGGACGCTCTCATTGAAGCAGGGAAGGCAGAAATTGTTGAAGTGTCTGAAGAAAAAAATGTTTCAGAATCTGATGAAAACACTGACTCTACCTCTGATCATGAGGATGCATTGAAACAAGAAGAGTCGGAAGAAAAAAATGACACAAGTGAAGAAGAAGGAGCAATAAAACCTGAAGAACAGGCTTCAGCATCCGACGAGGAAGCCGCAGAGAAGAAAGACGATAGCAACAGCCCTAAAGATGATTAAAGCATTTAATAAGGGATTTCTCTAATAATTCTGAAATAAAAGTCTATGTCGAGATTTATTGGGACTCTCGTTTTTTAACTGCAAGGACGATAAAATCTCCAAGAACATTATTTGTTTTGTTGATTTGTTCTGCCTTTACTCTTTCTGCATTAGACGATTTATCGAGATTCAGCAAAAAATATTATTGTAAATAAAACCGGACTTTTTTTAGTGAAATTACACTAAGTAAAATACGCAAGGTGCACTTGGGTATGTTTTAAATGAGAAGAAAAGGATAAAAACTAAATTCACTTCATCAAAAGAAAAAGAATTAATAACCGAAACAAATGATAATCGTGTTCTCTTGATAGAAAAAAGAGAAATTTTAGCTTTGAGGAGGTAAACGATATGAGAGAATTTATTGTAAATTGATGATTTCAATATGTGAAAGATGCTTTCGCTAGGATAGGCTGTTAAAAACAGCATAAACTATTCAGAAACGTCATGCCCATGAAAACGAACAATTGCATCAGCATCTTCCGCAGACAGTCCAGTTTTCTCAATAATGATATTTTTACTAGAGCCTTTACGCGCCAGCTCAATCGCTTGGGTAATTTGCTGATTTTCAGAATAATCACTGGATAGCAAGGAGAGTTCTTGTTGCAAAGATGTAATCTTTTTGTTTAATTTTAGGTTTTCTTCTCCAATATTCTCAATTTTTGTTAAAAGTGATGTAAGAACCTTTTTGAACTCTAACATCTGCTCGTTCAAGTTATTTAACTTAACTGTCTGTGTTTCAAGGTAATTTGTTAATTTATTAGCAATCCTTAGCATAAATAATATAAGCAGGATCATTACAATCGCAAGAATTACTAATCCTATGAATTGCGTGATTAGATAATTTGTAATATCTGCGAATTGTTGCATGGCATCTTCCTCAAGGCATCTTTTATGTAACTTTTGTCATATTTCATTTGTAAGTGTTTGCTTTAAATGTTTGTCCAAGTCTTGAAACCAGTTTAATTTAGCATTTGATTTTAATTCAAGAATTTCTATGAGCTTTATAATTTCCTTAATTTTCTTAGCTTGTGAAGTATCGATAGGTTTTTTTTTGAGCTGTTCTATAAACCTAGGTGATGCGTCTAAAAGATTTTGTTCAAGTGATTGTATTTTTTTATAAAACAGTCTTCCATCCTGCAGACACGACAAAGCACTCTCGAGGTCAGCCTCGAAAGTGTCCAAAAAACCATCTAAATTCTGGTTAGACATATATTTCTCCCAATTTAAAGAAATATAAATCTATGATTTCATATCGCGATAGGCATCCATTAAAGCATCCGATACGGCATCGATGTCAATAGGGTATTTACCATCAGCAATTGCACTCTTAATACGTGCCACTGCTTCGGAATCAATTGGCGGATTTTTTGCCAATTGTGCTACCTTTTCGGACATCTCTAATTTACTTGAGTCAATAGAAGTACCCTCTGCTCCTGATCCTTTAACCATAGCAGATTTATTAGTGCCGGATTTTTCGTCAACTTCATTAATTCGTGTTCGCTGTACATCGATACGATTCATTGAATGTTTAACAGAATCAACCATTATTTTACTCCTCAATCATCTAAAACGACTTTAAATTAGTAAATGTTAGCTTAAATGTTAACTTTTTTTTCAGCAACAACCTTTGCAAGTATAATTCGGCCACTTTTTATATTTTTAACGTTAATCCAGTCACCATATTGGCCATTTTCTAGCGCAATACCATCCATTTGTACAGTAATGTACTTGCTCTTATGAATGATTGAAACTTTCATATCTTTTCCAATCATAAAATGGGTTTCCAGTTGTCTGGAATAAACAGGCTTGAGTGCTTTAATGGTGGTCTTAGCACGTCTTCCAATTAAATCCTCGTAATCTGGGAAAATGTCGGTCGCCTTATTAACAGGGATGCTAATTTCCACTACATCCGCTGGTGTTATAACATCCCCACGATTAATGCTTCGCTTTATAGCAGCAACCTTTACCTCTTTAAAATAAGTCTTTTCACTGGAATTATGTTCACTAACTGTTTTGCTCGGATTTGAAATAGAATTCAATTTGTTCCTTAAAACAATTTGCCAGGACTTAGGTCCCTTACATTCTACCCTCACAGTTTTCCAGTCTTCAAGTATAGGTTTGACAGACAACTCACGTTCGCAATTTGGATATAATTTTTTTTCATTTATAATTGTTGTTGCTATAATGTTATTCATAGCAAGGGTATTTTCAACAACTGTTTTAACTATTTTGCCAGAGATGCTGTCATCAGCAATTAGTGTTGAAGATGTCCCTAGTATTAGAATGGTTATTATTGCAAAGAGTTTTTTCACGATAGTTTAGCCTCCAATGAAGTAAATTTCCTGAGACCTGTCTCTTCTAGATTTTTCTTCGCTTACACTTTCAGGAGCATTTTTTCCTAAAAGCATCGCTTGAATTTGATTCAACGAAGGGAGTTTAAGTGTCTTATCAGCAAATAAAAAATTGGGGTTATTCTTTACAAAAGCATGCTTGTTTTGAGTGACTATTGCCATTTCAACAAACTTTAAATTTAAACCACTACCAGAGTAGTAATTCTCTAATATATGGCTAAGTGTCTCATTTGGCTTTACTTTGTGCGTGGTAGAGTAATCGTGATTTTGAATAAAAATATTATCCGAATAAGTTTGTGTTCTATCGGAAAAATTTGGGTACTCCAGGACTACAATTGGTTGGGATTGCGAAATTGCAATTGTTGGGAAAAACAAAATGCAGATAAAAGGTGTCAAAATACTGAGAAAATATTTTTTATTAATAATTTGCATTAGTTAAACTCCATAAATTCAACTGTTTTTCCATCTAAATCACTTAATTTTCTTGCTTTGTCTAAAGGTTCAAGTATAGCATTATTTTCAGAAACGGACAAAACTCTAAACATTGTCCAGGGAGTGTGTTGGCCAGAAGTTATAGCGAGCATATTGGGTTTTATGCCCTGGTCACTTCCAATCTGAGTCGTTAATTGTTCCGAATTAAGATTGATGGTATCAGTTAGTGGTTGGCATCCAAGAGTTGTTATAATCTCTAGTGTAAGAGGCTCAATTAAAGCTTCCATGATTTCTATTAGGTCTTCTCTGCTCCTTTTGTCCAAATCAGCCATAGTTTGAAAAAGGGCTATTCTATCATTTTCAAAAACAGTGGATTGCTCAAAATTTTCTACTAGATCGTAAGTGCCTCCTCTAAAAATCTTCATACCTAATGTGACTTGAATTTCACGAGACACCAAAAAACGAGACGCTACATCTTGAGAAGTAATAGATAATGTTGGAATAACTGCATAGTCTCCTGTCTTAACTCGAACCTGCGGAGATATTAAACTTGAATAATCAAAACGCTCATCGACAGTGTTTAGTTTTTTAGGTGAAAAAGTAACATCCATAGCATTATCAACAGAGAGTAGAGGGTCTTGATTAAGCGAAAACAAAATTTTGTTAAATAGAGTTGAGTGATAGATATCAATCCAGGATGGAACATTCATGTTAATTAAAGCATGGGGTTTATATAGCGTAAAGTTGAGGGGTCTGGAGCGCTGACATTTTCTTTCAGGTAAGTTCCCAACAGCAGCTCTAATATTTACTTCAATTTGAGTTTCGCTTTTATTTTCTGACAAGATTGTATAGTCTAATATTTTACTTGAGGGTCTTACAACGAAATAGTCTTGCACCGAGGTATCGGTAGAAACAGAGGAGAAACCATTTACATTAGCGCCACCTTGCAAAGCAGCTAGGTATAGAGCATCCTCAAGCGCCCGCATTCTTGCAAGTTCTGGTGTCACGTTCTGAGTAATAGCTGCTCTACCAGTCGCATTCGTAAAATGAAAAGACTTTCCTGTTGCCGCATAAACATTAAATGAAGCAATCAACAGGATAAAAATTACAAAGGTCCTATGTGATACCAAATAAACACTTTTTTTAAATACTGTTTGTAACATAAGGCTACTTCTTATCTATCATCGTGATAATAAAATGTGGTGATTTATACAACCCTGCGACCAGAATTGATTAGATAATTAATCATTTCTCTGTCAATTTCTAACACAATTTCGTAAGTGTCAGCGCCTGTCGGATTAATACGAACAGTTCTTGCTCCTCGAATTGTGCCAGAGACGATGCCCCTGAATGTATCATTCTGAACCATTAGATCGATAACTGTAGTTGAACTGTCTACCTGAAGCCCATGTATTTGCTCGGCCAAATCACGCATTGCTGCCATGCGGGCGGAGCGTATTGCCATTAAACGACGTTGTGACTCTGACTGTCCTGGTTGTGATGACACAACGGCATAACCTACTGCCGTTAAGGTAGGAATATTTTCAGAATTAGCATCAAAAATTTCTTTCACAGAGTTAAGAGAAGATGTGGGTGTATCCTTATTATTAGACGCTAATTCAGCAGGGGAAATCATTGATGATTGCGAGTGAGATCCGTTTTGAATATTAGATTTTTCACTTGTCATGATATGTCCACAGCCACTTAATGCAATTGTTGCGGCCACTGACAATAAAAAAGAAAACGAATTTTTCATATGTAAGCTCTCTCAAGATAGTTAACATTAATAAATTTAATATGCATTAATCGTGCCACCTAAGAGAATTTAGAAATAAATACTAAAATTAATCACTAAAATTTCCAATTTGGCATGTTTTTTGCCTTTTTTTCTTAGTCCGAATATTTAGTCTGTTTTTTGACTATTAATCTGAGGTGTTTAAGAAAAATGCAAAAATTACGCCATCCATGCGAAAAACAAAACAAAACTGGGAGTTTTCAAAGTGATTTGATTGGATGCTTAACTAAAACAAGAAGCATTTGCAAAGATGAAAGGCAAATGTCATGGAAATGACACTTAAACGTTTAGGATTGTCAGATTTAAAAGGATTTTTGACATCCGCTACCATGCCCCTTGGCATTTTGATGTTGGTCGCTATGATGGTTTTACCGCTTCCAATATTTTTATTAGACACCTTCTTTGTGTCAAACATACTCATTTCGCTTGTTATACTTATGGTTTCTCTGCAAACCTATCGTCCTTTGGATTTTTCAAGTTTTCCTAGCCTTTTGTTAATTGCAACTGTTTTGAGGCTCGCATTAAATGTTGCGTCAACTCGTATAGTGCTTAGTGAGGGGCATACAGGCCCCGATGCAGCGGGACAAGTTATAAAAGCATTTGGCGAATTTGTTATTGCTGGAAATTATGCAGTTGGTATTTTCGTATTTGTAATTTTAGTTATCATAAATCTCTTAGTAATCACCAGAGGTGCGGGCAGGGTATCTGAAGTTTCTGCCAGATTTACACTAGACGCTATGCCGGGCAAGCAAATGGCGATTGACGCAGACCTTAATGCTGGCGTGCTTTCAAACGAGGAGGCAACTCTCCGCAGACAGGAAATTAGTAGTGAAGCAGATTTTTATGGTGCGATGGATGGTGCTTCGAAATTCGTAAAGGGAGATGCAATTGCAGGTATTCTGATTTTGATTATAAATATTGTTGGAGGCCTTACTATTGGCCTTGCGCAGCACTCTTTGAGTTTTGAGGTAGCTGCACAAAATTATATACTTCTCTCTGTCGGAGATGGTTTGGTGGCACAAATTCCCTCACTACTTTTAGCAATATCGACTGCCATAATAGTAACACGAGTGTCGTCAACTCAGGATATGGCGCAACACATCGGAGAGCAGGTAAGCCTTACTAGAGCCTGGTATCCGGTTGCAGGCGTATTGCTACTGATTGGCTTTGTGCCTGGTATGCCAAATTTATTATTTCTTGTTGCAGCTTTTGTTGCAGCAGGAGTAGCATTTTTTGTAAATCGAAAACTAAAATCTGACGTGAATAAAGATACTGCAGTTGGTGAGCAAGGAGAGCTTCGCCTTGAGGGAGATGCGGCCAGTCCAGAGCAAATAGAGTTGTCAGATATCGCCGATAACTCACCAATATCCATCCAGCTTGGGTATGGTCTTGTTGAAATGGTAAATGAGGAGAATGGTGGAACATTGGTTAACAGAGTAACGGGTGTAAGAAGACAAGTATCAAAAGCATTAGGTTTTGTTGTACCAGCGGTGCGAATTCGTGATGACCTTGCCTTAGAAGCCAATACCTATCGTTTGAGAGTCGGCCAAACAATTGTTGGAGAAGACAAAGTATATCCAGAGAGAAAACTTGCAATTCCAGGAGAAAATACATCTGTAAAAATCGAAGGAATCAAAGTTAAGGACCCAACTTTTGGAATGGATGCTGTTTGGATAACCCAAAACGATGTGCAAGAGGCAGAGAGTAAGGGTTATGTTATAATAGCCCCTGACTCTGTCATGACAACACACCTCAGCCAAATCTTATATAAATATGCAGGCCAATTAATTGGGCAAGATGATGTTCAGTCATTACTAGATAATTTGACAGAAACTGCTCCAAACTTGGTTCAATCAGTTGTGCCTAAGTTGGTACCACTACATCAGTTGACAGGTGTATTAAGAGCTTTGCTTGAAGAGAGAGTACCAATTAGTGATCTAAGACGAATTCTAGAAAATCTTGCTTCACTCGCTGGTCGTAATCTAAATATCAGTGATACTGCAGAGATGCTTCGCCCTGAACTAGCAGGATTGTTGATCCAGCAAGTCTCCCCGCTAAACCAGCCCTTGCCTGTGATTACATTAGGGTCAGAATTGGAACACATGTTAATTACAATGGCAAGACAGAGCGGAGAGGAGGGTTTAGTTATAGATAACAACCTTGCCCAGCAGTTACTTCGAAAGATCTCAGATACTAATGACTTATTAGCTGCGAAGGGAAGACAAGCAGTGGTCGTGGTATCTCCTGCTATTCGTAAGCAATTCTCCAAAATAATTCGTCAGCATATTGACGATATCATTGTGCTAGCTTTTACAGAACTACCCGAAACAAGAAAAATTGAAGTCGTTGCAACTATAACTGGCGAAGATGACGCCTAAATATCAAATTACAATTTAAGGAAGCAAAAATGGCAACAATAACAGTAACAGCAAAAGACTCAACATCAGCTATGGAAGATGTTTTCGAGCAACTAGGGGAGGATGCTTACATTATCGAGACAACAAAAAAAAATGGCAAAGTTTCGATGCAAGCTACCAATGATTCTCTTATACTTAAGGAAAATAATCGCCCTTCTGTAAAAAAGTTTTCAAAGATTTTTGATTCGAAATTAATTGATCAAATTCCAGCGCCAAAAAAGGCCTTTGCTGAAATAATTTCTACAGAAGATATTTTGTCTCAAAAATCCTCTTCTTCTGTATCAAAAGATGATTTTGAAACACTTAGAACAGAGATTTTATCGATAAGATCAATGCTTTCTGGTTTGATGATTACAAACCCAGAAGGTCTGGATTTTGAATTAGGTCATTCTTTGCCTGTACAATTGATGCAATCTGGTTTTTCATCGGAATTAATTGGGTCATTTTCAAGTAATTTAAATGAATTAGATGAAGAAAAGGGTCGCTTCTCTTTCCTGCGTTCATTATCTCGCAAATTGGTGGCCCCCTTTGCAGAGAATGTCTACGACGCACGAATCATATCATTGATTGGAGGTAGCGGATCAGGAAAAACCACACTCGCGGCTAAGATTGCTACTTGTTGCGCTGAAACAGCAAAGTTTCAAAAACCAGTATTGGTCTCAGTGACGGAAACAGCTACCAAATCAACCGATGATTTGAAAGCGTTTGGCAGATTGCTAAATATGCCAGTCAAGCAGGTGGCAATAGGCTCTCTTTCCTCTATTTTAAAACAAAAAGATACTCAATTCATTTTAGATATTTCGTCAGAGGCAAAAAAAACTATAGAAACTCTTTTAAAGGCAAGTGAGCTTTTTTCGCCTACCGAATTCAAGATTGTGCAAACATTACCAGGTAACTATAATAAACAAATGATTATTCATCAGACTTCGCTTTATGACTCATTGGAACCACTTGTAGCACTTACAAAATTGGACGAGTGCGAATTATCACCGGTTGAGTTATCAGCTCTTGTTTCAGCTAAAGCGCAAATTGCTTTATTAACAGGTACAAAGTCAATTGTGGGAGCATTAGCAATAGCGAGCGAAGCTATTTTATCTCAGTATTTGAAAGAGAACTGCTGAGCTGTTAGAATATTAGAAGAAAAGAGAATAATTATGGCAACATCAATAGCAGTCGCAAGTGGGAAAGGGGGAGTTGGTAAAACCAGCATGTCAGTTAATCTGAGCCTAACATTTGCGCAAATGAATAAAAAAACGACCTTATTGGATGCAGATTTTGGTATGGCGAACGCCCATATTCTTTTGGGTGTGAAGCCCAAGTATTTTATTAGTGACGCATTAAAGGGAAGCACATCTATTGCAGAAACCTTATGTGGGGGGCCAAGTGGACTCAGGTTCGCTTCCGGTGGGAGTGGTTTGATCGACATGCTTAACCTCGATAAAAAAACAAGATATCAGACGATTAGATTATTTGATGAAATTGCTGATGATACTGACATTCTTGTAGCGGATGTGCCCGCAGGTGCGTCTGATAGTTCGCTTGCGTTTGTATCTGCAGCAGATAAGGTACTAATTGTTTTAGTAGGTGAGCCAACAAGCTTTCTCGACGCTTATTCATTAATTAAAGTAGCTCATTTGGAAGGTGGTCTATCCAACTTCTCTGTAGTAGTCAACATGACACAAAGTGAGGCACAGGCTAAAGTGCATTTTGGAAAATTTAATTCAATTGTTCAAAAATTCTTGGATGTAAATCTTAACTATGTTGGACATCTACCGCTTTCCAATCGTATTCGACAGTCTGTTGTGACAAGAAAACCAATTTGCATTGACTCAAAAGATAGTAGAGAAAATGTTTGTTTTCAGAAAATTGCAAAAAATATATTGAATTCTCCAAAAAATGAAACAGGCGGTGTCCGTTTTTTTGATCAACAAATTGTCCAAAATAAGAGAGTTGGATAATGCGTCCAAGCTACCCTGAACAAAAACCAAATGTTGAGGATCTCGTCTCAGGGCATCTTGAAATGGTCAAGAAAATAGCCTGGCATATCTATGGGCGAGTGCATGCATCAGTCGAAATTGAAGATTTAATTCAGACCGGTTATTACGGCCTTATTCTTGCTGCCCAAAATTATACAGTCCAAGAGGGCGCTAGTTTTGCAAGCTACGCAAGTATCAGGGTGCGTGGCACAATTATTGATCATCTCCGTAAAACATCTAATTTATGTCGAACAACAATTCAGATGCAACAGAAAACAAAAATTGCTGAAGAGAATTTACGCCAATCTCTTGGTCGTGACCCTAATAGTAAAGAAATTGCAGAGAAATTAGGAATATCAGACCAAGAAATGATGGATTGGGAGCATGCATTTCAGGCAAATGTTCATCAATCTTTAAATGGTGTTTATGATGAATTCTCAATCTGGTTTGTGTCTGACGAAAATAACCCTGAAGAACAACTTAATGAATCACAGATGAAAGGCCTTCTCAAGGATGCGCTTAGAACTCTACCCGAAAAAGAGGCTCTTGTGATTCAGCTCTATTATGTTGAGGAATTAAATGTATATGAAATAGCTGAAGTGCTTGAAGTGACTACAGGAAGAGTTTCACAAATTAAGAAATCAGCGGTTCGAAAATTAAGAGAGTTTATGCAAAAAGCTAACCAGCAAGATGTCGCTTAATAATTCAGAGTGGAGCCAAATTAGTTCTATTCAAATGGCTGTTCAGTCTGCGGATCTATTAGTATTTAATAGCAGAAAAAGCGAAAAATTAAGCCTGTCTTGCACTTTGCTCACTATTGCGCGAGGGAAGTGCAATGTGGAAATACGTCAAAACCAAGAAAAAGATGATAGCTTTCTTGGTAACATTATAATTCCAAGAGATAGACCTATCATGCAATGTGAAGGTCTAATGCAATCAGACACTTTTAATGCACTGTGCGAAAGATTTACGTTAATACAATCTGTTGGGAGACCAATCTTACTCACCATTTTTCTAAATGAAAAGCTAAGTGTCAGTGTTAATGGTGATCTCTTTATCGAGAATACCCGTGAAATCGTTATTAACCATATCGATTTTGTGTTTCCCCTAAGGTAAATTTATCCCATTAGGCGTTTTGTAATATCTGCCTCAGCCTGAAGCATTCTTGAAGAACCTGAGAATGCTTGCTGTGCTTTTATCATTTTGGCCATTTCTGAGGTTGCATCTGTATTGGAGGCCTCTAATGCACCAGATTGGATGCGTCCATAACTTGCCTCACCCGCTCTACCAATTTTAGCAGCACCAGACATTGGAGTTGGTGAATATTGATTCATACCGATTTCTTTAAGTGCTGTTTCGTTTGCAAAAATTGCCATGCCGACTATTCCAACCACAGCACTTGATCCGTTACTATAAATCGAATTGACAGCTCCACTTTCATTTATTCTCACTTCAGCTAACGATTCAATTTGGTTATCTTGATTTTTTACTTTAAATGGAATTTTTAAAGGTGTTTGAGCTTCAGACAATATAAATTGGCCGTCACTAGAAATAATGTGGCCTTCACTATCCATTGATAAAGAACCGTCTCTAGTGAATGATATCGTACCGTCTTTAGCTTGAGCTAGGAAATAGCCAGAGCCGTTAATAGCAAGATCAAGAGCGCCGTTTGTTTGAATGAAACTGCCCTGCTGATGATTGCGTTGAGCACTTACATATCTTGTTCCTACACCTATATCTAGATTATCTCTTAAAGCAACTTGTTCAGAATACATGTCTGTAAAACCAGCTGAGCTTCTCTTGAACCCAATTGTGGAACCATTGGCAAGGTTATGTGAAATTGTAGAAATCTCTTTATTGGATGCATCCAAACCAGTTCGTATAGTGTTAATCATTAATAAAATTCCTTAAATCACTTAATCAATTATTATGGATGTAATTCAAATTTCGTGCCGTTATCATAAAAAAAAGATTTTTAGAAAATAAATTAAGAAAATTTAAGTATGAATACACAACACTGTTTTCTTGTTTAATAAATTATGGCATATTACCAAAAAACGATATAATAAATCGGAAAAGCAATGAAAAGTAATAGTTCAAATGCATTAGTTCCTTTGAATAAAAGAAACTTACCAGCCGTGATAAAAAAATCTGGAGATATTTCTGCTTTATCTTTAGTGAATGAAGAACTATTTCTTGAAGACAGAAAAGCTGTTAGAGAACAACTTCCTGATATTCTTGGCAGGGTACTGGCTAGAATTTGGATAGATGAAAACTTCCATAAAAGTTTTGCAAGTGATCCTAATGGAACATTGCAGGCAAACGGGGTTTTTCTGCCAGAAACAATGGATGTAGAGTTTCAAAAGCCAAATTCGTCACGGCCTAGAATCGTAGTATACGAAAAAAGTGAAAAATCAAAATTTCGTATTCGTATATTCTATCTCCAACTTGTTATGATGGCCGGCCGTTGAGCTAATGTGCTTCCAGGCGAATAACAAGTCAGTAGCCTCTTTGATAATTATTTTTTTTCTTATGATATATGCTAAAATGACATTTGCGGATATAACCACGAGCAACGTTACTTTTGCTGAGGCGGTGCAAGCAGTAAAGGATAAAGACTATCAGCATGCGGTCAATTTATTTGAGCTTCAAGCGTTTGCAGCCCAACATGATGCACAATATAATCTTGCTCTGTTGCTAAAATCTGGAAAAGGTAGACCACAAAATTATCAGCAAGCATTATTTTGGGCTTGGTCAGCTTATCTTGGAGGTATAGAGCCTGCAAAAGAATTAAGTGATGAATTGAAGAAATTGCTACCTGAAGACTCATTAAAAATGACCAGAGAAAATGTGGTGGATATACTTCAGGACCAAATAAATGCTGGTGATAGGTCTGCTCTAATGGAATTAGCTCTTTTTTATAGAGAAGTAGCTGAGCAGCCAAATTTTGAAGAAGCTTATATGTGGTATTCAATCGCCAGTGCTTTTTTAATTGATGGGGCAATTTCTGAGCGTGACGAGGCAGCAAGTTCGATTGAACCCAAATCGATAGTTGAGTTACAAGACAGAGCAGGAAAAATATTTGAAAAACTTTCACCAATTAAATGACCCGGTTTCAGTAATTCTTTAAAATAATAATTTATATGTTTTTAGATTGGATAGTTTAGAGTAGGAAAAAAAATGAAAGTTAAAGTTCATTGGATTATAGACGGGATTGTGGAAATAGAAGCAGACACCCTAGAACAAGCAGAGCAGTTAGTGGAAGACAAATTGAATGTTCTAGCTGAGTCAAAATCTGAAGAGATGACTGAACTAGGGGCGAGGGCAATTCAAGGCAAGGCTTATCTACCTGGTTCGTCAGAAGATATTGCAAAATCAGACACGGAGGTATAAAAAATTGGCGAGGATAAATTGGTATTATTTAATTTCCTTTGTTTTGCTTTTTTACTTTTTTTCTCATGCAAATGCAATTGCAGAGGGCAGAACATATATTTCTAAAAAGGAGAGGGAGAAGGAAGTAAGATATCAAATTTGTCGGCTAAGTAAAACAGAAAGAACTGCCTTCAGTACTACCTGTTATTACAAGGCTCAAATACCCGAAGATAACGTAGTTGTCTCAACTGAGAGCCCAAAAACAGTTTGCCAAAGAGAATTTTCCTGTAAAGTTAATTGAAACATAAAAATTACCTGAGTAAGTGTTTAAAAGAATGTAAATCTATGCCGGTGACAATAAATTAAACTCTTGTGTCAATAATAACACTTATTCCTTGACCACCACCTATGCACATTGTTGCCATCCCGTATCTTCCCCCAATGCGGACCAACTCATGAGTTAGTTTCGTTATTAATATTGCGCCAGTGGCACCGATAGGATGTCCAAGAGCTATAGCACCTCCATTCGGATTTACAATATCATTGGAGAGATTTAGTGCTTTGGAGACGGCACAAGCTTGTGCAGCAAAAGCCTCGTTACTCTCTATTACATCCAGATCAGTAATTTTTAGTTTTGCCTTTTCAAGAGCCATTTTGCTTGCAGGAACGGGCCCCATTCCCATTATATGCGGAGATACACCACCGTAGCCATAGCTTACTATTCTTGCCATTGGCTCCTTGTTAGACAACTTGCTTAAAGCCTCATTAGCCAAAATAATCGAAGATGTGCCGTCGTTAATTCCTGAGGCATTTCCTGCTGTAACTGTCCCATCCTTTTTGAAGACTGCTCTTAAATCAGATAGATTTTCCACAGTTGTATTTGGCTTGATATGTTCATCTTCGTTAAATATTATTGAGGAACGCTTATCCTTAATTTCTATAGGTGCTATTTGTTCCCTAAAAAATCCAGCCTCCGTTGCGGCTGTCGCCCGTGCTTGGGAGTTTGCTGCAAAAGTGTCCATTTGTTCACGGGATATATTATACTCGTTCGCGATATTTTCAGCAGTAATTCCCATATGAATACTGCTAAATGGGTCATGTAGTGCTCCCATCATCATATCTTTAATGGGTTCATCACCCATTCTGGCGCCAAAGCGGTGGTTTTGAAGCAGATATCCTGCACGTGACATTACCTCTACACCACCAGCTAACGCAGCATTCGTATCTCCAAGTTCGATAAGTTGACATGCGCTTACAACTGCCTGTAATCCAGAACCACATAATCTATTGACCTGAAAGGCTGGAGAAGTCTCTAATAGTCCAGCTCCTATAGCTATACATCTAGGCGAATACATATCTCTGGGCTCAGTATGAATAACATGTCCATAAACAGCGTGTCCTATCTGTGAGGGATTAAGCCCAGACTGTTTGATGGCCTCTGTGGCGACTCTAATGCCTAGGTCAATTGGAGATATATCTTTCAAAGCTCCGCCGTAACCTCCTATAGCTGAGCGTAATGCGGAAAGGATGAATACAGATTTACTCATTATTAACGTCCTCTTTGTAGAAACAGTCCAGGGTTTATACTATAGTAAAATGCAGTCTGCTAATTGATGCAAGCACAACATGAATGTGTGTATCAATAAGAAATGCTTCCTATTACAGGTTTGTTTTGCAGTTTTCTTGTTTGCTCTTTCATAGCAAATTAGGTTTATTATAGTTGAAAGGAGCATTAGGTTAACTATCCCAGAAAAAAACCTTAATTAAACATTCACCTATAATTGAATCTTTTGAATACTTGCATAAAAAGCACATCCAAAAGTTTAAGCACGTCTCGGCCACGGTTTGTATTTAATTTGAAATATACAATTCTTGAAACAGAAATTAAACTTTCGAAAATATTGTTTCGTTTCCAGGATATGGATTGTTTGGAACTGCAAAAGATATCAGTAGGGACAACAATGCTAAAATTGTCGCTAATATAAAAACTAGTGGTGGTGATATTATCCAAACGAAACCTAAAATTACTGGTAA
Organism: uncultured SAR116 cluster alpha proteobacterium; assembly: GCA_902625725.1. Taxonomy (GTDB): domain Bacteria; phylum Pseudomonadota; class Alphaproteobacteria; order Puniceispirillales; family Puniceispirillaceae; genus UBA5951. The sequence continues at coordinate 77,117 of CACOCY010000007.1, read as the reverse complement.
AAAAACTGCTGCAATATGATTTATCGTAAAAGCTACAGCTGTTGTGGATGCTAAATCTTCTTTTAATGCAATTTTTTGTAGGTAAGTTTTTTGCGCTATCATCATTGCATAAAAAAGATGGTCTATTACGTAGAGAGTGGCTGCGATCCAGGCGGGCCAGTCAAAAATATATATTAAACCATAGGTAAAGAAGACAAGGGTCAGTCCTGAATATTCAGTAATCAATGTCCATTTCTCACCAATCTGTCCAATTAACCAGCCAACAAAAGGACCAAATAATAAATTTACAGAAAAGTTAAATAATAGAAGCCAGCTTATTTGATGAACCTCTAAACCAAATTTTTCTACTAACATGAATGCTGCAAAAACTGAAAATATTTGCCGCCTCGCTCCGCATATGAATTGTAAAACGTAGTATAGCCAATAAACTTTTTTAATTATGATTTTCTTTTTTTTCTGGGGTTGTATTGGGTATTTGGGCCAAAAAACATAAGCTATGATTGCTAGAAATATTGTGACTGTGCCGCAACATATATACATTTGTTTATATGTAAAACTAAAATAGGAATAAATTATTGCGATAGCTCCAAATGTTAGTAAAGAAGCGCCGGATGATGCTGCTAGTAACCATCCTAAAATTTGGGGAGCTTTTTTTTTATCAAGCCATTGAAGTTGTAACGTTTGCTGGGCAGCTTCAAAATAGTGAAAACCTATTGAGCTGATCAAAGTGGTTATCATAAGTCCTGAAAAAAATGGAAAATGTCCTACCAAAGCAACCGCACCACCAAGCAAAATAAGTGATAAAACTATTAATCTTTGTTCGCGAATAAATGGAAGAACAAAAATAATTGTTAATGTAAGAAAACCGGGTATCTCTCTAATGGTATGCAGCCATCCTATCTCTTTGCCAGAAAAACTAGCTTTCTCTATCACAAAATTATTAAGTAGAGCTAACCATCCAGACATCGCTATTGGCATCGCTATTGATACAAGAATTAAAAAACCTATTGGAGAACGAAAATATTGTTCAAATGTTTTTTTTGAGAAATTAGAGCTAATATCACGCATTAGTTTAAAAAAACCAAAATTATAAATTAAAACTGTCGTGCATGACAGATAAGGCTAAAAGGATTAATAGTAAACCAAATATATAATCTCGGATGTGACTATGGCTTAAAAATAGATGTTTGACCAGAAGGGTATTTGAAATTAGCGCAGCTAAACAATACGCTGTCATATCTATCATTCCTGCAATGCTTGCCATCAAAAAGCTTACAGTGAACGCTTGTGTTGGTACAACAAATTGACTGAAAAGTGTTGCAAAAAAAGCAGCAATTTTTGGGTTCAATATGCCGATAAGAAACCCATCTCTAAAAGCAAATCCAAGTTTCTGCGGAACTTTAGAGTTTTCCGTTTCTCTTCTGGCTTTATAACCGGACATAAACATAGAAAGACCTATCCAAAAAAGAAATAACGCACCTGCTAATTTAACATAGAAAAAAATGTAATTTGCTGCTCCTGAGAGAAAACTTATGCCCAACGCAGTCGTTATTGCATATATAAAAACAGCGGTTCCATGTCCGACTGCGCTGAGCAAACCAGCTTTTCGTCCAAACTTTGCAGATATTGATATTATTACAAGTAAACTAGGACCGGGCGAGATAGCTCCTACAGTACAGATTGCGATTAGTGCCCCCCAATCATGTAAATTCATCTCTAAAACCCTGATAATTTGTTTGAGCTTAATATCTTTGTTTCGTTATCATTGCCCCTAAATAAAGGCGCTATTTTCCAATATAGAAAGACATTTTTGACATGCTTTTACCAGCGTTTTTTGTAATTTGTTAAAACTTGATATGCATTCAGCGAATTTGCTAACTGCCTAATAAAAAAACCTTTTTGCTATTATTTATTGGCTAGGCGTTATGTAACTGCTAACAAAGTACGGTAATCTTTTAATACTTGTTTGGAAAGTTAGTGAATTTTTTAATAAAATTAAAGAAGGTTTAAAAGATGAATTTCTAAATGGCCGAGAAATATTTTGATTGAATTGACTAAATATCTAACTTAAATACCGGTTAAAATGATTCTAAACCTATTTCCATTACTAATTCCTTTTGCTCCATTATTAGCAGCTTTATTTACACTATTTCCTAACAGGAGTAAAAAAGTTTCAATCTATTCCGCCAGCTGGTGGCTTATGATTGTTAGTGTTTTAGCATCTTTAATGGTATTAATTCAGGCGATACAAGCCCCAGACGTTAACCGCATAAATTTATTTTCAATAAATTGGAGCATTTTACCAGAAGTCAAAATGTCGATTGACAGGCTTTCTGCTGTAATGATGTTATTTATTTCTAGTTTTGGAGTGATTTTATATCGCTATTCCATCCGATATCTGCAACAAGACTCAGGATATAATCGGTATTTAACCCTACTTGCACTATGTATATCAACTTTATTATTTATGGTATCCTGTGCTGATTTGATAATGCTGTTTATCTTCTGGCAACTACTAGGTTGGTTTCTTTGCTTGCTCTCTCATAATTATTCACATGGTCCTACAGTAAAAAGTGGTTTTCGTACTTTTATTGTTTTGCGAGCAGGAGACCTTATATTCTTAAGTGGTATTGTAATTGCGTTTAATCTTTTTGGAACACTAGAGTTTGAACTACTATTCAAGAGTGCTTCTATTGATGAAACAATGTTTTCATTTTTTGGCACAGGCTTTGAATTTAGGGGCACAACATTAATTACATTGTTGATCTTTGTTGGAGCTATGAGTAAATCCGCCCAAATGCCTTTTCACACGTGGGTGCCAGATTCTCTTTTTGCGCCTACACCTATTCATGCTCTTTTACATGCAGGATTAATAAATGTGGGGGGATTTTTACTCGCTCGTTTAGCACCCTTGTATTCGTTAAGTTCAACAACTTTACACATTGTTTTATTTGTTGGGCTTCTGACTGCGATTTTAGCCACATCTATGATGCTAGTACAAAATGATATAAAGAAAACATTAGGCTATTCAACGATTGGTCAAATGGGATATATGATGATGGCATGTGGCCTGGGGGCATTTCATTTCGCTGTTTTTCACCTAATTGCTCATGGTCTATTTAAAGCCGACATATTTCTCAATACTGGAAAAGGTATTCATAATATTAGGAAGTACCCATCAGCACCTTCTGAGATTTCTGACTTTAAGAAGGTTGGTTTTACGAATTTGTTTTCGACCCTTACTTTCTCGCTCTTTTTTCCAATATTAATCTTATGTGGAGTGCATTTTGTTCTTGAGATTTCTTATCTAGATTACCATGCGCTATTCATCTTTTTACTTTTTAGTTGGGCATGTACATCCCAAGCAATGTTAACTCTCGTAAAACTTGAAGCATCGTTCAAAACAAAAATAAGTATGCTGGGCGCCATATCTTTAATTGGGGCGGCTTATTTTTTTGCAGCGGAGAGTTTCGCACACTTTCTTGTGGTTAACCCTTCTGAGCTTAAAAGGTATCTTCTCGCTGGCGAATTGCCATTTTATTTATTTATGGTGCTTGTATTTATTATTATCTTTTCAATTTTTATGATTTGGTTTTTTTCTCTGTATCGCTTCTCATTTAGAACAGAGTTTATATTTTTAAGGCAAATAAAAAGACGCGCATATTTATTTTTATTGAACCGCCTTTATCTTGATAATCTATCCGACCAAGTCATTGGTGGTATGAGAACGTATTGTAAAAAACTCTATCAAACGCGATCTTTCTTTGTAATTATTTTAATAATTCCCATTTTATTTTTATACTTGCAGACAATTAGCTTTTCAGAGATATCTGTTAAGACAACTATTATATTTCTAGTTTCAGCTGCATGTCTTCCATTGTTTCCTTTCCATGGAATTTATGTAATTGGTATGAAAAAAACATCTAGGATATTTCGTTTAGGTCTAGCTTTAGCATTTCCTTTTTTAGGAATTTATCTTGCAAGTTCAGTAATTTCTGAAGTACCAAAAGAACTATTACCAGTAATTACTATTTTGTCTATCGTAGGTGCTTTTTGGGCTACAATAAAAACGTTTTTTCAGTTCTCAATTTTGCACTTGATAACGTACAGTGCTGTGGCACTTTACTCTATTTTTTGGTTACATATATCACAACTAGGCAGTATCTCAGATTATGCAATTTCTTATGCTTGGTCATTAACCCTAATTATTTGGGGCCTTTTTCTCGCAGTTGGGCAATTAGCTAGTCGCTATGGCGAACTGGAAATAAATAATATCACAGGCCTATTCAGAACAATGCCTTATTTTTCAGTATTTTTCGCTCTACTCGTAATGGCAGCTGTGGGTTTGCCTCCGTTTTCATTTTTCTTCAGTTATTTGGGAATTTTAATAAATCATTCAAATGGTATTTCGTTTGAGTTGGTAAGCATAATACTAATATGGTTTATGTCTTGTTGGTATTTTTTTAAAGTGATGCAGTCTATTTTGTTTGGAGCATTTAAAGACAATATTTATTACAAAGATTTTTCTTTTGCAGAAATTTTAATATTGATAACCGTTTTAATAATGCTCTTAATTCCTTTTCACATCTTCATCGATTGGTTGAATAATTTCTTCAATATGTTGTTGCTCATGATTGGCTTTAAAATATGATGAGCTATCAAAAAGAAGAACTTATGGAACTAGATAGCTTAGTTGAAAAAGCAAGCCGTGTAGTTGGGCATAGTTGGCCCATGCCCTATTTTGTTCACCATAACCCAATAAATAGCCTTGAGAATCTTCCATTTCACGAGGCAATCCGTGTAGCAAATCAATTTTTAGGAAGTCGAGGATATCTTCCCAATGAAAAATATAGAAAACAGGTAGAGTCGGGCAGAATTAAAATTATCCATCTCGACTCTGCAATACAGTCACATGTTTTAAAACACGGGAAAGATAGTAGTATAGAATTGGGCGGAAAACAAATAAATAGGTCATTAGTAATTCGTGCTCATTTCCTAAAAGGCATAACTCCCCCTTTGCGGCATTCTTTGCACTCATTTTTAAATAATTTGCCAAATGAAAAAACAATAAGATTAATTTCTAAGAAAATAGATATTGTCTCTCATCAGAAAATTAGCCCAACGTTCGTGTATAAAAATATGACTTCTGCAGAATGGTGCGATAGGTCTTTTAATACGAATATTGTAGAGCGAGTAAATAATGAACTTATAAAATGGTGTGAGTCTTTTATGGATGAAGGGCATGCAACATGGTCTATGCCTGACAGAGAGAAAGGCTTTTATGAGGCCTGGAGGTCTCTAGCGTCAGATGAGTGGTCAGCTTGTGGAATAAGAAATAGTGATAAAAAAATTAAAGCGCTACCAAAAAATCCCGCTGAGACTGTTCTTGAAAAACTTAATATGCTGTGTATTCCAAAAGAATCTTGGCAGGAATATATTTCTCTTCAATTAGCGAGTTTGCATGGCTGGTCTAGCTTTATAAACTGGCGGTCAAAAAATCTCGAATATCCATGGCAAAAAAAATACCCTATCGATTTGGTGCAGTATCTTGCGGTAAGATTATTTTATGAATGGGAAATGGTGGGGAAAACTTGCTGGCGTGAAATTAAAAAGGAAGGTAATTTCAAGACAATCGCTTTTTTTGAAGAAAAAAAACTAAGAGATTTACCTTTAAAAGAGGATGAACGTCTTGTTGCTGCTTGGCAACTGCTTAATATAGCAGATAGTCTAAAAATCCCTGTAACAGAAATGCAAGAAGCAACACCTCAAAAATTAGAAAGTCTACTTCTCTGGGTTAATGAGCTACCAGAAGCGGAGCATGGACCTATTTGGCTTGATGCTTACGAGCATGGGTACATTCAAGAGTTAATTTCTGAGCTAAAAACACCCCCGAATAATGTAAAAGAAGAGAGTTCATATATCCATCGACCAGCTGCACAATTAATGTTCTGTATAGATGTGAGGTCAGAGCCGTTTAGAAGAAATTTGGAAGCTATTGGAGACTACGAAACATATGGTTTTGCTGGTTTTTTTGGCATTCCAATAAGTGTGTGTGCTCATGGCAAACAGCATTTCACTGCGCAGTGTCCTGCAATTATTCAGCCAAAACATTTAGTTAATGAGGTGATTAGGAGCGGAGAGCAGAATAAAGAGATCAAGAACCAAAAAGTAAAAAAAATATCAAAAATAATCAAAAAAACTTTCAACAATTTGAAAAATAATTTTATTTCTCCTTTTATAACAGTTGAAGCCTTTGGTTGGTTTTTTGGTTGGCACTTAATTGAAAGGACTTTTTATCCAGGTGTATATCGAAAGTGGTGGAAACTAATAAAAGAAGTTTTGGTTGTTCCCGTAACCACAGAAATCCTAATAAATCAGGAGGACTCGAATTTTCGGTTAACGGAAAAAGAACAAATTTCGTACGTTGAGGATGCACTTAAGACAATGGGCATCACAAAAGATTTTGCACGAATTGTATTGGTGACTGCTCACACAAGTTTATCTGAAAATAATCCCTATGAGGCTGCGCTGAATTGTGGGGCTTGTGGAGGCAACTCTGGAGAACCAAATTCCCGTCTATTTGTTAAAATTGTAAATAAAGTTAGTGTACGAAAACAACTTAAAAGAAATGGTATATTTATTCCCGAAGATACACATTTTGTTAGCGCGGTTCACAATACCACAACAGATTACGTTCAGATTTTGGATATTGACGATGTCCCGTATTCTCATTTAAAGGAGCTAGAGGCTATAAAATTAGACTTAGAAAAAGCAGCAGTTCGAAATACTATCGAAAGATGCAAAAAATTGCCAGGTTTGGATAAAAACCTCCAACCAAAAGAGGTAAAAAAAGAGGTGCTTAGAAGGTCTGGCGATTGGAGTGAAACTAGACCAGAATGGGGACTTTCCGGAAATGCATCCTTCATCATAGGAAAACGCAGTTTGACGATTGATATAAATTTAAAAGGGAGAGCTTTTTTAAATTCATACGACCATACAAAAGATCCGGACGGTGCGCTCTTAGAAGGTATATTGATGGGGCCAATGATTGTAGGTCAATGGATAAATGCCGAACATTACTTTTCCACCACTGATCCAGAGATCTTTGGAAGCGGTAACAAAATATATCATAATGTAGTTGGAAATATTGGTGTAATGTCCGGACCACAAAGTGATTTAAGGGTTGGACTTCCGATACAGACGACTACAAATGGTGAGAATATTTTTCACGAACCTTTAAGGCTATGTGTTTTTATTGACGCTCCAAGAAAGGAGATTCTCAATATAATAAAAAGGCAAGAATCCCTAAGGCTACTTTTCGATAACGAATGGGTTCGTCTTTTTTCAATAGAGAAGCTAACCAAAACAGAAATATTTTTATATAAACCTATAGAAGGTTGGCTGAAAGTTAGAAATACATAAATTTATAACTATGAAAAACTTAGCAAAATATATTTTTTGGAACATCTGTACCATGCAACAATATTCACAAAACTTACTTCAAATAGGGATTATAGGATTATTGTTGTCGTCAAGTAATAATTCCCACGTTTTTTCAGAGCCATTCAAATTCCAATTTTCATATAAATGAGGAAACACATCACCACCTCTTGAGGGTTCCCATTTGACTTGTAATGTTTTGGCGTCAACTTCAATAAGAATTAAATTTTTTTGACCTTTGAAGTGCTTTTTTGCCGTAGTTACTAACTGTTCTTGAGTAGAAAAGTGTATGAATCCATCCGATATATCAATTTTTGAACCAGCATAAAATCCTTTTTCTTTAGCTTTTGTCCATTCTTGGATTTGGCATATTTTATATATTTTACTTTTCATTTTTTACACAAATAAAAAAACTCATAATTACGTTGCCCTTGAATACTATTCTTGAGATGCCTAAATGCTAATCAAGAAAATGATTAAATTAGGTATCATTCAAATTCAATTTAAAAAATAAAGGAAAAGATTTAAAATGACTATTGAAAATAGGGCTTTCGAAGCAGATACTAGTAAGATATTAGATATAGTTATTCATTCGCTTTATTCCAATCGCGAAATCTTTTTACGAGAATTAATTTCTAACGCTTCAGATGCTATCGATAAAAGGCGGTTTCTTGCTTCTACAGACCAATCCTTGCAAGCTAAACAGGAACTACAGATCCAGATAAAGTCTGATAAAAAGGCTAAGACACTTACCATATCTGATAATGGTGTTGGAATGGACTCAGATGACATGATATCTTCTCTTGGCACTATCGCGCGTTCTGGTACGAAGAATTTTATAGAGCAACTTAAAACATCTGCACAAAATGACGAAAATAAGCTTTCTTTGATTGGACAATTTGGTGTTGGTTTTTATGCGGCATTTATGGTAGCGGAGACCGTCGACGTTATATCAAGAAAAGTAGGTAGTAGTGAAGCTTATAAATGGAATTCAGATGGCTCCACTGGATATGGAATTGACAATGCTGAACGTGATGAGGAGGGGACAGATATTGTTCTTCATTTAAAAAAAGATGCAAAGGAATTTCTGGAGGAGCAGAGAATTTCTTATATGGTTAAAAAATACTCTGACCATCTTTCTATTCCAATATATTGGCTTGATGCTGAAGCAAGTACGAAGATAAATAGTGCCTCTGCGATTTGGACGAGACCTAAGTCGGATATCACACAAGAGCAATACAATTCTTTCTATCAGCAAGCGAGTAATGCCTATGATAATCCTTATTTGACAATGCATAATGTGACAGAGGGCGTCACTAATTTTACTAGTCTTTTATTTGTTCCAAGCACCCGCCCAATGGATTTATTCAACCCTGAGCGTAAATCACGTCTTCAACTTTATATTAATCGTGTTTTTATAACAGATGAATGCGAAGATTTAGTCCCTAATTGGCTTCGATTTGTACGAGGTGTAGTTGACACGCCAGACTTAGATTTAAACGTTAGTAGGGAGATGTTACAAAAAGTTCCTGCTATAAATAAAATTAAAAAGACAATCATACGGCGTGTGTTGTCTGAATTAAAGAAAAATGCAGGAAAAAATAAGGAAGAATATCAAAAGTTCTGGCTCGATTTCGGTTTGGTGGTTAAAGAAGGTCTATATGAGGATGCAGATTTTAGAGAAAAAATTCTAGAATTATGTCGCTTCTATTCATGCAAAAATAGCGATTATATAAGTCTTTCGCAATATGTTACGGATATGAAAGACCAACAGGAAGAGATATATTACTTATCTTCTGAAACAGTTGAACAGGCCGAAATAAGCCCACATATTGAAGGATTTAAGGCTCGCGATATAGACGTGATTGTTTTAAGTGACCCGATTGACGAATTCTGGCTCCCCTTAGTTTCAGAGTTTGAAGGCAAAAAATTCAAGTCTGCCAGTAGAGGTGCACTTGACCTTGACAAATTTGAGCCTGAGAAGTCTGAAAAGAAAAAAACAGATCCGTCAAAATTTGATTTACTTATCGCTCGAATTAAATCGAATTTAGGGGAGAATATTTCTGATGTGCGCCTATCAGCAAATCTTACGGAGAGTCCAGCTTGTCTAGTGGCTGACGAGAATGGAATGGATATTCAGATGGAAAGATTGATGAAGGCCCATAATAGAGATTTTCAAGGTGCACCGCGAATTTTGGAAATTAATCCGGATCATGATCTTGTGATTAGCTTGAATAAAATGGCTGGCTCAAAATCAGGCAGTAAGGATAGTGAATTAGTTGATGATGCAGCATATCTTTTGTTCGATCAGGCGCAAATTGTTGAGGGACGTATACCAACCGACCTAACAGAATTTTCCAAACGTCTTACACGTGTGATGACCTCTTCAATAAAAGGCGATATGGTGTCAGACTAATTTTTTCTTTTTGTAAAATAGCGTCTTTCAAAAAAAAATATATTTTTATCATAGCGGTTTTTATCATAGTTAAAAGCAATTCTATATAATTGATAAATTAGTTTACCTTCTATTTAACATTTACTAAGTCACTTTGTTTATGAAAAAGTAGTCCATCATTAATATCTGATACATCTACATAGATTTCATCGCCGTCAATATATCTACCTGATATTAAATCTTCAGCTAATGGGTTTTGTATATGCATTTGGATCTGTCGTCTGAGTGGACGCGCTCCATAATGCGGATCGTAACCTTTGTCTCCAAGCCACGCTTTGGCCGTATCTGAAATCTCAATTTTAACCGAACGCTCAAGCAGTCTATTTTTAAGTTCTTTTATCTGTATATCAACTATTTTTGCCATACTTTGTCTAGATAATCGTTGAAACAGTAAAATAGCTTCTAATCTATTTAAAAATTCTGGTCTAAAAGCCGTTCGAACTTCTGACATTACTCGCTCTTTAGCTTTTTCTACAGGCTCTGATTTATTCAGTTCAAGTAGATGCTCCGCGCCAAGGTTAGATGTTAATAAAATAAGGGTATTTCGAAAATCTACATTATGTCCCTGACTATCTGTAAGTTTGCCTTCATCTAGGACTTGTAAAAGAATATTAAAGACATCACGATGTGCTTTTTCTACCTCGTCAAATAGGATTATTTGGTAAGGACGTCTTCTTACTGCTTCTGTCAGGCTACCTCCCTCTTCATATCCAACGTAACCAGGAGGGGCACCTATAAGTCTGGAAACTGAGTGTTTTTCCATGTATTCAGACATGTCAAGTCGAAGGATTGCTTCTTTCTTATCAAATAAAAATTCAGCAAGTGCTTTTGCTAATTCTGTTTTTCCAACGCCCGTTGGGCCAAGCATTAAAAAACTACCGAGAGGCAGATTAGGGTCACTTAAACCAGAGCGGGAGCGTCTGATAGCATTCGAAATGGCAGAGATTGCTTCGTTCTGCCCAACTACCTGAGATGCCAGTTGCTTTTCCATCTGGAGTAATTTTTCTTCTTCACCTGCAAGCATTTTTGAGACAGGAATACCCGTCCATTGGCATATAATTTGTGCTATATGACGACTTTCAACTTGTTGCCCTAAAGCATCATTTTCTTCAAACGCTTTTTTTGCAATATCTAGCTCATTCATCAGGCTAGGAAGAATGGAGTAGGTGAGTTCTGCTGCTTTTTCAAGATTTCCATTTCGCTGAGATTTTTCTAAAAGATGTCGTGCATCTTCTATTTTTAATTGCAATTGCTTAACTTCTTCAGATATTGATTTAGCACTTTGCCATTTTTTTGTAAGAAGTTCTGAGTCAGCTTCAAGCTTTTTGAGCTCGGTTGTGATTTGTTCTAATCTCTTAAGTTGGTCGGTAGAATTATTTTCTTTTTGTAAAGCTGCTTGCTCTATTTTAAGCTGCAATATGGACCTGTCAATAACGTCAAGCTTTTCTGGCTTGCTATCAGATTGCATTCTAATGAAGCTGGCTGCTTCATCCATGACATCTATTGCCTTATCTGGGAGAAATCTATCATTAATATAGCGATCCGATAATTTTGACGCTGTAACGAGGGCATCATCTGTTATTCGAATTCCATGATGGGCTTCATATTTTTCTTTAAGTCCACGTAAAATAAAAATCGTGTCTTCAATTGTTGGCTCTCCGACATATACAGGTTGAAATCTGCGTGCTAGTGCAGTGTCTTTTTCGATATAGTTTCGGTATTCATTTAATGTCGTAGCACCAATGCAATGCAATTCACCACGAGCTAACGCCGGCTTTAATAAGTTTGATGCGTCCATGGCGCCTTCTGTTTTGCCAGCACCCACTAGCTGATGCATCTCATCAATGAATAAAATAACTTCCCCTTCGCGTGATTGCACTTCATTTATTACTGATTTTAAACGTTCTTCAAATTCGCCTCGGTATTTTGCCCCAGCTACTAATGCGCCCATGTCAAGAGCAAGAATAGATTTGTTTAATAACGCCTCTGGTACATCCCCTGCAATAATGCGGTGAGCAAGGCCCTCTGCAATTGCGGTTTTACCAACGCCAGGCTCGCCAATTAAAACAGGGTTATTTTTTGTTCTCCTTGCGAGAATCTGCATTGTCCTTCTTACTTCATCATCTCTACCAATAACAGGATCTAGTTTGCCGTTAAGTGCTGCATTTGTAAGATCACGGGCATATTTACCTAGGCTTTCAAACAACTCTTCACCGCTATCACTATTGATTTTTTGACCTTGACGAAGAGTTTCGATTTCCTGTTTCAAAGCGATTTTATTCAAATTATGCTGTTTTAGAATTTGTCCTGCGGGTCCATTTGATTCCGTAATTGCTAACAATAGTGCATCGCTTGCAATAAAACTGTCTCCCCTATCTTTTGCCCATTGCGCTGATTTAGCGATAATTTTTGCAAGTGTTTGGTCAACCTGCAACTTTACCTCTGTTGTGTCTGACTCAACTCTAGGCAAGTTTTCAACGGCTTGTGCAACAGCATTGCTTAACTTTATCAAGTCAACGCCAGACCTGTTTAATAGTTTTGGAGAGGATATAGCATCTTTCTTCAGCAAAGAATACAGAAGGTGTAGATCAGTTAAACTTGGATTTGAATGCGCAAGTGCATAGCTTTGCGCCTCTGTTAAAGCAGAGCGAGCAATAGTTGTAAAATTATCCATATCCATATCTAATTCCTTTGCCTAAACGTCTTGCATAATTGTGCTCAAATTATCCATCTAACCGTTGTTTATTTGTTGGTTTATGTTGGTTAGATTGGAACTTGAAAAGCAGCTTTATCTGACTTTATATCCAGACCATGATGTCTTTTGTACACCATTATTTCTCATTATAATTTAAGAAACCAAAGTGCTGCATTCAAGGTTTGGTCGCAGCAAAATAGAAGATATGGTAGTTTTTAAGCTTCACCAGACAATCTTGCCGAGCGGTAGTTATGGGTCCGCTGGTGATTTTCTAATACCGCATTTGTTGTTTCAAGTGCTGCGTCGTTGACAGGTGTCCCTGGTCCAAAAATTTTTGAAACGCCAGCTTTGTATAAAAAGTTATAATCTTGCTGCGGAATTATACCTCCACAAATAACTAAAATATCCTCTGCATCTTTTTCTTTGAGATGTTGAATTAATTCTGGAATTAGGGTTTTATGTCCAGCTGCAAGCGAGGACACACCAATAACATGGACGTTGTTTGATATCGCACTTTCAGCTGCTTCCTGTGGTGTTTCAAATAGTTCGCCAGCAACTACCTTATAGCCAAAATCTGCAAACGCACTTGCGATGATTTTAGCACCTCTGTCGTGTCCATCTTGTCCTAATTTTGCAAGATATAGTACTGGTCTATCATTTGTTTCTGCCTTAAATTGTTCAACAGCCTTGTAAACTGGTTCCAAAACTTCTTTATCGTTGAATGCCTCTGTATAGATATTCCTTACAACCTCACTTACACCCCTATGGCGCGTGTAAATTTCGCTTAATGTAGAAGATACCTCTCCTACCGTTGCTCTCAAGCGCATTGCATTAATTGTGAGCGCCAACAAGTTATTTTCTCCTGTTTGGGCAGCGTTTTTTATATCAGTGAGTGCTGATAAAACGGCTTTGCTATCTCGCTTTGATTTTACCTCGATTATTCTTTTTATTTGTGTGTCTCTAACAGCAGAATTATCAATCTCACGAACTTGAATTTCGTCATTATCATCTGTTTTATATTGATTCACTCCTACGATTATCTGCTTTCCAGAATCAATAAGTGCTTGCTTTTTTGTTGCAACTTTCTCAATTTCTCTTTTGGGGAACCCTTCTTGTACCGCGATAGTCATTCCGCCCATATTTATGATCTTCTCAATCAAGTTATTAGCTTTCGATATAAGTTGTGATGTTAGGTTTTCGACATAATAGGAACCAGCGAGGGGGTCGACGGTATCAGTAATCCCAGCTTCATGCTGAAGGATTAATTGGGTATTCCTTGCGATTTTTGCTGAGAATTCTGATGGAAGTGCAATTGCCTCGTCAAATGAATTTGTATGAAGAGATTGAGTGCCTCCGAGTGTTGCTGCCAACGCTTCAACAGTCGTACGAATGATGTTGTTATGTGGATCTTGTTCTGTTAAGCTTGCTCCACTTGTCTGACAATGTGTGCGAAGCATCAAAGATTTAGCATCATTTGGATTGAATAATCTTTTCATCCAACGAGCCCATAAGGTGCGTGCCGCCCTCAATTTAGCTGTCTCAGAAAAGAAATTCATACCTATCGCAAAGAAAAAAGACAGACGAGGTGCGAATTGGTCAACATCTAGCCCTCGCTCGTTTGCTGCTTTAACATATTCGAGTCCGTCTGCAAGAGTAAATGCTAGTTCTTGTACAAGGTTAGCACCAGCCTCTTGCATATGATATCCAGAAATTGATATCGAATTAAATCTAGGCATTTCTGTTGCTGTATAAGCAATAATATCAGAAACTATTCGCATTGAGGGTTCCGGCGGGTAGATATAAGTATTCCGCACCATAAATTCTTTCAAAATATCATTTTGAATAGTACCTGAAAGGGCTTTGGTGGGTACACCTTGTTCTTCTCCGGCAATGATAAAACTAGATAAAATTGGAAGTACAGCGCCGTTCATAGTCATAGATACAGACATTTTGTCAAGCGGAATACCAGCAAATAATCGTTTCATATCCTCAACAGTGTCAATTGCAACGCCAGCTTTACCGACATCTCCTGAAACTCTTTCGTGATCTGAGTCATATCCTCGATGAGTTGCTAAATCAAAAGCAACTGAAAGACCTTTCTGGCCACTTGCGAGTGCATGTTTAAAAAATGCATTCGACTCTTCTGCTGTAGAAAAGCCAGCGTATTGGCGAACTGTCCAAGGTCTACCGGTGTACATAGTCGCTTTTGGTCCACGTGTGAAGGGAGTTTGCCCGGGCAAATTATCAAGGTGGTTGCACTCACTAAGGTCGTCCGCTGTATATAAAGGCTTAATATGAAGATCATCTAAATTAATCTTCCCATTAATTTTTTCAGAGGCGCCCTTATATTCTGCAATCGCCATCGACTCCCAAAGTGTGTAATGCGTTTGTTTACTCATCTTGCTCATTTGATATTTCTACGATTTGTGGTTGAGGTAAAATTAAATTTAATGGTCAATACAGATTTTCAAATTCATTAAAACGATAAGGTGTTTCAATTAAGTATAGCTGATTTCTATTCAAAAATAAAATACCAAGCGTAAGCCACTAAAATTGCAGGGATTGTAGAATAGAGAGTCGCAACAATTGCTGTTTTAGGTGCAAGAGCAATAGCAGGGAACAATGCATCTCCATCGTTGCTTATGGCATTACCTATCTGTGCTGATAATGGGATAATCCCACCTATGTACATACTAGTTATAATAACTTGTGGACCACATCCAGGCAAAAGCCCAATAATAACTGCAATCATTGGCAAATAAATATGAAATCCGGTAAATAATTTTTCAAGATCGATATTGAAGCTAAACATCCAAATTTCGAAAATTAGGAATGCAAAAATAACCCAAGCCGTCACAAAATTCGTATCAGCAATGGTATCTCGTAGGTGTTTAGATATTTTTGCATTATTGTTTGCACCACCTTTTAAAAATGGAGGTGCAGCCCATAAAAATACGCAAAAAATTCCGCCAACGAAGCCCAAATTTGTTCCTAGCTCGGCAACTAAAGGATTCTGCAATAATAAATCAATATCGACCTGAAAGGCTGCAAGAATTCCAAGCGCAATTCCTGGAATAATCAAAATTATCCATAATTTAGTTGCAAGTACTGAATTAGATTGCTGGATTGCATGGTTAGTATAAGTTGGCATATTAGGGCTTGATTTTGGTCTAAGAAAATCACGTCCATGGATTTTGTCTACCACATAACCAGTGATACTTCCCACCACAAGTCCTAATCCCATAATGAGTAGTCCAGTTGTGGGTTCTTTTGCGATTAGAAGAAAAGCAGCGTCTCCCATAGTAGCTGTTAGTGTTGCGAGGACACTGCCAAAGCTGAGTGTTCCTGAAACGTAGCGAGTGACTACGATAATGGCTCCACCACACCCAGGTAGAGCGCCTAGAAGAGCTGCAAAAAATACTTGAAGATTACCTGAATTTGAGAGTTTTTTAGTAATGTCAAATTTGAAAACTCGCTCAATGCTATAAAACAAAAATAGAGTTGCAGCAACAAAAGAGGTGACCTGAATATAGGCGTCTGAAATAGAAGCCATAATTATTTTGCCAAAGTCTCGATTTAGAAGCCCATACGCAAGTGCCCCTAATATCACAACTAAAATTAGTGATTTTTGAGTATTTATGGCATTTGATTTTGGTTGTTCTAAATAAGTTTCAGCCATGCTATTTCCTATTGACATAAGAATATCTTATTCATAACAAAGTAAATAGTACACTTATATAATTAGTCAAGGCTAAATTTAATAGTTCTTTGATTGAATATTGCCAATGCTACTCTCATATCACCTTTTTGCTTGTATTTGTTTTGCTTGAGGATAGTTTTTTATTAATTGACTCATTGTTGTTAAAATATAAAAAGATATTTCAAAAGATAGTGTAAAATATTCAAAAAAGCTGTTTTTGGTATGACTAGGTTGCCCTAAGAAAAAGGATGGTTGAGCTTAAATGACTTTTTCAAAAGTTACTTCAGGGACAGAGGATGCCGTCAGGGTATTAGATGTTACACATTGGACTGACAGACTATTCTCATTTTCTGTAACAAGGCCAGCAAGTTTTAGATTTCGTTCTGGTGAGTTTATCATGTTAGGTTTGTTGGACGAGAGAGACAAACCCCTATTGAGAGCCTACTCAATTGCTTCTCCTAGCTGGGATGAGAAGCTCTCATTTTATTCAATTAAAGTACCTGATGGTCCACTTACGTCGAGACTGCAGAGTATTCAGGAGAATGAATATATAATTATGCGAAAAAAACCTGTGGGTACATTGGTATTAGATGCCTTAACCCCGGGAAACAAAATATACATGATAGCAACTGGCACAGGTATAGCGCCATTTGCATCTCTCATAAGAGATCCAGAGTTATATGAAAAATATGAACAGGTTTATTTAATTCATACATGCAGAAACAAATCAGAACTTGCTTATGGAAAAGATCTAGTTAATAGAACCAAAAAAGACCCTTTAATTGGTGAATTAGCTCTGGAAAACTTAGTTTATCTCTCAACAACAACGAGAGAAAAGTCGGATGTTGTTGGAAGGGCTACCGATTTAATTCAGAGTGGAGAACTATTTTCATTATTGTCCACAAGTCCATTTTCTCCTCAACAAGATAGAGTAATGATTTGTGGTTCTGTTGGAATGAATAAGGATATGAAACTAATCTGTGAAGAATTTGGACTTGTTGAAGGTGCCAACTCCCAGCCAGGCCACTATGTCGTTGAAAAGGCATTTGTCGGTTAATTAAAGTTCATGTCATTGGTTTGGCAACAATCCGTAGGATGTATTTTCTAATGAATTTATATATGTTTGTAATGTTTTTGCTTGGTTAGATTCTGTTGGCATGCGATTTAAAATATCCGACCAATGCCTAATCGCTTGTTTTTTGTCACCTATCTGTCGAGCATATTCACCTTGCAAGAATTTAACTGAAAATGAATTTTTTAATTCACCTGAAATCTTAGACAATTGTGATCCAGCAATTTGTATTGATTTAGGAGATGAGTGCGACAAAAGGGCAAATTCAATCAAAGAAATTCTCTGTTCTTCCGAACTAAGGGCATTAATAGCAGATATTAGGGCATCATCAGCCAAATCAAAGTTGCTTATAGAAAGATAGGCCTGTGCAAGTTTTAGCCAGCCATCAAAATTATCTGGCTGTTGTCGCAAGTTCTCCAAAAGGCGTCTTGTCATTTGTTGGATAAATTGGTTTTGCTCATTTTGGGATAATGTGGCAAATTGAGAGAGTTTTTTTTCAAATGTATTGTTATCTACATTTATTAAATTTTTTTCCCTTTTAAGAACTCCAATATTAAAAGCAGGAACACTTGAAAAGGTAAGGTTTGGTATTTCGATTTTGGCTAATTCCGCTGCTTGTTCAACATCAGCTCTTATCTTGTCTGCTAGAGGCGAGTTTGGTAAAATCCGCTCTGCTGTGAATTTCCAATAACTAATAGCGTCTGTTAGTTCTCCTTTTTGAAATAATTCTAAACCACGCAAATAGAGCGCGCGAATATCTTTCCTATCATGTTTTAGAACCTCGGAAATGAGGTTTGATGCAGCCTTTGTTACTTGCCCATTAGCTTGCCTTGTAAGAGTTTCTGCCAGTTGAGATTTAATTCTTGAGTCACCCTCACTTAACAATAGCGCCTTTTTAAGAGCACTTATCTCAACTTCAATCGAGCCGATTTGTGAGGCCGTCGCTGCTAACATGAATTGTGCAGATAAACTATCTGGGTTTTTTTCAACACGCTTTTTAGCTTCTTCAAACGATTTTAGAGCTAATTGATTTTTCTCAAGTAGTTCATTTTCTGCTTGTGCCCGGAGCGTATTATCATCTGATGGCGAATAATCAATAAGATCTGGGCTGCCTATGCTAAGGTAAATACCCACGCTCAGAAGTAAAATAAGCACTGGCAAAGCTAGTCTTGAAATGGTTGATATTTGGGTATATCGAACGCTGTTTTTTTCCGTATCGTTTTTATTTTGTTTACACGTTATTGTCATTAATTCTGGAAAAACTTTTGTATCTGATGATGACTTAGGAAAATTAATTTTTGAGGATGAAAAAAGATTAGCTATTAATAATATTCCAATAGCAAGAATGAGCAGCGGAGCTCCCCAAAGAAGGTAGGTGGCAGGTTGAAAGGTAGGGGACAATAAAACAAATTCTCCGTATTTTTCTGCTAAGGCCTTAAAAATCTGTTTATTGGTCATGCCATCTTCTAAGTACTCACGAACTTGTCTCCTTAAATCAACAGCAAGCTCAGCGTCGGATTCATCAATTGATTGGTTTTGACAAACAAGACATCGAAGTTTAGCGGAAATATTTCGAGCTCTTTTTTCAAGGATAGGATCGCTAAGCATTTCTTCTGCTGTTATTGCAGATGCATTTTTTACTAAAAAACCAGAAATATCAATTTTATCGTTTATAAAACTTACTATTGTGAGGAAAAATAAAACTATAAAGAGTTTCACGATTAAGGATAACTTGAACATCATCTTATCATCTCTTGTATTGAAGGGATGAACAAAGAGTTAAAGACCTCATTTGTAATCTCACCAGCATGACGCGCGATTATTTTTCCTTCATTGGAAATTAGAAATGTCTCTGGAATTCCATAAACACCCCAGTTAATAGCTGTTTTCCCATCATTATCAAATCCAATTTTAATAAATGGATCTCCAAAACGTTCTAAGAAAATGGCTAATTCGTCTGACCTATCTTTATAAGCAACTCCAATGATGGGAATTTTATTTGATAGCTTATTCAGGAAAGGCGCCTCTTTTTGACAAGGTGCACACCAACTCGCAAAAAAATTAACTAGAAAAGGTTCATTTTCAACTGACTGTTTTAGGTCAGATTTTTTTTGCGATGTCGATAAAGTTGTATTTAATGGAGCAAGAATAAGATCAGGCGCTTTTTTCCCAATTAAAGGAGAGGGAAGTTGTTTGCTTGCTTGGTCTCCATTTAACATGGATAACATTGAGACAGCGGAAATAGTTACCAATGCCAAGAAAATCCCAATTGGCAAGAGAAAACGAATATTCATGATTGTAACGCTTTTAGCGATTTTTTGTGGTTATTAAATTTTGTTAGTGCTGAAACTGCCGCCCCAGACGCCATTAAGATAATCCCAAACCATATCCATGATACAAATGGTTTTCGATAAAGCCTTATAGTATATCCATCTGTTTGATTGCCATCACCAAGCACTGCATAATAATCATGTGTCAGCTCATGACGAATTCCTGCTTCCGTAGTTGTCTGTCTCTCTACAGGGTAAATTCTTTTTTCAGGATATAAGGTACCGATATGATTATCCTGACCATCAAAAATGTACAAAGTTGCAACTAGAGCCTCATAATTACTTCCTGCTCTCGTAAAGATTGACTTCAATTTTGCTTTTTCAGCACCGATTTGGATTTCTTCTCCTATATGCATACGGGCGACGCTCTCATTTTTAAAAACACTTTCTCCTAGAGCACCGATTAGAAAGATAACGATACCAAAATGCGCCACCCACATGCCCCATTGAAGACGAATGAGGCGTTGCCAAAAATCAGATTTGCTGTTTCGTTTTAATGTGCGAACTTTAATAACAAGGCCACATATTATTGTTGCACCAAGCCAAGTTACAGTCGATATGCCTGCAAGCGCTCCAATAGATAAACTAGTGTTTGCTTGGATAAATATAAAAGTCGTTAAGAGGGAAATGCCCACACTAATTGTCCATATATGTTTTGCTTTGGGCGTCAAACCTTGTCTCCAAATCATAAATGGTCCAATACCGATAATTATTAAAAGTAGACCCATAATAGGATTAAAGGTTGCATCAAAATAAGGGGGCCCTACAGTAATTTTTATCCCCGTAGCCACTTCAAGTGCGATTGGATAAAATGTTCCAATCAGCACGACAATTGCGGCGCAAATTAGTAGAAAATTATTAGCTATTAATGCTGTTTCTCTACTTACTAAAACCAGGGGCCCATCCGTTTTTAATTTTGGGCCACGAATTGCGAATAATATCAACGGCGGTCCGATTGAGATAATAAGAATTCCCAAAATAAATAATCCTCTTGTTGGGTCTGAAGCAAAGCTGTGGACTGATGTTAAAAGTCCAGAGCGAACAATGAATGTTCCCAGCAATGACAACGAAAACCCAATAATTGCGAGCAGAACAGTCCAACTTTTCAGCTGTTCTCGTTGCTCAACCACTATTACAGAATGCAATAACGCAGTTGCAGCAAGCCATGGCATAAGAGATGCATTTTCAACTGGATCCCAAAACCACCAGCCTCCCCATCCAAGCTCGTAATATGCCCACCAACTTCCAAGACCGATACCCAGCGTCAATGCGCACCAAGCTATTTGCACCCAGACACGCATATATCGGGCCCAGTTTTTATCAAATGAATTTGTTAAAAGAGCAGCTACTGCAAATGAAAAGGCAAGTGATAATCCAACGTAACCAACGTATAACGTTGGTGGGTGAAGTGCTAGCCCAATATCCTGTAACACAGGGTTTAAACCATTTCCGTTTAATGGAATGTTCGATAGTCTCTTAAACGGGTTAGAAGTGAAAAGAGAGAAAGCCAAAAATGCAGATCCAATAGACCCTTGAATTCCAAGTATTAACGATTTTTGGGATATTGGCATTGTTTTTTGCGTAAGCGCTAATCCTGCGCCAAAAATGGATAAAATTAAAATCCACATTAATAGTGAGCCTTCGTGGTTGCCCCAAGTACCAGAAATTTTATAGATCATTGGTTTTGAAGAATGAGAATGCTCAGCTACAAGAGATACTGAAAAATCAGAGACAATAAATGCCCAAATAAGACTCATGAAAGAGAGTGCTACGCAAAATGCATTCAACAATGACATCCTTAAAGTGATTGAGTGCAACTGCTTAAAGTTGGAGTTTGATGCAAAAATAGGAAAAACAGACTGGCTAAGTGATAAAACAAAAGCGAGCACTAAACAAAAATGTCCCAACTCGACAATCATCTGCTTGCCTCCCCTTGCCAAACACCTTGTTCCTTGAGCTTTTCCGCAACTTCACGTGGCATATATCTTTCATCATGCTTTGCCATTACCGTGTTCGCTCTAAAAAATTTATTTTCGAATTTGCCTTCTGCTATGACACCTTGACCAACGCGAAAAATATCAGGTAGTACACCTGTGTAAATTACTGTCTGCTGACTGGTCGCATCTTCAATGACAAAACGCGTAGTTAATCCATTAATATTTATGCTATCTTTTTTCACCAACCCTCCAATACGAATTGAGCGGCTACCAATTTCTGATTTGTCTAATTCTGAGGGTGTATAGAAGTAAACAATATTTTCATCTAGGGCTGAAAGTGTTAGTGCAGCTGCAGATATTAGAAAAGCCGCGGCCACACAAAAAAGTATCAATCTATTTGATTTCGGCGACATGTTTATCTCTTCTTAATTTATGTCCAAGTAAAATTTGCAAATTACACCTACTTCAATTATGGAGTTTGTAAAATTCGGCAAAAAGAAGCCCTTTATCAATACATAAAAATAATGAGATTGTTTGTTGATTCAAGTGTAATGCGGCACTATTTCGCATGGTAATTAGAAATCAGAAAAAAGTGTCTAATTGGCAGTAGAAAGGAATTTAGTCCTTCTAACAGTCTTGAAATTATGAATTAAAATAAAATAACTTTTTAAAAAAAAATTTTATAAAAATATATAAAAACAAAAAAAATTTATTTTTTTCAAGCTTAATATTCAAAAATTAAAAAAATATTCCATGTTCAAATGAGAAATTATATTTGTAAACCAATTTCGCGGTTTTCATTACAGAAATTAGGAAGAGAATTTAAATGAGAATATCAATTAGAACTTTGTTATTTTGTTTTACCACAACAATTGTTACTTTATTCAATATTGGCTTTGCTTTGGCGTCAAAACCCTTGGTTTCGGTAGATTGGCTATCAAAAAATCTTCAGACTCCTGAACTAGTTATAATTGATTTGCGGAATTCACTGGATGGCGGTGGATATGATACCTTTTTGGAGGGCCATATTCCCGGATCGATTCACTCAGATTATATGAAAGCGGGGTGGCGCGTAGCTAGAAACGATATTCCTGGCTTAATTCCTTCCGAGGAACAATTTCAGACTCTCGCGCGCTCATTAGGTATAAATCAAGAATCCCATGTTATAATCGTTCCGGCGGGTGTATCGTCAACAGATTTTGGCTCTTCTGCTAGAGCGTATTGGACATTCAAATCGTTTGGGCATGAGAAAGTGTCTATTTTGAATGGTGGTTGGGCAAAATGGAATGAGACCTATCCTTCTCAAATCGAAAGAGGAGCTCCTACAGCCCCTAAAAATGGCAGCTTTAACGCTTCATTCATTAATGATGACTATATTGATACGAAAGCAGTAGAGCAAGTTGTAATGGATAAAATATCCAATATCATACTTCTTGACGGCAGACCTGAAAAGCAGTTTTGGGGAGAGGAAAAACATCCAAAGGTTCTTGCGGCCGGACATATTCCTGGAGCAACCCTTTTAACACAATCAAATGCCTATGATGAAATTAATAATAAGTTAAAATCAACAAATGCTTTGAAGGAAATTTATGGTTATATTCAAAACAAACCAGTTGTGAGCATTTGTAACACTGGTCATTGGGCTGCTATGAATTGGTTTGTGTTATCAGAGCTACTTGGTAATGAAAACGTTACTTTATACGATGGCTCAATGGTGGAATGGACAAAAGACTCAAATCGACCATTAATTAAGGAGAAATCTAATTTTACTAAAATTAAAGAATTCTTCCGGCTTGGATAAGTTTTTAAAACTCAATTTTTTTGAATATCAGACCATCAGTCTAAAGTGGGGAAACAAAAAAGATTATGGTCTGTTATGTCTCCTCGGTGTTATAACTGCAATAATCTCAGGTTTTGTGGCTATTGATACTGGACATAAAGGGTTAAGCCTTTTCTTCCTGGGCGGATTATTGGGGATGGCATTTCTATATTTTCAATATGGATTTGCTTCCGGTTGGCTAAAATTTATTACTCAAGGTGATACCCGTCCAATTGGGTATCACTTTGTTTTAATTGGTTTCTGTAGCCTAGTATATTTACCGATAAGCTATCTTGGACTAGGTTCTTCCGGCAGTTTTGCACCGATATCCATTTCACTTGTGCTAGGTTCATTCATTTTTGGAATAGGTATGCAACTTGCAAATGGTTGCGGCTCTGGTGTCCTATTTACCTTTGGTAGCGGTTCTGCAAGAATGATTTTCGCACTACCGGGGTTTATAATTGGGTCAGTTATTGGAAGTGTGATTTTGCCCATAGTTTTAAATTGGGGTGCGTTAAATCCAATTATTATCGGTGCGTCCTCAAGTTTAATTATTTATTGTGCCTTAAACTCCTTTTTAATTTTTTGCGTAGCAGCTATTTTCTTTACAATGGCCATAAAATCTGGGCAAAAATTGAGTATAAATTGGCTCGTTGGAACATTGCTGATTTCCTTCCTATGCATTCTTGTTTTCATTATTTCTGGACACCCTTGGGGCGTAACATTTGGATTTACCGTTTGGGGTGGCAAGATAGCTATGTTAGCAGGAATTCCCATCGACAAAGCTGCATTCTGGCAATGGCCTGGGCCAGCCCTAGCATTGAAGCAATCTGTTTTTGCAGATGTAAGCAGCCTAATGAATTTTGGTATGATTCTTGGGGCAAGTTTCTTTGCAGCCGTAACGGCTAGTTTTGCTAATCAGCCATGGCCGCCCATCCGTCAATTAGCAGCCGCAATGATTGGTGGTCTGTTGATGGGAGTAGGGGCGAGATTAGCTTTTGGCTGTAATATTGGGGCTTTTGTTGCTGGAATTTCTTCTGGTAGTTTACATGGCTGGTTATGGGCGTTTTTCGCATTGCTTGGAAGTTGGGTAGGCATAAAAACTAGGCCTTATTTTGGATTTTGAGGCAAATGCTTAATACCCCCAGAAATATACATTTGATTTTGCTTTTATTAATATTTCTTCTCGGTAGTTTGGATCATTTAACAAGCCCTGTTACTGAAAGCCTTGCGGCTCCCGCTGATAAGTCATTGGCTTGTGCGCCGTGCGGTGCACCATGCCCAGAATAAAATGTTCTACAAATTAGGGAATATATCAAGTTTATTCCTTTTTTTATTATCCTCGGCTTTCACAAATTAATTCGAGAGGTTAAACCTAAATCACATTGACCGATGATTTTAAAATGGGCATTTATTAATTAAATCTGTCTTCTATTTAAAAAAAGTCAAAAAAGCTAAAAATAAAATGTTAGTTCCTATTTTTCATCATTATCCGCAATCACCAATAGCAGAAAAAATTCGGATGACATTTGGTATAATGGGTCTTCAATGGCACTCTGTTCAAATACCACGTATTCCTCCGAAGCCGTTATTGATGCCACTTACCGGTGGGTATCGTAGAACACCTGTCTTGCAAATAGGTGCAGATATATTTTGTGATAGTCAGTGTATAGCTTTTCATCTTGGAAAGCTAAAAAGCAAGAAAGTGGCATATCTGTCTACCAATAGGGCGTTAGAATTAATTTTAGGAAGTTTTGGAGAAAATATTTTATTTAAACTTACAGTAAGGATAGTGCTGACCACATCAATGGGAGTGGCGCCTAAAGAATTTATTGAAGATAGGGGCTCTCTATATTTCGAGCCCGGATGGACGGCTGAAGAGATGCATAACTCTCTTCCAAGTGTTGTTTTACAATTGCAATCAGCCTTTGAGCTTATAAATCAACATCTCACATCACAAGGTCCGTATGTAAATGGAAAAAACCCAAGCTATGCAGATGCGGTAATACAACATTGTGTTTGGTTTTTATGTGGAAGATGGGATGGAGGCGAGAGTTTTATTGCTCCCTACAAAGCACTTGTTAAACATCGTGAGCTTATAACCCAAATAGGACATGGTTCTTTTATTGATTATCCTCCGGAGGAAGCATTGAAAATTGCCAAACATCATATTTCCACTGCCCCTAAAGGAATAAATTGCGCTTACACCGGAAAGTTAAAAATAGGAGAAAGCGTTCGTATAAGGCCTAACGGCAAAACGTCTGACCCTGATGTGGACGGGGTTTTACGATATTTGGACCAAAATATCATCATTATAGATTATGAACATGAAGATGTTGGAATGGTTTCAATTCATTTTCCTATACTAGGGTATCAGTTGTCAGCACAATAAACCATAACTGCTTTCAAAAAAAAATCTCAAAATTTAGACTAAAAATTGATATATTTAGTCAGACCTCGGTATTTTGCCCTTGATAGTTAGCGGTACCAGAGATACCATAAATAAAGCTGTTGCTGGGGCAAAAATGAAGACTTTTACACTCACCCAACCCTCATCATCGAGCATCCTCCATGCAAACTCATTTCCGATCGTTAGACAAAGAAAAAATATTGCCCATCTTATGGAGAGCTGCATCCATGTATAATGATTAAGTGAGAATTGCTTTCCAAAGAATAATTTCATTACAGGGTAGTTTCTAGCCCAGCCTAGCAACAATAAAAATGCAAACGCACTGTTGAACAAACTAGCTTGGATTTTAATAAAAAAAGTTTCTTCCGTGATAAATGCTATTGAAACAAATAATATTGAAATGATAGTAGAGAATAGCGGAAAAAATAAAATTGATTTATCTTTAGCATATTGAAAAAAAATGAGGATAGTAGAGGCTAAGACAGCTGCAGCCGCACCAATATGTAACGAGTACAAAGAAGTACCTACAAAAAGTGCAACCAATGGTGCAGTCTCCACCAAAACAGAAACAAACGGCTTTGCGGTTGTATAAAAAATCCTCATTTTCATAGTGTTCCATTTAATACTGAAATCAAAAAAAGGAAGAAGCTGGATAAATTTGATTTTATTATGTCTTTTTTTGAATAAGTTTTATAATAAATAGTGAGGGATATGCTAATTTAATTAGAAAATTTAGGAATATACTTGTCATCTAAGTTCCTGCGTGTGATAAATTTCTCAGTTTAAGTATAAAAAATTATATATGTCACACTTTTTGGAGAAATAGTTGCCAACATTATTAGATGATAATGCATTAAAAATTCTCAAATCTGAGCAGAACAGTTGGTCATTTGAGACCGACGATAGGGCGATGAATAGACAACTTAAGTTTGATGGGTTTCCTTCTGCCATAGGTTTTATTACGCAAGTTGCCATTATCGCTGATAAAATGAACCACCATCCTGAGTGGTCAAATGTATATAGCACAGTAAAAATAAGGCTCACTACGCACGATGCAGGCGGTATTACAGACCTTGACGAAGCACTTGCCAAAAAGATTAACAAAATAGCGTTGCAATTAGGTGCTAACAGCATTTGATGAATGAATTTGCATCTGAATATTATTGGATAATCATTGCAAGCTCATTTTTTCTTGCTGGTATGGTTAAAGGAACACTCGGCCTTGGTTTGCCCACCACTGCTATCACCATTTTAACTTTTTTTCTTCCGCCGTTAGATGCGGTAATGATTAATGTTATCCCTGTCCTAATTCTGAATAGCTGGCAATACTATCAGGCGGAGGACCATCTTTTCGTAGTAAAAAAATACTGGCGTTTAGCCGCCTGGATGATTGCAAGTCTTACTGTATTTTCTTTTGTTACTGTTCACTTATCCAGTGAACTAATTAAGCTCTGGATAGGTTTTGGTATATTAAGCTTTTTACTCACAAATTTAAGAGGCAGTGGTTGGTACATTAGGCCTGAAAAGATGAAGATTTGGCAGCCCTTTGTTGGTGTCATATCTGGTTTTGTTGGCGGTCCAACAGTACTTTGGGCCATTCCGCTTACCATCTATCTAATAGCGGCGAAAATTCCAAAGAGGGAATTTGTTGATACCATGGGTTTTCTTTTATTAGTAGGATGTATTCCTGTTTTGTTTGGATATTTGTCAACAGAGGTCTTAGTTCTTTCTGAAATTTGGTTTTCTAGTATAGTGGCAACATTAGTGGCAACTGTGGGATTTGTTATTGGGCAATCTATAAGAGACAAAATATCGACTGATTTATTTAGAAATCTATTATTATGGATGTTTTTCATTATGGGAATGCGGATGATAGTAGAAGCAATCTTATAATTAGGAACAAACTAGATGAGTAATAAAGCGTGGCTTTTTTTATTGTTCTTATCGCTCATATGGGGTGGCTCTTTTTATTTTATTGGCGAAGGTGTAAAGTTCGTTCCACCTCTTACACTTGTTTTCTATCGAATTTTTTTCGCGGGGCTTGCCCTATATTTAGTGTTTTTGTGGCTTAGGCGAGGACTTCCAAAACAGCTAGACTTTTGGATTAAAGTGGCGGTAATGGCATTATTAAATAATATTATACCTTTCACCCTTATTGCATGGGGTCAACAAACAATAAGCGGTGGTCTTGCTTCAATCTTAAATTCCAATACTGCATTTGCAGTTGTGTTTCTTGCAGCGGTTTTTATCCCTTCCGAGAAATTAGAAATACGAAGAGTGGCTGGAACACTAATTGGTATTTGCGGGGTGACTATAGTAACTGGCTTCGATGTTTTAAAAGAATTAACACTCACCTCACTTAGCCAGTTAGCAGTTTTGCTTGCTTCGGTAAGCTACGCGTTAGGGAGTATCTGGGGACAAACACAACTCTCTGTTTATGAGCCTAAAGATATTGCTTGTGGCACGTTACTGATTGGTTCTTTAATTTCTGTGCCATTTGTAATTTTGACAAATGGAATACCAAATTTGGATGTGTTTGATTTAAAATTTATTTTGATACTTTTTGGCTTGAGTATCGCTGGAACGGCCATAGCTTACGTCGTTTATTTTCGAATTTTGGAATTGGCTGGCGCCGCTAACCTTATGCTTGTAACTATTATTGTGCCAGTTTTTGCTATTTTGATTGATGTAATTCTCCTAGAGAAATGGATTTCTATGCAAATTTTCTTCGGTTTTATTGTAATAAGTTTTGGTTTGTTAGTAATTGACGGAAGGATTTTGTGGGCTATTCTAAAAAAGTTAAAATCCAAATAACTGACAAACCAGATATGATTGTAACGGCTGTCGACCTTGAGAAGTAAGCAACAAAAATAGCAACAATAGCAGCTGCAATCCGGAGGTTATCTTGAATTACGATATAACCTGTATCTTCTGAAATAAAAATCGCTGGTATTATGATTGCACTCAGTACTGACACAGGCACGAATTTCATGGCTAATTGCAACCAATCAGGCAACTTTTTAGGCATCAATTGTGAAAGAGGCAAAAATCGTGTGCCAAAGGTAAGGCAACCAGTAAATATAATTGCAATCCAAACGCTCATTTTCGCTCCTTCATTTTTTTGATGTAATTTTCGGACATATAACTGCTGAGGGTTCCTGCCATAATCCCGCAAAAAGCGGCAACAATTAGCCAAAGATTAAATGGCAGAAATTGGAATATTAAAGCAGCTAAACCTGCTGAAATGGCAGAAAATATTGCTGGAAAACGGGTCAGAGATGGAATGACAACCGCTATAAAGGTAAGAGGGATAGCAAATCCAAGTTGAAAACTATCAGGGATTGTTGGGCCAGACAATATTCCTATAGCCGTAGAAATTTGCCAGCAGAACCATAAGATAAGACCACTCCCGAGTAAATGATAATGCATTGCATCTGATGAAGTCTGTTGGCTATATCTTAAATGTGAGACAGCAAATGCTTCATCCGTAAGAAGATATCCAAGTACAAGGCGCCATTTTAGCGGTAGATGCCGCAAATATTCTGACATTACCATGCTATAAAGCAAATGACGCAAATTTACCGCACTTACAGTTGTTACCAATACGGCGAATGGGGTAGCTGTTGCATGTAATTGTGTAAATACAATCTGGCTGGCTCCTCCAAATAAGATTGAAGACATTAAAAAAGTCTGGAGTGGACTAAGACCGGCTTCCAGCCCAACTATTCCAAATACTATACCAAACGGTATCACGCCTATTTGGAGAGGTAGACCGTCTTTTAAACCAGAAACAAATTCATTTAGAGCTGAATTTTTGCTAGCAAATTTGTTGATCATTTTTCACCGATTACAAAGAATATGATTAGATCTGAATTTGGTTGTATCATTTCATTATGTTGTATTGCTTTTGATTAGTTATAGATGTAAGTCACTAACAGCATTTAATTCAAGAGGAACTTAAAAAAATGAAAAATCACTACAAAGTGATTGATGAGGAGAAAGTAAAAAACAAAAAAATCATCATGCGTGTTGATTTTAATGTACCGATGAAAGGTGGTAAAATTTTAGATGATACGAGAATAAGGCGTGTCATACCTGGTCTAAAAATTCTTGCCAAAAGTGCTAAGCAAATTTTTTTAATTACACATTTTGGACGTCCAAAGGGAGCTGTAAGCAAAGATTTGTCAGTTCAACCACTGCAAGATTATCTTAGACGAGCACTATCCTGTAATGTAGGCTTTCTTCCGTATGTTGATGAACCGTCAAAACTAAAAGAAAAAGCTGATAAAGAGGAAAAAATTTGTCTGCTCGAAAATTGTCGTTTTTATCCGGGCGAGGAGAAAAATGACCTTGATTTAGCAAGATATTACGCAAATATTGCTGATATTTACGTAAATGATGCTTTCTCATGCTCTCATCGGGCACATGCATCTATACAATCAATTACAAGATTTTTGCCTAGCTTTGCTGGTCCAGTGTTAGCGGCAGAGCTTAAAGCGCTTGCCAATACTTTGGAAAACCCCACTAGACCTTTTGCTGCATTTGTAGGAGGGGCAAAGATATCAACGAAATTATCAATACTCGAAAATCTAATTTCCAAAGTTGATAAATTGCTATTGGCTGGAGCTATGGCAAACACGTTTCTTGCAGCGAAACAAATTCCAGTTGGAGCCTCTTTATTTGAGCCAAACTTAATACAAACAGCGAATATGATTTTGAACTTAGCTAAAGAAAAAAAATGCCAAATAATTTTGCCAATTGACGCTGTTGTAAGCAAAAGCCTGCAGGCTGGAGGTGTGTCAAACACGCGTGTAAATGGTATGGTTAAAGATGACGAGATGATACTGGATATTGGAGTTGAGTCTATCGCTTTGTTTAAAAAGCATATTGGCCAATCTAGAACCTTATTATGGAATGGCCCGGCAGGTGCATTTGAGATTGCTCCTTATGATTTGGGGACTAAATCACTTGGAGAATACATTGGGAAAAGAACAAGTACAGGTTACCTTCAAAGTGTTGCCGGTGGGGGAGATACCGTCGCTGCTGTGAATCTTGGGGGTGCGGGGAATGAGATAAGTTATTTATCACTTGCAGGTGGAGCATTTCTTGAGTGGATGGAAGGAAAAATTCTTCCAGGTATTGAAGCGTTAAACATTACCAATTAAATATTACAATTATAAAGCCAAGTAATGAAAAAGGTATTTATTTATGTATTTTGATAATCCATTTAAAACAAGATTGCCAGAAACCCATGAAGCGTTGCCTGGCAGGCCACAGGAAATTCAAACATCCCAGTATCACAGTGTGTTGAATACGCCGCTTCACCCCCCATTTTTGGATAATCTTGAAATACTCGTCGTGGGGATGGGGTGTTTTTGGGGTGCAGAAAGATTATTTTGGAATTGCGAGGGAGTTTACACTACTGCTGTTGGATATGCAGGAGGGCAAACACCCAATCCAACGTATGAAGAAGTATGCTCAGGTCGCACTGGACACACAGAGGCAGTGCTCATTGTTTTCGATCCAGCTATCGTTTCTTTAAACAGGCTGCTCGGAATTTTCTGGGAAGAGCATAATCCAACTCAGTATATGAGGCAGGGTAATGATAAAGGGACGCAGTATCGGTCTGCTCTTTATGCATCTGACAAGACACAGCTAAAAGAGCTAAATAATTCTGCCCAAGTGTACCAAAAAGCGTTGACAGCGTCAGGTTATTCAAAAATTCAAACTGAAATAAAAATGTATTCTCATTTTTATTATGCAGAAGCCTATCACCAACAATATCTGCACAAAGTACCAAACGGTTATTGCGGCCTTGCCGGTTGCGGTATTTCTTATAAATATGCCTCTTGACCTCTAGCTTTCGCCAGTCTATAAACCCCAATCACTGCGTAAAGTAATGGCGGAATTCATGAAAGTTGTTAGTTCTCTTAAAACCATTAAAACACGCGATCGTAATTGCCAAGTTGTGCGTCGACGCGGAAGGTTATATGTAATAAATAAAAAAAATCCTAGGTTAAAAGCTCGCCAAGGATAGAATTTAATTCATCTCCGGTACATTTCCGTGTAATAAAATGAAACTTTTTACTTGGTATAATATTTTCCTGTTGGCAAACCTCCAATCCCAGGGTTAAAGGTGTTAGTGGGGTCTAAATCACGATAAAATTCAGCTAATTGTTTCTTTGCTATGTAATGCCTGCCAACATTATGTTCTGCAGGATATTCGGCACCCTTCTTATCGAGAATTTTTAGCATCTTTTTTTTGATTATATCGGGGGAAATTTCTTTTTTCAAAATGTAATCATGGTGCATCACGTGACAAAAAAAATGGCCATAATAAAAAAAATTATAAATATCTTTGCTTATAGCTTTTGGAAGAATTTCAAACCAATCTTCTTCATTTCTTTTCAGCGCTATATCCAGTGCTAAAATTGGTCCTGTGCTAATTTCCAAAATATTTTTTTTTCGAATGACAGCGGCAGCAGTCACAAAACGATTAATTTCTGCCAATTTGGCCTCATGTTTATTGCATTCAAACCAGTCACCATTCTCTTTATTGAAAAATTGCTCAAGGAAAAATCTTGCCTCTTCAATACCATTATTCTCCATCTTCAGTATAAGATGATGTTCAAACTTTTTTTTAAAAAATTGAATTCTTTTTGGAAGGATGCATGGAAGTAGGTTACAAAAAAATTGAAGAATATAGTCAGAAATATTTTCTTTTTTTAATAACATTGCGAAGTGATCATCAAATTTTGATTTTAAAAAAAATAGCTTATTTATGGCATTTGAACCAAAATACTTTATTATTAGAGATAAATCTTTTCCATACTTTTGAGATACTTCAACAGTTGGGCGACTCATATACTCGCCTATTACAGGAAGAGAATTGAACTCCTCCAAAACAGACTTTCGTAATTTTTGCAACTGGTCAGTATCATTTGTGCCAATATAAAATGTTTTTAATCTCTCATGAGCGGGGAATGTATCCATACAAACTGCAAAAACGGCTACTTTACCCGCACATCCAGAAGCATCCTTAAGGCAATTAGGATTTGCGTTGAAACGCGCTGGAGTATCAGCGTTAACATCACGAACAATTTGTTCATAGCTTCTATTTTTCTGCCCTTTTGTTCTGAACTTTGTAAGTAAATGTTTTGAAAGCCCCT
The DNA here is from genome assembly GCA_902625725.1 of uncultured SAR116 cluster alpha proteobacterium. Taxonomy (GTDB): domain Bacteria; phylum Pseudomonadota; class Alphaproteobacteria; order Puniceispirillales; family Puniceispirillaceae; genus UBA5951. The sequence goes on along the minus strand of CACOCY010000007.1, from coordinate 44,090 downwards.
TATCAAGTTCTTCTAACATTTTCATTGGGTCTACTCCAAGATCAAAACCTAATTGATTTACGAGCTCTAATTCGCTTTTTTCATTAATTCTAGCAAATAAAGACAGCTCAGTGTAGGCAGGGCCCCGTTGAACAAGAGCCCCTCCAGAGTTGTTACAAACTCCTCCAACTACTGATGCACCAAAACAGGATGAGCCTAAGACTGAATGTGGAAGCCTGCCATGAGGTTTTAACTTTTTCTCTAAATCGGATAGGGAACATCCTGGAAAACACAATACATTTTTGTTGTCGTTTAATAAAAATATTTTGTTAATTTTTAAGGTATTAATAATTACTACATCCCTATCGTAAGGGCCTTCCGGAGTAGAACCTTGTGTGAGACCAGTATTTGCTGCCTGTATGATGATTATTTTATCAAATTTTACACATAACTGTAAAACATTCCAAAATTCAACTAAGGTATTTGGCTTAACAACGCATGAGGCTTCCCCAACGCCGGAGCGGTATGCAGTCCGATATCGTTCAGTTTTGTGCGGCTGTGTTATTACATTTCTGGGCACAACCACTTTTTCCAAGTTTTTAACGAATTCATTCATTTTTAAGTAATTTTTAAATAAATATTAGAATTAAGATGTGCTATCTGTATCTTAAATTGCTTCGGGAAAGTTCACTAATTTTTTTCACTCCCATAAGGCGCATGTCTCTCTCTATTTCAGTTTGCATTAGTTGCAGCGCCCTTTTTACTCCATGTTTTCCGGCTGCTGCCAGCGCAAATAAATAGAAACGGCCCCCGCCAACAGCTTTGGCGCCTAAAGATAACGCTTTGATAACGTGCGTGCCTCTTTGTATTCCACTATCCATTAGAACATCAATCTTATCGCCAACAGCATCAACAATTTCTGCTAATTGATCGAATGGAGAACGTGACCCATCTAACTGTCTTCCGCCATGATTAGATATGACGATGCCAGTACAGCCAATATCAACTGCTTTTTTGGCATCTTCCACACTCATGATGCCTTTAAGACAAAATTGTCCATTCCATAATTTTACCATCTCCTCAACATCTTTCCAATTAAGGGTGTGGTCTAACATTTCGGTAAAATACTTTCCAATGGATATAGACCCTTTGCTCATATCAACAAAATCATCTAATTGAGGTAGCGTAAATTTTCCTTTGGTAATATAATTGATCCCCCAAGCTGGTTTTATCATAAAATCTAAAATCCCTTTTGGTGTGAGTTTTAATGGGATTGAAAAACCAGTTCTAAGATCTCTCTCACGATTTCCTCCTGTTATAGTATCAACGGTGAGCATCATAATATCAACGCCTGCATTTTTTGCACTTTCCATCATAGATTTATTTAATCCTCTATCTTTATGGAAATAGAATTGATAACATTGAGGTGTTTTATACTTTTCTCGCAAGCTAACCAAACTCGTCGTTCCAAGAGATGAAACCCCAAACATGGTTCCAAACTGAGATGCCACTTCAGCAACCCCCTCTTCTCCTTGAAAGTGAAACAGTCTTTGTAATGCCGTAGGAGAGCAATATATCGGCATTTTTAATTTCTGCCCCATAACTTCAACGGACATGTCAATTTCTTCTGTACCATTTAATACGTTTGGAATCAGATCAACTGTGTCAAATGAGCTTGTGTTTCTCTCGTAAGTCTTTTCATCATCTGCTGCGCCGTCGATATAATTAAATATAGGTCCTGGAAGTTTTTTCTTTGCTAACAGCCGAAAATCGTGAAAATTATGGCAATTCCCTAAATTCATAGTGTTTTCTTTTTGTCTAATTAATAATAAAACCAGTATAATATTAAAATTAAAATTTGGAATAGTGCATCAAGATATTTAGTTCAACTATCTCATAATATGGATATTATTATGTCAAATTGTCAAACTAAAGAGTATAAATTTCAAATATAAATTTAATGCCAAAAAAATTATAACTCGCGAAAGAATTTTTTATATTTTTGAAAAATCGCCTAAAACATTGGAGGATAAATTGGAAAGAGACAAGAGAACTGAGACGGATAGTTTTGGGCCAATTGAAGTTCCAAATGACTGCTATTATGGCGCACAAACAGCAAGATCTCTTTTAAATTTTGATATAGGTTCTGAAAAAATCCCAGAACCAGTAATTGTTGCTATGGCTTTGATAAAAAAAGCTGCATCGATAGTAAACAGAAAAAAAAACTTGATAGATAAAGAAATAGCCTTAGCAATTGGAAAATCTGCTGATGAGATAATACAGGGAAAACTAAGAGCAAATTTCCCGTTATCGGTATGGCAAACTGGTTCAGGAACACAAACGAATATGAATATTAACGAAGTATTAGCAAATCGTTCTATAGAACTGTTAGGAGGGAAAATTGGCTCAAAATCTCCGGTGCATCCAAATGACCATTGTAACATGGGCCAATCTTCAAATGACACTTTTCCTACAGCCATGCATATTGCTGCTGTAACAGACATAGTGTTAAAATTAATTCCAGCATTAAAAAAACTCAGTAAAATTTTTGGACAGAAAGAGAAACTTTGGGAAGATGTCGTAAAAATTGGCCGCACACACACCCAAGATGCTACTCCGTTAACATTAGGTCAGGAAGTTGGTGCGTTTAAATCCCAACTGGAAGATTGTTTAAAAAGGATAGAGGATAGTTTAGAAGGCTTATTCCTATTAGCTCAGGGTGGAACTGCCGTTGGAACCGGTATTAACACTTTTAAGGGTTTTGACAGGGAAATTGCCAGCGAGATAGCAGATTTATCAAAGTTACCTTTTAAACCTGCTCCCAATAAGTTTGTATCATTAGCAACTAATGATGCTTATTTGCATGCGCATGCTGCGATTAACACACTTGCTATATCTTTGTTTAAAATTGCTAATGATATCCGATTTTTGGCGTCAGGCCCTCGTTCAGGACTAGGTGAACTATCTCTACCAGAAAATGAGCCTGGCTCTTCTATAATGCCAGGTAAAGTCAATCCAACGCAGTGTGAGGCACTTACTATGGTTTGCGCAAGGGTGTATGGGAACCAATCAGCTATAGCTTTTGCTGCCAGTCAAGGTCATTTCCAATTGAACGTTTACAAGCCCCTAATGGCATATTCAATGCATCAATCAATAGAATTACTAACAGATGGCATGAATAGTTTTTCAGAAAAATGTGCAATGGGCATGACTGCTAATTATAGCAGAATCGAGGAACTTACAAATAAGTCACTTATGTTGGTTACTGCATTATCACCTATTATAGGATATGATAAATCAGCTGAAATAGCAAAATTAGCTCATAAAAATGGAACCACTTTAAAAGAGGAGGCTTTGAAGATGGGTATTATTTCAAATGAGGAATTTGACAAAATAATGAATCCTAAATTAATGGTAGCTTCTAAAGAAACTATATCTTAAGAAATTATTTATATAATTAGATATTCAACTTTTAAATTGGAGAGTTGTGCAAAAGCGGTTGGTGATGCCCTTGTTCTTTGTTATGCAAAAAAGTTAAATATATTTTTAGCAAATATTCAGCTTGGGCTTGAGGGTTGTTTACGAAATGAGTCAAGTGACACTACATCAGCCGTACTGATGTTTTTTGTCTCATCAATGTCTTTTTTATTTTTATTTTCTATAGAAGAAATCACCTCAGATAATTCTGATGTGGTATTTTCTTCACTAGCACTGAATTGAAGACCAAATCCAACAGACGGATCTGTAAAGTGTGTTATAGCATCAAAGGGAACCACTAAACTTTGTTTTACACCGGAGAAAGATAACGTGACACCGAAAAGCTCTTCCGAGACCACCAAATCCCAGAATTGATGCTGCAAAACAATTGTCATTTCGTCTGGATTTACCTCTTTTAGACTCGCATCCATTTCTATACCAGGGAAGTGTGTTTTAAAGCTTATATAAAAATGGGCATCTTCAGGGAGACCTCTTTTTTCAGCTATTTTAAGAGCACTTTTCACCACATTACGCAACGCATCTTCAACAAGAATTTCATAGTCGATGCCAGGTGAAGTATTGTCTGTATTATCGCCCATTAATTTTTCTCCTTTCGATGTAGTGAGGGGCTTTCTGTTGCCAGGTGCTCCCTCTAACCCCGCCTGCCGGAGCTCAATCCAACAGGGCTTAACTTTGGTTACTCAAACTGCTTTACGCAGCCATCGCAACCGGAGCAGTGTTGTCATTTGCAACTACTACATTGACCCGATGACGGCGGATATCATACCGAGCGAAAATAATATCTTTACCACATGCGTCGATCCTATTTCGCCCCCAAAAAATTTCGCTAGAGATATATTCAATGTAAATCTCGAAAGAATTTCACTCGATTAGCTCTACCTTAAAAGTGGTGGAGGCGCCGGGTACCGCCCCCGGGTCCGCTCTGCTTATTTCATATTACGTTTATCGCCATAGTCGACATGCATCGACTTATAAATTATAGGATGAATTTAAATATGTTGAAAGATTTATCTTCACTTTATTTATGAACTAGACATAAAGTATCAGTGTAAATGCAAAAAAATGGAGTTATGTGTTAATATGCAGCAATATTTAGATTTGCTCTCTCATGTGTTAAAGCATGGCAATCACCGCGAAGATAGGACAGGAACTGGAACCTTATCGATATTTGGGTGGCAAATGCGTTTTAATCTTGCAGATGGGTTTCCGCTATTAACGACAAAAAAATTACATATCCGTAGTATAATCCATGAACTAATCTGGTTCATACGTGGAGAAACGAATATTCGTTATCTAAATGAAAATAAAGTTCGCATTTGGGATGAATGGGCAGATGAAAATGGGGACTTAGGTCCAGTCTATGGACAGCAATGGCGTGCTTGGAACTCACCTTATGAGGGACAAAAAATTGATCAATTAAACAACGTGGTTGAGCAGATCATAAATAATCCAATGTCTAGGCGTTTGATAGTAAGTGCATGGAATCCCTCAGATATTCAAAAAATGGCCTTGCCGCCTTGCCATTGTTTGTTTCAATTTTACGTTGCAGACGGTAAATTATCGTGCCAACTATATCAACGGAGCGCTGACATATTTTTAGGGGTTCCATTTAACATTGCGTCATATGCGCTGCTAACACATATGATTGCCCATGTTTGCAAGTTAGATGTTGGTGAATTCATTCATTCATTTGGCGATGCCCATCTATATTTAAACCATATTGAACAAGCCCGATTGCAGTTAAAAAGGAAACCAACAAGGTTACCAAATTTATATTTTGATAGGGCACCTAATTTATTAGAAGAATTTGAATTTGACCATATTAAAATTGCCAATTATTTGGCTGCACCATCTATCAAGGCACCAATTTCGATATGAAAATTTTCTAACTAAATTTTGGAGTTGAAAATTAGTGCACAACTTGGAGGCAATTCTGACAGAAAAAAAGTATAAAAACCCTCGCAAGCATCAAATGATTTGTGTAGTTGCGATGTCAAATAATGGTATAATAGGTGATGGGAATGACCTCATCTGGCATTTACCAGGGGATCTTTTGCGTGTAAAAAAAATTACCATGGGTTGTCCTTTAATAATGGGAAGACGAACTTGGGCTTCCATTGGGAAGGCACTACCTGGCCGAGCTTCAATAGTTTTAACACGAGATACTAGTTGGAGTGCTAATGGTGCTATAGTGGTGCACAATTTTTTGGACGCGATAATAGAGAGTAAAAATTGGCTAATTAACCAACAAACGGAGGAAAACAGACTAATTTTATTTGGTGGTGGAGAAATTTACAGTCTTGGAATTGACTTCTGTCAAGAAATTGAACTTACAAGAGTGTTTTTAGAGCCTGAAAAAGGGACTAAGTTTCCTGATATCGATTGGCAGGATTGGAATGAGCTTAATTGCGAACACCATGCTTCAGGACCAAACTATCCATCCTACTCATATCATCGTTTTAGGTACAATAAGCTGGTGAGGTATGTTTAAATTGTTTAAAAATATAATCACATTGATTCAAAACAATTTTCTGTAAACAAATAATTTTAGTCAATTATGATGCTCGCATTTTCTATCTTTTTGTTTGCAAGGCTTTCCCATATCAATTCAGCTATTTTAATGTAGATTTTTGAATGCTGATTTTCTGGATCTGTGGCAACAATTGGGGCACCGGTGTCAGATGTTTGTCTTATAGACATTTCAAGAGGTATCTCCCCAAGGAATGGAATGTTTAGTCTATCTGCCTCCTTTCGTGCGCCGCCTGTACTAAAAATATTGTGTCGACTGTTGCAATCAGAGCATATAAAATAACTCATGTTTTCGATTATTCCTAAAATTGGGACATTAACCTTCCGAAACATATTGAGACCTTTCCGTGCATCAATCAAAGCGAGATCTTGGGGAGTGGAAACAATCACCGCACCAGATAAGGCTACACGCTGAGATAATGATAATTGGGCATCTCCTGTTCCAGGCGGCAAATCAATGACCAACACTTCTAAATTTTTCCATAAAACATCTCTAAGCATTTGTTCAATAGCACCCATTACCATTGGCCCGCGCCAGATCATCGGTGACTCAGGTTCAATCATGAACCCTATTGACATTACTTGCAAACCCCAAGCATCTAAAGGAAGAATTTTCTTATTTTCATAATCTGGTTTTTTCGTTGATCCTATGAGTCTCGGAAGCGAGGGGCCATATATATCAGCATCTAAAATTCCCACGTTTATGCCCTTTTGTTTCAGTGCCAACGCTAAATTGATTGCCGTCGTTGATTTGCCCACTCCACCTTTTCCAGATGCAATTGCAATTATGTATTTTGCTGGTTTTAACAGCTTATTTTGAGTTTTTTCTGTAGGAAAAGTATTTTTTTGTTGCGTTGAACTGAAGTTTTTATGAGCTGTCATAATTGCAGTGGCGGATAAAACACCTGGCAACATAATTATCGCATTTTCTGCTTTTTTGCGCAACTGTTCTGAGTTCTTTGCTAGTTTGGGATCTATTTCTATAGAAAAACTAACATGCCCGTCCTTTAACACAATACCAGAAACATCACCATCATCAATAACGTTATCTTTTGAATGTAGAAATTTTACTTGTCTAAGTGCTGATTTTACTTTTTCTAAAGTTATTTCTGACTGCATTCTTGATTTTCCGAAGATCACGTCAAATATAAGACGTAAAGAGATTAATAAAATACTTTTTTAACATTAATTTTAAGTAGAACTTATTTCAATTATTTAAAGTCAACATTTGAATATTAATTGTTAATAGATCGGAGTGATAGATGCCGTGGAATAATCAAGGTGGCGGAAATGAAGGTGGACCATGGGGTGGTGGATCCGATGGAGGCAAGCAATGGGGCAACGGTGGAAAACAGCCAGGCCAGCCAGCGCCACCTGATTTAGATAAGATAATTAATGACGCAAAACGGAGGTTCGGAGGTTTTGGTAAGTTTTCTAAAGGAGGAGGAACTGGCAAGCTATTTTGGATATTTATTTTAATAGCTGCGATTTTATGGCTGTTGACAGGCTTTTATCGCGTTAATGCTCAACAACAGGGAGTAGTTCTAAGATTTGGAGAATGGGTTCGTACCACTTCACCGGGACTACATTATCACCTTCCCTTTCCAATTGAGTCGGTCCTTAGGCCGGAAGTCACAAGAGATAATAGACTAGAGATAGGCTTTAGGGAAATAGCTGGTCGCTCCAATTCCAAGCGAGACATTGCTGACGAGAGCCAAATGATAACTGGGGACGAAAATATCGTAGATATCGATTTTGTGGTATTTTGGCGTATAGCTGACGCTGGTGAATATCTCTTTAACCTTGCAGATCCAGACGACACTATCAAAGTTGCTGCTGAAGCAGTAATGAGAGAGACAATCGGACAAACACCAATCCAAACTGCTCTTACAGAGGGCCGACAAAACATACAAATAAATGTTAAAGAGAAGTTGCAAACGTTGCTCGATGATTATGCTGCTGGCATTAGGGTTCGAGAAGTGCAACTCCTCGCAGTTGACCCACCATCCGATGTTATTGACGCGTTTAACGATGTTCAGCGCGCACGGCAAGATAGAGATCGTTTAAAAAATGAAGCGGAAGCATTTCGCAACGATGTTGTGCCAAGAGCTAGAGGTGAGGGAGCGCGATTGATAGCAGAATCTGAGGCTTATCAAGCAGAAGTCGTTAATAGAGCAAAAGGTGATGCATCAAGATTTAATCAAGTTTACAATGCTTACTTAAAAAACAAAGACATAACAGTAGAAAGAATATATTTGGAGACTATGGAAGTTATGTTTAGGAACGTAGAAAAGATAATAATCGACGGGGACGGTGGTAATGGAGTTGTTCCATATCTTCCGCTTAAAGAATTAAACAGAAAAGCAGGGCAGGGGAACTAAGTCTATGACTATCAGGAATTTTACAATTGGTATTGTTGCGTTGTTGCTGTTCACATTAATGTCTGCACTGTTCACTGTAAATCAAACGAAGCAGGCGTTGGTATTGCAATTTGGTGAACCAAAGCGCATTATTCAAAACCCGGGCCTCGCGATAAAAATGCCATTCATACAGGATGTAGAGTATTATGAAAAACGTGTATTATCTCTAATTCCGCAGGATGCAGAAGAAGTTATACTTGCAGACCAAAAGAGGATATTGGTTGATGCATATGCCCGATACAGGATTTCTAATCCATTATTGTTTTATCAAACCGTAAGGAATGAATTTGGTGCAAGAGCTAGATTGGAATCAATAATCGACTCGTCAGTGCGACGTGTTTTAGGAAGCGAAACTCTAGCCTCTATTCTTACTGGGATGAGAAATGATATAAACAATAATATTCGCGATGAGGTTGAAGAATCCGTAACTTCACTTGGGATTGAAATCATTGATGTAAGGCTTCGCCGAGCAGACTATCCAGAATCTACAAGTCAGAACATTTTTAATAGAATGAAATCTGAACGAGAGAGGGAGGCCAAAGAATTTCGTGCCACGGGAGAAGAAGAAGCACAAAAAATTAGGGCTGATGCAGAAAAAACTAGAACTGTGATTGTTGCAGAGGCAGCAAGAAAGGCTCAAGAGAATAGGGGTCTTGGAGACAGTCAGGCGATTGAAATATATGCAGATAGTTTTGGTCAAGATGCTGATTTTTTCTCATTTTATCGATCTATGGAAGCGTATCGGTCGGCCATCGGAGATTCGGAAACATCCATGGTTCTTTCACCTGACTCTGAATTCTTCAAATATTTTAAAAATAAAGCTGGTGACTAAGAATATTCATCAGTAACCATAGTTTGCCAAAATTTTAACACCTTTGGACCATAAGTAGTCTATATTTGATGTTTACAAAAAAAATATAATCTTTTGTTATGCAAAACCCATTCTAAGGAAACAATAATGGAAACAGTTATTAGTAGATTAAATAACAGAGGCCTTGGGAAATGCCATTTCACAAAAATAGAGGCGTTTAGAAATTTAGTGCGATTTATAAAATCCTTTTTTTTAAAAAGCTTGGTTATTGGGTCTTGGTTCTTAGCATTAAGTAACAATGTTTCTGCTGCTGAAAGACCTGATAGCTTTGCTGATTTAGCTGAGCGGCTATCACCTTCTGTAGTTAACATCTCAACTTCTACCCTAGTTGAGCGAGGCAGTGATTTTGATTTACCTCAGTTTCCTGAAGGTTCTCCATTCGAGGAATTTTTTAAGGAGTTTAATCAAAGACCAGGTGCTCAGCGAACCCAATCATTAGGATCTGGTTTTATAACAGATGATGCTGGCATTGTTATAACAAATAATCATGTTATTGAAAATGCTGATGAAATTACTGTTATTTTGTCCGATGAAACAGAATTTGAAGCAAAAATTATAGGTCGTGATCCTAAAACCGATATAGCGGTTCTTCGTATTGATCCAGGAGATAAAAAACTAATCTCTGTATCTTTTGGAAATTCAGATACATTACGAGTGGGTGATTGGGTAATGGCGATTGGTAATCCTTTCGGGTTAGGTGGGACCGTAACGGCTGGTATTGTTTCTGCGAGAGGAAGAGATATTGGTTCTGGGCCTTATGATGATTTCATTCAAACAGATGCCTCTATTAATAGAGGTAATTCAGGTGGACCACTTTTTGACCTAGAGGGAAACGTAATTGGAATTAATACCGCTATCTTTTCGCAAACTGGTGGATCAGTAGGAATAGGTTTTGCTATCGCTTCTAACCTTGCAAATGATACTGTTGAACAACTTGTTAAGTATGGTAGGACTAGACGTGGTTGGCTTGGCGTATTTATTCAGGAAATAAATGAAGATATCGCTGACAGCTTGGGTTTAGAAGAGGTAGCGGGTGCACTGGTGTCAGCGGTTACACCAGGTGGACCTGCTGAAAAAGCAGGCTTGGAACCTGGCGACACTATAATTTCATTTGACTCCAAAATTATAGAGAGTGTTAGAGACTTGCCACGTATCGTAGCAGAGACACCCGTGGATAAGAAAGTGTTGGTTGAAATCGTCAGATCTGGCAAAAAAATAATCGTAGATGTTGTCCTTGGTGAATTAGAACAGGCCGAGCAGAGCGGTGTATTGAAAACTAATTCCCAATCTAATGAACCTACTGTTATTGGCATTATTGGAATTGCTATAACCGATATAACGACAGATATAATCGACAAATATAAATTGGCTGAAGGTGAGACCGGAGTAGTAATTACAGAAGTGGTAGAGGGTAGTCCTGCATTTAAAATGAATATTAGAGAAGGACAAATTATTCGCAGAATTGGTCAGAGAAAAGTAGAAACAGTAGAGACTGTCAAATCAGAAATTGCACGGCTGCGTGACTTAGAAAGGAGCGGTGTGCTTATGCTCATTGAGGCAGACGGAAGAAATAGGTTTGTGCAACTTCCTTTCGGAGATAGATAAACAACTTAACAAAAGAATTAAAAACGGCGCACGTCTTGTTGTACGATTTTAAAAAATTTCTTTCGCTTCATATCCTTGTAAAAACAATAACCCAGTTAAATCGGTATGGTTTAACTGCGTTATTATTTTTTCCCTCAGTTTCGGTTTTCCTTTAAAAGCAATACCTAAACCGGCTACTTTCAGCATTTCTAGGTCGTTTGCCCCATCCCCAATCGCAACAACATCATTGGTAGTAATGTTATATTCATTGATTAAATTAATTAGTTTCTTTAATTTAGAGTGCATATCAAAAATTGGTGGAATTACATTGCCCGTTAATTTAGAATTTTTTACTTCAAGAGAATTAGAAAATGAACCGTCAAAGCCAATTTTCTGTGCAATTCGGTTTGTTATAAAATCAAATCCACCAGATAAAATATAACAAACAGCTCCGTCTTTTTTCATTACAGGTGCTAGCAATGATGCGCCTTTGTTAAAATCAGTTTCCTGAACAACCTCCTCTAACAAAGACGCATTGAGCCCTTTGAGAAGTGAAACACGCTGAATTATTGATTTTTTAAAATCAAGCTTTCCTCGCATTGTTAGGTTGGTAATTCTTGCAACTTCTTCTCCAACACCTGCTTTATCTGCGATTTCATCAAGCGACTCGCTTTTTATGATGGTGCTGTCCATATCAGCAAGTAGAAGTTTTTTGCGTCTGCTGGAATTACTCACCAGATTTAAATCTAGTTTTATCTGTTCAGCATTCTTTCGAAGGAGTGCAAAATTAAAATCTTCATTAATTGGGCTACATTCTATCGCCCACTGACTATACTCACCTTCCGCCAGCCATCGATATATGCCCATGCCATTCGCTTTAATAAACTTTAAGATAGTGTTTTTAGTTTTTGGGTCATTGTTTGATTTGGATAAAAGGATAAGAGCTTGCATGTACTCGCCTCGTGTTTTATGTCGGCATTATGAGTGCTTTTCATCAAATGATCTCGAAGGAACATATTTTAGTTATTGCTGGACCTACTTGTAGTGGCAAGTCGTCCATTGCAATGGATATAGCTGAGAAACGTGAGAGTGTCATCATTAATGCTGACTCAATGCAAGTATATTCTGATTTACAAATACTTACAGCACGCCCACCGTCACAAGATATGTCGAAAAATCTCCACGTTTTATATGGTGTCATTGATGGTAGTATCAGATGCAATGTTAGCCTATGGTTGGAGCGTGCAAAAAAAGAAGTTGAGAAGGCAAGAACAGATGGTAAGCTTCCAATTCTGGTGGGTGGTACGGGTCTTTATTTGAACGCAGCGAGACATGGAATCTCTAAAATTCCAGAAGTTTCTAGTCATATGCATTATAAAGCTACTCGCCTTCACAAAGAAATAGGAGGAAGTTCGTTTAAAAAACTCCTTAATAGCTTCGATAAGGACACAGCCTCTAGATTATCAGATGGCGATAGTCAAAGACTCATAAGAGCGATGGGTGTTTTTTGGGAAACCGGAAAGCCATTATCTTACTGGCAGTCTCAGCCATTACAAGGAGCAATTTCAGGAGATTTCATAAATGTAGCCATTCTCCCACCACGTCAATTTGTATATGATACAATTTATCTTAGAGTATTAAAGATGTTTGAAGAAGGCGTAGTTGATGAGGTTAGGGCATTGCTTAAGCGTGATTTAGATAACACCCTTCCCGTCATGAAAGCTATTGGAGTAAGACAAATTGCATCTTATTTAGAAAACCAACTGGAAGTTAATTCGATCACTTCTAGTATCACGCAAGACACCAGAAATTATGCAAAGCGTCAATTTACTTGGTTCAATAATAATTTTATATCTGAAATTACGCTTTGTGAGAAATATTCGAAAAGAATTTTCTCGCAAATCTTGCCAAAAATTCCTAGATAAAGGTTGACAAAAAATCTACCTAGTCTTAGGAATATGTCTGTTTTAAAAATCTTGTTAGTACTATTGTATTCCTAATACTTTTCTTTTTAAATTAAAATTGATAATTGCAAAAATGTTGGTCACCAATGGCGGAAAAATTACAAAAATATAAAACCAAGCAAATACCTGGCGCAGAATTGTTGTTAAAATGTTTAGAGGATCAAGATGTAGAGGTTATATTTGGGTATCCAGGGGGGGCAGTTTTACCAATCTATGACGCGTTATTTAAAAACAATCGAATAAAACATATTTTGGTTAGGCATGAGCAAGCGGCGGTTCATGCAGCCGAGGGATATGCTCGGTCTACTGGAAAGGTTGGAGTCGTTCTCGTAACCTCTGGTCCTGGTGCAACTAACGCAGTAACTGGACTAACAGATGCTCTTATGGACTCTGTGCCTGTCGTATGCTTAACAGGACAGGTCCCAACTCACCTCGTTGGAACAGATGCATTTCAGGAAGCTGACACATCTGGGATAACTCGACAATGCACAAAACACAACTATCTTGTAACCAAATCAGCGGATTTGCAGGTAATAGTTCTTGAAGCATTTCATGTAGCCAAAACTGGGCGACCAGGGCCTGTCCTGATAGACTTACCAAAGGACATATTAATGTTAGATGCGCCTTATTCAAATTCACCTGAAATCCAAGAAGAAGCAACAAAAAGATATTATCCCAGAATAAACCCGGATGCCAAAGCTATAAAAGATGCCGTTCGGATTTTGAAAAAAGCGAAAAAACCCATAATATATGGTGGAGGTGGTATTATAAATAGTGGTCTCAAAGCTTCTGAAAATCTGGAAAAACTCGTAAACATGACAGGTTGGCCAACAACTCTCACACTTATGGGTCTTGGTGCACTACCTGCGGAGGATAAGCATTTTCTTGGGATGCTAGGCATGCACGGCACCTACGAAGCTAATCTAGCGATGTATAATTGTGATGTGATGTTAAATGTCGGAGCACGATTTGATGATAGAGTAACAGGCAAGTTATCTGAGTTTTCACCACAATCAGAAAAAATACATATCGATATAGACGGCTCATCAATCAATAAGAATATTCAGGTTGATGTAGGAATTGTTGGTGATGCTGGAGTCGTTTTAGATGCGTTAATCTCAGAGATGAAGACCCAATCTTTTGAACCAAACAGCACTGCGCTTGAAAAATGGTGGCAAAAGATAAACGAGTGGCGTTCAAGAGAGTGTTTAAGGTATAAACAAATAAATCAAGTTATAAAGCCTCAATTTGCAATTGAAAGACTCTACGAGCTTACAAAAAATAAGGACACTTTTGTTACTACAGAAGTTGGTCAACATCAGATGTGGGCAGCTCAATATTTTGGTTTTAATAAACCGAATAGGTGGATGACATCAGGAGGGCTTGGCACAATGGGATATGGATTGCCAGCTGCTATGGGTGTTCAAGTGGCACACCCAAACTCATTGGTTATTGATATCTCAGGTGAGGGTTCGTTCATGATGAATATGCAAGAGCTATCAACTATATCACAGTATAACCTTCCTGTTAAAATCTTTATCCTAAATAATGAATGGCTCGGGATGGTTCGTCAGTGGCAGGAACTAATCCATGGAGGAAGATATTCGCAGAGTTACTCAGCATCCCTTCCCGATTTTGTCAAGCTAGCTGATACATTTGGTATGACAGGTCTTGTTGCTGAATATGCTTCAGACCTAGATGATGTAATAAACAAAATGTTGGAAACAGATGGACCGGTTATTGCTGATATAAGGATAGAGAAGGAAGAGAATTGTTTTCCAATGATTCCATCTGGTGCCGCTCATAATGAGATGATATTAGGCCCAGATGATCAAGAGGGAGCTATTTCAGAATCCGGAAAAATATTAGTTTAAAAAATAGAACTGATCCAGTGAATAATAATATTCTCAGAATGGGTAAATAAAAACTTCTCTAACGTAATAAAGAGGATTACGGCAGATGTTAGACACTCAAAATATTGAAAGCCACACATTATCTGTGCTTGTAGACGACGAGCCCGGGGTCCTTGCACGAGTTGTAGGACTATTTTCCGGTCGCGGCTATAACATTGAGAGTTTGACAGTATCAGTTGTTGATAAAAAGAAGAAAACTTCTAGAATTTCAGTTGTAACAACTGGCACACCACAGGTTATAAATCAAATAGAGCAGCTTTTATCAAGACTTATACCTGTCCACAAAGTTGAAGACTTAACTAATGGCTCACCTCACGTTGAACGTGAACTTGCACTAGTTAAAATCGTTAATAAGGGCGATAGTAGAATTGAGTCTTTGCGCATTGCAGATAGCTTTAGAGCGCGTATTTTGGATAGCTCTCTCAACAGTTTCGTATTCGAAGTCACGGGAGCATCAGAAAAGGTCTCTGCTTTCATTGATTTGATGGAGTCCTTAGGTAAGGTGGAAGTTGCGAGAACTGGAATATGTGGAATAACCCGAGGAAATAAAATTGATCTTGTGGACTAATAATTTCACAGTATAGTTTCTAAAACCATGCTAACATTTCCTTAAAAATCGGACTTTAAATGGTCTAATTCCAATGGTAACTTATTAAAACAAAGTGAGGAGAAAAAAATGCGCGTTTATTATGATCAGGATGCAGACCTAGGGCTTATTAAGTCGAAGAAAGTTGTAATTGTAGGATACGGATCACAAGGCCATGCGCATGCTGCAAATTTAAAAGATAGTGGTGTAAAAAACGTTACAGTAGCCCTTCGAAATGGCTCTGCCTCAGCATCAAAAGCTGGGGATGCAGGCTTTAATGTGATGTCTGTTGCCGAAGCGTCGGCTTGGGGCGATGTGATAATGATGCTGACACCAGATGAACTGCAGGCAGAAATATATTCAAATGAAATTGCAGATAACATTCGGCCCTCCGCAGCATTAGCATTTGCACATGGTTTAAATGTTCATTTTAACCTAATTGAGCCGAGAAAAGATGTTGATGTTTTTATGGTTGCTCCAAAAGGTCCTGGTCACACAGTAAGAAGCGAATACGTCAGGGGAGGGGGGGTACCCTGTTTGATCGCTATTCATCAAGACGCGTCCGGAAATGCACATGATATTGGATTATCATATGCATCAGGTGTAGGAGGTGGGCGGTCTGGAATAATTGAAACAACTTTTCAGGAAGAGTGTGAAACAGATTTGTTTGGTGAGCAAGCTGTTCTATGCGGCGGGTTAGTAGAGCTTATCAGAGCTGGATTTGAGACATTAACTGAGGCTGGTTATGCACCCGAAATGGCATATTTCGAATGTTTGCACGAAGTAAAGTTGATTGTTGATCTGATTTATGAGGGCGGTATTGCCAATATGAATTATTCAATATCCAATACAGCTGAATATGGGGAATATGTAACTGGTCCTAGAATAGTCACATCTGAAACAAAGGAAGAAATGAAACGCGTTCTTGAAGACATACAGTCAGGAAGATTTACAAGGGACTGGATGCTAGAAAATCGAGCACATCAGTCAAATTTCAAAGCAACGCGTCGTCGCAACTCAGAGCATGCGATTGAAAAAGTTGGCGAACGTCTCCGTGCAATGATGCCATGGATTGGGGCAAATCGCTTGGTCGATAAAAATAAAAATTAAGTATGTAAAACTTGGCTTGGGTTGGGAACTATTTGCTAAAAGCTTCAAGGTACTATAATTTAAGACCTTAAATGTAGTAAATTTGTTTTTTTTTAGTTAACTTGTGGGATATCATGTCGTTGCTATATTACAAATTTAAAACATACTTTTAAAAAGGACATAAATGCATGATTGGGTCCCTCTTTGGTTTTATGTCGGCAGACATCGGTATTGATCTTGGTACTGCAAATACATTGGTATATGTTAAAGGTCGAGGAATAGTTCTTGATGAGCCCTCTGTTGTAGCTATGGCCGTTGTTCGAGGTAAAAGCCAGGTTCTGTCGGTGGGAGAGGAGGCAAAAGTGATGCTTGGTAAAACACCCGGAAATATTCAGGCTATCAGACCAATGGCAGACGGTGTAATCGCTGATTTTGAAATCGCTGAAGAGATGATAAAACATTTTATCAGGAAAGTTCACCGATCATATTCTATTGCAAGACCACAAATGATAATTTGTGTCCCTTCTGGTTCAACTGCTGTAGAAAGAAGAGCTATTCAGGAGTCTGCAGAGGCTGCTGGCGCAAGACGAGTATTTTTAATTGAGGAACCAATGGCAGCAGCCATTGGTGCAAATCTTCCAGTCACGGAGCCGTCTGGTTCAATGGTTGTCGATATTGGAGGAGGCACCACAGAGGTTGCAATATTGTCACTAGGAAATATTGTTTATGCACATTCTGTGAGGGTTGGTGGCGATAAGCTCGATGAGAGTATAATCGCTTATATGCGCCGAACACATAATTTATTGATTGGAGAGGCCACAGCAGAACGGATAAAGAAATCCATTGGCATTGCTCGTCGACCGGAGAAATCCTCAGGAGTAAAGGTAGAAGTTCGAGGAAGGGACCTCGTTAATGGAGTGCCAAAGGAAATTCAAATTTCTGAGGCGCAGATTGCTGACGCACTCTCAGATCCTATAAAACAGATAGTGGATGGTGTTAAAATGGCTCTTGAGCAAGCTCCTCCAGAGCTTGCCGCAGATATCGTTGAAAAAGGTATTGTTCTCACCGGTGGAGGTGCTTTATTGAGAGAGGTAGATACAGTTTTAAGAGAGGCAACAGGTCTCCCTATTTCTATTGCAGAGGAACCACTATCGTGCGTAGTTGTCGGCACTGGGAGATGCCTTGAAGAGTTAAAAACACTGCGTCATGTTCTAATAGGAGCATAATTGATAAATAATGGTCTGGTTAAAGCAGATTAGACGAAAACAAACTAATTCCCGTTTTCCTCAGATTTTTATTATCTCGATCGGATTTTTATTAATTTTAATTGGTAAAGCTGATGTAACCGCGGTTCGTTATATGCAGGGTGGGGTGGTAGAGGCTGTGGCCCCTCTTTACTCTTTGTTAACTGTTCCAGTAAATAGCATGGAAACCCTGTTTGAGGGTGTACAGACTGTCGCTTCCTTAAGAACGGAAGCAAAGAGGTTAGAACTTGAAAATGAACGGTTACGAAAATGGCAAACCGTTGCTGAAACACTGGAAGTTGAAAATAGGCAGTTACGAACAGTACTCGGCGCCGTGATCCCGCAAGAATGGAATGCTGTTACAGCTCGAGTAATTGTAGTTCCAGGTGGCAATTTTACGCATAGTATGATTGTAGAGCATGGGGCTGAGAATAAAATTTTAAGGGGTAGTGCTGTAGTAACAGCAGAGGGATTAGTTGGTTACGTTATCTCAAGTGGAAAATATTATTCCCGCATTCTTCTTTTAAGTGACGTGAATGCTCGTATTCCTGTAATACTTAGCGACTCCTCTTGGCCAGGTCTCGCTGTTGGTAAAAATGGACTTACACTGGAACTTGACTTTTTGCCAGCAGAATCTCAACCATCTCCCAATGAGACCATAGTCACATCTGGGCATGGTGGATTACTTCCAGCAGGAATCCCAGTAGGCAGGGTAACTTCTATAACAAAAGAACAGGTTTTGGTGACACCAATAGTAGAGCTCAGAAAGCTATCGTTTGTTACTATTCTCTCACGTAAATTTGTGCCTGAGTTTTTGCCAGAGCCAGAACTTAGCGATACTCTATATTCGCCTTTGACGGAGCAAAAAAAAGAGCGTTTATTTGAGGGAT
This sequence comes from uncultured SAR116 cluster alpha proteobacterium, assembly GCA_902625725.1. GTDB lineage: Bacteria > Pseudomonadota > Alphaproteobacteria > Puniceispirillales > Puniceispirillaceae > UBA5951. The sequence goes on along the minus strand of CACOCY010000007.1, from coordinate 25,523 downwards.
TAAATATCAGAGAGATTCTTCAATGATACAATCCCAGACTAAACTTAGCATTAACAAGTTTCATGCTGGTTTTTCACAAAGATTTCTGATTTTTGGTTTTGGTATTCTTATCGTTTTATTTGAGATCGCACTTGCTAAATGGTCTCTTTTTTTTACAGCAACTCCAATTTTAAGTTTATGCTATATATTCACAATCCTATTATTGCGCCCACAATTTATGTCCGTTACAACAATTATTTTATTAGCTTTGCTCTTTGAGCTGTTGGGTGGGGATATGCTTGGGGTAAGAATAACTGCTTTTTATATTGCTGCTGTTGTGGTCCAAAAACAAATAGGTTCAAACGAAAATGACGATTTTATCTCCAATTGGGCTAATTTTAGTTTGATTTGTTTTGGATTTGTTTTATTTAGATTACTTGTATTTGTTTCTCTTTATCTCATAATTCCAAATTTGTCCATTTTGGCATTTCAAATTGGAATTACTATACTTGTGTTTCCAATAATTTTCGTAACAATTAGTGTTTTGTTCAGTATTTTTGAGCCGCCTACGCATCAGGTTGATTGAAAGGGGACTTAAAAGGGTAATATGGCTAAAAAACGAAAAGAAATACTGGAGGTGTCTAATCAGATTTCCAGACGAATGCTATTAGTTGGGGGAATGCAAATAGCTTTTGGTTTAATTCTAGTCGGTAGATTATACCAGTTACAGATTTTAGATAACGCTTCATATCTTAAATTATCTGACAAGAATCAGTTTGACCATCGCTTAGTAATTGCGCCAAGAGGGAGAATACTCGATTCTAAAAATCGTTTACTCGCAGGAAATTCTGAGGTTTTTGAATTGGTTGTTATTCCTGCTCGGACCAAGGACTTGAAAAAACTTTTATTTAATATCGACGGCATAATAGGTTTATCTCGTGAAGAAATAAACAACATAATTGAAACGGCAAAGAACCAACCAGATTTTTTAGAAATACCAATAAAATCTGATTTAACTCAACGTGAATTGTCTCATTTAGCAATAAGAAGTGCTATTTTAGAGGGCGTTTTATTTCAAAAGAATTTTAATCGAATATACCCTCAAGGAAAATTACTTTCACACGTTACTGGCTACGTTTCTGGAATTACTGAGAAGGAGGTAAGAGAAGATAGACAATTACAGAGATTAGTTGGTTTGAAAACGGGAAAATCTGGTCTTGAAAAAAGCCTTGATATATCTCTTCGAGGGACAGTAGGAAAACAGCGGATTGAAGTTAATTCGCGCGGTAAGCCAGTGAGATTTATTTCAGATAGATTGCCTAAGCAGGGTAAGGACTATCAACTCACTATTGATATAGACATTCAATCTTACGCAGTTCACAGACTTAAATTAGGGAACTCCCAGCAAGTTGAATTAGCAAAGAGTTCAGTTCAAGAGGCTATAAATAAAAATGCTGAGTTAAAGGCTCATATAAATATTGGCGAAACAATGATATTAAAAGACGCCAATTCAAAATATGTACCACCAGAAACTGGTGCTGTGGTATTAATGGACGTTCATACAGGCGCCATAATTGCCATGGCCTCTTCGCCAGCTTATGACCCAAATCTTTTTGCGGGACGACTAACCAATAGGGCTTGGCATAACTTAAATCAACATCCAAGAGTGCCTTTGTTAAATAGAGTTATTGCTGGATTATATTCGCCCGGGTCCACTTTTAAAATGGTTGTGTATGCCGCAGCCCTAGAGGCTGGTGTAGTTTCGTCTGATACCTCTTATTCATGTAAGGGTTTCTTTGAATTTGGAGATCGTAACTTTTATTGCTGGCAGGAAAAAGGTCATGGGGTAGTGAATGGTCGGCAGGCAATAGCGCAATCATGTGATGTATATTTTTATCAAATTGCCCTTAAGACAGGAATAGATCGTATTCAAAATATGGCAATTCGAATGGGTCTTGGGGCAATGACAGATATTGGTATTCCAGGAGAAAAACTTGGAATAATGCCAAATCGTGCATGGAAAAAAAATAATCGTGGAACAGTTTGGACTCCAGGTGAAACTGTCATAGCTGGAATTGGACAGGGATTTGTTTTAACAACTCCTATTCAACTCGCAGTCATGACTGCCAGACTAGCAAATGGGAAAAAAGCTGTTAAAGCAAGTCTACTAGCTCAGTCAGTTCAAAGTTCAGAAAATTTTTTACCATTGACCATTAATAGCTCGGTGTTAAGAGAGATTCAGCGTTCTATGAGAAGTGTTATTTCAAGTGCAAGGGGTACTGCACGAAAATATGAATTAGATGGTTATGGAATGGCGGGCAAGACAGGTACAGTTCAAGTAAAAAGAATTTCTAAAATAGAGAGAGATGAGGGAATAATAGACAATATTGACAGGCGTTGGAAAGATAGAGATCATGCTTTATTTGTAGGTTATGCACCTTATGATGATCCCAAATATGCTATAAGTGTAATTGTTGAGCATGGCGGGAGCGGCTCCTCTATGGCTGCACCTATTGCACGCGACATACTTAAATTTGCTCTTGAGAGACAATAAACGATGAATTGGACAACAAAAATGTTGGCAATACCATGGATGATGGTGATAGGTATGGTTATTCTTGTTATTATTGGCACAATGGCATTATATTCCGCATCTGATGGCGTTTGGACTGCATCTGTTCAACAGCATTTGTTGCGTTCAGCAGTTGGTCTCTTAATTGCTTTATTCATCGCTTTTCTTCCTATCAATTTGTTGTTCAGAACCAGCTTTATTTTTTGGCTTTTTATTGTATGTCTACTGACTATTATACCATTTATCGGCGTTGGGGCTGGGGCAACGAGATGGATCAATTTAGGTTTTATGAATTTTCAACCATCAGAACCCGCTAAGATAGCAGTTATATTGCTTCTAGCAAGATATTTGTCTCTTAGAACATTTGACCAAATTGATAAATTGATAATCTATGTGCCTGCAATTTTTATTATAGCTATTCCAACTGCACTAGTCTTGAGGCAACCAGATCTTGGAACGGGCTTGATGATATTTGTTGGAGGATTGGGGGTAATATTCGTAAGTGGTTTACCCAAGCGATATGTTTTGCTGGGGTTAGGAACAGTTGCTGCCTCTATTCCTCTTATCTGGGGCCAGCTTTATGACTATCAAAAAGCAAGATTATTGACCTTTCTAAATCCAGAAAAGGATGTTTTAGGAGCGGGTTGGCAGATCACTCAATCGAAGATAGCTCTGGGTTCCGGCGGTCTGTTCGGGAAAGGATATTTACAAGGTTCTCAGTCCCAGCTTGACTATCTACCGGAAAAGCAAACTGATTTTGTGTTCACTCTGATTGGGGAGGAGTTCGGCTTTGTGGGGAGTATGACAATTATTCTCATCTATTTCATTATAATTCTATCTATAACTGGAATTGGTTTCAGGGCAAAAAATAGATTTACTAGACTCGTTTCAAGTGGGCTTGCCATGGTTATTTTTTTGTATGTATTTGTAAATATTGCTATGGTTACAGGTGTATTGCCAGTTGTTGGAGCTCCACTACCTTTGATATCATATGGTGGAACAGCAATGCTTACAACATTCTTAATTCTGGGAATTTGCCTTAATTTATCGCTAAATAGCTTTAAAGAGGATATTGAAATTAGTTGATGGTTGGATAAAACAGCCAAGGGTAATAAAAAATACAACCGCAGGAACCGCAAAGAGGAGATTTTATGTTTAGATTTTTTACAACGAAAAAATGGCTTTTGTGGTCCTGGCTAGGTTCCGGTGCCATTTTATCATCTTTGTGGGTGCAGGTTCAGATTGACGTTGAAATAAATGAATGGTTTGGTGAGTTTTACGACCTAATTCAAAAGGCTTTAGGCGAACCAAATTCTATAACTATTGAAGAATATTGGGGTAGTCTTTTTAGTTTTATGTCTTTGGCAGCTATTTATGTGGCAATAGCAGTGTTAGTTAGCTATTTCACGGCTCATTTTTTATTTCGGTGGAGAACGTCAATGGTTGAATGGTATCATAGCGTTTATCATCAAGCGAGAAAAATTGAGGGTGCTTCTCAACGTGTTCAAGAGGATACCATAAAATTCACACGAATTATGGAGGGCCTTGGAACCAGTTTTATTGAGGCAATTATGGTATTAGTGCAATTTGTACCAATATTATTGGGGCTTTCAATGGGCATTCCCATATTCTTTTTTGGCGACTGGGAGTTTGGCTTGGTAACGGGTGCACTTTTGTGGAGTATTGGGGGGACTATATTTCTTATCGCTTTAGGATGGCTTCTCAGACTTGTTGGGATTGAATATGACCTTCAGAAGAAAGAGGCTGCGTATAGAAAGATCCTTGTCATTGCTGAAGATGATGACGCGCAAAATGTAAGACCTAAAACGATTGAGGAAATATTTTTAAATGTTCGTTCTATACATTTTCTATCCTATCTAAGATATCTCTACTTCAATATTGGTCGGGTAGCATACCTACAGGCAAATGTTTTATCTGCCTATATATTCTTGGCGCCGGCAATTGTTGCAGGTGTTGTTACACTTGGGGTTATGCAACAAATTATTAGAGCGTTTGGCAGAGTGGAGGGCTCAATGCAATATCTTTTGAAGGCTTGGCCAACTATCATTGAATTATTAAGTGTATACAAACGACTAAGAGAGTTCGAAGCTCGAATTTCAGAGGAGCAGCAGGTCGCACCGTCTGAGTAAAATACCTCTCTCTTTTAAATTATCGCCAATGTATTTATTGGTGTTTGGGAAACTTTTTAGCCCAATCTATTTTTGTTTTTTGTTTTGCTCTTGATAGGCTCAAACTCTCTGCAGGAGTGTCTTCCGTGATTACTGAACCAGCCCCAATAATTGCATTTTCTCCTATTCTTAATGGTGCTATTAATGATGTGTTTGAGCCTACAAATGCACCTGAGCCGATTTTAGTGGTATATTTTTTATATCCGTCAAAATTACATGTTATTGTTCCCGCGCCTATATTAGAGTTTTCTCCTATAACTGCATCTCCAATATAGCTAAGGTGGTTTATTTTAGTCCCTTGATTAATGTTAGACTTCTTAACTTCCACAAAATTTCCAATTTTTACATTTTTACTAGTGATGGTATTTGGCCTTATTCTAGCGAATGGTCCAATAATATTGCCTTCTCCAATAGAGCAATCCTCTAAATAGCAGAATGATTTTATGTGACAATTTCTTGCCAAAGAAACATTTTTGCCAAATATTACATTCGGTTCAATAGTCACATCTTTGCCAAATGCAGTATCCTTTTGTAAGAATACAGTTTCAGGTGCAATCATCGTTACTCCGGCAAGCATTGCATTTTTGCGAAGGTATTTCTGTGCTAACAATTCTGCCGCGGCTAATTGATCACGATTGTTGATACCATGTACATATTTTTGATCTGTTAAAATGAAATCAACATTCAGATTATCATTATAACCTATGGAAACAACATCAGTGAGAAAATATTCTTTTTTAGAATTAGAAGGAGTTATTTTTTTCAAAATTGACTTTATGCTGTCACCACTGAACGCTATAATTCCTGCATTTACATTTTTTATTTGTTTTTCAGTCTCGCTGGCTTCACTCTCCTCTACAATTGACATAAGCGCACCTGTACTAGATTGAACCAATCTTCCATAACCATATGGGTTATCCGCAGAAAATCCTAAAACACACATGTCATTACCGCCATTAATTTTCAGGCGAAGAGAATTGATGATTTCTTTCGTTACAAAAGGTGTATCCGCATATAATACTATGATGGGAAGATTGAAATTTTTTACGTAAGGTAGAGCTGTTTTCACAGCATTGGCCGTCCCATTCGCTTTTTCTTGTATAGCCACAGTATAGTCTGATAAAAACAAGGCTAAATCTTGCATATCCTCTCTTATAACAGGAATAATTTGCTCAGCTCCAGCATTTTGGGCCGATTCTATAACCCATTTAATCATCTCGCAGCCTGCAATTCTATGCATAGGCTTTGAAAGAGAAGATTCCATTCGACTACCTTTTCCGGCAGCAAGTATAATAACAGTAAAACTCATACGTAGTTTATAACGAATAATTTGTTCTGTATCAAAGGAATATCACGGTGTTTAATTGAACTAATTTATGATATTAATTTACTATAATTATCGCCCATGAATAGGACCAAATGATATGTGTGGAATTGTAGGTTACGTTGGAAATGAAACTTGTCATGAAATAATTATAGGTTCCTTAGAAAGACTGGAATATAGGGGTTACGATAGCTCTGGTATTGCAACAATTCATAATGACCAGATCCAGTTACGAAGAGCAGTTGGAAAATTATCTGATCTAAAGACAAAAATTTTAGACGAGCCTGTTTCAGGAACCATTGGAATCGGACACATTAGATGGGCAACACATGGCGGTGTTACAGAACAGAATGCACACCCACATCTCGTAAATAGCGAGGTAGCAATAGTTCATAATGGAATTATTGAGAATTATGCACAGTTAAAAAAAGAGCTAGCAGAAAAAGGTTTTTCCTTCTCTAGTGATACAGACTCAGAGGTGCTTGCGCATTTGTTTGCTTTCGTCATTGGGCAAGGTCTGGCGCCTGTTGAGGCATTGAAAGCTGTATTATCAAAAATTGAAGGCGCTTATTCTTTTGCAGTGATAAGCAAATCCTATCCAGAAACATTGATGGTAGCTCGTAATGCCTCTCCCCTAGCGATAGGAATTTCAGATAATGCGACAATAATTGCCTCAGATGCAACAGCAATGGCACATTTGACCCGACAGGTAATTTATCTAAAGGATAATGACTATGCTGTAATAACTCCAACAAAAGTTGACATTTACGATGTTAAAAATAAGCCTGCAAATAGACAGGTCATTAAAGTGAATGTAAGTCCAATTCTGTTGGATAAGGCGGGCTACAAACACTATATGGAAAAAGAAATTCATGAACAACCAGATGCAATTAGTCATACTATATCTGCAATGACTGATATCCATGGACGCTTATCCACCAACCTTGAAGCCGCCAGTTTAACGAAGATAAGAGGGATAGTATTGTTAGCTGCAGGTACAAGTTTTTATGCAGCGCAAATCGGGCGTTACTGGATTGAGAGGTTAGCAGGTATCCCAGTAGTTTGTGAAATTGCATCTGAATATCATTACCGTAATCCAATTGCCTCGCATCAAACAACTGCTATAGTTATCAGTCAATCTGGAGAAAGTATAGATTCACTATTGGCTATTAGGCATGCAAAAAAGATGGGTCTTGACACATATGGGATAGTGAATGTTGTAAGTAGCACTATTTCAAGAGAGGTTGATAAAATTTTACCAACTAGAGCAGGACCAGAAATTGGTGTTGCAAGTACAAAAGCGTTTACTGCGCAATTAGTAGTGTTAATGTCCCTAGCAATATCACTTGGCAGGCAAAATGGAAGACTAGATGAAGATAAAGCATTAGACATCCACCAGAAGCTGCTAAAAATCCCTGGGGCTGCTGGCAAATCCATGAAACTATTTAACTCCGTTCTTCCAATTGCAAATCGTCTAAAAAACGCCCGTTCTTGCCTTTTTTTGGGTCGGGATACTCTCTTTCCCCTTGCATGTGAGGGTGCTTTAAAATTAAAAGAACTTAGTTATATTCACGCAGAAGGATTTGCATCGGGAGAAATGAAACATGGACCGATAGCACTTTTAGAGGAGGGCCTTCCTGTGATTAGTTTCGTATCAGAGGACGAAATCGCTCCAAAAGCTATAAGTAACCTAAAGGAAGCTGAAGCAAGAGGGGGTTATATCATAGTTATAGGTACGCAATCTGCTGTTAATACAATCGATTTTGCTTCGGATAAGATTATCATTCCAGATTGTGAACCTATCCTGACCCCAATAGTAAGTGCAATACCTGCACAGATACTGGCCTATTTAACAGCATCAGAAAAGGGAACTGATATAGACCAACCGCGTAATTTAGCAAAATCAGTCACGGTAGAATAAATAACTGATTTTATTGTGTTTTTACCCAAAAGAGTGATAGGGTAAATGTTTCTATAGGTATGCGTTTCTGATAATAGCAAATAGATTTTCTTAATGACTTGTCGGGTTGAAACAGTTCAAAAAAGAACTATGAAATTATTTAAAAAAATTTAAGGAGAGATTAATGTCTAAAGTACTCGTTCATATACATAGCGATTTGAAATTCAAAAATAAAGTAACATTAGGTTTAATGGTTGCTCTTGCAGCAGAAAAAAGTGGGCACGAAGTAACTCTTTTTCTCGCGGCAGACGGTGTTCACATTCTAAGTTGCAAAAGTGCTGGTGAAATAATAGGTCAGGGTACTGGAGATTTATATGAACATCTGGAAAATTTAAAGAATACAAATGCAAACATATTTGTCTCAGGAATGTCCGCTAAGGCAAGGGGTTACGATGAGACACTTCTTGATGGGTATAAAGCAGAGTTTGCTATGCCTGATAAACTTGTTGAAGAGTCAATTAAATCAGATAGCGTCCTCTGCTATTGAGAATATTTAGGAACAGTAACGGGTGGGCGACAGTAAGTAATGGTAAAATTGTATGATAGGTCAGCAGAAGAACTTACTGCATTACACCGCGCAAATGATACTGTTGAGTAGCGCTGTTGGTACGCAAGAATATGAATTTAGAAGATTTAGATAATGATGAATTAATAAGTTTGTATCCAAAATTATTGAAAGAATTAAAAAGAAGAGAAATAATAAGGACAAATAACTTAATTGGTGAACTGGGTGAGTTCATTGCTGCAAGTGAGTATAAGAAAAATTCTCAACTACCTCAGTTACAACTAAATCTTAAAAGTACAAAAAATGTTGATGCCATAAGCATAAAGGGTGAGAGATATGCCATCGAATCAACATCTGGAAAAGGTACTAGTGTTTTTGCTTTTCTACCAAATGAAGATGACGTTATAGTCCATTTTGAGTATTTGATTTTGGTTATTTTTAATAAAGATTATACCCTAAAGGAAATTTACGAGTTAACTTGGAAAGATTTTCTCCGTTTCAGAAAAATGAAACCTCCAGAAAATAAGTGGAATTTGCCTATAACTAATGAGATGAAAGAAAATGTTAAGCAAATAGTTTAATTATTAATTATTCAAAATTGTTTTATCATTTATCTCTAACCCAAAATCAGAACGAACCTCTGGATAGTCTCTTTCTAATTTTTTATCTTTCAGTCTTTCCTTCTTCACTATGGAATGAGTATGTGTGCCTCTAAAATTCTTTCCACGAACGGATAGATAACCCTCTTCATTTAACCACTCTGCAATTTGGTTAAAGGTCTTTCCCTCTTTTATTTGTTCAGTAATTGTCTCATATAGAAAGAATTGATATTCTGAGTACTGTGGAACATTTAAGTGTGGAGTTCTTTGAGTGATAGTAAAACGGAAGAAAAAGTGTGTGTTTAATCTTGCGTCAGTACAACCAACCTTGTCTACTGTAGAGTAATGTCCAAAGGATGTTATCATAAATCTGTTAATATACTAAAAATATGATATTTTATTGTATCTGTGAAATTATTCGTGCTTTTATTTTTGCTTAGAAAAAATAAATCTTCCCAAAAGATAATATAAATAAGTTATGAGACAGAGGAATTGTTCTATATCAAAAAAGGTTATTGCCAGCTTCAGTTATAATAGATTTGGTAAAATAATCCTACCACATATGAAAAATTAGTTGGTTAATTACTATCATAAGGTACTCCCCCTAAATACTTAAAATTCAATAAAAGCTGATAAGTCTCTGAAATTTTTATATCTCTATCACGTGCTGGATCCCGATTATAGCGCAGAGATAATGTTAAACAATCCTGAAGGCCATCTGACCATGATATAATAAAGGACGATTTATCTCTGCTTACCATGCTATTTGATAAATCCCAATTTTGAGAGGCGCTTAGATTTACACCACTATTTAGACTTTGAGATATTAATATAGTAGCCTCCTCTAAATCACTTTCAGCGGAAGTAAAATAGTTTTTAGTAAGTTGTGTATGTGCTATTGTGAGTTGTGCGTTTAAAAGTGCAGCGCTTAATTTAGTTCGAGACTCGTCAAGCTTTGATGATGTTGAATTAATTCGACCAGACCAGCTAAATGTATATAGGTCATCTTTTTCTGCAGACACAGTAGCGACATAATCAGATAGGTCAGTATCCTTGCCCGCTGTAAGACCAGAAGGCACTTCACCGGTATGTCTTCTCGAAACACCAGCAAAGCCATGCAATGAGCCGAGAAGTTGAGAATTTGTAAATGCTGATAATCCAACGTCTGCTCTCGCCCCGGGGAGAATATAGTCATAACCCTGAAATCTATTTGTTAAAAACATATTAGCAGAGTCTATTCGAAAATCAGCTGAATCTCTATTTGGTATATCATTATTTTTATCATCACCGCCTATAAAAGTGGTTTTGATTTTGGGTTCAATAATTAACGAATTTTCATTTATAATATAATTATAATACCTTCTCCAGCCCGCAGAAGCATGGATATTTGCTCTTGTGACTGCCCCTGTATTTGTAAAACCGTCGTTACGTTTGCTTACATAATAAAAACTACCTAAATATCCAAACTCATTTTCAAATACGCCAAAATTATTTTCATGTGAGTTAATACTAGTCTGCTGAATATTCCATCTAGAAACATCGTGTCCTAGATCATGCAAAACATGATTAGCGTGCATTTTTGTTTTAAGAGACCGACCTTCAATAAATCCTTCTCCAGTTCTTTCAAAAGTTATTGACGGTAGCATAATTGGCGAATTAAGTTCGTTGGAGGAATCTGTTAAATTTTGCACCTCAGAGAACTCAACATGGTAATAGCTTTGGGTTGTCGTTTTTTCCCCACTAAATTGTGATTTTAAAGAAGTTTCATCGTTAAAGTCATACCTCCTCAGGAAAGTGTCTTGCGAGCTTCTTTTTAAATCCAGATCTACTTCCCAGTTGTTTTGAATGGTAGAGTCCATTTCCATATTTATAGCTGATACGGCCTCTCGGTTTTTGTCAAAAGTGGAGACATAACCGGTGAAGATAGAACCTTTCAGGTCAGTCTTATCCCATAATTTTCGGTATCTCGTTTCCAGCACATTTCCACGATTTGCAGTCAGTTTCGGACGAAATTCTATATCACTTGTTTCATCTAAAACTACAAATATTGGTGAATTGACAACTGTTCCCAAGTCTTCTGAAAACTCGACATCGGGCATAAGTAAGCCACTGCGCCGACTTACAGAAGGATCTGGATGTGCTATCCACGGTAAGAAAACAAATGGTAAACCTAATATGTGCATTCGTACATTTTCATGTCGTATGGTGTTAGTTTGATAATCATGGTGAATTTTACTGGAGCGCAAATCCCAAATTGGTGTTTCTCCCGCCTCAAAATCGCAAATACACGGAGAGAATTTACCATTTGTGTAAACAGCCTTGGCCCCTTCTTTCCTCTCACCACTCAGAGCTGTAAAACGGCTACCATCAGAAAGTTCGGTTAATAACGGTGAAGCAATAATATGTTTAAAATTTTCATTTAGTTGTATCTCATCTGCTTTTGTTTTTATACCGTCTGCCGTTGTGATTATAACATTGCCATAAGCATTACCCTTATTAGTTGCCTGATTATAAATAATTTTATCTGCTCTTAATTTGTATTGCCCTTGCTCAAAAAGTACGTTGTCCTCTGCTATTATTATACTTTCTTTTTGATTAATCTCTATCATATCAGCTTCAAAAATCACCTCTGTTGTATTTGATATGATATCAACATCTTGTCCACGGGATATGGAAATTACATTAGTGAACATGAGAATGAAAAATATAAATCTTACATAATGATTTTTTATTCTTGAGGAAATCATGTAAATAATTCAATTAGCTCGTTAAATTAAAATTAAGATGATATGTATTTAATATAGCTACCATCTAGTAACCTACATTGTAAATTCACTTGGACATAAAAACAAATTAAGTTTGATTAATGAATAACGAGGATGATTTAAACAATAATAACTATTTGATCATTAAACATGGAGCTCTGGGTGATATTATTCAGGGATTAGATGCTTATGAAAGTCTTAGATCAAGTTTTCCATCAGCTAAAATAACATTGCTTACGAGTCCGGCATTTGCTTCATTAGTCAGTTTAATGCCATATTTTGACAAAGTCATAATTGACGATAGACCACCAATCTATAATATTCAAAAAATATTTAAAATACGAAAACATTTTCAAAAAAATTGGACTGCTGTAATTGATTTGCAATGTTCTAAACGAACAAGCGTTTATTTTAATTGGTTTTATAAAAAAACTGGGGGTAAATGGTTTGGGACGGTGCAGGGGTGCAGCCATCCGATGCCAAATCTTAAAGATTTTAATAATAGAGACCGAATGTTAGAGGCAGTTAAACATGCAGGGGCCTCCGAGTTTAAGGCTAATTTGGCTTGGCTGACCAACAATCAAAAAGCGCCGTTTACACTGCATAAGCCATATTGTGTGATTATACCTGGATCTTCCTCGAAAAAACTAAGCAAGAGATGGTCTGCTGAAAAATATGCTGAGCTTTCCGACCAGATTTTTAAGCTTGGGTTTTATCCTTACCTTGTAGGTACCAAAACAGAGATCTCAATTGCAAAACAAATTTGCAGGTTAAGCAAAGCTGCAATGAGTCTCGTGGATAAAACTAATCTAGTTGAATTAGCACAAATCTTTGCTGATGCTCGGTGTGTTGTGGGAAACGACACCGGACCTACTTTTCTTGCCGCAGGTGTTGGTGTTCCAACTCTCATGCTAATGGGTGCAGATACAAATCCTAAAATGTCTGCACCAATAGGAGACGCTGCAGGGCATATATATAAGACCGATATTCAGGCTATAACAATTGAAGAGGTTATTGGTAAAATGCGTCAGATTGGTGGCTTATAGTCTTCAAAATGTAGATCCGGGTTGCGTCAGAAATACCAATTCCTCCTTCGTGCTTGGTCTCCCTAACAGAGCGTTTCGGTGAGGGAACCTTCCAAACTTTGCAATAATGTTTCTGTGTTTTATTGCGTAATTATAAGTAAGCTCATTAGTATGTAGTTTGAACAATGGAAGAGACCTTTCTTGTATAAAAATATCCTCACTATGCATCATCGGCATTAACAAAAACTGCTTAAACATATTAGACAAGCCAGCAAACCAGCCGCTATCAGATGCTTTTAGACTAATCACAAGTGCCATTTCATCGCCTGAAAATGCTTGAGGGGTGTCTCTGAATATATTTCGAGTAAATTGGTCCAATAAAATAACTAATCCAACAGCACCTTCAGCCGATTCAGACCAGTTGTCTAGCTGCCCATTTAATGCTTTTCTAACGATTGCATTCGCCCTTTCTGTGAGCATTTTATCAAATTCTTTATCTTTCTTGAACCAAGCCTCTGGCGATATCTCTTCAAACCAAAACGCAATAACATCCTCCTTAGTCGATATTGAATTTGAGTGCATCAAAGCAGGTTCCCGTTATTTTATTATTCTATTTGGATTAAGAATGTTTTTAGGATCAAAATTATTTTTAATTAGTGTCATCATTCTATAGTAAGTTGGGTTCTTGGTTTCTATAAGTTGGTCTGTCTTAAGCTGTCCTATTCCGTGCTCAGCACTGATAGAGCCTCCAAATTCTTCCAAAGAACTATAGATTGCTGTTAATATTGATTGTCTTTTATCTTTCCAATTTGGGTCACCGTCCTCAGATTCAACAACATTAAAGTGCAAATTGCCGTCACCAATATGGCCATACCCGCAAATTCGACTATTTTTGCAAATTTTTGCTACCTCAACAGAAGCATGATAATAAAATTGAGCGAGTTTGTCTCTTCGAACCGAAATATCAGTGTTAACAGGCCATGATTCTCGTTTAGTCGCCAGTGGTGCATTCTCGCGTATGGTCCAGAAAGCTTCTCTCTGCTTCGCATTTGAAGCAACAACAGCGTTTGAAATAAGATTATCATTTAATGCAGTTTCTAAAAAATATTCCATAATATTCTGTAAACTTGATTGTCCTATTTTGTTACTTCTCAAATCGTCGAATTTAGACGAGCTTATCTCTATAAATAAAATAAAACCAGTTTCTGGTTTGATAGGCTGAGAAATATCTGGAAATTGTTTGTAAATAATGTCTAATAATGTTTTTGGCATGATTTCAAATGATTCAACCTGATCACCAGAGTGGTGTTGCAGTCTATCTAGTAATACCAAAGCATGCTCAAACTTGTCCGTTACAGCGATAGAGGTTGCTCTTGTACTTGGCTTTGAAACTAATTTTAAACAGGCTCCTGTAATAATACCTAGTGTTCCCTCGGACCCAATAAATAAATTTTTTAAATCATAGCCAGTATTATTCTTTAGAAGAGGCATAAGTTCATTAAGAATGGTGCCATCAGCAAGCACGATCTCAAGACCCAGACATTGCTCTCTCATCGATCCGTATCTCAGTACATTTAAACCGCCAGCATTTGTTGCAAGATTCCCGCCAATTGTGCAACTACCTTTGGCGGCTAAGCTTAATGGAAAGTATAAGTTTTCGTTTTCTACCACGTCATGAATATGTTGTAATATACAACCAGCTTGAACGGTGATTGTTCTGTTTTTTGGAGAAAAATCAATAATCGAGTTCATTTTTTTGAGGCTTAGAACGATACTTTCACCAGTTTGGTCTGGGATGCCCCCGCCAACTAAACCGGTATTTCCTCCCTGAGGTACAATGATTTGCTTTTCTTCATCTGCAATCCGCATAATGGTCGACACCATCTGAGTATCCGTTGGCGTCAATATCGCTCTTGCACGTCCTCTAAAGTTTTCCCGCCAATCTATTAAATATGGCTCCATTAGTTTTTCATCCGAAATGATAATTGCCCCGTTTATTTGAGCATTTACTTTTTTTAAAAATTCGTTTGCCATTTAAGTTTTGTATTCCTCAGGGTTTTTTATTAGGTTATCTCTTGGAGCTGCAGCGCGAGCTAGCCGCTCATTTATAGCCTCTCCAATGCCGTCATTTGGAATAGGAGCAACTGCTATCCTAACTGGGTTTTGTTTATCAGCCATATGTAGCATGTCAAATAAATTTGCAGCTGATTCCAAAAGATCTCCAGTTTCTGTTAAATTAAAATCAGCATTTGGAGAGTTGAAACCAATAAAGACTTCTCCTTGTTTTTTTTGAGTTGCATTTAGTCTTAGCTTTGCCGATGGAGCATAATGGCTGGCAAGTTGCCCAGGCGATATTGGACTATCTAATTGTGATTGATTAGAATGGAAGCATTGCATATTAATCTGAGTTTTAATATCTTCTTCAGTTATTGGGCCTGGGCGAAGAATAACAGGTATCTCATTACGTGCATCTACGATAGTAGACTCAATTCCTTTGCTGCATCTGCCAGCATCAATTACTTCAGCGCAATGTTTAACAATTTCATTTTTCAGATGTTTAACATCTGTTGGACTTAATTCACCGCTGAGATTTGCAGATGGCGCGACAATAGGTATACCCGCAACCTCTAATAACTGCTTGCATATTGGATTTGCAGGGATTCTCAAAGCTATACTATCTAGTCCAGCTCTTGCAAGGGGGCAAACGGGACTGTTTTCAAGGCATGTAAGAACAAGGCTCATTGGGCCGGGCCAAAAAGCATCACTAAGCTTTTTGGCAAGTTTAGTTACTTTAACAAGCTTAAATGCCATTTCTTGGTTTGCACAATGAACAATAAGTGGGTTGAAACTGGGTCTATTCTTTACCTCATATAACTTTGCAACAGCATTTGAATTTTTTGCAGCTGCTCCAATCCCATAAACTGTTTCAGTTGGAAATATTACCAATTTACCCTGTCTCAATGCTAAGCCAGCACGTTCTATTATTTTTTCTTTGTAAGCAGAAGTAATTATCATGTTTATGTTTTTTTTGAGAGGATAGAGAGCAGATTCTACGTTTTACATATTGTTTTAAAATTTGATATATGAGACTCTTTAGTCATTCATTTGTGTTATTCTACAAGCTAAAATATAAATGAGATAGGATTAATTGACAATGTGTGGACGATTTGCCTTAACTACTACAAATGAAGAATTAATGCATCGTTTTGAACTCAAAACGGAACTAAATTATCCGAACCGCTGGAATATTGCGCCTTCTCAAACTAGTTTGACAATTGTATGTGATAATAGTCAAAATTTTTGCCTAAAAAGTCAGGATAAATTCGGCTTTTTGCAATCAAGTTTAAAAAAAAGGATAATCAATGCGCGTTCAGAGACAATCAAGCAGAAACCATTGTTCAGGGAGGCATTTAAAAATTCCAGATGTCTTGTTTTGGCATCCGGTTGGTTTGAGTGGGACGTTAATAAAACACCTTATTATGTCAGTTTAAGAGATAATCGGGTGATGGCATTTGCAGGACTGCGCCTCAAAGAAGAGACAGGCTATTCTTTCGTAATCATTACAGCTTCTGCGACAGGCGCGCTTGCGAAACTTCATAATAGAACACCCGTACTTATGCAGCAAAAATTCTGGGCAGATTGGCTTACAAATGTTCAAGATATTCAGAAAGCTCATTTAAATCCCCCTGAGAGTCATTTCCTTAAATGGCATATTGTCTCATCAAAAGTTGGTAATATTGTCAATGATAATGCTAATCTCATCAAACCCTTATCTAATCCCTAATTGAACTTATTGAATTAAGATGCTCAGATATTTTTTAGGTTTTATAAAAAAGCGTATTCCTGTTTAAATTGGTCTTCTATTGCCTCGAGTATTAGCATATAAATGCCAAAGCATTAACGCGCCTGCACCACGGTAGGGAAACCATTTTTCAGCTATTTCACTCATTTGTGAACTGGATGGTCTTTCAGGTAACTTTTTTAAGATCTTCATTGCCTCTTGCAATGCTAAATCACCACCTGGCCATGCATCAAAATCCTGCATTGCAAAGAGACGGAAATTATCAGCAGTCCAAGCACCAATTCCTCTGAAAGAGGTAAGCTGTTCTTTTATTTTTTTGCCGGTTTTTTGGCTTAGTAGCTTAATATCTAGCTTTCCTTCAGTTATCGCGTTCGCAATTCCAATTATATACTCAGACTTTCTGCGTGATAAACCCACCCGCATTAATCTTTCTTCCTTTATACTAGTAAAGTCACTGGGATATAGAAGATTTTGTTCATTCAATCTATTCCAAAGTGTATCCGCAACTTGTCTAGATATTTGTTGTCCAATAATTATACGAATAAGTGTTTCAAAAGAGGCGGGCATCATTCTATCCTCTGGGTACCCATAATTTTTCACAGCTTTTTTAACATCTGCGTCGAGTTCTGCTAATTTATCTACCGCCTCTAGCATTGTAAATTTGAGTGTTTTTGACATCATCTTATTTGGTATAATAAATTAAAATTTGATTTTCTGCTTTTGGCATTATAAGGGTACTCCGTTTAATTGATTTATTTCGAAAGGTAATATGAATGTCAGATAGCTTTATAGTTTCTGTAATGGGCGAAAGCCAAATTGAGACATTCAATGTCCAGACTACAAATAAGCGTGATGCGTTGCAAGTTCCTAGCGAAATAGAAGATCAACTTAATTGGCTTGGAACTATGCTTGATTTAATTGCGGAGGAAAATTTAACTCATGAAATCAAAGAAGACATTAAATTTGTAGCTGAGTCCTTCATTTTAGAGACATTAGATACGGATGCCCAGGGATACGTGTTATTACTTATTCTTCGTGAAAAATGGCCTGTTGGGCAAAAATCAAAATTTAAAGCAAAAGCTGATAGGGTAAGCGCTAATCATACATACATTGCTCATATATGTGAACCTCAGCCAATGGGGCCATTTCCAAATGAACATGATTTAAAAAAGGCTGAAGACAGTGCACTTGCGTCGCAAATCCCGTTTCTTAAAAAAAATAAAAAGCGTTTTGCTAATTCAAGTGCGTTACATGAGTTCATTCGTCAAAAACGGTGAGACTATCTGAGGAAATAGACGATGAGCCGCTAACCCAAAAGTTCCGGTAAATTATAAAATAAAGCTAATGCCTCAGGGTTTGCGAGAGCTTCTGTATTTTTTACAGGTTTGTTATGTATTATATCACGAACTGCAAGTTCCGTAATTTTTCCAGAACGAGTGCGCGGAATATCCTTAACGGCACATATCACTTCTGGCACATGCCTCGGAGTTGCTTTTGCCCTTATCTCCTTTTTAAGTTTATCCTGTAAATCATCATTTAGAATCATGTCATCTCTTAATCTTACAAATAAAATAATTCGGACATCATTGTTAATTGTCTGTCCAACCACCAGTGCTTCTACTACTTCATCCAAAGCCTCAACAGGTCGGTATATTTCTGCAGTGCCTATTCGCACGCCACCAGGGTTTAAAGTTGCATCGGACCTTCCGTGAATAATTATGCCATCATTTTCTGTGAGAGTGGCCCAGTCGCCATGTCGCCAAATATTATCAAACGTTTCGAAGTAAGCAGCTTTATATTTACTTCCATCAGGATCATTCCAAAATCCGATTGGCATGGATGGAAAAGCAGACTTACAGCAAAGCTCGCCTTGTTCCCCATACAGAATTTTTCCTTCATCTGATAGAATTACTACATCCATTCCTAGACCTTTACATTGGATCTCACCAGTATACACAGGCCTGATCGGGCAACCGAGAACAAAACAGGAGACGATATCCGTTCCACCAGATATAGAAGCAAGTTGAAGATTGCCATTAACATGATTATAAATAAAATCAAAACCCTCTGAGTTGAGCGGTGAACCCGTTGAGCAGATTACTTTAAGGTTCTTTAAATCCGCTATCATATTTGGCCTTACACCGGATTTCCTCGATGCATCGATAAATTTTGCAGACGTTCCAAGTAGATAAAGATTTTCTGATTCCGCCATTTTCCAAATTCTTTCTGCATTTGGAAAAAATGGATTTCCTTCAAACAAAACTATTTTTGCCTCTGTTGCAAGTGCAGAAACAAGCCAATTCCACATCATCCATCCACAGGTTGTAAAATAAAATACAGCTGCATTTTTTTTTATATTTGAATGAAGCCTATGTTCTTTAATATGTTGAAGCAGTGTGCCACCAATGCTGTGTACTATGCATTTTGGTATGCCTGTGGTTCCTGAAGAATACAATATATATAATGGATCATTAAAATTACAAGGAATGAATTTTCTTAAAGGAGGATGTTTGAGTGCGTTTGAATATAATGTTATATCTTGTTTGGAAATTAAATCGGATGCATTACCTGAATAATCATGAACCAAAATATGCTTAAGACTTGGCATCTTCTCTTTAAGTTGGAGAACAATATCTACTCTGCTTATTTTTTTCCCTGCATAGAAATAACCATCAACAGTAATCAATAATCTAGGCTCGATTTGACTAAAACGATCAAATACACCATTAAAACCAAAATCAGGTGAACAACTTGAATAGATCGCCCCAAGTGATGCTGCTGCCAGCATAGTTACTACAGCCTGTTGAATGTTTGGGATATATGCAGCTACCCTGTCTCCTTTGCCAAGACCTTGTGATTTCATCCAACCAGCTAGTGCTAGCACATTCTTTTTTAATTCTCTTCTTGTGAGAGTTTCAACTTTGCCATTTTCGTGATGACTTGAAAGTGCAAGCTGGTCATTAGCATTTTGTAATAAGTTTTCGGCGAAATTTAAGGTAGCATCTGGAAAGAATTGAGCGCCTGGAAGCTTATCTTTGTTAATCAGGATCTTGTTACCTTTGTTTCCAAGAACACTATGCCATCGCCAAATGGAGTCCCAAAATAACTCTGGATATTCTACTGACCAAGACCATAAGTCTTCGTATCGTTTTTCCCAGTCAAATCCATGATGAGTTTTCACCCAATTTGCGAAATCAGTTAATTCTGTTTTCTCTATTTCTGATTGTGTCGGTTGCCATAATTTGGATTGGGCTGTCATGGTCATTCCCTGAGTTAGTAACTAATCTTCAGAAATTAGCTAATTTCAATTTGGAATATAGATAAGCATCGATTTTCTGTTTTGCCAATCTACTTTTGTGAAAAAATTAAAGTATTGTATATTAGAGATTGGCTCAATTTTTAACTAAAAACTTCAATTTTTATTTTTTCTCCTTTAAATAAATTTCCTTTTACTGAGCATAAGCTTTCTCGACAACTAACATTTAAAAAGGTATTAGAGATGCATTTAGTTGAGAAGTAAGCAGGATTAATAATGGCGAAATATAATTATGATTTAATTGTAATTGGTGCAGGCTCGGGAGGAGTTAGGGCTAGCAGGGTAGCAGCCTCATACGGGGCTAGCGTCGCGATAATTGAAAAAGACCGTCTAGGCGGTACATGCGTTATTAGAGGATGTGTACCAAAAAAGTTGCTTGTATATGGTGCTAGTTTCGCTCATGAGGCTTCTGATGCTGAAGGATTTGGCTGGCGGATAGATGGTTTGCAGCATAATTGGGGTTCACTTATAGCTGCTAAAAATGACGAAATCCATCGGCTCGAAGGGATTTATAGAGAGTTAATCGAAAATGCAGGTGTGGAATTTATTGCAGGTAATGCAACCATTACTGGGCCTAATGAGGTGCTGGTAAATGGTAAGACATTATCTACACAAAGAATTCTAATAGCAGTCGGCGGCGTACCAAACATTCTTGACATTGAAGGGTTGGCAGAAAACGCTATAACCTCAAATGAGGCGTTAGATTTAAATCAGCTGCCAGAAACAATCGTAATTCAGGGTGGCGGCTATATAGCATTAGAATTTGCAGGTATATTTGCAGCACTCGGAAGCAATACTCATTTGGTTTATAGAAGTGACTTTCCTCTTCGTGGCTTTGATGACGATGTAAGAGAACACATTGCTAAATGTCTTCCTAAGAGAGGTATAATGCTTCATTCCAACAGTTCGATAACTAAAGTTCAGAAAAAATCTAATAGGCTTACTATATTTTTAGATAATAAAAAAATTATAGAGGCCAACCAGCTTTTAGCAGCAACAGGTCGAAATCCGAATACGGCGAATTTAGGGCTAAAAGAAATAGGCGTAAAGACAGGAGATGCTGGACAAATTGTTGTCGCTGAAGATGGACAGACTTCCATACCATCAATTTTTGCAATAGGAGACGTCACAAATAGAATAAGTTTAACACCGGTTGCTATTGGGGAAGGGCATGCTTTTGCAGATAATTTTTATGGAAACAAACCAACAGTAATGTCTCATGATCCAGTTGCTTCTGCTGTATTTAGCCAGCCACCAATATCTTGTGTTGGTTTGACAGAAGAACAGGCTCTGCAGAATAATATAAATATACAAATTTTTGAGTCACGATTTAATGCTATGAAAAATACAATTTCTGGGCGCTCTGAGCAAAGCTATATGAAATTGGTGGTAGAGCAAAAAACTGATAAAGTAATTGGTGCACATATGGTCGGTCCTGATTGTGCAGAGATTATGCAAGGTATTGCAATTGCTATAAAAATGGGTGCAAAAAAATCTGATTTTGACGCCACTATTGGGATTCATCCAACTTCCGCCGAAGAATTTGTGACGATGAGGACGCCTAGAGCATGATGTTATGCAATATGGAGAAACTCTTATTTGGATTTTACAATAAGGTTTAGCGAAACAAAATAAAGATTAAAAATAGTAACTTTATTGCATTTAGCTAAGCAAAACAGTACATTCTGGTTACAATGAAATTGATTAATTTGGTTTGAGTAAAAAGATTTTATAAATAAAGGTGTTGGTATGAAATGGCAACCAAATAGCTGGCGTGAACTCCCCATTACTCAAGTGCCAGAATATCCTGATGCAACTGCCCTTCAAGCTGTTGAAAAAAACCTTGAAAAACGTCCTCCGCTTGTCTTTGCTGGTGAAGTGCAGAAACTACGTAACGAGCTTGGGCAAGTTGCTAAAGGTAGTGCGTTTTTACTTCAGGGTGGAGACTGTGCAGAAAGTTTTGCGGAATATAGCGCTGATAATATTAGAGATAGTTTCAAAGTAATTCTGCAAATGGCGGTTGCATTAACTTTTGGGGCAGGATTACCTATTGTAAAAGTTGGCAGGATGGCAGGCCAGTTTGCTAAACCTCGTTCTGCACCCACAGAAATAATTGACGGCCTTGAGCTACCTTCTTACCGTGGTGATATGGTTAATGGAATTGAGTTTAATGATGTTAGCAGGCGTCCTGATCCAACAAGGTTGCTAAATGTATATGAACATTCAGCTGCAACCTTGAATTTATTGAGAGCATTCTCGCAAGGAGGCATGGCAAATTTAAATCAGGTGCATAGTTGGAATAGCGATTATGTTAAAGATACAGCCCAATCAAAGAAATTCGAACAATTATCTGAAAAAATTGGGGAATGTCTCCAATTTATGGCCGCTTGTGGAATTCACTCAAGTAATACACGAGCTTTAATGGAAACTGAATTTTATACAAGTCATGAAGCTTTATTGCTTAATTACGAAGAAGCAATGACACGTAAGGATACAATCACAGATGAAAAAGAGCTATTCACAACGTCAGCACACATGGTTTGGATTGGAGACCGCACTCGCCAAGTTGATGGTGCTCACGTAGAATATATGCGTGGTATTGCCAATCCCATTGGACTTAAATGCGGACCCTCTCTTGAGGCAGATGATTTGTTAAAATTAATAGATATTCTTAACCCAGAAAACATACCTGGTAGATTAACGTTAATCGCAAGAATGGGGGCAAACCAAGTTTTAGCAAAATTACCAACTTTATTACGAGCGGTAAAAAATTCTGGTGCAATCGTGGTGTGGTGCTGCGACCCAATGCATGGAAACACGGTTAAAGCAAGTTCTGGATATAAAACACGTCGAATTGAAGATATAATGAGAGAGGTTGAAGGTTTTTTTGCTGCTCACGATGAGGTTGGAACCTATCCTGGAGGTATTCACTTTGAGATGACAGGACAAAACGTAACAGAATGCGTTGGTGGTGTTGTTTCTGTAACGGAAGAGTCACTCGGTGATAGATATCATACTCATTGTGATCCCAGACTTAATGCAAGCCAGTCACTTGAGCTAGCATTTCTAATTGCGAATTTAATGAAAAAGCGTCGCGATCAATCTGCTGGAATATTGCAGGCTATATAGCTATCTTCTCGTGATAAGGGTGGGGTATTAGAACATTGACCAAGATGTGGCCAGATAGACAATTGCATCCGCGTTATACTGATAGTTATTTTAATCTAACGCGAAAGATAGTGCAAGAAAATGGTGATGCTTATGTAACTTACGCAGTGTTTATGCGCAGACCTGTGACTCTTGCGTCAAAATTAGCAATTGATTGGCTACTCAAAATAACCGACGAACGAGGTGTTTCGGTAAAAATTGAAAAACTATTCAAAGAGGGTGCATGGGTTGGCGCTGGTGAACCTATGTTCTATATATCTGGCAGCATGGTTGCTCTAGTAGATTTGGAAACAATTTTTTTACAAAAATTGGGAGCAGCATGTGTTGCTGCATATAATGCTTATCACATGTCTATAGAACTTCCAAATGTGGGCTTTATAGCAATGGATGCACGTCATTGTGCAGGGACTGAAATGGCCGAATTAATGGCATATGGTGCTTCTGTTGGTTCAAAGAAAGCCATTTCAAAAAATGATGCTGTAGGATTTATAGGGTGTGCGGCTGAAGCCACCTCACATTTCTTTGGAATGAAGCACGGCATGGGAACTATGCCACATGCATTAATTGGTTATGCAGGAAGTACTCTAAAGGCAGCAGAGCTTTTTCATAAAACCTTTCCAAAGCGTTCATTAACGGTGCTTGTAGATTATTATGGACATGAAATTGATGATGCCATTTCTGTGGCAAAAGCATTCCCAAAATTAGTTGAAACCGGTCAGCTGTCTGTTAGAATCGACACCCATGGTGGTAGATTTGTGCAAGGGTTAGATACTCAAGAATCCTATGCAGTTTTAGACAGAAATGTTCCAGATGCAATACGTGGATATAGAAGTGAACAAGAACTCAAGTATTTAATGGGGACTGGTGTTTCTGCTTCTGCTATTTGGCACATGCGTGAGCAGCTGAATAAAGTCGGATTTAATAAAGTCAAAATTGTTGCCTCAAGTGGGTTTAGTCCCGATAAATGTCGTGTGTTTTCTCTAGCAAAGGCTCCAGTAGACATAATTGGCACAGGTTCTTATTTACCATCTAATTGGTCAGATACCTATGCTACCGCTGATATTATCTCCTATAACGGTAACCCTCACGTAAAAATTGGAAGAGAATTTTTATTTTCTCGAAATTCAGATCCTGATAATGGCGAGCAAATATGAACAGAGATGATTTAAAAAACACCGATAAACTGTCCATTGCAATGGCCCAGCTTAACCCGCATCTAGGGAATGTGAGGACAAATAAAGAAAAATTAATTTCCGCTCATAACAAAGCAATTAATTTAGGTGCGGATATAATGATAACACCCGAAATGTACCTTGCGGGATACCCCTGTGACGATTTAGTGTACCGCAATGATTTTATGGCTGAGATTCAGGCTGCTCTTTATGAATTAGCAACTCACACAAAAGGTGAGAAACCTGCGATAATAGTTGGGGCACCAAGAAAGCAGGATGGTGTTCTGTATAATTCTCTTTTCGTTTTAGAGGACGGAAAAATAGCTCACCATTATGACAAGATTAATCTACCAAATTATGGTGTTTTCGACGATAAACGTAATTTTGTATCAGGTGATAGAATAGGACCAATATCCATTCGTGGATGGCGCCTTGGTTTAGCTATTTGCGAGGATATCTGGACTTCTGATATTTGTGAGACATTACAAGAAACCGGTGCACAAGTTATTATTTCATTGAATGCCAGTCCATTTGAAATAGGTAAACAAGATCGCAGAATGGCTACAGCAATCGCTCGGATGAATGAGACTAATTTACCAATTATTTATCTTAATCTTGTAGGCGGTCAGGATGAAATTATTTTTGATGGAAATTCTTTTGCGCTGAATGTCGGTGGTGAGCTTGTCGCTCACCTACCTAGTTTCGCAGAGGATGTCTCATTGGTGACATTGGATACTAATATAAAAGGTGCAAGGCTGATTGGACAGATTCATAAACCTGATGAGGGTCTTGCTTCCTGTTATAGCGCTTTAATGATTGGAATAAGAGATTATGTAGATAAGAATAACTTTCCTGGTGTTGTACTTGGTTTGTCCGGGGGAATCGATTCAGCTCTAGTGGCTGTTCTTGCAGCAGATGCTCTTGGCGCTGAAAAAGTTAGCGCAATTATGATGCCCTCTGAATTCACATCTGAGATTAGCCTACTTGATGCTGAATTACTTGCAAATAATCTTGGTGTCACTTATAAAAAAATTTCTATAAGTGGTGCAATGTCACATATTGATGGCATGTTAGAGCCCTTTTTCAAGCAAACAGGTAAAGGTATAGCAGAGGAGAATATCCAATCCAGACTTCGTGGTCTTACGTT
>CACOCY010000006.1 GCA_902625725.1 uncultured SAR116 cluster alpha proteobacterium | reverse complement strand
AACAGGTATAAAACATACCCACTTTTCAATTTAAAACATATGGAGCAGAAATGTCCGTTTTACCGAACTTTAAAAATAATTATATTGTATCAAAATTTGTGTCATGGCTTGAATATTCCAATTCTTGTCGAGCTTTATATAGACTCGATGATAATACTCTAGCTGACCTTGGTATTATTAGAGGTCAAATCCCAGAATTCGTAGCAGAAAAAATGGCTGTAAATAACAATTCTAAAAATGAAAACGCCGCATAGTTTCCTCCCTATACTTACGCGTTTTTAAGGGGTGAATATATCACCCCTTTTTTTTAATATTTATTTCCCGAAAATTTAAAAAAATATTCGTTCAATAAACCACCATCCTCCTATCGCACCTATTACGAGAGAGAGTGGAATCTGCACAAAAGAGCGATAAAAACGTGTCTTGAAAAACAATATTCCAATAAACAGATATGCGGCGCAAATTACTACTAGTTGTCCTATTTCAACACCTATATTAAACGCAACAAGGCCAATAATAAAATGTCGTTGATTAAGACCAATCTCCATCAAAACAGAAGCGAACCCTAGACCATGCAATAAACCAAATGCAAAAATAATTATCAATCTAGACCATCCCATTCGGGTATGCCACAAAGTCTCAAGAGCTACATAACTTATGGACAGAGCAATTAGTGGTTCTACTATATTTGAAGGTATGTTAACTAAGCCAATGCTGGCTAAAGCAAGCGTTATTGTATGAGCTACTGTAAAAAGAGAGACTTGCACAACCAACTGTGAAAATCTTGAGGCGAATAGAAATAAACCAAGAACAAACAAAATATGGTCAAGTCCTTTTGGAATAATGTGCTCAAAACCAATTATCAAATAATCTCTAATAATTTTTAAAGACGAAACAGAGGTTATTCCCTCAATAATAATCGGAGAACTAAGCTCTCCTGAGGACAAATAAGCAGAATATAATTCGGGCTCTGTTCCAACCCGTGAGGACTCTAGGCTATCTGAAACTTGCCTTATTATCATAGGGCCTAGTCTTTTATTCCACCCAAATAAAATATGTTTATCATCTTCACCAATTGGCGCAATTAACTTAATCTTACTTTCTCTTGGATATGTGATATTACTACTTTCAGATATTTCAATACTAACAAATTCTGGCTCAATGCTTTTTTGCTGAGATTTTATAGTTATCAACTTAATAAAAGACGAGGACATACTCTGAAATTGTTTTGCTATATCCTCACTATCAAGCAAGCGATATGCGTCATAAATGTCTGATTTGGAGGTTTCGTTTGTATTTTTAACAGACGAAGCATCAATATTCGCTAAAAATATCTCAACAGAATAATAAATATCAATTTCAACTACGTCCTCTTTTACAAGTATTTCAGCAATCGCTGGGGATATTTCATGACCAAAAGAACGCTGGCTTATACTTGTTAATAAGGTTATATTAAACGCCATAAAAATTACGAGAAACAGCTCGAATAAAAGAATTTTAGGTTTATTGGCTTTTGAATTTGACATTAAACATTACTGATTAACTAAGAGGAGCATATATGTCTTTTGTATATAAAATGATATTGTTATTTGCAAATATTATTGCTATTTTCTGGTTTTCCAATGGTTCCGCAATTGCACATGAATTTTGGATAGAGCCAAAAAAATATAAGCTTTCAAAAGGTGATATTTTAAGTGCTTCTTTGTTTGTTGGGCAAGATTTTTCTGGATACGAAAATCCATATTTAGAAGATCATTTTGTAAGGTTCGAAGTCCTATCTCGAGATGATAAACAGAGAGTGAATGGCAGAATTGGTGACCGTCCAGCATTGAACCTCATCCCGCAGCATGATGGATTAAATGTAATAATTTACCAATCAACTCCATCTTTTCTTACCTATAATAATTTTGAAAAATTTATTAACTTTACCGAAGAAAAAGGATTTGCAGAAATACCAAAGCAGCATGTGTTTAACAATCTTCCTAAAGAAGGCTTTGCGGAGAGATATACACGTTATTCCAAGAGCTATGTATCTGTTTTAAACAGCAAAGGCTCTGACAAATTTTCTGGCATGAGGTTGGAGTGGGTACTACAGAACAAGGATTTACTTACTAACAAGGTCAAGGGCCTTTCATTTATGTTATATTATGAAGGCAATTCATATCCAAATTCGTTGGTTACCGTCTTCGCAAAAAATAATAAAGGTGAAGTACAAAAATCAATTAGCAAAACTGACGATAATGGTATTTTTCAAATAATGCCGAATTCTAACATGAGCTATCTTATTGATTCTGTTGTAATTCAGAAAATTGAATCTAGTTCCAATACTGAAGGCGCAATTTGGGAGTCACTTTGGGCATCTGCAACATTCAAGATAGAATAAATCTTTTTAAATATAAGAACTCAATTATTGAGGAAATAAGTCGTATAAAATCGTTCTAAAAAGCCTGACTTTATTGAGAGCAAACAGCCAAAAAGTTTCATATCAATGTTATCTTGAGCAAACTAAATGAATTTAAAACCAAATATACTAAATCATACCATACCTGGAATTATATTAGTATCGACAGTTACGTGTTTTGCATTCATCATTTCATCAAGTTTTGATTTACCTGTAATGATGGTATCTCTCTTAATTGGAATGATTTTCAACTTTATTGGAGGAAAAAAAGTTTTTGAAAAAGGGGTTGATTTTTCAGCTTCACAAATGCTGCGCTTTGGTGTTGCCCTGCTTGGATTTCGTCTTTCATTTGAAAATGTAACTGATTTGGGCTACGTCTCGATTGGTTTTACTATCATTTTAGTTTTTGCTACATTTTTCACCGGCATCTTAATTAGTTATCTATTTAAAAACAAATTAGCAATCGGCTGTTTAATAGCCGGCTCTGTGGCGATTTGTGGGGCTTCAGCAGCATTGGCAGTTTCGGCCGTCATTCCAAAAAAGAAAATTGAAGAAAAAGATGTATTGTTTGTAATCCTTGGTGTCACGATACTCTCTACAATTGCAATGGTCATTTATCCTTTATTATCAAAATTGTTAGAAATGTCGGACATTGTTAGCGGTTATTTGATGGGCTCAACTATTCATGATGTAGCACAGGTGGTTGGTGCCGGTTATTCAATAGGTGAAGAGGCTGGAATAATTGCAACATTTGTTAAGATGATCAGAGTAGCAACCCTACCATTCATTGTGATATTAACGTCCTATATGTTTAACAAAAGCCAGACAGGAAATTCGAAACTACCATGGTTCTTAATTTTTTTTATAGCTGCGGCTTTTCTAACAAACATGGTTCCACTTTCAGCTACAATATCATTCGCTTTGCAAAAGTCGTCATCAATTTTTTTAGTTTTAGCAATATCTGCACTTGGTATCAAAACTAACATCACCGAATTAGCTAGAGTGAATTTTTCTTATGTGCTCGTCATAATATTCACTTCACTAGCAATGTTGGCTTTTTCTTTACTTGGCGTCTCATTAATTTTTTAGTTCAATATGTATTCATTGCGTAATTTCTAATATTAACATGTAAATATCGAAATATAATTAATAACAAAAACGAAAATTTAAATAAGAAGTTGAATACAAACTTATTTTACCTCATGATCTGTAAATATTGTTTCAGAGGATTTTAGGAGAATAAATGGCAAGAAATATCGACGAAATAAATCAGGCTTTTATGGTGAAGAGAAAAGCCAATCATGTACCCTTGAGCCCTTTATCGTTTTTAAAACGCACCTCCAATCTTTATCCGGATAAGGTTTCTGTAATTTATGGAAATCGAAAATATACTTGGCACGAAACTTATGAGAGATGTGTGAGACTTGCATCCTCATTAAAACAGCATGGATTACAAAAAGGAGAAGTTGTTACCGTTATAGCGGCAAATACGCCTGAGATGTTTGAATGCCAATTTGCTATTGCGATGGCAGGTGGCGTTCTGAATACCGTAAATATTAGACTCGACGCTGAGACAATAGCCTATATTTTTGAGCATGCAGAGCCTAGAATATTAATCGCAGATAATAGTTTCTCTGATGTTATATCAAAGGCATTATCACATTCTGATTACACTGATTTTGAAATCATCAATATTATTGACAGCCAAGATATTGGTAGCGCTGAAGCTACACCAGTTGGGAAATACGACTATGAGCAACTAATAGAAAAAGGGGACGCAGATTTTAACTGGCAGCTTCCAGATGATGAATGGGATGCAATTTGTCTAAATTATACATCTGGGACGGGTGGACTACCGAAAGGAGTTGTCTATCATCATCGTGGAGCCTACCTAATGGCAATGGGTACAGTTCCTGCGTGGCAAATGCAGATGCATCCAACATACCTTTATACGGTTCCGATGTTTCATTGTAATGGTTGGGGGCATGCTTGGATGATGAGCTTAATTGCAGGAAAAGTAATTTGTGCACGCCAGCTTACAGCAAAAGCAATTTTTGAACTTATCAAAAAACATAAAGTAACACATTTTGGGGGTGCTCCTATTATTTTAGGAATGCTTGTTAATGCCCAGAAGGAAATCCAGTTTAAACCAAGCTGGCCTGTACAGGCGATGACTGCAGGTGCTCCACCACCAGCTGCAATTCTTCAAAAAATAGAAGCGATTGGTTTCACAGTGATGCAAGTGTATGGCTTAACAGAAACCTATGGACATGTTGTGCAATGCGTATGGCAAAATAATTGGAATAAACTTGATTTTGAAGAACAGGCAGCCATTAAGGCACAGCAGGGAGTGCAGTTTACCCACACAGAAACAGTTGACGTTTTAGACCGTGAAACTGATACACCTGTTCCGGCTGATGGGCAAACAATTGGTGAAATTATTATTCGCTCTAATACAATTATGAAAGGCTACCATAAAAACGAAACTGCAACAGAGCAAAGCTTATCTGATGGGTTTTTTCGGTCAGGTGATTTAGCTGTTCGTCATCAATCCGGTTATATAGAAATAAAAGATAGATTAAAAGATATTATAATTTCAGGAGGAGAAAATATCTCCTCAGTTGAAGTTGAGAATGTACTTTATCGACATAAAAATATAGCCTTTGCTGCAGTAGTCGCAAAAACGGATAAAAAATGGGGTGAAACACCTTGTGCTTTTGTTGAAATGAAACCAAATACTTCAGCTACAGAAGAAGAAATTATTTCGTTCTGTCGTCAACATTTGGCAGGCTTTAAAACGCCAAAATCAGTAATATTTCAAGAAATTCCGAAAACATCAACGGGAAAGATTCAAAAATACATACTTCGTCAATCTTTACAGTCTTCAGAATAAATATTTAACAGTTAATTTTGTTCAGCTATCCCGGAGTCAAGCAATGATGAAATTCGGCCTAACGTCTGTGGCGTCTTTGCTAGATTGATAAAATTATAACGCTCTCGGTCAAAAATGTCTTGTTCTGAAGCAGACTGAATCTCACCTTCTTTGGCGACGACAACATCGGCAATGGCCATCGCTGTTGTCAAATTATGAGGTGTAAACAAGCCCTCTTTTACACCTTTCTTCATAAAATTATACATTTTTTTTCTTATTTGTGGGTTTGCTAATTTAAAAATTGGTTTTTTTGGTGGCGTATATGTTTTCTGTAAGCTGGTATTTAGCGAACATGCTTGTTCATATAATCTATCTTTATTCATCACTTGCAAATCTCTATCCGGCAAAAAGTAATGGTATCTAGACGAAATATCTGGAGAGGTACCTATTCTTCCGTAGCCTATTTGCATCCAGCACTGCCAAGCAGCTTCATCCCAATCATTGGTTTTCTCAAACCAACGCAAATAACTTTGCTTGACACCCCCACCTGCTGGCAACAGTCCAACTCCAGCCTCCACTAGCCCAAAGGTCGAATTCGTATGTGCAACAAGTGCGTCACAATGTGCCAAAACCTCGAATCCTCCTCCAATAGCAAGACCAGATGGCACTCCGACAACTGGCACATGAAGATATTTAAGTTTCGATACGACTTCTTGAAATTTGCTGAGGAACTGATCTATCTCTACCCAATTTTTATTTTCAATCAGTTTTCTAAAATAATTCAAGTCTACCCCAGCAGAGAAATGTTGCGCATCATTATGAATAATAACACCATTTCCCGGATTTTTGCTGACATAATCCAATATATCAACTGTACCAGGACGCAATGCATTAGCTTTAGAATGAAATTCAACGAGACGCATATTATCTTCAATAGCGTAACAGGTAGCATCATTATTTTGAATAAGCACTGGAAGTGTGCGTCTTAGAATTTGTAACCTAAACGAGCCCTTCGGCAGACTTACTGGAACATAGCCTTTAACAGTATCACGTACTAATACACTTTTCTCATCCAGCGTATAAAATGACTTATCAACCTTTAGGGTTGCGGGTATAGAAAGACCAGTGTCACTGATTAATTTATACAAATATTTTGGTCCAATTGCATCAATCATCTCAAAAGGACCGCGCTGCCAGTTAAATCCCAATTTCATTGCATCATCGATATCTTGGGGATTGTTAGTGATAACTCCTAATAGCTGGCCTGCATAACAAAAGATATGCGCTAATACGGAACAGGCAAATTCACCATATTTACTATTATCTTGGACTAGCACTAATAGCGCCTCTTTTTGCTCGCTTTGCGCTTTTGCTGCTTTTTCAGCTAGTTCAGGTATTTGATGGATGTCACGCCACTTGACAACTTGGCTATCTTTTTTTGATAATTCTCTAACCTTTTTACCCTTTTCGTTTTCTTTATAAAAGCCGCCGAGCCCCTTTTGTCCTGTGTAACCAGACTTAATAAGCGAAGTAATGAGTTCAGGATCAGTGCCTACTTTCTGAAAATCGTCATTTTTTGGCAAAATCTTGCGCATTGACGCGACAACATCTGACATTAAATCGATACCTATTAAATCATATAAACCAAAAACACCTGTCTTTGGAACGCCCATTGGTCTACCAAGAATTGCATCTGCGTCATCGAAGGGAATATTCCGTTTAAGCGCCTCATTGAGACCAACTTGCATAGCGTAAACACCAAGTCGATTTCCAAGAAACCCTGGGGTATCTTCGCACCTGATAACGCCTTTACCAAGAATTACATCATTAAACTCAGCTAATTTATCGACAACATCTCCTCTAGTGTGCTTTCCAATAACCAATTCTAATAAGCGCATATATCGAACAGGGTTAAAATAATGGGTGATAGCAAACCGCTCTTGAAAGTCAATATTCATATCCTCCATTAATAGCGTGATTGGAATCGAGGATGTATTTGAAGTTACCACACAATTAGATTTTATTATTTTATTAAGACGTGCATAAAGTGATTTTTTGATTTCAAGACGTTCAACAACAGCCTCAATTATCCAATCAAAATCGCTTAATTTTTCAAGATCATCCTCTATCGTTCCAGTTTCTATCTGATTTGACACTTGTTTCGAAACAAGCTGTGGAGGGTCTGATTTAATAAGCCTCTTTATGGCCAACTCTGCTGGAGGAATAGCATTCTCATCTTTAGCTGCCAGGTCAATTAGCGTCACATCTAATCCTGCATTTGCTATCTGGGCGGCAATGCCACTGCCCATTGTACCGGCCCCTATTACTGCGATTTTTTTAAAGTGCTTTTTAGCAGTATGCATTAATTTGCCTTTGCTCAATAAATAAGTTATTCAACGAAACTCAGAATTTCTGAGTTAACTTCATCTGGTTTTTCAAGTGGAATCATGTGGCCTGATTTAGATATCACCACATATTTAGCATTTTTTATAGCATTTGCCATTTTAATACCTAATATGATCGGTGTCATTTTGTCACTTTGTGCAAGAATACATAAAACAGGCAAATCAAGTGTTGAGGCGATTAAACCTGCATCAAACTGATTGCAAGCATTCAAATCTGCATTCAATGCCTCCGGTTTATTTGACAACATTAATTCTCTTCCAACACCCATCAACGAATGACCAGGTTGAGTGGGTGAAAAAAAATGACCATTTTTTCCATGACCCCACTCTATCATCATTGAGACAGCATCAGATAGTGCGTTACTAGATGTGTTTAATAAATAATCGTTCACTTTGATTTGTAATGCGCCCGCTATTAGAATCAATTTCTTTGCTAATTTTGGATATTTATGCGCAAACGCCATTGCAACAAGGCACCCTTGTGAATGACCAATTAATATAGCAGATTGAAGGTTACAATGGTTCATAAGTTCAGCCACCCAATCTGCCATTTCTTCGATCGTTTCTAGTGGTTTACCCTGAGAAAATCCGTGTCCTGGAAAATCTGGTGCATATATTGAATATCCCTCAAATGCAAAAAAACGCGTTTGTAAAATGAATGTGAGGTGACTTTGACCGCTTCCTGGTAAGAAAATCAAAGCTTTGCCATCATCAAGTGGTGTTTTACCTCCTGTTGAAAGATATGTTGAAAGACCGTTCAATGTTATTTTCATAAAACTATCCTATTTAAACAGATAACTACAGCTTGCTCGCCGCTTTAAGTCCTTGTTCGAAGTCAGAAATAATATCAGAAATATCTTCCAATCCAACAGATAAGCGTATCATATCATCTGTAAGTCCCGCTGATAGCATGGAGTCTGCATCAATATGGGAATGAGTTGTACTTGCTGGATGGATTACAAGCGTTTTTGCATCACCAACATTGGCGAGGTGAGACGACAATGATACGGTTTCAATAAATTTTTTACCGGCATCTCGCCCACCTTTTATACCAAATGTGATTATAGACCCGGAGCCCTTTGGAAGCATTTTTGCCGCAAGTCCATATTGAGGATGGTCTGGTAACGCGGGATGACGAACCCAAGAAACCTGGGGATGAGGCGTTAGATATTGAAGCAATTTTTCGGTATTCTCCATGTGTCTTTGCATCCTTAGAGGCAATGTTTCTAAACCTTGCAAAATATGAAACGCATTCATAGGAGCAAGTGAGGGGCCAAAATTATACATTGCCTCTGCCCGAAATTTCGCCGTAAATGCTGCTGGGCCAAATTCCTCATAGAAATTAATGCCGTCCATGGCATAATGTGGTTCTGAAATTGTTGGAAACTTATCTTTAGCACCCCAGTCAAAATTTCCACCATCAACCACTACACCGCCTATCGCCACACCATGTCCGCCCATCCATTTGGTAAGAGAGTGAATAATTATATTCACACCGTTTTTGATGGGTGCCATCAAGTAAGGTGTATTAAAGGTACCATCCACCATAAATAAAATTGAGTGTTCTTCACAAATTGATGCAATGGCATCAACATCTAAAACTACAAGACTCGGATTACCAATGATTTCAGAGAAAAATAATTTCGTATTTTCTTTTATTTCTGACCTAATCTCACGATGATTTGTTGGATCAACAAAGCTTGTATCAATACCAAAACGAGGAAGTGTATATTTTAATAAATTAACATTAGCGCCATATAATTGGGAAGAGGCAACAATGTGATCACCAGCCGAGCAAACTGTGAGGATTGCTGAAAATAAAGCAGACATACCTGAGCTTGTTGCTGTTGCTGCCACCCCATCATCCAACGCAGCTACACGCTGTTCAAGAACGGCAACAGTAGGATTTGATATTCGAGAATATAAGTGCCCCCCAACCTCCATGTTATACAAAGCCGCAGCATGACGTGTATCACGAAACACATAAGAGGTGGTTTGATGTATTGGCACCGCTCTTGAACCATATTCAGTGTCTGGAGTCTGACCTGCATGCAAACTTAGTGTGTCGAAATTATATTTTTTGCTCAAGAGAATACCCCTTTAATTTAAATTTTGTTTTTTAAAAGATTTTATGCCGTTTGTCTGTGAAGCCAATTCACATTCATATTCAAAATCGAATTATCTTCATGATTGATAACGTTTAAAAAGGTTCCAACGTGGGGCAAACTATGTTGCAAATAAATTTCTGCACATATTTTTTTTGAGTTAACAAAATCGTCTGAGAGATCTTTGGCATTTTTCATCGCTCTATCTGCTGATTTAACAGCCATCCATCCTCCACACAAATATCCTAGTTGCATTAACCAATTAACACCGTTAGCAGCAAGATAGCGAGAGTCATTGGCTTTTGACAGTAATATTTCTAATGTAGAACGTACTTCTGCGATTGCATTTGACATTGGCACTGAATAACATTCATCTACTAGTGCGATTTCCGTCTCTATTTCATCCAGAAGATTTCGTATTGTACGCCCCTCATCTCTAATGGTTTTACGAAAAATTAAATCATTTGCCTGAATGGCAGTAGTTCCCTCATAGATTGGCAGAATACGAGAATCACGCAGATATTGAGCTGCCCCAGTTTCTTCGATAAATCCCATTCCACCATGAACTTGCAATCCATTAGAACAATGAAAAACAGATAGCTCTGTTATCCAACCCTTTATAATAGGAATCAGAACAGAAGCTCTTTTTTGTTCATCTGCAATAACTTCGCTCAGGGTATTATCTGCGATGTCCATAGCGTTTGCACCTGTAAATATTAAGGCTCTCATTGCATCAATTTCAGAGCGCATTACCGATAATAATCTTAAAACGTCTGGGTGACGATTTATCGGAACACCTGTCTCTTGTGCTAGAGGAGTGCCTTGTACTCTTGTCTCTGCGTAAACCACTGCTTGCTGATAAGCTCTCTCCGCAATTGCGAGACCTTGGAGACCAACGTTAAAACGGGCGTGATTCATCATGCTAAACATAATCTCAAGACCCTTGTTCTCTTCTCCCACCAAATAGCCAATGGCGCCACCATTATCTCCATATTGTAGAACGGCAGTCGGAGAACCTTTAATGCCAAGTTTTTTTTCAATAGAAATGCACCTAACATCATTAGGACGGTCAAGGCTTCCATCGTCCTTCAACAAAATTTTTGGAACGATAAATAACGAAATGCCCTTGATACCCTCCGGAGCATCCGGTGTCCTAGCAAGCACCAAATGGATTATATTTTCAGCCATGTCATGCTCACCATAAGTTATATAAATCTTCTGGCCTGAAATTTTGTAGTGGTTGCCTACTCGCACTGCTTTAGTTCTTATTTTAGATAGGTCTGTGCCAGCTTGAGGCTCCGTCAGGTTCATAGTACCTGTCCATTTACCAGAAACAAGGTTTGGTAAATACTTTTTTTTCTGCTCCTCCGAACCAGATTTTTGGAGGGCATAAATTTGTCCCTGACTTAACAAATGGCAGAGTGCGAAGCTCATATTTGCAGAATGCCACATTTCGCAGACAGCTGCACTGATACTCATTGGCATTTGCTGTCCGCCCCACTCACTTTTAGCCTCTAACGTTGTCCAGCCAGCATCACACATTGCCTTATATGCTTCTCTGAATCCATCAGGAGTTCTTACATCACCCTCTTCAGTAATTATCGAGTTTTGTTTGTCACCAGAATGGTTTAACGGTGCTAATATGTTACTAGCAAATTTTCCAGCTTCTTCCAGAATTGACCAAACAAGCTCTTTATCAATGCTTTCCTGATTTTGGTTATCAATTTTCGCTTGTCGGGCTATTGTGTCGAAGCCAATTAAATATTCTATGATGAATTTTTGGTCCTGAATTGGTGGCGTATACATTTTAAATTTAACCTTTTTCCATGCATTCTTTTATACTTATATCATAAAAGCAACAATTGACGCAGTTATGTTTGATCCTTAGCATTTCAAAAGACAGAATTTTATCTTTTTTTGCTTTTTAAATTACAGATACTCTAATGAAACAGCTTCCAATAGAACTACCTCAACCAAACAAACTTGTAAAATTAAGTCCAGATTTATACTGGGGAAGGCTTCCACTGCCGTTTCGATTAGACCATATCAATCTTTTTATAATAGATACTGATAAAGGATGGGTAATTATCGACGCTGGTATCTTTGGAGAAAAAACTAGACAGTACTGGAAGGCTCTTTTATCAGGGGTTCTATCTACAAAACCAGTAGACAAAATTATAATAACTCATCATCATGTTGACCACATTGGATTTGCATGTGAGCTTGCAAAAATGACTGGAGCAGAATGCTATTCCTCTTTAGAGGAGATTTCGCACGCAAATTTCCTTTTCAACTTGTCACCATCAGATTTTTCAGAACTGCTGGCCTCAAAATATACTAGCTACGGTCTGCCAAAAAGAGAAATTGCACTTGGGCGCAACGATTCTGACAGATATCTTCGTTATGTTCCCGAACTACCAAATTTCAAAGAATTTTCTGAGGCTGATACTATTTTTGGTACTTATAGTAGCTGGAGATGCAGAATTGACTGTGGCCATAGTTCAGGTCAAATTTCCTTAATTAATGACCTTGATAAACTTTTTCTACCAACTGATTTCTTGCTACCAAGAATTTCACCTAATATTTCTGCTGATTTAAGGAATGCTGATAAAAATGTTCTTGGTGATTATCTTAACTACCTCCAAGAAATGAGTTTGCTAGACCCGATGGTTAAAATTTTTCCTGGCCATGATTGGCCGTTTGTTGAGGGAAATGAGAGAGCTAGGGTGTTAATTGAGCATCACAAAAAGAGATTAGACTTATTACTTTCTGAGGCAAAAAAACGACCTATTACTGTAAGTGATGGAATAGATGTGTTATTTGGCAGGCGTTTTCAAAGCCATGAGTTATTCTTTGCAGCAGGAGAGGCTAGAGCGCACCTTACCGATTTGATGCATTCAAATAAAGTTATCAAAGAAATTGAGTTAAGAGATGGTTGCGAGGTAGATGTTTTCACCACATAGATTTTTACCTAAATTAATTTAATCTACCACGACTAATTAAATAGATTTTTCGAAAAAAGCTGAGATTTTAAGATGAATGTAAGATTGTTTAATTGGTCATTAAAAGAAAAGTGATCCACCTAAGTAGCTGCTTCAAGTAATTTTTTAGTATAAGGATGCTGTGGATTAGAAAAAACTTCCTCGGTTTTACCGGCCTCAACCACTTTGCCAAAATACATAACTATTATATTATCAGCCATATGGCGTGCTACCGATAGATTATGGGTAATAAACAGGTACGCTAGGCTTCGTTGCTGCTGTAAATTGTGCAATAAATTGAGAATTCTTGCTTGAACTGAAACATCTAATGCGCTGGTTGGCTCATCGAGCACAATTAATTTTGGATCGAGTGCTAATGCTCTTGCAATAGAAATGCGTTGTCGTTGACCACCCGAAAATTGATGTGGAAAACGATATAAATGCTCTCTTCCCAGTCCAACTTGTTCTAATAAGTCTATAGTTTTTGGTAACAATTCATCATTTGTGCAGATTTTGTGAAGCTTCAACGGACGTGAGATAATATCACTTACCAGCTGGCGTGGAGAGAGTGACGCAAAAGAGTCCTGAAACACCATCTGACAGTTTTTTCTGTAATAATTGAAAGCTTCCCCAGTAATTTTATTTATGTCGTAAGAACTATTTATTTGTTCGATTTCTTGGTTTTCTTGTCTCGCAATTTTACCAGTTTGAGCTTTTTCTAAAACATCCATACTGGTCTTTGGGAGATCAAAATAAATGTTTCCATCTGTTAATTTTTCAATACCAGCAACACACCGACCAGTAGTTGTTTTTCCACATCCACTCTCGCCAACAAGTGCTAGGGTCTCCCCAGCACTTATGTCAAAACTCACACCGTCAACAGCATGTACATGCCCTACAACTGTCTGGAATACACCCTCCTTGATAGGAAAATATTTTTTTAAATTTTGTACACTAAGTGTAGTTCTAACATCAGAGTTCAATTTTTTACCCTTGTTTTTTATTAGTAAGTTTTATGACAAAATTCATAAACTAGATGAACTTAAGCCTAAAAATATAATTTTTGTTAAGTAGACTGATCGGTCCATTTTTCAGATTATAGTTATCCTATGTTGCTTCGATTCCTTCAATTTCCTCTAATTTTCCGCGTTCATGGGTCATAAACGAAGCTTTTATCAAACCTTTCGTGTAAGGATGTACTGGATTTTTAAAAATAGTATCTGAATCTCCACTCTCCACAATTTTACCAGCGAACATTACGGCAACACGATCACAAATTTTGCGAACAAGAGATAGATCATGGCTTATATATAAAACAGAAGTTTTATGTCTCTTTTGCAATTCTTGAATCAATTCTAATATCCGTGCTTGTACAATTACATCCAAAGCGGTCGTGGGTTCATCTGCAATTAATAAGTCTGGATTACAAGCAATCGCCTGAGCAATCATTACTCTTTGCTTCATTCCACCTGAGAGCTCATGGGGATATCTCTCCATTACTTTTTCAGGATTAGGTATCTGTGTTTCTGCTAGAGCCTCTATAACCAATTTATCAATAGCTTTGTCTAACTTCTTTTTATATGCGCGTATGGGAGGAACTAATAACATGAGTTTTATTATTAGATTAGTTCGTTGCTTAATATATTTTTGTAAAATAGCTCCAATAAAATTCTTATGAACATAATCTATTTTTGCTTTTTTGAACACGTCGTCCTCGCGATGTTCTTGAAATACCTCAGCTATTTGAGTCCGGATAGTTAATCCAGGATTTAATGCTTTACCAGGATCCTGAAAAATCATCGCAATTCGTTCACCTCTTAGCTCACGGATTTGATTTTCAGTCAGACTAAGTAGGTCAACAATTTGATTTCCAGTCTTCTTACTTTTAAACCTTATTTTACCACCTGCAATGACTCCTGGAGGCGTTTGCACTAATTGCATAAAAGAACGAGCCGTAACACTTTTACCACAACCAGTCTCGCCAACAAGTCCCATTATTTCTCCGTCAATAATATCAAAACTAACACCATCGACAGAATGCGTTAAACCTTCCTTAGAGTGAAAATAAACTTTCAAGTCTTCAACTGAAGCAATTAAATGGTTTGAAAAATTATTTAAATTTGATGCCGTAGTTTGAACCATTGGATTATCTCCTAGTCTCAGTTCTTGGATCTAAAACATCTCTTAGCCCATCACCAACTAAATTAAAGGCCAGTGCCCATAAAAACACCATTAAGCCTGGAAAGGTTGAAGCCCACCACCTCCCCGCTGAAATACCCGCTTGCCCTTCTGAAACTAAGACACCCCATTCTGCTATCCCAGCTTCAGACAAACCAATAAAAGACAAGGTCGCTCCAACAAGTACTATATTACCCATATCCAATGTAGCTTGTACCATTACAGGGCTAAAAGAGTTGGGTAAAATATCTTTCAAATAAATTTGTAATTTAGACGCCCCCATAATTTTTGCTGCATCAACATACTCGCGCTGTTTAATTCTAATAACTTGTGCTCGCATTATACGTGCATATTTCACCCAAAAAACTACTACTAATGCCAGAATAATATTAGTGAACGAAGGCCCCAAAATAGCAGCTATCGCCAATGCAAAAATTAATTCTGGAATAGAGAGGAAAACATCCACAATGCGCATTAGCACTTCGTCAACTTTTCCACCCGCAATACCAGCTACACTTCCTATTATTACACCTAGCACCAAAGTCAGTGAAACCACTAAGAGAGACAACTTTAATGATGTTCTAGCTCCCCATACTACACCATAAAAAACATCACCACCTCTGTTTGTCGTCCCCAAAATATGGCCCGGAGTTAATGGTGCAGACCGAGCAGCTTTCCAATCCCTCGGCATCTGATATGGGTCAGGAGAATTTGGCTCAGTTATTATTGGAGCAAATAACGCCATCAAAATCATTAGAATTACAATAATTAACCCAATCACGGTTGTTGGGTTAGCCAGAACATTTTTTAAAATTTCTAAATTTCTGTTAAAACGAACTTTAAAGGCAGAGTCGTACATTTTTTGGTCAGAAATGACGGTATCTTCGGTTTCAGACATTATATTAGTCCCCCAACTCAACCCGTCGATCTAGATTTGCATAAACCACATCCACAATCAAATTTACAATGAGAAATAAAATGCTAGTAAACATAACGTAAGTCATGATGGTAGCTTGGTCACCTCGTAAAACCGCTGCCGCCATCCAGCGTCCAAGACCTGGCCACCTGAAAATAATTTCTGCAACAACTGTGCCCTGCAAAAGAAAACCAAAAGTCAATCCTATAACGGTTACGGTCGGCACAAGAGCATTTCTACGCGCATGTTTCTTTAGAACAACATTTTTTGGAAGTCCCTTAGCTTTCGCCGCATCAATATAATCTTCTTGTAATTCCTCAATTAAAGACGAACGCATCATCCTCGCGATAATAGCTGTCGCTCCATATCCTAATGCGACAGCTGGCATTATTAAATGCCAAACAGCATCTTTGAAAGCGTCCCAATTACCCGCCAAGAGAGCATCAATAGTATAAAAACCAGTGGGATGTGCAATTGCCTCAAACAAATTAGGGTCACTCCTACCGATTGGAAACCATCCTAACCAAACCCAAAAAACAATGAGCAATAATATTGAAAACCAAAATAAAGGCATACTTGCGCCGCTAACGGAAATAATCCTAATAACATGATCAGCAAATTTATTTCTTCTCGCACCTGCGAAAGTACCCATTGCAATACCTAAAGAAACTGCAACTATACCAGCAGCAATCGCTAACTCCATCGTAGCAGCAAATTTTTTGGGAAAAACGTCTATGACAGGTGCTGAAGCAACACCTGACCACCCTAGATCGCCCTGTGCAACTCCTTTAATCCAATAAAAATATTGTATAGGTACCGGTTTATCTAGGTGAAATCGTTCTTTCATTTCCTGTACTTCTGCAGGGCTCATTTCGTGGGACAAATATATACCTATGGGTGATCCTCCAATCCTAGTTAGAGCAAAAACTATAATTGAAGTCCCTATTATTAAAAAAGGCAGAATCATCAATCGACGAATAATGTAATCTCTTATCTGCATGATTTATTCCGTAATATCATTAATAATATAGATGTATTTATAAAAGACTGAGCTGAAAATTATGATAAATTCACCATATCACAAATCTAATCATGATATGGTGAAAACTGATAAATTTTTATTTATCCAAGTATGAAAACCTCAAGCTTGGACGAGGCCACAAGGGATTATGCACAAAGCCTGTTACCCACTCCCGATAAGCCATTGTCACGCCCTCTTGAGCTGTAATCAGCCACATCGGATCATCAAATAGCATTTTTTGAAGCTCTGAGTACATTGCCGCTCTTTTTTCAACATCAAGTTCTGTTGATGCACCGTCTATAAGCTCAGCAATTTTTTCTGGGTTTCGATATCCATTTGCAAATCCGTGTACTTCCCCCCATTCCCCATCTGGGTGCTGATAAGCACTCATGTAAGGATGAGGATCAGCAAATGGATCCGCATTTTTGACCCACATAGCATATTCCACTGGATTTTGTGCATGCGCTTCGTCAAAAACAGCCTCTGCCACAGCTAAAACATTAATTCGGAAGTTCGGATTAAGGTCTTCTATAGAATCCTTCAGTACTAAAGCTGCATCAGCAAAGAGGTTTGCTTCCTCTGTAATTACGGAAACTGAAAATCCATTATCCCAATAACCAGCTGCTCGGAATAGTTCCTCAGCTTTGGCCTTATCTTGAGCTCCATATCGAGGTGCATCTGGATCATGTCCAAATATACCTATTGGTAGATAATGAGGATTAAACTCTCCAAAACCAGCTAACGGGCCATAAAGGAATGCTTCATAGTCGAATGCATAATTAAATGCTTGACGAATACGTGGGTCATGGAAAAAGTCTGTTGGAATAGTGTCTTCCTTTGGAAGAGCACCCTCAGGAATATTTAGATTAAAACCGACATGAATAGGCTCAAGCAATAATCCACCTGTATGAAGTGTAACACCGTCAGCTCCCTCTATGTCAGCAACGAAGGATGGGTCTGTTTCTATAGTGTCGTAATTCCCTGCTCGCAGTCCTAACACCCTTACGTCGGGTTCTGCACCAATTTCAATACGTGCAGCCAGTTTTGCTTTGTTACCCCAGTAATTTTCATTTATATCTAAGAGGATATTTTCACCACGGTTCCATGCTTTCAATTTATATGGTCCTGAGCCAACTGCATTTTGGGCCATGTATTCATTTGGCTCGCCTTCGACTACACCACCGTTAGCCATCACTGCATCCTTACTTACAATGGATGCCGCCATTGAGACAACTGTGCTATT
The DNA here is from genome assembly GCA_902625725.1 of uncultured SAR116 cluster alpha proteobacterium. Taxonomy (GTDB): domain Bacteria; phylum Pseudomonadota; class Alphaproteobacteria; order Puniceispirillales; family Puniceispirillaceae; genus UBA5951. Next base: position 98,923 of record CACOCY010000006.1, on the reverse strand, counting down.
TAAGAAACTCGCACTTGGTTCTAGTAAAGTTACTTGGAAGGTATAATCATCAACCGCTTGTGTTTCGGCAACAATATCTGAAATTACCCCAGCCTGTCCCTCAGGAAGATCCATTTCAACAATTCTGTCCCAAGAAAATTTTACGTCTTCAGCTGTTACGTCCGTGCCATCGTGAAACACCGCACCTTTTCTTATTTCAAAGGTATATGTCATTCCGTCATCGCTTATCATCCCATTATCCACTGAGGGCACAGTCGTTGCTAAACCAGGAATAAGTTCAGGTCCAGATGGCCCGAATTCCAATAATCTGTCATATACCTGAAGAATAACAGTTTCTCCGCCCTCACCAGCTTCAACTTGGGCCGGGTCGAGAGTTGTTGCTTCATCATCAGCAGCATGTACCAATACGCCAGGATTTTTAATTGTTTGAGAATTGACTCCAACGCTTAAGAATAATCCGAGCAAAATGGTATGTGCTAAAATTAAAATGTTTCTCATTTTTCTCCCCTTTTGCACTATTTTTAGTTTATTTTACTATATACTGTAACGATCAATTTCCTGCCTGCAAGAAAAATTCGATAATATTATAAAAATTAGAAAAATAATTCGTTACATTAATACAATAAGTTAGGTGTCTTTTTGTGAATAATTTTGTTTATCCAATTTCTCTTTCTAACATTCTTTAGGAGTCTTCTGTTTTGAAAACGTTGTCGAATAACCTCTCTTTAATCATAGGTTTCTTAGCTATGTTATTATTTGCGGGAACCCTTCCAGCAACAAAACTGGTTTTGGAAATTTACTCACCGCTTCACGTTACTGCCCTCAGGGCTTCCTGCGCGACACTATTTGCCATTATTTTTTTTATTTATCTAAAGCTGAAAAATTTACAAAAAAGGAATTATATGAGACTTCAAAAAACTGCTCGTATCAAAATAAATGAGATTTATGAACTATTAGTAATTGGACTTCTCGTAGTCTTTGGATTTCCTGGAGCAGTAGCTTTTGCCTTAGCAGAAGTTTCAAGCGCATATACCGCCGTAATACTATCTATGCTCCCATTGTGCCTATCTGCGGCTGCAGTAATCATGGCGAAAGAACACCCACCACTTTTATTTTGGTTTTGTTCTTTTGCTGCTGCAACCTTAGTTGGGATATTCATGGTCAATGAATATACAATGAGAGAAAATTTACATAAATTAGATATTCAAAGGTTCATTTTGGGAAATTTTTGGCTGGTTGTTGCATGTATTTGTGCAGCAGTCGGATATACAAAAAGCGCCTCGTTAAATAAGAAATTATCAGGATTTTCTATAATTTCTTGGAGCTTGTGTCTCACCTCACCCATCTCCTTTTTATTTTCTCTTCTATTATGGCCAAAAAATCTTTCAATTCATAATGCTATTTATCACAGTAGTTCACTATTAGGAATTATGTATTTAGGTCTTTTATCGATGTTTATTGGAAATTGTTTATGGAGCATTGCACTCTCCAAGGGCGGCATAGCGAAAATAGGACAAATACAGTTTCTGCAGCCATTTATCACAATATTCATATCCTACTGGCTGCTCAGTGAACTCATAAAAAAGGAAATGATTTTTTTTGCATGCGCAGTAACCGTAGTTGTAATCATTGGTCAACGTCAAAGATTTCTGGATTAGTTGACTTAAAGGTAAAAATTAATCTAACGTGCCAGCTTAAAAGCAAAAATATTTGAAAGAGATATCTTGACAAAAAATCACTATTACGTAACCCATCTTGAATGTTCTCTGTCTGGAGAGCACTATCCTGCTGGCCAAATTCATGGGTTATCCAAAGTTCAACGCCCTTTACTTGTTCGATATGACTTAGAAAAAATGAAGACCGAATTATCTCGTTCTGAAATCGAAAATTCCAGCAGTCCAGGGTTTTGGCGATATGCCCCAATGCTTCCTGTAGCGGAGCCTAAAAATAGAGTATCGCTTGGAGAAATAATAACTCCACTTATTCCTTTGGAGCAATCAGCCCTAATTTTAGGAGGTCAAAAGGGAAAAATTTTGGTGAAAGATGAGGGTCGTCTGCCAACAGGCTCCTTTAAAGCTCGGGGTTTGTGCTTAGCAGTTTCCATGGCCAAATCTTTTGGAATTAACCATTTGGCTATTCCAACTAACGGCAACGCAGGCGCCGCAATGGCTGCCTATGCTAGTCAGGCCGGAATAAAATCCACTGTTTTCTGCCCAGAAGATACCCCTGAGATTAATGTAAGAGAAATTAGACTGCAGGGTGCTGAAACTTATAAAGTAAACGGCCTAATTAATGATTGTGGTAAAATAGTTGTTGAAGGAAAGGAAGCAACTGGTTGGTTTGATGTCTCAACCTTAAAAGAGCCTTATCGAATAGAGGGTAAGAAAACAATGGGGCTTGAGCTAGCAGAACAGTTAGGTTGGAAATTACCTGACGTAATTTTCTATCCAACTGGCGGGGGAACTGGGCTTATTGGAATGTGGAAGGCATTTCAAGAACTAAAAAGCCTTGGTTGGATTAAAGGGAAACTTCCAAAAATGATAGCAGTGCAATCATCCGGATGCGCTCCTATTGTAAAAGCCTGGCAGGAAGGTCTTGAACATGCCCCAATTTGGGAAAATGCCCAAACAATAGCAGCTGGAATCAGGGTTCCAGTCGCAGTAGGGGATTTTCTTATTATTCGAGCTATCAAAGAATCAGATGGCTTCGGAATAATGGTAGATGATGATGCAATTATGAATATGAGAGATGAAATTGCTAACAAAGATGGTTTATTGCTGTGTCCAGAGGGAGCTGCCACCGCAGTGGCATATCAACAGGCTTTACAAAGAGGAATGATTTCAGATAGCGAGAGTGCAATTCTATATAATTGTGCCTCAGGCTTGAAGTATCCAATGCCGGCATTATTTTCCACAATAAATAAAAATGAGCAAGTCGACTATTCGATATTTTAAAAACTTAAAAGATAAATCTACCTTCGTTTCATATAAAAAACGACATTTATTTTCCTGATAAACTCTCTTTGAAAAGAGTGCAGTTTAGAATGATTTTAAGTTAAATAATTGAATATTATCGATAATTTGGGAGAAAAATTCAAAAATTGGAATTTTCTACTTGACGATTTTTATTCAACACTAAACACTTTTACTTCGTTACAGTTCATATTCATAATCTCGGGGGGGATTTAATGTGCCGATTTCGAATGAAAATATAATAGTAGCCGATAATCTAACAATTTCTTATGATTTGCATAGGGAACGGAAAAAACTCATTGCCCTTCAAGATATAAACTTAGAAATAAAAAAAGGGGAATTTGTAGTTTTAGTGGGCCCCTCTGGTTGTGGAAAAACGAGCTTTATCAATGCCGTTTCGGGGTTAATTCCAAAATCAGGAGGTAGCGTAAAAGTACGAGGAGAAGAAGTGACTGCACCCGGGCCTGACCGTGCGATGGTCTTTCAAGATTACGCGTTGCTTCCCTGGAGAACTGTAGAGTCGAATATACGCTTGCCCTATGAGCTTCAAAATCTCGGAATAAGTGAAGAAGAAAAAAAACAAAGAGTTAAAAACTGTCTTGAACTAGTTGATCTGGCAGGGTTTGAAAAGTCTTTTCCATATGAGCTGTCTGGTGGGATGAAACAGCGTGTCGGAATTGCCAGAGCTCTTGCTACCAATCCTGATATTTTACTAGCTGATGAACCATTTGCGGCAATTGATGCTATGACAAGAGAGGCTATGCAAGCTGAGATGGAACGAATTGTGATGGAAACAGGTCAAACTTGCGTTTTTATCACTCATTCCATAGACGAGGCTATACTATTAGGAGACCGAGTAGTGGTTATTTCGTATAGACCAGGAAAAATAAAAGAAATTGTAAATATCGACTTTCCCCGACCAAGGATGAATAATTCTGAGGTAAAAATATCAAAAACCTACGCTGAGTTGCGCGATCATATATGGAACTTAGTCAAAGACGAAGCAATGCAGACTACGAGAGGGGAATAGAGATGGCTAAGGCAACTGAACAAATACAGTATGAAACTGATGACCCAAATCGAATACAAGATGTAGGTTGGACTTTTAAAGAGGTTTGGAGAAGAACTAGAGGGTTTGTTGTAACTTCTGTTAATTTAATCATCTTCTTCATTCTTTGGGAGATTGTCACAACATATGGGAACATCAATTCTTTGTTTCTTCCAAAAGCCTCTGCAATGTTCCAAGAGTTATGGGTTGGAATGACAACAAGAGCTCCCGAAGGAGCCGTATTTTCGGGAAGTATATTAGACCATTTTCTTCATAGTTTTACGAATTTGATGACTGGGCTTGCGATAGCTATGGCGATAGGCATACCTGGTGGGTTACTGATGGGTGGAAATAAGTATGTAGAATCTATTTTAAGTCCATATGTATGGGCATTAGCCTCGCTTCCTAGAATTGCTCTTGTTCCTCTTTTTATTTTATTTCTTGGATTTACAACGACAATGCAAGTAACTATTATTGTTATTTCTGCGGTTTTTCCAATCGTAATAAATGCATGGGCAGGCGTCAAAACAACCGAAAAATCTCTTCTAGCAGCTGCTAAAGTCTTTGGAGCAAATAGAGTACAACTTTACTATAAAGTTGTACTGCCATACACATTACCATTCATTATTTCTGGAATACAACAAGGCATAGGCCGAGGACTAATTGGTGTTGTGATCGCCGAATTATTTGGTGGTTCAAATGGTCTAGGGTACCTCATCCAGCGTTCCGCAGATACCTTTAACACTGCTATGACTTTTGCGGTCCTACTTTTACTAATTGTGATGTCACTATCACTTATAAATTTCACACGATGGCTTGAGGCTAAGGTAGCCCCATGGCGAAATGTGAATCATCTGTGATGCCTACACAGATACCGAAAACAAAAACAAAATGGGAGGAAAAAAATGGCGAGATTAAAACAAAAGACTAAAATACTGCTGCCCAGAAGAGAGGTTTTGCTTAAGGGTGGTTTAGGAGCACTTGGCATAGCAATTGGAGCAACTGCGGTGCCTTTTAAAGGCGCCTGGGCGGTTGATTCTTCAGCTATAAAGTCCAGCGTCAGTACTATTAGAATGGCAGATTGGAATCCTAACTACGCAGCTCAGTGGTCATGGCGTCTTGCCCAATTTAAGGGATTTTATGAAAGTGCTGGTATAGAGGATATTGAGTTTTATTTGACTGATGAGTACTTTCCTGGTCTTATCGGCGGAAGCCTTGATGTAGCTCATTCTGATGTTGACGTTCTTTTCGGCTCTCATGCAGCAAGCGGAAAGCCTTTAAAGCTACTCAGCGTATATCGTGATAAAGAATGGTGGATTATGGGTGTCGGCAAGGGTATTGAAACTTTCGATGACCTCAAAGGAGGAAAAATCTCTGGAGGTGGCCTAGGAGGTCGAAATACATGGATTCAACGTCAAATTCTTATTCAAAATGGACTAGATCCAGATAAAGATGTCGAAATGGTTCCAATGAAAGGCGGTTCTGATGGAAGAATGAAAGCAATTATTGCGGGTGTCCTCACCGGGGGATCTGTATTTCCTCGCCATGAAAAAGGTTTAAAGGATAATGGTGGTAAATTTATATCCGCTACTCAGTATGAAGTGCCACAAGAGGGCTTTATTACAAATATGGAGTGGGGTGATAAGAACGAAGATGCACTGTATGCTTGGCAGTATGCCGAATTAAAAGCAAGACAGTGGTTATTTGACCCTGCAAATAAGGATGCAGCCTATGCTGAAATGAGAGCAAAAGGCTTTGATATTCCGCCTGAATTCGAAGCTCAATATGAGGTTGAATTAGACCAAATCTGTAAAGATGGTGGCTTCACATCTGAGTCCATGGATAGTTTTGCTCAAGGAGTTCGTGATTTAGGTCAAGTGCCATCAGATTTTGACTGGCGCGATGCAGTTGATTTACGTTTCTTGCATGCGGCTCAGGAATCACTTGGTCTAGCAAAGAGACCCGCTTAAATTAAAATTTATTTAAAAAGGAGGCCGGCAGCTTGCTGGCCTTCTTTTTTTAAAAGAGGAAAAGTTCTATGGGTATGTTAATAGACGGTATTTGGGGTGCAGATTTTGAGGGGAAACAGGCGCCTGACGGAAGCTTCATACGCCCTGAATCTCCATATCGAAATTGTATCACTAAGCCAGGAGAAGGATTATTTCCCGCTGAAGCTGGAAGATATGAATTAATTGTTGCCTACGCATGTCCATGGGCACATCGCGCGCTTCTTTATCGCGCGCTTTTGAATTTAGAAGATGTTATAGGGGTCTCAATTGTGCATCCTATAAGCTACCCTAATGGCTGGAATTTCGATGAATATTCAGATGTATGTAATAATACAGGTATACAAATTGATTATTTACATGAGCTTTATACCCATGTCGATAGTGAATTCACTGGCAAAGTAACTGTTCCAACTCTTTGGGATAAAAGGACTCAGAAGATTGTGAATAATGAGTCTTCGGAAATAATAAGAATGTTAGATGGTCCATTTTGTGCACTTACAGGTCAAGTAGAAAACCGAATGACAAAAACTTATGAGAATAAAAAAATCGATGCGATGAACGAAATGATATATCGAGGGTTAAATAATGGAGTCTATCGTGTTGGTTTTGCTAAATCACAAAAGGCCTATATAACATCGGTAGATTTATTGTTTAAAACACTAGACAAATTAGAAACGATTTTGAACGATAATTTATTTCTTCTTGGTGATGAAGCGTGTGAAGCAGATTGGCGACTACTTCCAACATTGGTTCGTTTTGACCCCATTTATTACTTTCATTTTAAATGCAATAAGAAAAAACTTCGTGAATACCCAAATTTGCATCGTTATATGCACCGCATGCTAGAAATACCAAAGGTACTTTCCACAATCAAGCTTGACCATGTTATCGATCATTACTACCTCTCGCATCTGAAGATAAATCCTTATGCTATAATACCGTTTGGAGTTTCTTATGATGTTGAAGATTTGTAATTAAGAAAAAAAGGAATTGCTTAATGCTAACACTTTTTCACTATGACCGCTCAACTGCAGCACAGAGAGTTCGATTAGGGCTGGAAGAAAAAAAACTTGAATGGGAGAGTATAATTGTGGATACAGCGCTAGGAGATGCTAGTCAAAGGCCAGCTGACTTTCATAAGTATAATCCCAAAGGACTCATCCCATTACTAAAAGACGGTGATTTTAGCATTCCAGAATCGACACTTATTTTAGAATATTTGGAGGATGCATATCCTGATGACTTTAATCTGCGTTCCAAAGAACCAAAAGAAATAGCAAAAATGCGACTATGGATGCGTAAAATAGAAGATGGTATCCATGTTGCCAGCAGAACAATAGGAGTTTGCATTGTTAATCGTCATATCTACCAAAAAACAGACCAGAAACAGTTAGCAGATTATTATGCAAAGATGCGCGACGGCGTTAGAAAGAGTAATGATAAAATCAATATTGAGATGGGTCTAGATTCTCCACTTTTACCTCCATCCATTCAAGCTTTCAAACAACTTTTTTCAGAAATGAATGAACATCTTCAATCGCATAATTGGCTAGCAGGTAACAATTATTCACTAGCAGATATATCGCTTGTTGTTTATCTAACACGCTTAGGCTCATTCCAGATGTCCACATTGTGGTCCGAAATGACAGCACTGAACAAATGGTTTGAAAAAATCATTTCCCGCGAAGCTTATAAGAAAGCGGTAATAGATTGGGGTGACATCACGGCAGAAAAACGACGTATAGAGGGGGCTGCAGCATTTGAACAGATAAAAAAAATTTGGCAACAAGAGTTTTAGAAATTAAGAATGGTAACCAAATTAGGCTGTTTCGGGCATCAAATTTGTCTGTTTTTCAGAGGTTTATTATCAAAAAATAAAGACAAATTTTCCCACGAACTACGAAACAATTCTGTCCAAGACTGTTTTGTTATACCTGCAATATGAGGAGAAAATAATACGCGTTCTTTTGAACTTGATGACAAGTTTAACAATGGGTTTTTTGATGAAATCGGCTCTTGACTATAAACATCCACCACAGCGCCCTTTATTTGTTCTGACTCAATAACAGAGGCTAGGTCAAATTCGTTCACAACTCCACCTCTTGCTGCATTTACAAGAATAGCAGTGTTTTTCATAAGTCTGAGTTCCGTTTTTGAAATAAGGCCTTCTGTTTCGGTGGTTAATGGAACATGAAGAGACACAATATCGCTTTGTGATAATAGTGTGGGTAAACCACAAATCCTGGCCCCCACTTTTTTTACCTCTACTGGGTCTGGGGTAATGAGGTCAAAACATAAAATCTGACAACCCATTAAATTAAATAATCTGGCGGTTTCTCTACCTATACTCCCGAACCCCACAATGCCGACATTTTGGGCCTGAAGAGAAACCATTTTTTTCTTCAACATCTTGGAGCGAATAGAGGTATACTCCCCCAAATGTATTGCACTATTTCCAAGATGAAGCTGTCGTGAGAGAGTGATCACAGAACCAATGCAATATTCCGCGACTGCAAATGCACTGCCACCTTGCACATTACAAACTGCGATATTATTTGTACGACAGAACTCTGGATCCAGTCTATCTATTCCTGCACCAGTTACTTGTATCATTTTAATATTTGAATTTTCAAAAATCTCATTGGATATTTTTGGGCCAACTGCGGGTATTATTAATGCCCTTGCACTTTCCGCATGCCTTTTTAAAGATACATCATCTGGCTTCAAATATGTAACCGAAAATCTCTTTGGAGCAGGAGCATCAAACTCTATAAAGTCTGCCTCTGGTCTGAGACATATTATATGCTCTTTTGAAACAATTAAAGACATTTCTTAAACTAGTTTTCCTGTTTTATTCACCTAAAATAGTAACTTTGCCAGTAGGAAAAAAACATAAAAGTTTTAATACAGACATACCGGTATTGCGCGTCATATGTCTTTCGTTTGGTGGTATAACAAGAGTGTCGCCCTTTGCTAGAGAATATTCACCAGAATCTGCAAAAGTACGTCCCTCTCCTTCCAATACGTAAATACATTCTTCAACATCTGGATGATAGTGTTTGTTTCTCTGGGCGGTTAGGCCATTTTCTGGCTCTATTTCCACAAGTCTGACGCTTATATTATTAGCACCTGAGCCGGCACACGCAATCTGGCGAGATAAACGTCCTGGTAATGAGAGACATTCAGCATTCTGGGACTTTATTTTTTGCGCCATACGCTATTTCCTTTTTGCCATTTTATCAAGCGTAGCAATACCGCCATTTACTTCATCAAGAAGCTCAAAGATTTCGCTGGCTTCTTCTGCAATAGCATTTCCGAGATCTTCCAGCATTTGTTCTCCCTTTTCAATAGTAGCACGACTAGGATCACCGTACCAACCGGTCGGAGCGATCGTACGAATATCTGTAAGAACAGGCTGGTAAGAGCGTGTTCTTCTCAATTTATCCATCTGGGAGCCATGTTTATGGTCTGAGGAACCGTCTACACGATCAAGATGAACAAGCTCTGGGTGAGCCGCTAAAATAGCAAGAGTCTCGATCTCTCCACCATGAGTTAAACCGCCAGAAGTTGGTCCGTAGAGCTCAGCTGCTACATAGCAAGCTTGAACAGTGAGAACACTTAAGCCACATTCACGATGCAAACGCTCTGCAGCAATAGCAAGAGAAGATGAATTGCCCTCATGCCAGTTAACTATCATTAAACGCTTTGCTCCATGCTGTGCAAGTGACTGACATGTCTCATAGACTACACGAATATAAGTTTCATGAGATAATGTTATTGTCGCTTCATATGGCATATGAAAAGGAGTTACGCCTAAAGGCCCTCCCGGCACAACTAATCCATCCATCTTTTCAGCTACTCGTTCGGCAATGATATAAGCAGCAAAAGTATCTGTCCCGGCAGGAAGATGTGGTCCATGTTGTTCTACACTTCCCGCAGGTAAAATAATCAATGGATTATTCTTAAGCTGGTTTGCTACCTCTGGCTGAGTAAGTAATTCTAATTTTCTACTATGTAATTTCACTCCAAAGTTCCTTTTGATTTACATCTTACATTTACCATTAATGATGTTACGCTAACAAGTAAGAAGAAACGATTTAAAAATCCTATACTCACTGTAATGTGCTGATTAGAAATTATAATTAGATACCAACTGATGCCTCTGCAAGAACTCCATCTACAGATACCATTACAGCGTTGTTTTCAATGGATTTAAGAGCTGAGTAAACCATCGCAACGGCTACGTTTCCATCGTGAGCTGTAAGCTTGGTGGCCAAACCTGAACGACAAGCATCTGCGAAAATTTCTAGTTCATCTTGAAACATGTTACCAGAAAAAATATTTAAATCCTCTCTTAAACCATAGCCATCTTTTCCACGTTGGATATATAGAGATGAGCTTTTATGCAAATTTTCTGGTTCATCCCAAGATGCAAAATCAAGTTCAAAATGCATAAGACCTGCCTGAGCAAAGACCCGTGTAGAAAAAATTCCTGGAGACGTCCAAGAGCTTCCTACGTAACCGATCACACCGTTTTTAAAACGCACCGTAGACATGGACTGGTCATCAACTTCAGCTCCTACCGGTGATAATTTTGATGCTATAGAGGAGACACCATCAACATCACCGCCGAGATAATGCAAAATATCAAACATATGAATTGCTAACTGAGACAATGGACCACCTGGCGCTCTATCACGATACCATCTCCAAGTGTCGGGAGTTAATTCTAAAGCTCTTTCATTAGAAAAATTTGCTTCTATGAAAGCAAGTTTTCCGAGCACTCCATTATCCAGATTTTCTTTTATCATCTGAATACCCTTCAGCAATCTCGCACTGTGCCCAACAGTCATTGTTATATTATGAGCTCTCTGTAAGGCCTCCATTTTAAGACCATCAGCCAAAATATTAGAAATAGGTTTTTCTGTATAAACATGTTTACCAGCTTCCGCTATTTGCTTTGCAATTGAGAAATGCTGCTCATTTGGCACAGTAATTATCACACCTTCAATTTCTGGCATTGAAAGGATTTCTTCGAGGCTTTCATAAGTATTTACACCAAATTGTTTTGTAAAAGCATCGCGTTTTTCTTGTGAACGGGAATTTCCTGCAATAATTTGAAGTTTGTCTGATTTTTTAGCAGCGTTTGTAAGTACTTTAGCCCACCTCCCTAAACCTACTATCCCTAATTTCACAGGTTCCTGAATATTCATCTAAACCTCCAAATTTTTTCTTTTTTTTAGCAAACAATAATACCGTATGACAGAACAACACTCTGTTTAGAGAGTAATTTTGTCAAGAAAAAAGGCTGAAATAATAATTGATACTGAAGTTAAAAATGCGCAAGATAAAATGCTAAGGTTAATAAAAATTCACACAGGAGTTGGTTGATGTCATCGAACCTAAGCATTCCAGACGAGAACCCTACAAGAATTGATCATGCAGGCTTTTATCGACGATGGTTATCTATGATAGATGATATTGAATACCTTAAATCTTATGTTGACCGTGTATCAGGCACAAATGAGGAGGAATGGGTGCCATTATGGAGAGAGGCCGGAAAATATTATGAGGGTGAAGGTGACAAACTTGAAGCAGAAGGCAAATTTGAAAAGGCCAAAACCTATTTTTTACAAGCACGCACATATTATTCTATTGGGCGCTTTCCGGGCGCCGTATCAGATATAAAAAAATCTATCAGTGACGATTGTAACAGGGCTTATGCTAAATCTTGCGCACATCTAGAACCAGCCATTCAGCAAGTAATTATTGAGCATAAAGGACATAAAATAAAATGTCATTTACGTGTTCCAAATTCGCAAAAAAAACATGCAGCCGTGCTTATAATGTGTGGAGCAGATATGTTTAAAGAGGATAGAGGATGGGCTGGAGAATTCTGTATTGAAAATGACATGGTTGCTCTGATTATGGATGCTCCGGGCACAGGAGATAATTTAATGCCCTGGGAGCCAAATTCTGTTTCAGCATGGATTGCTGCCATCGACTACTTAGCATCTCTGCCAAGCGTTGACCCTGACAGAATTGGAGCGTTTGGGATAAGTAGAGGCGGCTATTCAGTTATGCAACTTGCGGGACATTATCCTCAGATGGTGAAGGCTGTTGTTGCATCCGCTGGGCATCATTTTGGTTATCGAATGACAGAGCAAGAGCTTTTGGATTATGTAGATGCAAGATCTAGTCGAGCTCAATACAAATTTGGAGCAAAAAATGGGCCTCTTACTTTTCCTCTGTGGAGTGTTGAGAAAGAAAATAATTTATACAAACAATGGGCTTTAACTGAACAGGGAGTTCTTGATAAGATTAATATGCCTATTTTGATGATAAACGGAAAAAAAGACCATTTAGCCCCAATAGGCAATATTTATTTTATGCTTGAGAACGGACCTGCAGTAGGAAGAGAAGCCCGAATATATCCCGATGCTGGTCATTGTGCTTTTAAATATTTTTCTGAATGGGCTCCATCTTCATTTAGATGGTTAAAGGAAAAACTGAGCCATTAATAATTCAATAAACCTTGCCCCAGTTTGTTTAATAAACTGTTATCCCCAATTCGCCAAGACCCTCTATAATTGCCCTCATATTGTCACCTGGCTGAACAGAACCTACACCTGCGGGTGTTCCTGTTAAAATAATATCGCCGGCTGCTAGCTCAAAGTACTCTGATAATATAGAAATCATTTCTGGTACGGACCAAATCATATCCGAAAGGTCTGCATTCTGGCGGATATTGTCATTAACGTAAAGCGAAATACTCCCATTTTTAATGATACCAGTGTTCTCAATCGGATACAGTTCACTACATGGAGCGGATTGCTCAAAGGCTTTACCTATTTCCCATGGTCTCCCTAATTTCTTAGCTTCATGCTGTAAATCTCGCCTTGTCATGTCAAAACCAATGCCATATCCGAAAATATGCTTGTTTGCTAAATTGACTGGAATCGAGTTGCCTCCAGATTTTAAAGCTACCACCATTTCTACTTCATGATGTACGTTAGATGATTTACTTGGATATTTGAAGCGACCATTTGTTACAATGTTATCAGGGTTTTTCTGGAAAAAGAATGGGGGGTTTCTGTCAGGGTCGTGACCCATTTCACGCGCATGCTCAGCATAATTTCTCCCTATACAATAAACCCTTCTAATTGGAAACATAGATTTAGAGCCTTTTACAGGTAAACATGTCCTGGATGGTTTTTTTATCACAAAATCTGTCATACGATTATCTCACTTCACAATTATCCTTTATGTTTTTTATCTAAATGCGGATATTTTTGAGTTAAAAGCGAACCATAGTAAAATGTTACCTTATAAGCATCAAGAGACTGGATTAACTCAAGCCATTTCGAAACCCTTGGAAATTCATCCCAAAAGTATGATAAGTTAATATCGTCTAATCTCACGATTACAGGCATCACGGCAATATCTGCATAACTTATATTACTTCCCTGAAACCAAGGACCACCTGATTGCTCGATCCAGTTATCCATCCTCTGTACTCCACGTTTCAAACGTGATAATGCCTCATTCATGTCTGCTTCCGAAAATCCGTTTTGACCCATCTTCAACAAAAACTCTCGTCGTAGTGGCTTTGATTCCGCCAATTCTTGAAATTCTTCTTTACTCATACTCTGAAAGTGAGGCAAAAAAGCAAGGTTATAGGATGGGATTCTAATGGCTGGTGTGGGGACTTCGTCAATAAAACGCATCATGGTTCGCATTTCAGCGGCTTTTACTGGGTCTGCCGGACGCATAGGTAAATTCTTTTGATAAATATCTTCTAAATACTCAAGGATTACAGCACTATCTAATATTATTTTACCACTATGGTCTAAGGCAGGAACCACACCATTTGGGTTGATTTTAAGATATTCTGGCCTCAACTGGTCACCACTGAATAAGTCAAGCAAAACCTCCTCAAATTCTATTCTTTTCATGTTCAAAGCAAACCGGACCCTCTGACTACAAGTAGATTGAGGGGCGTTATATAATTTGAAATCGATTTCAACTTTATTATTCATAAAGACATTAAATCTCCTTTGTAATATGACGTTTGCATTTCAATTTTTAGCAGTAAAACATTATTTACATAGTTCTTTTATGTTCAATCTTTTATTGTATCTTGCAAACAACTTGTTATTAATCATTTTTATATAACAAAGAAATATAAATATATAAAAATGCCATTGATAATAAGTAAATCATAAATTGAACGTTAGTTTTTAAGTATCTAGCCAACAATATAGTTTTTGGGTAAGGAAAGTATAATGAGTCCGATCATCGCCATTGAAGAACACTATATCACACATGAAATTAAAAGCTTAATAGATAATTATGCTTCTATGCCAGACCACACACGTGTTAGATTAAATGACCATTTTGACATTAGAATCAGAGAAATGGACGAGGCAGGAATTGATTTTCAAATTCTATCTCACAATCACCCTGGTGCACAAATATTTTCACCTGAAACATCTGCAAAACAGGCTGCAAAGTTAAATGATGAATTAGCCTCAATCGTTGCAGTATACCCAAACAGATTCGCTGCTTTTGCTAGTCTTCCTATGCAAGCACCTGAAAAAGCAGCTACTGAACTTGAAAGATGTGTAACAGATAAAGGGATGTGTGGAGCCATGCTCCATGGCATGCTTAATGGTGAGTTTTTTGATTTACCTAAATTTTGGCCTGTTTTTGCCAAAGCTGAAATACTAGACGTACCTATCTATCTTCATCCAGGTGTGCCAGATAAAAGAGTTAGTGATGCATATTATCAAGATTACTCAAAGGAGTTTAAGCTATTTAATACTGCTGGCTGGGGTTTTGGAATTGAGATGTCAACGGCCGCAGTCAGACTGGTCTTATCAGGTATTTTTGAAAAACATCCAAATCTAAAAATTATATTAGGCCATTTAGGTGAAGGGCTTCCGTTCTTAATTGACAGAACCCACGAAGGAATAACAACACGCCAGTCACCAGACAAACGTCAGGTTTCATTTCGTGATATTTTTTGCAAACATTTTTATATAACAACAAGTGGTAATTTTTCTGACTCTGCTTTATTATGCTCATTAATGGAAATGGGTTCGGATAAAATTTTATTTGCCGTAGACTGGCCCTATAATAATAATAAAGATGCTACAAACTGGATAAAAAAAACAAAATTATCGCCGGATGACTATCAAAAGATCACTCATTTAAATGCTAAAAAATTGCTTAAGTTAAATTTTAAGTAACACTCAGAATAAAAATAAAATATTAGTAATCCTGACACTTAACGAAACTCACAAATAATGTTTAACAGCCTCTCAGCTTTTAGCAATGACCAGATTTTGGTTCTTAGTTTTGCCAGTTTTATTATGGGAATATCACGAGGCGGAATTGGTGGTGGCTTTGGTCTAGTTGGTGTATTGTTAGCTGCCCAAATAATGCCTCCTTTGATGGCAGCTGCTTTTTTGCTGCCTATACTCGTAGTAACGGACCCATTTGCCTACTGGTTGTATCGTAAGCATGTTTTATGGAAAAACATGCATATATTACTTGCTGGTGGACTTGTTGGCATGTTTGTTGGTGCAATCACCATTAGACTTATTACGGCCGAAACCTTAAAAATTTTTATTGGTTTACTAGCATTAATTTTAGTTGGTGATGGCCTATTGCGGCATTTTAAAAAAGTTACCGAGCCCAGAATATTAGGACCAATCTGGGGAGCATTTTCTGGTGGACTTGCCGGTTATTCAAGTTTTCTCATTCATTCAGGACTTCCACCAATTGCAGCATATCTACTCCCGCAAAATATTACAAGACAAGCATTTCTTGGGACTGTAGCTGTATTTTTTAGTATTTGTAACTTTCTTAAAATAGTTCCGTACTGGTATTTAGGTATTTTTAATTTTGACTTAATTAGACTTACAATTCTATTTATTCCAATATCATTTGTAGGATTATTTGTTGGCAGAATTATAAATAACTATTTTTCAGACAGAGTTTTTTTTATTATTGTATATATAACTATTTTTGCCCTTGGTGTTCGTTTAATCTGGAGTGGGGTTTAGCTAAATTATCAATTTTTTTATATATTTCATATAGTTAGGAAATAAAATGGCAGATGCGAAAATTGAAGCAGCGAAGGCACATTGGTCAGGAAGAATGGTTAGCAATGGGATGCCACTTGCTGATTTTCAGGACGTAACAACACAAACAAAAAGCTGGGATGATTGGTGCACAGCATTGTCAGAAAAAGGAGATATGCATGCAGATCTTGGGAATGAAGCAGAAGCGAACGGCTTCTCATTGAGTGCGGGTGAGCATTATGTGACCGCTGCAGTCTGCTATCATTTTGGGAAATTTTTATTTGTAAACAACCCGGAACAGATGAAATCTACGCATCAAAAGGCTGTTAAGATCTATACAAGATCGCTCCCTTATTTGAGCCCACCGGGTGAGCGCGTATCTATTCCTTATGGCAAGAGTAAACTTTATGGGAATTTGCGCAAACCGATCGGCATTAAAACTCCTCCAGTAGTAATATTAATCATGGGATTAGATAGCGCTAAAGAAGAAATGTATCACAACGAAACCTTATTTTTAGATAGAGGGATGGCAACACTTACTTTTGATGGTCCAGGACAAGGCGAGGCTGAATATGACCTCGCAATTTGCCCTGAATACGAAAAACCAGTCCAATCTGTAATTAATTTTATAAAAACGCGAAAAGAAATTGATGGAAATAGCATAGGATTATGGGGAGTTTCCATGGGTGGCTACTATGCTCCAAGAGCGGCTGCCTTCTGCGAAAATTTAAAAGGATGTATAGCCTTATCTGGCCCATTCGACCTTGCCCTTTGTTACGACAGTTTGCCTGAATTGACTAGGACCTGCTTTAACTACCGATCTGGAGGTACGACTGACCAATCATTTCGTGAAATAGCAAGTCGAATGACTTTGAAACATGTGGCAAAACAAATATCTTGCCCTCTATTCATTGTATCTGGGTTATTAGACCGAGTAATACCTAGTGACCATGCCTTGATGCTAGAAACTGCTGCTACAAATGCACCAGAAATCAAACATCTTGCTATTGCGGATGGAGGCCATGTTGTAAACAATAGAGCCTATAAGTATCGCCAAGCTTGTGCCGACTGGATGGCAAAGAGAATGATGGAATAAATATTTATGCTTTTTATAAAGATTTCCAAAAATAAAATAGAATAAGTTTGAGTTGTAGCAATGGAGTTGTATGATGGAATATGCGACTGAGTTTCTATTAAAACTAGACACAGAATTAGAGAGTTTTCGAAAAATAAAAGGTAGATGTTTCACTGACGAAGAATATGAAAAAAGATGGAATTCGGTTACTTCTTTCCTAAGAAAACAGGAGCTCGATACCCTAATCGTTTATGGCGCTGAGCGCGCGGGTTCGGCGATACCCTGGCTTACCGGGTGGCCGGTTTCAGCAGAGGCAGTGCTTATCATATCACTTGATACAGAAGCTAAACTATTCGTCCAATATTACAACCATACGCCGCAAGCAACAGCAACTGCATATGGTGCCTCTGTTTCCTGGGCCGGACCTGAAACTCTTCAAAGCATTCTATCCCATCTTAGTAAGATAAGGTCTCAAAGTATTGGTTTTATTGGTAAAATTGGGTTTCATATGTTAACCGCAATAACACAAGCAGGTTATATTCTTACATCTCTTGATAGCTGGTACGAAAACGTAAGATTATTGAAGTCAGAGACTGAAATCAAATGTTTAAAGCTAGGTGCCTACTTTTCTGACCTAGCTGTTAAATCTATTCATGATAAAATAGAACCTGAAATGACGGAGCATGATTTAGTTTCATTGGCGGAAAATAGTTGGTTAAGGCTAGGTGGCCAGGCTCATATTCGGTATTTCATATCCACAAATATGGATGAACCTGATGGAATGGTTCCAAGGCAAAATGCAACCGGCAGAGTGATTAGTAAAAATGACTTAATTGTTATGGAAATCAGCGGTGCTTTCAGAGGCTATGCAGGTCAGGTTCTCAGGTCCATGTCAATGCGTGCCGAACCAGCAAATTGGGTAAGTGAATTTCATGAGGTCGCAGATAATGCATTAAAATCCATAGCTTCAGTTTTACGAAGTGGTTGCACAATGAAAGAAATACTGGATGCTGCAAGTATTATTGAAGAAAATGGTTTTACAACTTGTGATGACCTTATACATGGATTTGGTGGCGGATATCTACAACCAATATTGGGTTCGAAATCAAGGCCAGCAGGTAAAATACCAGACCTTAAGCTTCAGGCTGGTATGGCAATCGTCGTGCAACCAAACATAACGGATTCAACAGGAATGAGAGGTGTGCAAACTGGAGCTCTATATATCATAACAGAGAAAGGCGCTTCATGCCTTCAACAATCTCCGTCTGGATTGCTAACGGCAAAGTCTGCATACATTTGAAAGCAAATTAACCAAGCAGAAATAAATATTTCCGCTTGGTTAACAAAGTTGAGCTTTTAAACTTCAAGCCCTGTTTTTACATCAACATTTTCCGGCTCCAACTTTATACCAGCCTGAAGCGCGACCGTCTCGATCAAAGCACTGAAATCTGCCGCTAAGTATGCCTCGGGGTCATCTTTTAAAGTAGAGGATCCAAAATGTGTTTGAAGCGCTTCTCTCGTTGCAGCAGTCACTGGCATACTTACTCCCAATTCACGAGCTGCCTGCAATCCTAAATCCATGTCCTTACGAAGAAGAGGTGGTGTGAATGTTGTTGTCCAATCCAAATTAACTAACGCTGGTGTTTTATATTGGCTAAAAATTGAACCCATTACAGAATTATTTATAAATTCAAGAAATGCATGTCTAGGTACACCTGCAGCTTGGGCAAGAATGGTAATTTCTGCGAGATTTTGAATGTATACGCCTAAAAGAACATTATGCGCTATCTTACAGAACCGGGATAACTCTCCCTCTCCCACATAAGAAACTCCGCGCAAGGCATAACATTCTATAATCTCTTTTACTTTATCAAAGGTATTTTTATCGCCAGATGCCACTGCAGATAATTTACCGGCTTTGACACATTTTCCATTTCCAGAGACAGGACACGCAAGATACTTAGCTCCTCTATCTGCAACCACTTTTCTGAACTCAGCAGATTCTGGTGCACTGATTGAGGAACATTCAACCAAAATTTTAGGAGTATGGTCGCCTGACATTACGCCAACATCACCAAAATAAACTTGCCTCAAATCTTTTCCAGTTGATACCATAGTAAACAAAACATCAACAGTTGCTAAATCAGATGGGGTATCAACAAGGGAAGCACCTGCATTCACTAAAGCGTCCGCTTTCGACTTTGTCCGGTTCCAAATTTTGACTTCATACCCAGCCTTAATGATCTTTTCGACCATTGGGGCGCCCATTCGACCGAGACCTATCCAGCCAATCACCATGTCTTTACTCATCTCAAATTTCCTTTCAGTCAATAATTTTATAAAAATTTAGTGAAATTAAAACGTAAATATCTCTGTTATGCGTCATATTTAAATATGTTTTCTCAATAGCACCCTAAAAAAATGAATAAAACTTATTTTGAATTACTACACCCTCACCCAGTGGCAAGATATGTCAACACCAGCATTTTGAATAAGGTTATAAACGGGACATCGAAGCTCTGTCTCAGTGACTATTTCCTCTAATCGTTCTGCAGTTTCATTCGTCTTTACATGAATTTCTAAACGAACAATTTTGAAATGCTGCGTGACACCACGCATACCAAGCCTACCTCTAATGTCGATTTTATATTCAGCGGAAAAGGACAGCTTTTCATACTCAAAGCCCATCTCTGTAGCAGTGCGATTAAAAGTCACAGACTCGCATGCACAAAGGGCGCATAAAATACCCTGTAATGGTGATGGCCCTTCTCCCGTACCACCATGCGGCACCGGCTCATCAAACACGATTGTACCAAATTCTCCACAATCAGTAATAGTCTTTTGAGTTGCAAAATTTTCTGCTGTGACCATTTTTGTTCTAATTATGGGTTCACTCATATTCTGCTCTATTACACTAGTAACCATTAACTTTCCTTTTAGCTTGAGTCTTTTTCCAACAGCCATACGAAACAAGATATCGTATGAAACTTCTGCTATTTTGATAAGAATAAGGTGTTAAGTATTTTTAAGAAAACTTATTCTGAGATTATTTTCCTTGATAATATTAAAAAAAATGTATCTGAATCATAGGGTTGCAAATTAATTATGTTATTGTCAATTCCCTAAAAATAAAGAGACTGAGTTTTTCAAATTTTTATCATTTTAAAAAAGAGAGCACTGACGATATATTTGAATTTATTTAAAAAAATAAAAAGATAATTCACTCACAATGAGGTGAACAAATTTTTAAATACTGGAGGTATTATTGAATTTTCGGTCATTTCAGAATTTGTTAATGGTCAACCAACGTGATCAATTTTTTATTGCTTAAGCTAGGATTTTAGATAAGGTTTTATATAATAAAATTAATTAACTACTATAAAATTTAGTCGATGTAGAACGGAATAGTAAAATGACAAATGCTTTAAGTCCACGTATTCTTCAGCCAGGCGACGCTAATCAAAATTGGGATTGGGATAGACCAATACCCGCACTTGGTCACACAGCTGTCGATTTTGAAAGACGTGTTGATCACGACCGCCTGAGAAGATACCGGCTTAGTAGAGCCAAAAATGCCCTCAAAAACTCTAATTGTGGCTCCATTCTAACGTTTGATGTTAATAACATTCGTTATATCACAGGAACAAAAATTGGTGAATGGGAACGAGACAAAATGTGTCGTTTTGCTTTGCTAGCTGGCGATGATGAGCCGTATGTTTGGGATTTTGGATCAGCTGCTGTGCATCATAAACTAAATTGCGATTGGCTTGACCCAGAGCATTGCCTTCCTGGTGTTGTTGGCATGAGAGGCACAATTCCACCATCATTTGGATTGATGAAATATTATGCTGAAGAGATAGCCTCACTTATAAAAAAAGCTGGCGTAGCTGATATGCCAGTTGGAGTTGATTACGCAGAAACCGCAATGTTCTTTGCACTTCAGGAAGCTGGCTTAAATGTGGTGGATGGACAACAAATCATGCTAGAAGCAAGAGAGATAAAAAACATTGATGAAATCCATCTGCTAAACCAAGCAGCCAGCATGGTTGATGGTGTTTACCATATGATATGGGAGGAATTAAAGCCTGGTGTTCGAGAGAACGACATTGTAGCTCTTGCAAATAAAATGCTCTATGAGATGGGCTCTGATGATGTTGAGGCTATTAATGCAATTGCTGGTGAGAGATGTAGCCCGCACCCCCATAATTTTACAGATAGATATTTTCGTCCTGGGGATCAGGCATTTTTTGATATTTTACAGTCTTATCAGGGATATCGCACGTGCTATTATCGGACGTTTAATATTGGTCGTGCTACATCAGTCCAAAATGATGCTTATATCAAAGCACGAGACTGGCTTAATGCAGCCATTGCTGAAATTAAACCAGGAGTTGGAACGGATAAGGTGGCTTCTGTCTGGCCTAAAGCGGAGGAGTACGGTTTTCCAAGTGAACTCGCTGCATTTGGGTTACAATTTGGTCACGGACTTGGACTTGCCCTTCATGAAAGACCAATAATTTCAAGAGCGGTTAGTTTAGAAAATCCAATGGAAATCAAAACTGGAATGGTGTTTGCGCTAGAGACATATTGTCCCGCAACTGATGGGATCTCAGCTGCTAGGATAGAAGAGGAAGTAGTTGTTACGGATAAAGGTTGTCAGGTCATAAGCTTATTCCCAGCCGAAGACCTTCCAATCGCCAACAGATATTAAGGTAAAAATACACTCAAATAAATAGGTGTTTCATAACTGATTTGAATATATTTATGAGAGAAGAATAATGTCGAATAAAAAAGATAACAAAAATAGCTATTTGCAAATGTTTCGCCAGATGGTTCGAATTCGCGCTTTCGAAGAACAAGCAAATCAGCTTTACTTGTCTGCAAAAATGCCTGGACTCACCCACATGTACGTTGGGCAAGAGGCCGTAGCAGTTGGAATTTGCGAAGCACTTACACCTAACGATAAGATTACATCTACACATAGGGGTCACGGTCATTGCGTTGCGAAGGGAGCAGATTTTAAACAAATGTTTTGCGAACTTCTTGGAAAAAAAGAGGGTTATTGTCGTGGTAAAGGCGGCTCCATGCATATCGCAGACCAAGCTAACGGCAACCTTGGAGCCAATGCCATAGTAGGCGGGTCAGCTGGTATTGCTACAGGAGCGGCACTAACTGCAAAGCGATTAGGAAAAAAAGAGGTTTCTGTTTGTTTTTTTGGAGATGGAGCGCTAGGCCAAGGTCTCCTTTATGAAACAATGAATATGGCCGCTTTATGGAAGCTTCCGATAATCTATGCATGCGAAAATAATCTGTATGGCGAATATACCAAAGTAGAGGAAATGGCAGCTGGAGACCTCAAGGCGCGTGCAAAAGGATTTGGAATTGAGAGCTTCGAAGTGGATGGTCAAGATGTGTTAGCTGTTAATAATTTAACACAAGAGCTCGTTGAACGAGCGAGAAAAGGAGATGGCCCATTTTTTATGCTGCTTAATACGTATCGTTATCACGGTCATCATGTTGGAGATATAAATAGGGAGTATTATAGGAGCAAAGAAGAGGAACAGTTATGGCGTGATGAAAGGGACCCTATTAAAAATTTAAGCATGCTATTAATAGATAAAAAAATTTCTACTTCTGAAGAGTTGAAATCCATTGAACTTGAAATAGAAAAAGATGCAGAAGAAGCTGTCGATTATGCCCTTAATGCTGCTTGGCCAGAAGCATCTGAAGTAAACATGCACGTTTTTGCTGCAAATTAACACGAAGCACATTTTAATTTGGGATGTAAATTATGAGAGAAATAACCTTTGGTGCTGCTGTAAATGAAGCTATCTCAGAAGAAATGCGACTAGATAATAGTATTATTGTACTTGGAGAGGATGTTGCAGAGGCAGGAACACCATTTAAGGTTTTGTCTGGGCTAGTTGAGGAGTTTGGAACTGATAGAGTAGTTGATACTCCAATCTCTGAGCCAGGTTTTACAGGAATAGCGGTAGGTGCAGCAATCACAGGATTGAGACCTATTGTTGATATAATGTTTGGTGATTTTTTATTCCTAATTATGGACCAGCTCTGTAATCAGGCGGCAAAAACGCATTATATGTCTGGCGGTAAGTTATCTGTTCCAATGGTATTACGCACAAATATGGGAGCAACAAGGCGTTCTGCTGCTCAGCATAGTCAATCTTTGCATTCGCTTGTTGCGCATATACCGGGTCTAAAAGTAGCTATGCCATCATCTGCTTATGAGGCAAAAGGCTTAATGAAAACAGCCATTAGAGATAATAACCCCGTTGTCATATTCGAAGACAAACTGATGTATAATGATAAGGCCGAAGTACCTGAAGAAGAATATCTTATAAATTTTGGTGAAGCAAACATTCTGCACCCTGGAACGGATATTACTCTGATTGCAACTTCCTCCATGGTTCAACAAGCAGAAATCGCGGCTAACACGCTGGCTGACCAAAATATTTCTGCCGAGGTAATTGACCCGAGAACAATTTCGCCTCTTGACGAAAACACACTGATTAATTCCGTGAAAAAAACATCGCATGCCATTGTAATAGATGAAGGTCATCAAAATTTTGGAGTCACTGCAGAAATTGCTGCAAGAATTTCTGAAAAGGCATTTTATTACCTAGATGCTCCAGTACAGCGCCTAGGCGCAATGGATGTTCCTGTTCCCTTTTCTCCCGTACTTGAAGATTTGACTGTTCCTACGGCTCAACAAATACATGACAGAGCTGTGATGGTTCTTAAAGGGGAAATTTAAATGGCCCATGAAATCATCATGCCAGCTCTGGGGATGGCACAGGAAACAGGACGTCTTGTGGCATGGCTAAAAAGTGAGGGAGACGCTGTTAAAAAGGGTGAACCACTAATGGAGGTGGAAACAGATAAATCCACAATGGAAGTAGAAGCCCCTAAAGATGGTTTCCTTGCGAATATATCAGCAGCTGAAAATACAGATATCCCTGTTGGTGAGGTAGTTGCCCTTATTGTTGAAAACTTAGATGATGAATCTTCAAAGATACAGCCTATCAGCTCAAAAACTATTAAGAATAATGAGGAAAAAGAGCAAATTGGTTCAAACATTGAAACTGCCTCAAACAAAGAAGAAATTTTTTCAGATTCTTCAACACCATCTATCAGTTCGGATAAGGAAATAATAAAGCCTTCAGCAACAACAGAAGGAAAAATTCTAGCCTCACCTAAATTGCGCTCTCTCGCAGCCAAAGAACAACTAAGTTTAATAAAGCTTAGACAAGCTGGCCATAAAGAACCATTTAAAGTAGCAGACCTTCCAGCACTTCGACAATTATCTAGTCAAAGCAATATGCCTTTACGCAATAATGCAACAAGCTTGATTAACAAATCGTCATTTATGATATTTTTATTAGAAATCAATTCCGCTGCCAAATTGGAGATATCATCAGAATTAGTTTTTGTATCTTTCATTTCTTCAAGCTTGAGACTTTTATTTAATGAAGAAAATATTGGAATTCATTATAAATCTGGGTCTGATTTACAAAGTATTTTTTATCAAGATCCTGATAAGTATCAGCTAGAAAATATTACTCCCCATGACGCTGATATACAAATAACTGCAGAAGTTTGCGATTTGACTTCTACAGATTTAATACAACTATCTGGGGAAATAAATTCAGATATTATTTTTACGATCTCAAATTTTTCAGAACAATTTTTGATTTCCTTGGACTGGCAGCCGAACAGAATTTCGCAGGAAAATGCACTAGTATTACTTCGTGATGTTAGCTCGCGAATAAAGTCACCTTTAAAACAATTACTTTAAGGAACAACTTTATGGAATATACGGATTTATATATAAATGGTGTTTTCAAATCTGGAGCAGACAACGCAAGATTTGATATAATTAACCCTGCTGATGAAAGCGTGCTCGCTTCTGTTGCATCTGCTGAAGTAGCTGATGCAGACGAAGCCCTAGATGCTGCTCAAAATGCCTTTCAAGGCTGGGCATCAAGAACGCCCAGGGCAAGATCAGAAATTTTGCGAAAAGCTTATGAGCTAATGATGGATAGACTGGATGATTTTGCAAGACTAATTACTCTAGAAAATGGAAAAGCGGGGAATGATGCTCGTGGTGAGGCTACCTACGCTGCTGAATTTTTTCGCTGGTTTTCAGAAGAGGCCGTGCGTGTCGATGGCCTAATTACGCACGCACCTGCCAGTGGAGCACGGATTGTAGTCCAACACAAACCCGCAGGTATTGCGGTACTAGTGACACCTTGGAATTATCCAGCTGCGATGGGAACACGCAAAATTGCTCCCGCACTGGCAGCCGGCTGTCCAGTAATCATAAAACCAGCATCAGAAACACCCTTGACTATGCTAGCTTTGATGCCCTTATTAGAGGAAGCAGGCGTGCCCAACGGTGTCGTTAATGTGCTTCCATCTAAAAAAACAGGACTGTTAGTAGACCGTTTATTACACGACCCTCGTGTGCGGGTAGTTTCATTTACCGGCTCTACAGAAATAGGTCGTGTATTGTTGCGTTCTGCTGCAGACCAAGTTTTAAAACCAGCTATGGAACTTGGAGGTAATGCTCCGTTAATTGTATTTGATGATGCTGATATTGATATCGCTGTGGAAGGTGCGATGCTTGCAAAAATGCGCAACTTAGGAGAAGCATGTACTGCAGCAAATCGCTTTTATGTTCATACTAAAATATTTGATAAATTTGTCTCTAAATTTACTAATGCTATGGCCGCACTGAAAACAGGCAATGGCCTGGAACCAGATACGGATGTGGGACCTCTTGTCAATCAATCTACAAAAGATAAAGTTGCTTTTTTTGTCAAAGATGCTGTTGCCAAAGGGGCAAAAATTCAACTTGGCGGAGCAGAAATAGAGGGCCCTGGATTTTACTACCCACCCACTGTTCTTACTAACGTGCCAGAAACTGCGGAGTGTGTTGCTGATGAGATTTTTGGGCCTGTGGCGGCTATTCAATCATTTGAAGACACCGAAGATGTAATTAGGCGAGCCAACAATACTGAATATGGTCTTGTCGCTTATGTCTTTACGGAAGATATGAGCCGTGGAATGAGTGTATGTGAACGCCTCGATTATGGTATGGTTGGCTTAAATCGTGGCTTGGTCTCAGACCCAGCGGCACCTTTTGGGGGAAGCAAACAATCCGGTCTTGGCCGTGAAGGTGGTCATGAGGGTATGCACGAATTCATGGAAACACAATATATCTCTGCAAGCTGGTAACAAATGAACAAGATCGATACTTGGCTCAGGCAAAAAAATCGTAAAATAATCATCAATAATACATACAAATATTGACCTATTAAAGATAATCCTCATTATTCTAATTAAATTTTAATATTTATGGATATCTTCAATGCTAATCCTTTTGAAAGTCGTTGACAGTTATTCATACCAATGTTTACCTAACAGACGATAGGTAAATTTAATGTCTTAAATACTCTAACCCCTCTCCTTGATGGCCTTGAAGTGACACGATTTTCAGCATGGGAAGTAATTAAAAATGGATTTACCAACCAATCAGGTTGGTCTAGACAGTGGCGTGATCCACAACCTAAATCGAATTATGATATTGTTGTCATTGGTGGAGGCTTGCACGGCCTTGCAACCGCCTATTATCTTGCAAAAAACTTTAATTTAAAAAATATAGCTGTAGTTGAAAAAGGCTGGATTGGTGGAGGAAACGCTGGACGGAATACAACAATCGTGCGTTCAAATTATATGCTTAAGGGAAACCGGGAGTTTTATGAAGACTCTCTAAAAATGTGGGAAAATTTGAGCCACGAATTGAATTATAACGTAATGTTCAGCCAGCGTTCTCATATAACACTTTATCATACACCTGGTGCCTTAGACTCTGCCGCCAGAAGATATAATATAATGCTTCAAACTGGTTCAGATGCTGAAATATGGTCTCGCGCAAAACTAAAGAAGGAAATTCCGCATCTTAATTATGCTAATGATGCTCGTTTTCCAATCCATGGTGCTCTTGTTCAGAAAAGAGCAGGAACAGCGCGGCATGATGCTGTTGCCTGGGGATATGCCCGCGCCGCAGACAAGCTCGGTGTTGATATTATCCAAAAATGTGAGGTTACCGCTATTAATCGTAAAGCTGGAAAAATCGCCTCTATTGGAACCAGCAGAGGTAAGATTACAGCAAGAAAAATTGCTCTGGCCGTTGCTGGCAATACCTCCAGATTATGGCAATTAGCTGATTTAGGAAACTTACCTATTGAAAGCCATAAGTTACAGGCGTTTGTGACGGAGCCGCTTAAACCATTGCTTGATCACGTGATCGTATTCGGCGTAGGGGGCGCCCATTTTTATATATCACAATCGGATAAAGGGGGCTTGGTATTCGGTGGTGACATAGATTGGTATAAATCTTATGCTCAAAAAGGCAATTTACACATTGTGCAAGATGTATCTGAATCTGCACTATCTCTTTTGCCATGCCTAGGGCGAGTAAAATTATTGCGACATTGGTCTGGAGTAGTTGACATGTCCATGGATGGCTCGTTTTTTATGTGTAAGACACCATTGGATAATTTATACCTAAATGCTGGCTGGAACTATGGAGGATTTAAAGCAAGTCCTGCATCTGGCTGGTATTTTGCTGATCTTATAGCTAATGACCGACCAAACGATATAATTAAGGATCATAATTTAGAACGGTTTAAAACAGGGCATCATATTGACGAAAGCGGCGCAGGCCCTGACCCGAAATTGCATGGTTAGGATTTAGAGAAATGTTACAAATAAAATGTCCTTTTTGTGGTAAGCGGGACCAAACTGAATTTAGTTATGGTGGTGATGGCCAAATAACCTACCCAGCTTTGAATGCAGATGAAGATAGCTGGCATGATGCAGTTTTTCTGAGACAAAATATCTATGGCAGACAAATAGAAACTTGGCAACATTCTCATGGATGTCGCTCATGGCTTCTAGTTGAGAGAGATACTGTAACACATGAGATTTTTTCTGTGGAACTTGCTCATGGCGATTGGCAAAAACAAGTTGAGAAAAACAAATGAAGTCTGAACGTATAAACAACGTTTTACATCCCCCGGAAATTACGGAAGATTTAATACATTTCTATTGGAACAGGAAGAAATATTTTGCCAGAAAAGGCGATAGCATTGCAGCAGGATTATTAGCTAATAATCTAAATATAATTGGAAGAAGCTTTAAATATCATAGACCACGTGGCGTAATGTCGGCTGGTGTTGAAGAGGCTGGAGCACTTGTAACTATTGGATTTGGTGCTCGTACAGAACCAAATATCCGAGCTAGTACCACAGAATTAATAGATGGACTACATATCTATTCACAAAATGCCTGGCCATCTGTCAAACATGATTTTGGAAGTATTTTGAATTTTCTTGGTAGATTTTTTGCTGCTGGATTTTATTATAAAATGTTTATGGGCGTACCGCCCTTCGAATGGGGGCGAGGCACTAGAATATGGATGTTTTTCGAACGCTTTATTAGAAAAGCCGCAGGATTAGGAAAATCGTCAAGACTGCCAGACCCCGATTACTATGAGCATCTTCATACTCACACGGATATTTTAGTAATTGGAAGTGGTCCCTCGGGTCTACAAGCAGCTATATCTGCAGCAAAAACAGGGAAAGATGTATTGATAGTAGAACAAGATTATATTATTGGCGGAAGCTTTCTAAATCAGCAAGACAAAAAAGAATTAGAGGAGCAAGAAAAACTGCTAAAAAAACTTGGGGTTACTATTCTAACACATACAACTGCTTTTGGCTTATATGACAACACAACTGTTGGACTTATTGAGATTATTCCCTCAGAGGGGCGCAAAGATTTAGATAAAAAACCAAGACAAAGATTTAATATTTGTAGAGCAAACAATGTAATATTAGCTACTGGTGCTATTGAGAGAGTTTATGCATTTATAAATAATGATCTGCCAGGAATTATGAGCGTAAACTCTGCCCGCGCATATCTTAACCGGTACGGAATATTAATCAGCAAAAACATTGTTATCTGTACCAATAACGATTCTGCTTATGAAACGGCAATAGAATTAAAAAACGCTGGCGCAAAAGTTACAATATTGGAAATTCGTGAGCAAATTGGAGATATACTCTTGCGTCAAATTTCGGGGACCGGAATAAATTTGTTGCTTGGGTCTGGCGTTGCTAAGGCAGAAAAAGGGTTTAACAATTCAACTATTAGTAGAATTAAAATAGTTGAGATGACAGATAAAGGATGGCGTTATGCAGGAACTCTCTTTTGTGATTGTCTTCTAATATCCGCTGGATGGTCTCCCGTGATCCATCTTGCTTCACATCAAAATTTTCCAATAAATTGGAACGAGGAAAATGCGTGCTTTACTTCATTTGGAGATGCAAAATCAGTTTTTCTTGTAGGTTCTGCTGCCGGTATTTGGCAGCAAAAACAATGTATTAATTCAGCAAAGGAATTGTTTAAATACAACTCAAAACAAAAATATAAACCTTCTTTAATTACAGGCGGTTGGGAGAAGCCAATTGCCCCCTTATACGAAATTCGCTTGGCTTCAATCAAGGGTAAAGCGTTTGTTGATCCACAGAATGATGTTACCACTTCTGATATTCGTCTAGCACATCAAGAAGGTTTTATATCAGTAGAACATATGAAACGATATACAACTTTGGGCATGGCAACAGATCAAGGAAAGATGGGCAATATCATCGGCATTGCCTTAATGGCTGATGCGCTTAATTGCTCAATAAGTCAAGTTGGAGTGACTCGTTTTCGACCCCCTTATACATCGATTTCACTGGGTGCGTTAGCAGGCAGAAACAGGCAGTCTCACTTTAAGCTAATCAGAAGAACACCTTTTAATAAATTTTCTCTTAACAACAATGCTGTTATGATTAATTCAGGATTATGGCAAAGGCCGTGGTATTATCCAGTGCAATCTGAAACATTGGACTCAGCTTATATAAGAGAGGCAACTATAACTAGAAAAAGCGTTGGCATTTGCGATATAAGCTCTCTTGGAAAGATAATGATACAGGGCCCCGATACAACCGAATTTGTTAATCGAATTTATACCAATTCGTTTAATAGTCTACCCGTTGGAAAAGCTCGTTACGGCATAATGCTCCGGGACGATGGTTTTGTGTTTGACGATGGCACAACCTGGCGACTTGCCAATCACTGTTATCTTATGACAACCACAACTAATAATGCATCTTCCGTAATGACAAAGTTAGAGGAATTATTGCAGGTTCGATGGTCTAACTTAAACGTTCAGATAACTTCGGTAACTGACCAGTGGGGTGGCTGTGCAATTGCTGGGCCTAATTCACGAAATTTACTGTCAAAAATTGTAGATAATCCTGTTGAAATTTCGAATGAGTCACTACCTTTTATGGGAGTAAAACAAATCTCGATACAAACTGTGATTTGCAATATTGCACGCATAAGCTTTTCTGGGGAACTTGCTTATGAGATTTATATTCCGAGTGATTATGCACATTCAATCATGGAATTGATCTGGAGTAGAGCTCAGGAATTCGATTCCTGTCTTTATGGCCTTGAAGCTCTTGGGACAATGCGAATTGAGAAAGGGCATGTAACAAGCGCTGAAATTGATGGAAGAGTGACCATAGAGGATATTGGACTTGGTAGGATGGCTTCTATGAATAAAGATTTCGTCGGAGGTGTTCTTAAAAATAGAAAAGCCCTAACTCATTCTCACAGACCACAGCTAGTTGGTATTTTTCCGAAACATAAAAACAAATCCTTTAAAGTTGGAGCATTATTAAATGAAGCTGGCCGCTTAAACGGTCATCCTATTGGATGGGTTACCTCTGTTACCTTCTCGCCCGCACTAGGGCATTGGATAGCACTTGGTTTTATTGAAGGAGGCTTAAATTTGATCAAGGGCAAAAATATAGTTTTATCTGACGAATTGCGCTCTACTTTTTTAGATGTAGACATTGTATCTCCGCATATGTTTGATCCAGAGGGCTCAAGATTGTATGGTTAAGTTGTCTAAAATTGCTCGTGTCAATGCACTAGATGCATATTTTCCGAAAAATCAGGAGATAGCCGTTTCAGCGGAAATTGATTTTGAACTTGTGAGGGATTCCAAGCTTAATCAATTAGCTACCTGGCCTAACAAAATAAATGAATTTCAGAAACATATTAAAGTTCTTAAAATACATAATGATTATTTAAAATCTGGTGTTGTTTGTCATTATGGTAACGCCAGCGTCGTTCGTGTTGAGCCTTTCAAATGGTGGGTTTTAGACGATTATTCAGGTAGTTTCAATTTTGATCAAGAAAATTTTGTTACGAACCTTGACCTGTCACATAGCTTTGTTCGCGTAAAAATAAGCGGGATTTTTTCAAACCAAATACTTGCTCATCATGTTCCAGTTGATCTTCGGGAAGCACAATTTCCAGTTGATAAATTAATTACTACATCTATGCATCATGTTAGTATCAAGCTATGGCGAAAGCAAAATTACTGGCAAATTTTTTTACCAAGAAGTTTCTCAGAGTCCCTTTGGCAACTTTTATCCGAGACAGCTGAACAATATGGTTTTGAGAAAAGAGTATTATGAAATACTCTCTAAAAAGAGGCTATTTTTTCTAAAAGATCTATATTAATGCGTCTTGGGGCACTAGATAGGCGATTTTTATGCCGCCTTTCTCCGGGAAGACGCACGCCTTGTCCCGGTAAACCACTAATCCGCTCAAAAAATGAGTCACAATGGGTTTGCCAATCATCTATTGCAATAATTTCCGGTGACATAGCTAAGAGAAATTGTCCTCCAATAGGAGGACCTCCATCTGCATTATCGCGTGCCTTAGTTTCATCGGAGAAAGTTTCCCCAGTAAGACCAGCTGTGAGCAATTCAACCATCATTGACAAACCAGAGCCTTTATAGCCCCCAAAAGGCAGAAGCACACCTCCCTTGACAATGGCAGAGGGTTCAGTAGTTGGCTTTCCCTGATTATCAAGGCCAGTACCAAGTGGTACTTTTTTTCCATCACGTGCAGCTACTTGAACATCCCCCAACGCCATTGCAGCAGTTGCCATGTCATATACAATAGGTGTTTTATCAGGACGCGGCCAAGCAAAAGCGATTGGATTTGTACCAAAAAAAGCTTTACTAGCCCCTGCTGGCGCTACAGCTGGCATATAATTTGTGCAAGCAATGGCAGCAAGACCATTTTCTGCTATTGCCTCAACTTCTGGCCATAAAGCCGCCATATGAAAACATCTATGAATGGCTGCTATTGCTACTCCTGTTTGTTTCGTAGCATCCACAAGTGCTGGGATGGCTACATTATGTGCTGTGGGTGCCAATCCATGACCACCATCTACACGAATAAAGGAGGGCGTAACCTCGGTAATACTAGCCCTCGCACTTCCTTTGATTTTACCTGATTTTAGACCGGTTAAATAAGCAGGCAGTCTAAATAATCCATGAGAATGAGAGCCATCTCTTTCAGCATTTCGTAATATGTTTGAGAGAATAGATGCATTATGCTTATCAGCACCTGCCTCCATCAATTTGCTAAAAGCAAGATTATAAATTTCATCTAGTGTCATTGATTTGGTTTCAGGCATAAAATTAACTTCCGTTCATTTCAATTTCACAGAATATCTTCGCACATATTCATTTTCAGGGTCAAATGATAGAGTATTTCCGGATATTTTAGAATATGTTATTTAAAACTTTGTAAAAGGTTAAAAACTTAAATTTGAAAATCTCAAAGGGCGTCTATATGAGTTATAAAATTGATGGTCTGCAATATGCAAACTGGTCTAAAAAGATTTTTTGGGAAATGCTTGATGGCAGTCTTGACTGCGTGCATGCAACAATCGCTTATCATGAAAATTTCAGAGAAACTGTGCTTAATCTAGAAAAATGGAATAGCTGGTTTGAAAGTTATCCTGACAGGATCATGCAGGCTCACTGTGCCGAAGATATAAGTGTTGCTAAGAAAGAGGGAAAAACTGCCATTATATTTGGTTTTCAGACACCAGCACCAATTGAGGATGATATTAAACTTCTTCAAATATGGCATCAGCTTGGCGTTCGAATAATTCAGCTTTCCTACAATAACCAGTCTTTATTAGCAACCGGTTGTTATGAGGCTGAGGATAGTGGTATTACCCGAATGGGAAGAGAAGTAATAGCTGAAATGAATCGTCTAGGTATTATTATAGACATGAGTCATTCAGCAGAAATGTCTACCCTTCAAGCAATTGAATTTTCGTCAAGGCCTATAGCGGTTACACACGCCAACCCAAATTTTTGGCATAATGCCAAACGTAACAAATCAGATACTGTTTTAAAAGAGTTAGCAAATTCTGGGAGCATACTTGGGTTTTCAATTTACCCCCATCACCTAAAAAATGGAACCAGTTGTACCTTGAATGAATTTTGTGAAATGATTGGAAGGACTGCTGATTTGATGGGAGGAACCGCTTCTCTTGGAATAGGCTCTGATCTTTGTCAAGACCACCCTGACTCAATTGTTGAATGGATGCGAAATGGACGCTGGACAAAAACTATTGATTATGGTGAAGGCACATTAGAAAAAGCTGGTTTTCCAAAACAACCAGAATGGTTTGGAAGGAACACAGATTTTCCTAATTTAGAAAAAGGACTGCATAAAACTGGCTTCTCTCAGCAAGAGATTGATGGCATACTAGGTGATAATTGGTATAAGTTCTATAAAAATGCATTTGGGCACTGAGTATGATGAAACAAAAATCTAAAAAATCGGAATTATGTAAACTCACTCAAGATTTAACAGCTCAGCTGAGACCAGCAAGTGAAGTTATGAAATTAGCAAGGCTAGGCAGCTTTTTCCCAACACGATTATCCTTTATGCGTGTTTTATTACGACAGCTATCAAAAGGAGGTTCTTCACTTCATATCAAAAATTGGTCCTTAAATGAGAAAGGTTTCGGGAAAGCTGTCTTAACAATCAAATATGATGGTATGCCCTATTCTCTTATAGCTTTCACACATCCACTGTCTGATGCAAAACGAACGGATCGTGTGATCGCAGAGGCATGGGATAGTACATACGTTTTATTTGATGGCATCCCCTCCGATATTGACCTTGACAGGTTGGAAGAACAAGTGCCGCGACAAGAGGCAGGCAGATATTCAAACAGAGAGTTGGTTCTAAGCAGAGCCAATAAATCTGTCAGACTTTTTGAACATGTTGTCGATAGTTTATCGAGAGGAGTTCAACCAGAACGAAAGCTTGTTGAAACCACTGGTTACCTTATGAGAACAACAGCTGTTTATGGAAATGGTAAGTTCGGAATAGCAGATAGACATAAAATTTTAAATAGAGGTAATCTGTCTGGACCTTTCCAAATTGAGATGCTGGCCGTGTATCTCATCAGGGAATTTACTCATAAACTTGTAGAACATATCGCAAAAAGTAAATCTCCAAAAACAGCAATTAGGCTTTCCTCTGAAAACAAACGATATTTGGGAATTGGTAATTCAACAGGTCTCGGCATGGCCCCGTTTTTAATAAGCCATCCTGTATTAATAAATAATTGGATTTTAGCTCGAGAGACTGCAATCACCAGAATGCGGGAAAAAGTCTCACTTAATATTTCAGAGAAAACAAAATTACTCACATTATACGAAAGGGTTAAAAAGCACCTTAAACAATGGCAGACAGCAGATATGGTTCAGGCTAACCGAATAACTATTCTTAGAAAAGAATGGGATGAATTAGGTCCTAAATTTCAATCATATACTGATGATTATCACCCGCTCAACAAACTTGTAAATGAAACTAGTGAACTGTCAATTGAAACGCAGGAGCTCATGATCTCGCTTATAGTTGAAATAGGGGGAGATGAGATTGACGATTTATCACATTGTATGAATAGTAACGCCGAAGCTCGCCTCCGCCCTGATATGTCTTTAAAATCACTAAAAAAAATAATGAGGAAACAATTTGATTGGGCGTTTAAGATCGATTTTTCTGATCCAGACGAAAATTTCCAGTTCTGGTATACCTCCGCATCTAAGCTCGAACCTAGACTCGGTTTAAGACAAACAGAAGAAGGAGCCGAAAAAGAGCAACCACTTGATATTGCGAAAAGAGTTCAAGAATTGGAAAACGCATTAAAGGATTATGATGAAAACGAAATTACTGCTGTTTTTATCCTAAAGCATCCAGAATTTCGATATATCGTGAGAAGAATACAGACATCTTTATGGGCACCTTACGGTGAAATACAAGATAATTTGATTGGTAAAAATTGCCGTCCAATTGATATGCTGAGATGTAAATTATCATTTTTTGGCGCAGCAAAATTCGATCCAAAGTCAGATAGATGGACACGCATAACGTTATACCAGGGTGCGCCAACAGCGTCCGAATTAGCGGCTCCAGATGCTGATGATTGGTGGCTTCCAGCACTTAACTAATTATGCATCGCTCCTTCTCAGAAACACTTTTTTTATGTTATAAAGCTTGTGTTGGTGGTGGAGTTGATGTTGGTAATGCTCAGGATATAGCATCTAGCGCTGCAAAAATTGGTGCTTATCAATTTAAATTTTTCGATTTTTTACCAAGCTTAATTCAAGCGAGTAAGGAACCACCTCTTTCTTTAAATACCTCTTCAAAAATTGCAAAGTTTGAATCTATTTCTGTTGTCCAGAATGCCTCATTTTTGATAGATTGTTTACAATCAAATCTATATAAAAAGATTTATATAAAACACATTGATAGCATATTACTTCTGGCAGGAACATGTATCCATCTGGCCCCGGAGTTGAAAGTTTTAATAAGTCTCAACGACCAAGAGGTTGCAGGAATTCATCAATATTCTTTATTGGCTAGCAAAGAATTTCTTAGTTTTACAAAAGCCGATAATTTGAAATTAGAGATTGTTAGTCAGTTCGATGACAATCTGGCTCTATTGCAGCCATCAGACACTTTATTTATAGAAGAAAAAATTTGGAGAGAACTTGAGGTTCTTGCATCAAATACATATGTTCCAGAAACTGAACATTCAAGACTAGAAGGAGCGGGTGCAGGTCTTACAGATAATGATTAAGCTAACGTTCAGCTTTTTTATAAAAAACAATTTTCTTTAATGAGAGGTAAACATGAGATTTGGAATATTAGGTGACACTAAAATTTCCAGAATCAGTTAATCCCTGCTATGAGAAAAATTGGCTTCACTGTAGTGCATCTTGGAACACGCAATCCAACGAAACTTTTAAACTTAAATTATGATAAATCTTCAAAAGTTGGTCATTATGAAGACGTACTTGCAGATCCTGAGGCAGAGGCCGTATATATTCCTCTTCCAAATCATTTACACTCAGAATGGAACATTAAAGCTTTAAATGCTGGAAAATACGTTTTATGTGAGAAGCCGATGGCCTTATCTTTACAAGAAATATGAGCAGTTGAGGAAGCTGCTGGTAAAAATAATCGTTATTTTCAAGAAGCATTTATGGTGTGTCATCATCCTCAATGGGAATGGCTTAAACAAATGGATATTGGAGAACCTCTCTATGTTTCAGCAATTTTTTCGTATCCACCAAGGCCGGAAGGAGATGTAAGAAATTATGCATCTATGGGGGGTGGACCAGTCTTAGATATTGCATGCTACACGATACTTGCAGGATTAATATTATTTGAGAGTGAACCTGGTTTAATATCTTTTGACTTACAAATGGAAAAGATTTAGATGTCGAAAAAAATATGAATGCATTAGTTGATTTTGGAAATGGTAAAAGACTTTCAATGCAGGTCTCAAGCGATATGAGTTTGTCTCAATCTGTTCACATAACTGGCCGCCGAGGCTGGGGAAGACTAGATACGCCGTTTAATCCGTGTGAAATAGCTACAGCAAGCTGGGCAGTAGGAGAAATAGGAGAGAGCACAAAAATATTTGAGCCATACAACCAATATGTGTTGATGCTAGAAAGTTTTCGAAATTCTTGTGAAAATAACGTTGTACCGAGTTTCAAAAAAAGTAAGCAAATTTGTGAATTACTTGAACAAATTATAAAGCTTCGAAATTGAATTAGGAAAATTTACCTTATTCTGCAGCCACCTTTTTTCCATCAATCAAATCAAGGATATATTCCGGGGTCACTGGATATTGTGCAACATACGCGTCGAAAGGTGTTAACGCATCTTCGATAGCATTTATCATTGCTCCAATAGCAGGTATGGTTCCTCCCTCCCCTGCACCTTTCAATCCCATTGGATTTGCAGGGGACGGAGTTTCAATGTGGGCCACATGTATTTCTGGCATCTCAGAGGCTAAAGGCAGCAAATAGTCACCATAATTTGTGGTCATTGGATTACCGGCATCATCATATACCATCTGCTCAAACATTGCATTTCCAATACCATGAACAACCCCGCCTATAATCTGTCCGTCCACGATCATTGGATTTAATATTCTTCCACAGTCATGAACCACATAATAATCAAGAATTTTGATACCACCGGTGATAATATCAACTTCAACCTTTGCTATATTAGCACCACTTGAGTGAGGCATGTAGTCGGTAGTTTGATACGACACAGCTTCCAAACCAGCTGTTTCGAAACCCTCTGGAAGTTTCCCAGCAACTGCAGGTGATAATTGTAATGCCAAATCTGCAAGGGTAATAAACTGATTCGAGTCGTTGCGAACTCTTACTGCCCCATCTGAAAGTTCCAACTCATTCTCTGACTTCTCAAGCAAAATAGATGCTAGCTTTAAAGCTTTTGTTTTTACCTGGGCTGCTGCATCATTTGCTGATATGCCTACATTTACT
The DNA here is from genome assembly GCA_902625725.1 of uncultured SAR116 cluster alpha proteobacterium. GTDB lineage: Bacteria > Pseudomonadota > Alphaproteobacteria > Puniceispirillales > Puniceispirillaceae > UBA5951. The sequence continues at coordinate 60,891 of CACOCY010000006.1, read as the reverse complement.
CCTGTTCTACTTCCAATAGCACCTATTCCATGAGGAAATTTTCCAGTATCCCCTGCTTCAACTCGTATTTTACTTATATCTATATCCAGATTTTCAGCAATCACTTGTGAAATTACTGTTGCGTGACCCTGACCTTGGCTAGTAGCACCTGTAGATGCGATAACGTTTCCTGATACGTCAACACGCACGTTGACACCCTCATAGGGTCCCATACCTGTGTCTTCTATGAAACAAGCTAAACCAATACCAAGATATTTTCCATTCGCCCTAGCCTCTTTTTGTTGTTTGCGAAAGCCATCATAATCTGCCATTTCTTTCACCATGGCTAACATACCCGTATAATCTCCACTGTCATAAGTCATCATTGAACCATTCCGATGTTTAGATCCTGGCTGATATGGAAAGTCTTCATTTTTTACTAAATTAATTTGTCTCATTTCTGCAGGGTCTATAGCTAAATGACGTGCTACCGCATCTATAACCCTGTCCATCGCGTAAGCAGCATTTGGTCTTCCTGCCCCTCTTACTGGACTCGTAGAAACGGTATTTGTGTAAATAGCATCAAGCGTTACATGAAGGTTTTTTATTTTGTAAGGGCCCGGTAAAGGCATCAAGGTAGTTGCAGAAAGCAATAACCCATAATTTAGAAAAGCACCGCTATCGTGAGTAACGTGTCCTCTTATAGCCGTGATTTCTCCATTATTTTTAAAACCAACCTTTAAATTCCATATTTGATCTCTTTGTTGATTAGTTGAAGTGAAGTGTTCTCTTCTATCTTCAGACCATTTCACAGGTTTTCTTAGCTGTTTTGACGCTATTGCAATAAGGGTTTCTTCAGGATAGTATCCTGCTTTTGGCCCGAACCCACCCCCAACGTCAGGCGCTATTACTCTTATTGAGCTCTCTGGACACCCCAGCTGTTTAGAGACCATCCTTCGAACTAAATACGGACATTGCGTTGACGAGTATAATGTTAATTCGCCTAATTGCTGCTGCCAATCACCAAGAACACCTCTACATTCCATGGAATGGCAGCCTCCACGGTGTTGTTTGAAATTTAACTCTAAGGAGTCTTCGCACTCCGCAAATGCACTTTCTACATCGCCAAACTTTGTCTCTATAGATGCAGCAATATTGTCTTTCAACGTGCTATGGGTCAATTGACTATCCGGTTTTGCTGCTTCCAAAACATCCACGACTGGTGTCAGCGGCTGATAATCTACTTGTATTAGTTCGCAAGCATCTTCTGCTATATGGCGAGAGCTTGCTATTACCATTGCAATAGCTTGCCCAACGTGTGCTACCTCGTCATTCGCAAGTAGGTCGGGTAACATACTTTGTTTAATTATAGGAGCAGGATAAGTCTCCAATTGAGTTTTACTAATAAGAGAAGATGGAAGAGTATCATAAGTGAATACTGCTTGCACGCCCGGCAATGACTGTGCTGCCTCAACATCAGTTATCGATATTTTTGCATGAGCCATTGAGGAGCGCAAAAATGCTGCATAAACCATGTTAGGCAACTGAATATCATCAAGATATTTCCCTTCTCCCCGAATTAAATTTTCGTCTTCAACCCTATGAACACGCGCACCAATTTGTCTTACACCCATTTTTTAGTTCCTATTGTCTTTAGCCATTTTTGCTGCTGCCTCTTTTGCAGCGGAAATAATTCCCTGATAACCAGTACATCGGCATATATTACCAGATATCGCTTCTCTTATTTCTTCGTCACTTCGATTTGGATTTTCAGAGAGGAATGCATATAATGAGGTAATCATACCTGCTGTACAAAAACCACACTGCAAAGCATGATTATTACGGAAAGCCTCTTGCAAAGGATGCAAACTTCCATTCTCTTCTGCTATACCTTCTATAGTAGTCACGTCACAATTATCAGCTTGGACCGCTAGCATAAGGCATGAACGTACCGCATCTCCATCAACAATAACCGTACAGGCACCACAAACACCGTGCTCGCACCCTAGATGTGTGCCAGTTAGTCCGACTGCTTGGCGGAGAAAATCGCCTAAATGCGTTCTTGCCTCCACCTTGCCCGAGACTGGTTTGCCATTTACATGCATTTGAACGTCTTGTTCTTGCATTTAATATCTCCCTCTTTTAATCAGAGTTTGTCCTGGTCCCGGCCTGTTCGATTGCCCGTGCAAGTAACCCTTTGAGCAGTTTATGCCTGTAAGAGCCTGTGACAAGGCTATCGTCTAAATAATTAATTTGATTTAATGGATTTACAATACGCTGCTTGATTTCATTAATATCATAATTGGAACCTCGCAATTCGTCTTCGCATTCAATAAACCTCCTTGGAACATCCTCTACACCACCAATTGAAATCGCAATATCGGTTATTACTCCATTTTTGAGTTTTAAAAGACAACCAACTGCAGCGATAGCAAAATCACCGTGCCTTCTTGCAAATTCTTGAAAGCCAAAACCATATGGCTTATCCCAGGGTTTTATAAATATTTTAGTGAGTAATTCATCTGGTCCAATTGATGGCATCATGTAAGCGAGGCCCCATTCTTTAATTGGAATTACCCGTGTTCCAGATGCAGATGCAACCTGTAATTCAGCATCATATAATAAGGCTACCATTGGCAACTCTGATGCTGGATCCAAATGGCACAAACTGCCACCAATTGTTCCACGAGACTGGGTTTGAAAATGGCCAACCCATTTTAGAGCTTCCCGCATCACCGGTAGATGCTGCTCAATAATTGTATCGGTAGCTAGTGTTTTTTGGCGCACCAAAGCGCCAAGTTCAACACGGTCTGTAAAAGAAATTGTTGACAACTCGCTAAGTCCGTTTACATCTACCACTGTTTCTGGTTGCACAAATCTCATATTCAGCATTGGCATGAGTGACTGTCCACCAGCGAGCACCTTTGCTTCCTCTTCACTTTTCAGCAATCCTAGGGCTTCATCAAGAGAATTTGGCTTGTGGTATGTGAATGCCGATGCTTTCATTTTGTTCCTCACAAAAGATAAAAATCAAAGGTAACTTTAATTTTAACTTTATCGATAATTTTGTCTATATTTTTTTTCCGTGATGAATCTTTTTTTCAAAGAATAAACATACAAAATAAGATAGGGTCTTTAGAGCAAAAAAACACCCACCAATGTGTAAGAAAAGAAAAAAATGACAGAAGTAGCAAAAGGTATTTTGTTTTCCATATTTACGGTGTTCTTTGGCGTACTTACAAGCATGCTAGTAAAAGTTCTAGCGCAAGATTTAAGCATTATTAGTATTTTAATTTTTCGTTTTTGGTTCGCCTTACCAATATTGATTATTTCTGCCTTTTTTATCCATAGATATAAATTATTTAATGTCAAAAATAAGGTTGCCATGTTTCTAAGAGTTATATTAGGACTTAGCAGTATCACACTCGTGTTCTTAGCTCTTCAAAATATCTCACTTGGCTTAGCTACTGCACTTTTTCAAAGTTCAATAATATTCGTAACTTTATTTTCACCGTTTTTTTTAAAAGAAAAAATTGGAATTTATCGATGGTCAGCCGTGATTGTCGGTATGATAGGAGTTATTCTAATAACAGACCCTTTCTCAAGCAAATTAAGTATCGGTATAACATACGGGATTGCCGCTGCTTTGACAGGTGCAGCTTTATCCATAATTTTACGGAAACTCGGAAAATCAGATTCACCATTCACAGTAACTTTAATACATAATATAGCAGGAGCACTTATTGTTTCGTTAGCTGGTTTAACTATTTTTCCTTCGAAATTAGTTGTTTCACACGATTTCAATATTTGGCAGTTGTTGGTACTTTTAGGAATTCTAGCTTCATTCCTTCAACTGTCTGTAACCCTTGCCTATCGATATGCTGATGCTGTCGTAGTAACTACACTAAGATATCTCCAACTTCCAGCCGCTGGTCTAGCAGGGTTCTTATTTTTTTCTGAGATACCATCAATTTTCGAGCTCACTGGAGCATTTGCTATTTTTATAAGCAGCATGGTGATTGTATGGCGAGAGTTTGTGAGAAAAACAAATAGAAATCCCAACGAAGAAAAATTGTCATTATAGAGACAGTACTATTATTTGCGTCACGAAAAACTAATTTCGCTTATAATATGTTAATGTTATTTATAGGTTGACTTTTTTTACCCTAGCATTCTCAAGGATATACGTATGCAATTTCTTAGTAAAAATATGTTTTCTGACATATATAAAATTGTATTTACCTTATGCCTGGCATTTGCTTGCGCAATTTTTTTTCAATTATTAAATGTTCCTGCTCCTTATTTTCTTGGCAGCCTTATAGGAGTATTTATCATTGGAACAAGCATTCGCCAAACGCAACCACTACTCTCAATTGCTAATTGGTTCTATCTACCGGTGATTATTGGAATATCTGTAATGATTGGAACTAATTTTACTCCAGACATTTTTCAGAGTGCTCAAAAATGGACATTTTCTGTAATCATAATGATAGTTGCTACAGTATGTGTAACCTTCATTTCTTTTCAGTTTTTACGAAGAGTCAAATTATATGAGCCAAAACAAGCATTTTTGTGCAGTATTCCAGGCGGTCAAGCAGAAGCCGTAGTAATGGCGCATGAGGTAGTAGAGAAAGACTATGTAGTCGCTCTTTTTCATCTTGTAAGGGTAGCGGTCGTTTTTATTAGCACTCCCTTACTTTTGGCATTCGTTGAAGGAAATTTAGCAATAAAGCGTTCCAACGAGATATTAAATGACATGTCAAATTTCACAGACCTCTCAGTCATACAAATTGTCATGTTTTTAATATTATGTTTCGGAGGTTTTTGGATAGCAAAATTGTTTAGAATGCCACTTCCACATTTGTTAGGACCAATATTTTTGAGCAGCATATTACATGTCACAGGTATAATACAGCTTCACAGGATCAGCGAAGTAGTTATCATCGCACAATTGACAATTGGAGCCTCAGTTGGTGCTAGACTGGCAAAAATTTCACTTTATGAACTTAAGACAGCCTTATTTGATGCATGTATAACTTCTGGGCTAATTATAACCACTTACTTATTGGTAGCCTGGCTAGTTGTGACTTCATCTAATGTTACATTTTTATCAATTTGGCTTGCTTTCGTTCCTGGTGGCCTATACGAGGCCACAATCTTAGCTCTAATTTTTGGTTATGACGTGGCGTTTGTAGCATTCCACCATCTAGTCCGAGTTCTCTTGATATTTGTATCAATGCCGATATTTGTTTCTAGAATTAGAAAATCAGAATAAAACTTGTTGGTTTTTTAAATTTTCATATTTTAACAGTAAAAATTTACAAATATACATAAAATGAAACAAAAAATGCGCCAGACACAAATTGTGTCTGACGCTTTTTTGTATTAGAAATAAAATTACAAAGCAGCTAAATTTACCGCCGATGTTTTTCCATTTTGACCCGTTTCTAATTCGTAAGAAATAGCTTGGCCATCCGACAATTCGTCCATACCTGCTGCTTTAACGGCTGATATGTGTACGAACACGTCCTGCTCACCTTCTTCGGGTTCTATAAAGCCATAACCTTTTTGTGAATTAAACCATTTTACTTTTCCGTTAGCCATTTTTTATCCTCAGTTTTTATTAACACAAAAAACTGGTCTCATTAAAAACTAGCTATTCGTATCAATTTGTTGCTTTCTGCTTTTCGTACGCAGACTTGATATTTAAGGCTTTTCGAAGCTTTACGCAATGCTTTTTAAAAAAAAAAGAGTATTTAAAAAACCCCTTATTTGTCCTAATTATTGATAAATGTATTAAAGTTATCGAATTTATAAGGGAAAGACGTTTTCTTCATGGGACCTCACTCTAAAAATAATTGTTCTTTCAGAGCACTAGAAATTTCTTCAAGTACTGATGGATCTTCTATAGTGGCAGGCATCACCCAATGCTGTTGATTGGCAATTTTTACCATAGTAGCACGCACTATTTTTCCAGATCTTGTCTTTGGTAACCTGTCTATTATGATAACTTTTTTAAAAGCAGAAATCCGCCCGATATTGTCTGAAACCAAATGAATAATTTCCTCACAAATTTTTGCCCCTGACAGTTTTCTATTTGGATACAGGCAAATGAAACCAATCGGAATTTGTCCCTTTAATTCGTCAGCTATACCTATGACAGCACATTCAGCGACATCTGGGTGTCCTGATATTATCTCCTCTATTTGTCCAGTAGATAATCTATGGCCTGCAACATTAATTACATCATCTGTTCGAGCCATTATGTAAACATATCCATCCTCATCCTTATATCCTGCGTCACCGGTCTCATAGTATCCTGGGAACCTTTTAAGATATTTTTCTAAAAATACATTGTTCGCGCCCCAAATTGTTGACAAGCATGATGGAGGCAAGGGAAGCTTAATAACTATCGAACCCAGAGTGTTGTCAGCTACCAAATCGCCATTGTCATCTAATATCTCCACATGAAAACCCGGCATAGGCACGCTTGGAGATCCAAGTTTGATAGGCAATTGCTCTAGGCCCATTGGGTTAGCGCAAATTGACCAACCGGTCTCAGTTTGCCACCAATGATCCACCACTGGCACAGATAATTGCCCTTGAGCCCACTTTATTGTGTCAGGGTCTGCTCTTTCACCAGCAAGAAAAAGATAATCTAGAGAACTAATATCATGTTGTTTGATAAAAGAACCCTCTGGGTCAGAACGTTTTATAGCTCTAAAAGCGGTTGGAGCAGTAAATAATGTTTTAACCTTATTCTTTTCCACAACGCGCCAGAATGCGCCAGCATCTGGAGTTCCAACTGGCTTTCCTTCAAATAAGATGGAGGTACATCCAGCAAATAGTGGGCCATATACAATATATGAGTGGCCAACGACCCAACCAATATCTGAGGCCGCCCAAAAAACTTCACCCATTTTAACATCATAAATATTCGACATACTCCAGCACAGAGCTACCGCATGCCCGCCGTTATCTCTAACAACTCCTTTTGGTTGACCAGTTGTCCCAGAAGTATACAAAATATACAAAGGGTCATTTGCCGATAATGCCACAGGCTCTGCAGGAGTAGCATGGTCTATCGCTTCATGCCATTCAATATCTCTTTTGTTTTTAAGAGTAACTTTAAGGGCGTTACGCTGATAAATTACACATTTTGAGGGTTTAAATTTAGACTGCTGAATAGCCTTATCAAGAAGTGGTTTATACTGTACTAATCGGGTTGGCTCATGCCCACACGACGCACTTATAATTAATTTTGGCTTGCAGTCATCAATCCGTTTTGCCAATTCTGCAGCTGCAAAACCACCAAAAACGACTGAATGCACGACGCCAATTCGAGCACAGCCAAGCATAGAAATCACCGCTTCCGTGATCATTGGCATATAAATTATTACTCTGTCTCCTTTTTTAAGCCCCTGCTCAACAAGCATACCTGCAAATTTAGCAGTTTGTTTTTGCATCTCCAAATAAGTCAATGAAAATGATTGCCCAGTTATAGGTGATTCATATTGAATTGCTGTTTGCTTGCCACGACCAGCAAGCACATGCCTATCTACAGCATTGTAACAACTATTCATCTTTCCATCCGGAAACCATCTAGAAAATGGAGCATTACTGTCATCTATAGCGATTTTAGGTGGAGTGATCCAATCAATGGATTTTGATGCATTAAGCCAAAAAGTTTCTTTATTATGTTTTTCAAAATCGTAAATTGAATTATAATCATTCATATGTTTTACCCCCACAACTTAATATAAATTAGTTTAATTTAATTGCTTGCATACTTGCTAACCTTATTTTTATTCCACGCATCAGGGTAAGTCCCAAACAGGCCTTCGAACCTCTGGATCAACAATACGCAAATTTTTAGAGCGGAGCTTTGAAATTGTGTCCATCTGCTCATCCGAAAGACTAAAATCAGCTAAACTTATATTTTCTTTTATCTGGTCCACAGATAAAGCTCTTGGAACAGCAATTATATTCTCCTGCTGAATGAGCCATTTTAGTGTTACCTGAGCAGGGGATTTCTGATGCGATTTCGCAATTTTTATAATCTCGGGATCTTTGAGCACTACACCCCTTGCTAATGGTACGTGACAAGTAACAGATATGCCATATTTTTTGCATGCCTGTATTACTTTATCCTGATTTATATAGGGATGATATTCAACTTGGTTTGTAAATAATTGTTCAGAAGATATTTGTGCTGCCTTGTGAATCAAATCGACCGTGAAATTTGATATTCCTATATTCTTTGCAAGGCCATCTTGCTTTGCTTTGATTAACGCACCAATTGTCTCTGAGAGTGGTATTTTGGGTTGTGGCCAATGAATTAACAATAAATCAACATAATTCAATTGCATTGTTTGCAAACTTTTATATACCGATCTCGCAAAGTCATCAGCTTTAGCGTTCTCTTCTGTAACCTTTGTAGTTATCCAAATATTTTCTCGACCTACCCCGGTGAAGCGCAGGGCCTCACCTACCCATTTTTCAGTACCGTACTTTCTAGCCGTATCAATGTGCCCATAGCCAGATTTAATGGCCTCAGAAATCAAAGTTACAGCTTTTTCTGGCTCTGGAAATAACATTGTACCATACCCAATTGATGGTATATTTACACCGGAGACAGAAACTGTAGGCGACGCGCTAGAAAACATATAAAACTCTCAGCAAAGAATTATTTAATTTTAACATTCAACACCAGCTGTTTTTTCTGGGTATTAGTATAAGAAATTAAGAATTAAATGATACCAAAAATAATAAACACATCCTCACGAGAATTATCCATATTTGACAAAAGTTACGGAGGAAAAGAAATTTGATTATCCAAAAAGAGAGGAAAACTTAGTTTGCAAATTTATGTGGATGCAGATGCTTGCCCTGTTAAGAAAGAAATTGAACGTGTTGCAACGAGACATAACATAAACGTCATTTTTGTCAGCAACGGAGGTATTAGACCATCTCAAAACCCAATTATAAAAATAGTTGTTGTTAATGCAGGATTGGATAAAGCTGATAAATATATCATTGGCGAGATATCCGATGGCGACATTGCAATAACAGGCGATATTCCTCTTGCAGCAATGGTTATTGAAAATGGAGGTCAAGTAATTAAAAATAATGGAGAGTTAATAACTGAGAATAATATTGGTAATATACTAGCAATGCGCAATTTAATGACCGATTTAAGAGCCGCAGATCCCTCTTATAAACAGCCGCATAAGCAATTTTCTAAAAGAGATAGGTCACGTTTTGCAGATACGCTTGAGAAAGTAATATTGAAATGCAAAAAAGCCTAAGAAAATTTAGTGTGTTTACTTTAACATTTATTTATTGTCTTAAGAATACTCAGTCTCTGGTTGGCTTAGTTTCCATAGGCTTCAAATGAGATATAATCATTCAATTGACCAGATAAGAAGAGTTCAGGAATCTTTGCCATTTTAAATGGTTCAATGGTCAACACTTTAAAGCCAATCTCATTCTTTTCACGCTCAAAATTATTTAGCGCATTAATCAATAGCTCTTTTTCATCTGAATATTGGAAGAGTAATAATGATGCCTGTAATCTAAGAAAGTCTAATCCCTTAGTGATTTGCGGATAAATACTGAAAATAGTGTCCGCCAATTCATAATCTATATAATCAAATTGAACTTTTCTCAGCTGTATTTCTTTACCAAGGATATCTGTGATAATAGACGTAGGATCCTCTTGAATATTTTCAAAAGAAATTGGATCAAATCCAGATAACTCCAAAACAAATTCAAAATCAGCGAGCCGATCAAACTCTAAGCTTATTAAATTGTAGTATTCTTTATCAGCTTGATCATAATCAAATTCAGTTTTAAGGCTAACCTCTAACTTATTTAGTCTAGCAGCTTTGGCTATTTCTTCCACTACCTTTTGATTTAATTTTTTTAATTCAGACAGGGGTATCTGTAGACCGGACATAAAAGTCTTTCCACTGACTATCTGTTCGGAATTTGTCTCAATTTCTGTAAACCCAAGTTCGTCAATTTTAACGGGCAATTCATCGTACTTAAAATGAACATCTTTAAAATACATTTCTTCAATACCAAAAATACGAGACGCTTGTTTTGAGACTTCTTCCTCAGAAAGAAAATTAATCGATAAATCAAGTCCTTGAAGACTGAATTCAGCTATTGTATAATTTCTATCATTCAGATTCTCTCGAAAAGTAAAATTCTCTAAAAGAAGCATCTGTACTTTACTATCTTCAATTTCAAAATCACCCCTACCTAACGTAAGTTTGAGCTTTTCATCAGGAATGGATAGTGAACTATTTTGAATATCAAGTTTTGTGATACCGAATAAACGATTTAATTGGCGAAGCATGTCCGGTTGGTCTGAATTAACTGCAACAAGCGCAGATTTAAGATCCAAATTTGAAATCCCTAATTTATCAACTTCAAAATCAAAAGGAATGATATCAAAATATGTGGCATTATTTTTAACAGTACCAATAGCATTAATATTTTCTATAGCGCCTCTTTTAATATTTTGAATTGAAAGGTCTCCATTAACGCTTAAAAACACCTCCTTATCCAAATCTTTTCCAAGAAGCAAAAAGTCCTCAGTTTCAAACCTAGCAATCGCAACCTCATCTAAAATAAGAGATAGCATATTCTGTAAATCTTTATTATCTGTGAAAAAACCTTGAATTTTTCCAAGCTTTAATTCTTCAATTTGTAAATGCCGAGCCGTCACATTAAATTCTAGTTGATTATGCGTAAAAGTTAGCTCTAAGTCTGATAAATCAACTAGCTGAACTGTATCCATGTCACCAGACATTTCCATTTGGTCAACAAAAAAGATCTGGTCACCTGAAATGCTGAAAACTAATCTTTCTGCGACCGCAGAACGCTGAAAGACATTTGCTCTTAAATCATCATAGGTTATCTGCACGTCACCAAAACTTGCCTCCAAAGTTTTATTTATATTATCTATTAGCTGAGCTGCTGCCCTATTTGATTGATTAAGAAGCAAAAGATACGCACCACTTAAAAAAACGAGAATAAATAAAATGACGATAATAGGTCTTTTCAAGTTAAAAATCCTTAGATTGAAATACTGGGTATTTGATATGATTTATGTTTCATGCCATTTATTATTTTCTTAGTCAAACCAATGTACCCCAAAGACAAAAATTTCAGCGTGAAAAAACTGATGATATTGCTTGTGACAGATACAGATAATATATTTATGCAAGAGAGTTATCAATACATGATAATTGCTTATTAGTAAGACTTAACGTTGCCCAAGAAAACCGCGAGATTTGAAATGTCAGATAACGACTTAACAGCTGTAGAATTTGCTCAATTAAAAAAGGAAAATTCTAAGCTTAAATTAGAGGCTAACTTACGCCGTTCACTATCAACACAATTAGAAAAGCAAAAAAAAATCGCTGATGAAGCAAAACAGGAAGCACTAGAAAAATCTGCAGAACTTGAAATCTTATCAGCAAAATTAGCAAGATATCTCTCGCCTCAGATTTACGAGCAAATATTTTCAGGCAATCAAGATGCCGACGTCACAAGCCAGAGGAAAAAACTCACTGTATTTTTTTCTGATATTGTAGGATTTACTGATATCACTGAGCATCTTGAGTCAGAAGAATTAACAAGTCTCATAAATTTTTATCTAAACGAAATGTCTACAATTGCTCTAAAATTTGGTGGCACAATCGATAAATACATTGGAGATGCTATTCTTATTTTTTTTGGTGACCCAGAAACAAAAGGTTATGCAGACGATGCCACTAATTGCTTAAAAATGGCAATAGAAATGCAACAGAAAATGCAAGAGCTTACTAATGTTTGGGGTAAAAATTTTGGACTTAAGACCGCTCTTAGTATCCGAATTGGTATAAATACTGGCTTCTGTACAGTCGGTAATTTTGGTTCAGAAAATCGGTTAGATTATACAGTGATTGGTTCCCCTGTCAATTTAGCATCAAGATTAGAAAGTTCAGCTCAGCCAAACAAAATTATAGTTTCTGAAGAGACTTATCTTTTAGTTCGTGATTTATTTGAACTTCAGGAAGTAGGAGAAATAAAACTTAAAGGAATTTCTCGTCCAGTAAAGTATTTTGAAGTTATTAGCGAACAAACGAACGATGAAAACCAAATAATAGTAGATACGGGTAATTTAAAAATTGAATTGAACCCAGCTTTGTTTGGAGACGAGGACTTAAACAATCTCGAAAATATTTATCTGAAAATGAAAAAAAAAGTCAAAGAAACCTAAATCAAGATATATGAATAAAATTAAAAAATGTTCGCGTTTTTAGACACAAATAAATTAAGCCACTAAGCATGTATGGATTCTAAAACTTCAGTTAATGAGTTTTTCATACTTTCATCTTGAAAAAACTGTGTTGTAATAAATTTATTTATGTCCATACCACTCTCATTAAAAGCAAGACCCAATATATTATTGGCTAAGTCATTCTGCTCTAACATTTTATGACAAGCGGCTTTGTAAAAAAGGCTAGTGCGTGTATCTATTTGCATTTTCTTAAAACTTGAAATGGCTTTCTCATAATCACCAATTAAATAATAACACATTCCCTGAGTTTCTAATATAAGTTCTGAGCAAAACGGGTCTATTCTCATAGCTCTTTCAATCTCAAATAGACCCTTTTTAGGCTCGCCTAGGTAACATAGTAATATTGCATATCTTGCAATATGGTAGGTATCACTTGGGCAAATTTCGATAGCTTTTTCGTGATGAAACAATGCTTTTTCCATATCGCCCTCAAACATTAGTTTAACGGCTCCCATTATGCGATGTGCTTCTGGGTCATTTGGGTCTAGTTCCATTGCTCTATTTACTGATGCAAAAGCATCTTGCATCCACCCTTCTGGCATTTCATCCTGAAACCACTCTGCATTGTTTGCTAATGAACAAGTTTTCCATGCAAATGCTCTTGCATACGATGGATCGACCTCTGTTGCCTGCGTAAAAAGACTCAATGCTTTTTTATTGTTCTCGGCAGAAACAGAACTTCGTTTATGATATTCAAGTCCTTGGAGAACTAAGTCATAAGCTTTCAAGTTTTCTGGTTTTGCATTTGATATTTTTTTGATTTCGTCGCGCTCTACGTTACCTACTATGGTGGAGACAATAGTCTCAACAAGGCTATCTTGTACGTCAAATATTTCATCCATATTGGTATCAAAATTGTCAGACCACAACGTTTCAGCTGTTTCTGTTGATAATAAGCTTGAGCTTATGCGTATGCGATTACCTAACTTACGAACTTTACCCTCAAGAAGATAACGCACTCCAAGTTCAGTTCCAATTTCAGAATGTGTTTTTTGTTTCGATGCATAAGAAAAACTAGCGTTGCTGGAAATTACTAATAGTTTTCGATACCTTGAAAGAGCAGAAATTAAGTCCTCTGAGAATCCCTCACAAAAATATGACTGCTCTTCATCATTAGATAGATTTTTAAACAAAAGAACCGCAAGAGACCCTGGCTCTTTTGAAGTTATTTCTATTTTTGGCTTATCTTCCGAGCTAACAAAACCGCGCTGTGCGCCTTTGCATTTCAGTACATTGTAAGCTTTTATAGGACGCCCAATATTCTTTAATTCTAATTCTCCAGCATCTTCATATGACACCTTCACTTTCATGTTCACCATATCGAAAACACTCTGAGATATGCAAATCCCGCCTGTGATTGACTGTGACTCAAGTCGTGCGGCAATATTCACTGAGTCTCCAAACAAATTACCGTCCTGAACCATAACATCTCCGATATTGATACCAATCCGAAAATCCATTTTATCTGATTCTGATAACTCACTATTTTTCACTTGTGTTGCATTTTGAATTTTTACAGCACACTCCACAGCCTTCACAGGACTTAAAAATTCTGCAAGCACACTATCTCCAGCAGTATTAAATATGCGGCCTTCATATTCATCAATGCATGAATCAATTAGCGAGCGTGAAGAGCCCAGATTCTCAAGCGTTTTCACCTCATCCTCAGCCATTAATTTACTAAAATTAACAACATCTAGAGCAAGTATTGTCGCTAATCTTCTATCCATCTTTAAGCCCCTTATTCATATTTTTGACAAAAATCTTTGTTGCATTGAAACGATGCTATCATACGATCTCATTTCCTTTTTATTTTATAACATATAAAAAAATGTAATAATTTAACTTTTATATCAATAAATAAAAACCATCTATGGAAGAAAAAACTGTGCATTTATACAATTCTGTTTTTTTTGTACTATTTTAATTTGGACAACCTAATTTATTCGCCAATGACTCTCTGGCATTGTTCACCTAAACCTTGAACTCCCAACGTGACAATATCTCCAGCTCTCAAATAAACAGGCGGCTTCATTCCCAGACCCACCCCTGGCGGTGTACCTGTAGAAATCACATCCCCAGGCATTAGACTCATAAATTGACTGATATAGTGGACAAGAAAGGCAACACCGTAAACCATAGTTTTTGTTGAACCATCTTGCATTTTTTGGCCATTTACACTTAACCACATAGCGAGATTCTGTGGATCTGGTATTTCATCTTTAGTAACAAACCAAGGACCAAGAGGGCCAAAACTGTCACATGATTTACCTTTTGTCCATTGTCCCGTTCCCTCTAACTGATATGTTCGTTCAGATATATCATTACTAGCGGCATATCCTGCGACATATGACATTGCATCGTCTAAGTCGACATATTTTGCTTTCTTGCCAATAACAACGGCTAACTCCACCTCCCAATCTGTTTTAACACTACCCTTGGGTAGCAATATTGGGTCAGTAGGACCACAAATGGCACTCGTAGCTTTCATAAATATTACAGGCTCAGGTGGAACCTCCATTCCAGCCTCTTTAGCATGATCGGCATAATTAAGCCCAATACAAATAAACTTACCAACATTATTTAAACATGGACCAATACGCACCGAATTATCAATTTTAGGCAAAATGTCAGTATTAATTTTTGAAATTTCTTTAAGTTTATCCTCTGATAATATTTCCCCAGATATGTCCTTTACATAAGCCGATAGATCGAACAATTGGCCGCTCTTGTCTATTAATCCTGGCCTTTCATTTCCGTTTGAACCAAACCTGACCAACTTCATATTTTGTCTCCGTTTATTTCATTTGGTCTGTTTAAAAACCAAAATCACAGTTAATCAAAGATTATTTTCTTTTTATTGTCAAAATAGAATCAATTTAGAAAACTTGTGATGCTAAAGAAATGTATATAAAATCAGAATGTTGACAAAAAATAAAGTGAGAGAGTTATGAAAACAAAACATATATCAGTTGAAGAGATGGATAAAAGGATCTCAAAATTCAGAAAACTTAAGCCACTCTCAATTCAACAAGATGCAAATATACCCCTTGAGGGAAGAGACGTTGTATATGCAAGAGAGCTTCTATCTGTAATTGGCCTCGACCCAAGGGAAGGTAATACACCCATTAATTCTGGAGCTCCCATAATCGGAGCTGGTGGAATCACAATGACCCATGCGAAGTGCCCCCCAGGACAAGGACCTGGTTTACATAACCACATAAACACATATGAAACATTCACCGTATTAGAAGGACAATTTGAAGTTAGCTGGAACGATGATGGCTCAGATACTATAATTTTAGAAAAGTTTGACACCATATCTGTTCCACCAGGCGTTTGTCGTTCTTTCAAGAATTCAGGCAAAACCGATGGTTTACTGCAGGTAATTATCTCTGGTGGAGTGCATGATATGAATGACATAGCCTTCACCCCAGCCGCAGCCGATAAGATTAATTCAGTTGAACCTCGCCTTGTTGATAAATTTAAACTGGTAGGATTTAAATTTAATGCAGGAGTAAATAAGGAATAAACGCTTAAAAACCAATTGCCATCCCATCTTTTCTAGGATCGGAACCCGCATTTAAAACGTTTGTGACCTTATCTAAATGAATCGCTTGCGAGCCCCCAATTGGTATTATTGCTTTTCTTACCTTATGGCCAATCCTGACCAAGTCATCTTGAATTTTTTGCGGAATGGTTGTCTCTAAGTCAATGAACTCTGAAAAAGGGTCCGGAAAGAAGCGTGGCTTGTCTTGTGCTGTTTGAATATCAAGACCATAGTCAAAAAAACGAGATAAAAACTGCATGTGCCCAAATGCTTGGTATTCACCTCCCATCACTCCATAGGACATGATAAGTTTGTCTTCTTTAGTTACAAGACCTGGTATAATGGTATGTAGAGGGCGTTTTCCAGGCTCAAGGCAATTTGGGTGGTTCTTTTCTAAAACGAATCCCATTCCCCTATTATGCAACAGAACACCTGACTTAGGAGCAAAAAGACCAGAACCAAACGAGTTATATATTGTGTTTATTAAAGAGCAAGCGTTACGTTCTTCGTCAATGACCGAAATATAAACTGTATTAGAGTGCGCAGGCAGTGTGGATTTTGGCAAAGAAGAGATAGACCTGTCCTCTCTTATTTGGCTTAGTAGCTCCTCAGCATATTCCTGAGATAAGAGTTGCTCCACAGGTACAGAGGAGAATTCTGGGTCTGCTAAGACAGCCGATCTATCTCGATAGGCAAGTTTTCCCGCCTCAATCTCAAAGTGAATACGTTTCAAATTAATTGGGTCATCTCCATAACAGTCTATTTGTGAGACCATATTTAACAATAATAAAGCTATTACGCCTTGACCATTTGGCGGACATTGCCAAATTTTATGCCCTCTAAATTCTGAACTAATTGGCTGCACATAATTTGCAGTTGCTTCATCAAAATCATCTTTTTGATGAAACCCTCCAAGCGAAGCTAACTTTTCAATTATATCATCTGCAACCCAACCAGAAAAAAACCCATCTCTCCCTTTTTTAGCGATCTCTTCTAATGTTTTGGCGAGGTTGGTTTGTTTATGGTTGAACCCAACAGGCAATGTTTTTCCGTCAGACAAGAATAGTTCTGACAAATCTTTGTCTTGCCGTATTAAATCAATTGTATTTGCAAAATCAAAGGCAACGCGCTGACCTACAGGATATCCATTATTAGCATATTCGATAGCATATTCCAGGATATCTCCCAGGGGCTTTTTCCCATAATCATTATTTAAAGTAACCCAAGCATCAACTGCAGTTGGCACAGTCACTGAATGTGGCGAGTTTTGGGGGATAGCATCAAAGCCATTGGCTATTAACCAATCTGCAGTTAATCTTTTTGGAGCTCTTCCTGAACCGTTGATTGCAATTGGTTGCTTGCTACCTACCGGTGCATACAAACAAAAACAGTCTCCACCCACACTCGTAGAGGCTGGTTCTACAACACACTGAACTGAAACTGCTGCCAACGCAGCATCCACTGCATTACCGCCTTTTCTTAAAACATCAAGCGCTGCCGCAGATGATAGAGGATGGGAAGTACTAACCATCGCCTTAGAGGCATATACTGGAGAGCGTCCAGGTTTCTGAAAATCCCGCATTAATCCATCCCTTCAAATTTGTTCAAAGTTTAAGTGTCAAGAATGACTCATTAAATTTAAACTCTTAGATATCATACATGTTAATTCTAAAAGCTGTTTATCAGAATGTTTTTTTCCAAGAATTGACAATCCAATCGGGCATTCCGAGACTTCTGCTACTGGCAGTGTAATTTGCGGCATCCCTGTTAATCCAGAAATACAAGTCAAAGCCATAGTGTTTTGTCTAAAAGTCTCAAGCTCATTTGCTTTTGTTGAAATCAACGGAGCAATTACTGGAGCAGTAGGCATTAGGAGAATAGCGTTTTCGTCCAATATCTGCTCCATCCTATGACGAACAGATTGCCGAATTTTATTAGCGTTTTGAAATTCTTTATCACTAACTTTATCAGCCATTTGAAATCGCTCTTTGATGCCTGGTCCCAAATCTGGCTGATAAGCCTTCACCCATTTTAGTGTGGTTTTTTTTATTTCATATGCTTGAATAATTCTAAATGCTTCACGCCAGTTAAAATAATCATCATTATTTATTCGAATTGAGTCCCCTAAAGGCATTCCCTTTTTTAGCAAATCGCATACGGAAATCAAATTAGCACGCACATCATCCATAGCTTGGTCGAAAGTATCTGTAGCAATATGAAGTTTCAATTTAGATATATCCTGTTTCTGTTTTGGCAGAAGGATATCTCCAATTTTTTTTAGTAAGTTTGCATCTCTTGTGAACCATCCGGGTGTATCAAATGAAGGTGCCATCGCTGTGGCACCTGTCAAGTCAATTTCAGCATGAGTAGGACGTATGCCAAATAATCCACAAAAAGCAGCAGGCACTCTAACAGAACCACCTGTATCACTTCCAATGGAAAAATCACACAAGGAAGCTGCTACGCTCGCTGCGGAACCAGATGAGGAGCCGCCTGCCATTCTTCCTTTTGCCCTGACGTTAAGTGGTGAACCGTAATGGGCGTTGATACCAGTGAGGCTGTAAAAAAATTCGTCGCAAATTGTCATGCCAGTTAGGGTAGCACCATTATCTAATAACGATTGAATAAGAGGTGCTGTTTTTTTGGACTCTTCGTTATATTTTAGGAAATCAGGACTTCCATTTCCTGTTTTATGACCCTTAACTTGGAATAAATCTTTTACCATAAATGTGAGCCCCTTTAATGGACCCTCACCTGCTCCCTTTATAAAAGAGAGTAAATCATGAGGAACGTTAGCTCCCACTTTGTCTTTGTCATACATTATTATGCTCTTTGCTATTTGAGAGGTGTTTTCTTATTTGATTTATCTGAAGTATAGAAATCTTGTAATCGAATATAAATCCTAAATGGAAGATGGTCTCTCGCTTTGTGTTATATACCAGTCAAGTATCTGTTCACCATCCCAGCAAATAACACCTGGCTTTTCTAACATCTTCTCAAACGCTTCTCTAACGTAGCGAATTCGATGAGGAGAGCCTGAAAGGTAGGGATGCATGGCTACGGCAATAATTTTTGGTCTATCCTCACTTTCTGAATATAAAGTGTCAAAATAATCGAGTGTTCTGTCACGATAGGTATGAGACTCATGATGCTGAATTGCCATCATCACAATGTCATGTAATTCATAGTTATATGGCAAAGCTACGATTGGGTTGGTCTTCGTTTTTACCCAAACTGGTTCATCATCTAGCACCCAGTCTCCTATATACTCTACATTGTTTTCAGCAAGATAATCCATTGTATCATAAGTCTGTGTGAGGCCCGGCCCAAACCACCCACGTGGCTTTTTACCCGAGAATTTTTGGATTATCTCCATCGTCTTCTCTATGCTGGCACTTTCATCATCAAGCTTATGCATAGGTATCTGCTCGTAAGCATGCGCATTAAACTCCCAATCAGCTTTCAAACAAGCCTCAGCAACCTGTGGATATTCTAAACAGGTTCTTGCATTTAGCGTAACTGTTGGCCTAATTCCCAGCTCGTCCAACATTGTTTTTATACGCCAAAAGCCAACACGCATACCGTATTCATGCCAGCTCCAATTAGGAAAATCGGGCAACATAGGAGCACCTTGTGGAGGAGTAATTATCATCCGTGCCATCGGTCTAGATATATCCCAAACCTCCAGCGCTAATATTGGCCAGATTACTACCCTCGCATTGTTGGGCATCGTTAATGGTGCTCTGTCATTAATTGCTGAGTAAGGCAGTCTTTGATTAGGATGAATTGGATTCACGAACCATCTCCTTTAATTGATATTTTTAAATTTTGTTACTTATTCTTTTTATAAGCTCACCACATTCTAACCAGCTAATAAAGTGGTGAATTACAAATTTTTAATAATACAAAAAACATACTTTGGTATTTCTATGACAAGGGTGTGTCTTGCGCAGTTGCCGCATCCCACACCTCACATAAGGATTTGTACTTTTCTGCCATCTGCATAATTGCCTGGCTATCGTCCAAAGTAGAATTCATCCAAGCCTCGGCTGTGTTTGCAAAAATAGTTCTGCCCACTGCAAAACCCTTCACAAAGGGCTGTTTAGCGGCAGCTTTAAAAGATTCAGCGAGGTCATTTTGGCTTGTTTTCAAACCTAAAATTAATATACCTCGAACAAGTGGGTCGTTTCTCTGAATAACTTCATTGATATTGTTCCAGGTTTCATTATTTCTTGCGGGTTCAAGCTTCCACCAGTCTGGGTATATTTGTGATGAATAAAATTTTTGAAGCACTTCAGCTATTGAATGGTCATCAATATCATTGACTTTCGAGGCAATGATTTCTAGCAAAAACTCAAGGTTATTTCGCTTACTAGCAATGAAAAGACGGTTCACCTGTTCTATTTGCTCTAGCCAAACCTCCTCTTTATCATTTGGGTGGGCAAAACATAAACATTTAACAACATGGTTTTTAGGCCATTCAGAGAGCCCTCCACAATCTATACCTATCTGTTTCTCAAAACGTAGAGGCCTAGAGCCCGGCTGCTCAGCTGGCCTTCCAATCCAAAAATTATGGTCAGATGCTTCATAAAGTGCATCTCTGCCGAGCCGTTCGTCGCATAATATGCCAAAGCCATCCCTATCATCGGCGACTTGTATTGCTGCCTGTAAACAAAGTTGCTTAAAGTGAGCTATTTTTGATGTTGTGGCACCTCTTATCGCTTGCATTTGACTTCGATGGTCAAAAGCAAATATTTTAAGAGTATCTTTGCGGCTCTTTGGCTTGGAATGTCGATTTGTGGCCCAGTGAATTCTCTCTAATTCATTGTCATTTCTCAAATCTGGTTGAACAATGCCTCTTTGCAAGAAAAACTGGAGTTCTTGCCAACTAGGGTATGCTGGAGTACATCCATGCCGACTTACCGCAAGAGCGCCGCAAGCATTGGCATAAGTTAGAGCAACAGACCAATCTTTGCCCGCAAGCCAACCTCTGAGCAACCCCGACATAAACCCATCACCTGCCCCTAAAACATTAAATATATCTATCTTGAAAGCCGGCCCCGTTTTACCGTCTCCAAGACTATCTGGGATTTCTGCCTCAAATGCTACTGCGCCCATCGGTCCTCGCTTGCAAATAAGGGTAGCATTACTAATTTTTCTTACATTGCGTAATGCGTCTATTGTATTTTGTGTGCCTCCGGCAATGTGAAATTCTTCCTCTGTACCAACTATCAGGTCAAATAAACTTAGCGTAGATTGTAATTTCTTTGTTACATATTTACTCTCAACAAATCTGCTCTCTCCATCACCATGTCCAGCTACTCCCCATAAATTAGGTCTATAGTCTATATCTAATGCTGTTTTAATATTATTTTCTTTAGCTATATTTACAGCCATAAGAGTAGCCGCCTCCACATCAGTGTGACTGAGATGGGTCCCAGTAGCGCAGATACATTTGGCAGATAGAATAAATTTTTGATCAATATCTTCTATTGTAAGTCCCATATCTGCACAATTCTCTCGATAAAAAATAAGAGGAAAATGTTCTTTGTCGCGGATACCAAGGACAACTAGTGCTGTGAGCCTTTCAGGGTCAGTTTTTACCCCTTCAATTGAAACACCCTCTTTCTGCAGTTGCTCCTTAATAAATCGGCCCATATGTTCGTCCCCAACAGCAGTGATAATGCCAGATTTTAAACCCAATCTTGCTACTCCACATGCAATATTGGTAGGAGAACCCCCAATATATTTATTAAAAGAGCGCATGTCCTCTAATCTGCCACCAATTTGAGTGCCGTAGAGGTCTACCGAACTTCGTCCTATTGTAATTATATCAAGTTTTTCATCCATTTTTTGAACCATTCAGTAATTTTCACTTTAATTATCTATTCAGATTAAAACATTTGTGCCAGTGCAAATGCACTGTTTATAATACGTATTTAAATACACAATTCTCTTTGATTGGTGCTAGTTTGAATCATTAATAAACATCAAAGTATTAATCTGTTATGGCATAGTTCATAGACTTTGTTAATTCTGTGTAATAAATTATAGCACTCAGTTAATTTGAAAAATTATTATAACATGAAGCTAAAACTTGTGGAGAATTAAAAAGATACAATTACATTAGATAAGCTGTTTTATAAGCCAAAAGAGACGTCTACCTTACTGAAGCATTCTCTGAAGCAAATCCAGGTACAGCTATATAGAAATTATCAAAAATTCTCACCATTTTTGCAGGGGAAAATAGAATGAAGTTAAAAATATAATTAGTAGTTGAATTATCAAAAATGTTATAAAATGACGTCTTTAAGAAGCTTTTAAGAAGAAAGAGTTAATTGTTATGACGCATGTAATTCCATTAGATGAGGATTTATCTCCTTCAATTTCCGCACTCGCGTATGCCTTATCCAGCGAAATCCAAAACAACATGCCGGGTAATAATTTTGAGAATATTGCTAATACACTACTCAACGGCTTAATAGACTTGCCAAATGTCAAATTAAAACTGTCACAGCTTGTTTCGGACGGAAACGTGTGTATCTGGGGAGAAGACAAAGACAGGTTACAAATATTGTACCACGCAACTTCAGTCTCAGATTTCGGAAAACCGCACGACCATGGAAGGTCTTGGGCCCTATACTTTCAAGTCAGTGGTATTACACAAATGAATATATACGAGAATGAAAAAGGAATTAAACCAGCAAACACCGCAACGAAAATTGTATTAGAGCAAACCATTAATATGGAGCCAGGAACAGGCATATATTTTCCCCCTGGCTCAGTCCACAGCGCCTCCCACCCGAACGGTCCAGCAAGTTGGATACGACTAACGGGAGAAGATTTAACTGGGCTTTCAAGGCAATCATATGATGCAAATACAGGATTTCGCTTATGAACGAAAATCTAAGATTTTTTGAAGCTTTAATTCGTTTTATTATTATGAAAAATGCTTTTTGAAGAAAGATATAACATCGTTAATTGCTTCTTCTTGAACGTCGTTAACGATATAATTACCGTCTTTTCCTAAAAGTGGATAAACATACCCATGTAAATCGTGGTCATAACTCTTCCAAATAACTTCTTTTTTTTGTTCATATAACAAATCATAACTCACTCGAAAAATACCTTGCAGTTCATCTTGATTTCTTCCCATTATAAAAAGGGGGGTTTCAATTGAACATATCCTTTCGAGTGCAATCTCCATATTTATTCTTTTACGTACTTTGCTCACAGATTGCATCTGCATCGATTCAATATCCCGAAGCTGTGTTTCGGGATTTATTGAAACGGAGTCGTCTGGGTTTAGAGCTAAAAATTCGTGCGCAGCAGGCTCGCTCGCAACAGCAGCTCTCACCCCATGATATTCACTTGTTAATTTTAAAATCATTTCACCGCCATGGCTCATACCCAAAAGACCGATCCTCTCCTCATCCAACTCTTGATACTCTTTAATTGCTTCTATGATAGAAATTTCATCTTCATACTCCAAAGGCGAGCGATTAAACATCTCCCGGCCTTGTCTCCGATCTTTAACTAGTTTACCGCCATCATTGTATCCAAGCTCGACCTCCGTTCTATAACGGATCCACCCACATGCAAAACCTTGCTCCAATAGCTTATCAATTGTATAACGTCTGGTTTTTGTGTTTTCTAAAACCCACTTCATTCCCTCACCACCATTGCCACTCGCTAAAAGCACAACTGGAAAAGGTCCTTCACCATCTGGGAGTTCTAATCCGATAGGTGTATATAAGCCATCCATCGTCTCAATATAAATCAGATATGTCTTATGACCGTCTAATTCCATTTGCATTACAGGTTGTTCTAATTGATTAGAATTTGATTGTCTTAATTTCATCCACACAAAGCCTTCCTATATTAATAAGGATTCCATCATTTTTTCGGATAATAGTTCACCCAGCTGTGTGACGTTTATGCAAAATATTCTATATCTATTTCAGTTGGCTTCCACACTGGATTAGTTGGCCAGTTTTTTGTTCTTGTAGTCATAGAGTCACCATAACGAACCCTAAACAATATAGTCCTTTCAGGTCCGTTTGTATATTCATGAAGCTCCCCACGCGGATGAACAACAAGCCCGCCTTTGACTACTTCGATTTCCTCGTCTAATGTTCGCATAACGCCGCCACCTTCAAAACAAAAATATATTTCTGTTGCTTCTGGGTGACAATGATTTGGACTTACCTGTCCGGGCTCCCAACAGGCGATGGATACATCACCTTCTCCAAAAAGACCTAATTTTTTTTCGACATGTTTTATGGGATCAAATTCTTTTTCTTGATCGAAATTATATTTTTCCACTACATTACCCTTTCATATTAAAAAAACCGGTGCAACAATCAAAAAGCTTTGCTGTAACACCGGTCAACCAAAATCTTTATATTGGTCTATTTTTTTGGGATTACCGGCAGTAACAAATAACTTTGTTGTGACGGTGAATTATGAAGGGTGACCGTTTTACCATAAATTTCTAGTGGTCTATCTCTAGGATCATCATGGAGAAATGGTCCTACCCCTGTGAATTTATTTTTCATATTAGATAAACCACTGTCTGCCCCGCCAGGATATACATAATCTCGACCCCTTATTGAAAGTGCAATTCGAAACCCTTTTGGCAAAGATATACAGCTCGGCCATATTTCAATATCTAGCTCATATATCTGGCCTGGCGTTAATGGCTGTTTTTCATCGTGAGTGTGATAAGGCCGGTCAGGACGGGTTAATGCCATATCTAATTTACGATGAGACGCGCGAAGCCAACCCTGTGCAATAGGGGTATGTGGGTCAAGTGCACCCTTAAAAACCACCTCTTTAAAGTCTGGATAAAAAGCTCTCACTACTAGAAATAAATCAGCGTCAGTTGATTCTGAAGAAACAAAGAGTTTTGCTGCCATTGGACCAGTTATTTCCATGTCCTCATCCAAAGGAGTTGTAGTTAAGGTTACGCCATCACCCATGGGATCATAAGACACTGTCTGATCAGCATCAGGATTTGAAACATCAAGCGACATATGGTGATAATTGAGATAAAATTTTGTCCATGCAGTGCTTGGCAAGGGCCAATCCTGTTCAAAGCGCTCTACAAATTTTTCTCCCGGGTGACGCACTTGTAATTGAACTTTTGGTCTTTGATCCCAACCATTGTCCTCGCCTTTAAGGAAATATCCGAAAAACAATTTTTGGATTTCCACTCCGTAATCCGTATAGAATTCCGTCCAATGTTCTTTTCCATGAACCTCTAACCATTTATTTTTCGAGGCTGATTGTGTATATGCCTCAAAATTTCCTCTAGGATGAAGACCTTGTCCTCCCCAATTTGAGCATGTAAGCATGGGGACTTCCACTTTACTCCAATCAGGGTTTCTACTTTGAAAATATTCCGTATTTACAAGGTCATTTTCATATAGGTCCTTGTCAAAATCGCATCTATTTGAGCCCAACTCCTCTGAAGTAAGAGTTTCTGGACCAGAAACCCAGTCTCCATTCATACGACTTTGATATCCATTTTCTCCAACCCCATATTGAACAGATTTTACTTGCATATCGTACCAATTTTTTCCAAAAAGACACAATATACCTCCATGATGAGACATATCTCTGTAAAAATCTGCGGCTCCTTCCCAAGCACAAATGGCTTCTAGTCCCTCAGGTTGAAGAGCAGCTGTTTGATACTGGTTCATAGCATAATATGAAATACCATTTATCCCGACTTTCCCATTGCTCCAACTCTGTTTAGAAGCCCAAGTAACGCATAAACCTTGGTCTTGAGCTTCACGCAGTGACCACAAATCTATATACCCTGGAGAGCGTCCACAACCTCTAGAGTCAACCCTAACAACGGAATATCCATCTGGAACC
The DNA here is from genome assembly GCA_902625725.1 of uncultured SAR116 cluster alpha proteobacterium. GTDB lineage: Bacteria > Pseudomonadota > Alphaproteobacteria > Puniceispirillales > Puniceispirillaceae > UBA5951. The sequence continues at coordinate 35,125 of CACOCY010000006.1, read as the reverse complement.
CACTTCTCTGGGTCCACAACTTCCCAGTTTTGATATTTATTAGTAGAACCAGCCGGCACATCCGGTTGATTCTTGCACATTATATTCCAGCAAGTCTCATAACCGTCTTCAAAATGAAGATATTTTCCATACGGCCCATATGAAAGTATGACTGGATAGCGCCCCTCCTGAATGGGTCTGTACACATCGGCGCGTAAAACTAAACCATCATCCATTTTAATGGGTACATCCCAATCAATAATCATACCGTCTCTTATCTCAGATTTAAAACCTGTTACGTCGTCCATATATTCCTCCCAAAAGTGCCTACAACGTCAAATTAGGTAAGCTATGTAAATTTGTGAAAAAATAATTTTTTTCAAAGTATGAATTCTATTTTTACAAACTGTTGACAATAGAATTTTTGCGTTTCATCATCAATAAGATTATCGATAAATTTAGATAAGTAAATACCAACACAAAAATCTATCTAAATTATTCGACACAAAAAAACTAGTATTGCAAATTTACGGGAGGGAAAAGATGCGATTAAAACTAGGACAATTATTGTCTCGTAGAGATTTTATGAACACTGCGATTTCCACTACTGCCCTTATGGCTTTGCCAAAAATGGCAACAGCTGGAGGACATAGTGCAGTTAACAAGAAAATTATTGAAGCAGCAAAAAGTGCTGGAACAGCTGATCTTAAGGGCATTATTTGGGCACTCTATTATGCTCCTATGAAAGCTTCATGCGAGAAATTTGCAGCAGAAACAGGCACAAATTTCAAAGATATTAAGGATATATCGATTTTTGTAGCACCACCTGCAGTAGTTGCCGAAGGCGTAGCAAAATCACCTGAATTTGACTTGTTTCACATTAATTCAAACATGATTCCAACACTTGCATCGATCGGAATGCTTGAAGAATTAGACTCATATATGGATGAAGTTGGTTTTGACTATAATGCAGTTGGTACATTCGATACGTTCATGAAATATAAAGGCGCTACTTATGGAATGCCAACAGATGGAAATGTACACACTCAATTCATTCATTGGGCAACAGTTGAAAAAAATGCTGCAGCTTATGAGGATAAGTTTGGGAAAAGTCCAACTTGGCCTGGTACTTGGGAAGAAGAAATTGAATGGATGAAATTTTTTGCACCACCATCAAAAGCAACAGCAGACGACTATTACGGCTCAATGAATTTAAGGAATCGTGCTAACGGTGCGACTTGGTGGTTTATGCAGCTATATAGTGCCGGCGGTTTTACATTTGATGACGACATGAACCCAACAATGGATTCCGACGAGGCAGTATACGCTTGGGAAACTTACATGAAATACAAAGACGTTTCTCATCCTGAGGCTCCTGGCTGGGGAACTCCACAAATGATTCCAAGAATGACCGGAGGTAAAGTCTTCTCAGGACAGTATTGGGATGGTATCGTTGCATTGAACGAAAACCCTGAAAAATCGAAGACTGTCGGACAATGGAAGTATGGTCTTGTTCCAGGTTCAGACTTTAGCGGAAAGCGTATTTACAGGTCTATTTCAGACCCATTGGGAGCGCTGCTTGTAAATAAGCATAGTCCAAGAAAAGCACTAGCTGCTTATTTGGCCATGTGGCTTACAACTGAGCAAGAAAGCGAGGCTATTGTTGCTGACCCTGCTAATACGTTCCATGATCCTTGGGCAAAATCACATATGACAAGTGAAAAAGTTGCCAAGACCTATACTAAGGGTGGTTTGGAAGGAATTCAGCAATGCTTGCAAGTTGCTGCTCCTCCAATCTATTTGACTGGTTATATGGAGTTCACTGATATCCTTAATAAGAACTTATCAGAGGCGTACGTTGGGTCAATTTCAGTCTCTGAGGGTATAAAGAAAACTCAGGAGGAATTCGGCGGCATTGTTAAGAAAACTGGTAAGCGAAAGCTTAAAGCTGAGCTTGAAAGTTATAAAATGGTGATGCCAAAGATTGACGCACCAGCTTAAATACTTAATTTCACCTGGCTCAAATTGAGCCAGGTGGTTTTTCCACAAAAATTACGAGAGTACTCAATGGCACGGTCCGAAATTATGCTTCAACGCACGAAGCGTTACAAAAAAATGGTTTTATTTCCCTTAATAGCTTCAATTATGCTTATTTTGGGACCTGCGCTGATACTACAATTATACCTCTCGTTCAATTACTATTCGATTTATAGCGAAGGCTGGTGGGCGTCAGAGTGGTATGCTTTAGACATTTTTTCAGACGTTGTCAGTGATAGTAGATTTCATATAGCTATTGTTAGATCGCTAGGTTTTGCTCTTGCTTCTACCATTGGATGTTTCGTAATTGGTTTTGGCCTTGCGTTGCTAATGTATAAAAATTTTCGACTACAATGGTTTTACTATATAATTTTTATAATCCCAATGCTTACTGTGCCGATCGTAATTGCTTACACAGCTGAAATGATTCTTTATCAAAAAGGTCCCTTAAACGGTATTCTCTCGTCCATAGTGGGTAGGGATATGTTAATAATGTGGATAACTAATCCTGATATTGCATTATTTACCGTTGTTTTGATGGAAGTTTGGAATTGGGCGCCCTTTAGTTTTATAATAATGATGGCTGGTCTTGCATCTCTGCCAAAAGAGCCCGTAGAAGCGGCTCAAATACTTGGAGCGTCTCGTTTTAAAATTTTCTATGAAATACAGCTACCTCTTCTCCGTCCAATAATTGTATTAGCTCTTGTGCTTCGCTTCCTAGAGGCGATGGCAGAGTTCCCAAAAACGTGGGCAATTTTTCAGGGTGGTCCAGGAACCGCAACAGAAACAATACCCGTTCTTATTTATCTAAACACTTGGTATTACTTCGATTGGTCTAAGGCAGCGGCTATGAGCTACATCGTGATGATGATGATGGTGGTAATAATATTGGCTGCAATTAAAATTTTACAAAAAGAAAACAAGAGAATAACGCAAGCTCAGGCAAGTTAAACATGACTAAAACTCAGAAACAAAATTTAGATAATGTAATTCGGTATACACTTCTTACTATCTGGTTATTGATTGTGTTGTTTCCGTTATTCTGGATTGTGGCAACCTCATTCAAACCAGATAAAGATTGGCTTGCTTGGCCACCTGTATACTGGTCTGAAGAACCTACTATGAGTAATTATAATAATGTTTGGGGTGGTGCTATGGAACATACGGAAACACAGTATGCTCAATCTGTTCAAAAGCCTTTTACAGCACTTCGCAACTCAACAATAATTTCTTTTATTTCCACCTTTTTATCCGTATCATTTGGCGCTTTTATTGCCTATGGCGTCTCTAGATACAAAGTTTTGTCAGAAACACGAATGTTCCAATTGCTTATGCTGAGAATGGTTCCTCCGATTGTTCTTGTTGGTCCTCTTTCTCTTTATTATACAACAATAGGTCTAATTGACTCGTTAACTGGCCTAATCGCAATATATTTTATAACAACCCTACCTTATGCGGTTTGGATGACAAAAAGTTTTATTGATGAGGTGCCAATAGAACTTGAACAAGCCGCGGAAATAATGGGGGCGAATAGATGGACTATCATTACTGAAGTCGTATTCCCCGTGATACGATCAGGGCTCCTTGCAACGTTTCTTTTCATTTTGATACTTACGTGGTCAGAATACTTGGTAGCATTCATACTCTCAAAAACTGATGCTGTGACACTGCCTGTAGAACTTGCAAAATATGAGGGTTCATCAGAAGGTCGTGTCTATGGCCGACAAGCAGCATTATCAGTGGGAATTACTATTCCACTCATTATAGTTGGCATCACTATACGTAAGCATCTGGCACGCGGATTTAGTTTTGGAATGATTAGAAAATAAGTTGGGATTATAAATGAGCCATATTCAAATAAAATCACTAAAGAAATCTTTTGGAATTGTAGATGCTGTAAAAAACATCAATTTTGATATTGATGACGGACAATTCGTCGTACTGGTTGGGCCTTCTGGATGCGGTAAAACCACTACTTTACGTATGCTTGCTGGATTTGAAGACCCTACCGAAGGAGAAATTCTAATAGGTGATAATGTTGTAAATGATATTGAACCCGGCAAAAGAGGCATTGGAATGGTATTTCAAAATCACGCCTTATTTCCGAATAAAACTGTTGAGGACAACATCAAGTTTGGGCTCAGAATGAAAAAAGTCTCAAATAATGAGATGGAAGCTAAAGTTGGAGAAGTGGCTGAACTAGTTCAAATTGGACACCTCCTGAAAAAAATGCCTTTTCAGTGTTCTGGTGGAGAATCGCAACGAATAGCGCTTGCTAGAACGTTAGTGACAGAGCCTCAAATATTTTTATTAGATGAACCATTATCTAGTTTAGATGCCAAATTACGCAGAGAATTAAGGGCGGAATGTGGACGAATCCATAAAGAACTCGGTAAAACATTTATATATGTTACTCATGACCAAGAAGAGGCTATGACTCTAGCAGACAAAATTGTGATTATGAATAAGGGAGATATCGAGCAAATTGGCACTCCAGACGAGATTTATAACAATCCAAAAAACTTTTTTGTTGCTGACTTTTTTGGGTCTCCCTCCATGAACTTTTGTAAAGGCGAAACTAGTGGTAGCACAATAAAAACGAAATATTTTTCGGTTAAGTTAAATAAGGATGAAGCAAAAGGTTTGCCTGGGGAAGTTACAATTGGTGTCCGCCCTGAAAAAACTCAGATTAAGAAATCGAGCGGAAAAGATGCCCACCAAATCCAAGTCATTGAACCTCTCGGAAGAGAAAAGTTAATATACCTTGATGCAAGGACAGACGAGAAATTCGTATCCTTGATAACAAGCGAGTCTGCTGAAGAAATAAACGATAATATTTCTGTATCAGTGAGTGTTGAGTCAAAAGATGTATTTATCTTCGACCTAGACGGCAAAAGACTAAAGTAAGTGTAAAAATTAGATCTATGAAAGTAATAAAATGTAGTTTATGCAGCGGCTCCTCAGCCTTTTAGTAACCTCAAGTTAGGAATTTGATGCCAAAATTAACCGACAATTTTAACGTTGTAGAAGCATCCATAGAGGACCTACATAATGCTTTAATTTCCGGCAAAACATCTGTAGTGGAAGTTACTCAAAGCTACATTGACAGAGTACGTGCATACAATGGAGTCTCCAGCATGCTAGTTACAGAGGATGGGGGAGATATTAGTGAAGTGCCTGGGATTAGGAGAGGTGGACATGAGATAAAGTTCCCAACAAAAACAGTTAAAGTGGACGACGTACTTCCTGATAGAAAAAACTACATGGGCAAACAACTCGAATTTGGTAGAATGGAGAAAACAGCATCAAAACAGGATGTACATCAGCAATTTGGAATGATCGTGGGAATTCCAAATGCTGGACAAGTAAATGCTCTTTCTACTATTAATATCCGGGGAGAAAGATCGGTCACCTGTTGGGGTGAATTTGATAAACATCCATCAGAAGGTCCACTACCAGAGGGTGCGCCTGCTGTTTGCGAAATCTTTAGACAGCAGCCTGATGCTCTTGAGAGAGCAGCAGAACTAGATGCTAAATATGGGAATAACCCTGACTTTAACGCTATGCCGATGTATGGCGTCACATTCTCTTTCAAAGACCCATTTGATACTTCCGATATGCGTTCTACGGGTGGTGCAGATGCTGCTTATGACATCGACTTCCCGGCACGGGACCATTTACTAGTAAAACAGTTACGTGATAAAGGCGCCATCATATTTGCTAAAGCAGTAAATACTGAGTATAATGGTAGAGCTGGTGACCCTGGTGGTAATAATTCCCCGGATGTAGTGCTTCCATCAACGTTGGGGTATCAACGTTCAACTTGGGGCGGGAATCCCTCTAATCCATACGACACGACAAGAGCTGCCTCTCTCGGCTCGAGCTCTGGTTCTGCAGTATCTGTAAGTACAAATATGGTTATGGCAAGCCTAGGTGAAGAGACAAGAGCTTCGTGCAGAGGACCGTCAAACCATAACGCTATTTCACTTATATTACCTCACAAAGCCATGATTGGATTTGATGGAGGCGCAATTGGGGCAGATATTTACTGCGACAGGACCGGAGTTCACGGAAAATCTTTGGATGATTGTGCTAAAATTCTTGATGCATTGAAAGACTCAGAACACGGTTATTATGATGAGCGAGACCCGTACACTACTGTTCCTCGGTCTTCGATAATTAAAACAAAATTTACTGAAAGTCTTGCTGGTAAAAACGGTCAGTTATCACTTGCAGGAGTGAGACTCGGTTTGATTTCGGAGTCTCTAGTGTATCCTGAAGGCTCTTTAACTGAAAAGCCAATCGTTGATGCGGCACTACAAGAAATAAAGCATATCCTTATTGAAAAACTTGATGCAACAATTGCGCAATCCAGTGACCCTCTATGGCATATAGATCAGGAAATGGAAGTTATGAATATTGATTTTCGTAAAGCACTGACACGTCTTCTACCTGTATTCATGCCAGATATACTATTTCGGTTGGATAGCGCAGGAAAACCGCTTTTTCCAGACTTTGCTAATGCTATAAAACCAACAGAATTTTTTCCCGGAAAAGAGTTTGGAAATGGTTCGCTTGACCCAATTGATTATATGGTTGGATTATCTGAAGGAAACATTGAACCACCCAAAAATCTAACAATAGCGTCTATTCAAGAGCAAAAATTAGCGAATAGTTTTCGTTTCCATATGAGTCAGTATTTACTCCGTAGGGCAAATGATTGGAAAGCAGCTGGTTTTCATGAGGCACTCGAAAATTGGAAAGCATTAAATAAGCGCTCTAAATTTTGGGGAGATGACCAACGCGCCGCATTCAAGAATTGGGAAGAGACAAGTGACCCTCGCAACTCATTAGATGGAAGACAGGGCGTAAATGAACGAATTATGCTACGTGAGTTGCTCAGACGCATCGATATGATGGTTTTGCATGAAAATAAGCTTGATGCTTTTGTTCGACTACATACCCCGTGGGCACCCGGGATAATTGGACAGCCACACCAATATGATATTATTCATAATTTACGTCCCGAAAGCCTATACGGACCTAATGCAGGATTGTCCGAAATATTAGTTCCAGCAGGATATGTAACTACAACTTATGACCCAGTATTTGTTTTAAATTCTGACAAAACACGTTATATATCAAAAGCGTCCAGAAAGATTACTAATATCAATGCTCCAGGGCTTCCTTTTTCTCTTGTTTTTCGTTCTGAACCTGGCACTGAAGATAGTTTGTTGAAAATTGCTTCCTCTTATCAGAAAGCATCTAATAGACGTATTTCTCCTCCAAATTTTGGTCCATTATAAATTAAAATTACCATTTCCAAATGATTCATTTTTGGGCAAGGCAATTCTTTACTCTTGTGGATAATATGTAGTTATTGCATATACAACTGAGGTAAGAATTATGTCAGTTTTTTCAAGATAAACTCTTGCAGCATATTCATAAAAATTAATGGCGTTAATTATTGATAATTAGAAGTGTTTTTTTAGCCACTAGCCATAAATATTTAACATAATATCGCTGAATTTCTTAACTTGTAATGCTTTTTAAAAATGATGTTATTTATCCTGCCACTCAGGCTTCCTTTTTGTCAAAAAAGCAGAAATACCCTCTTCTGCGTCTTTTTTAAGCATATTATCAACCATAACTTCAGAGGTATGAGCATAAGCGTCACTTAAAGTCATTTCCGACTGTTTATAAAATGCTTTCTTCCCGACAGCCAGAGTAATACTCGATTTGGAAGCAATTTTGCGCGCAATTTCGTTAACCTGTGCACTTAGTACATCACTTGGATAAGAACAATTTATCAATCCGATTTGTTCAGCCCTATTACTATCAACGAAATCTCCAGTAAGTAACATTTCCATGGCATGTTTATTTGTTACATTTCTAGACAAAGCAACCATAGGAGTAGAACAAAACAATCCAATGTTCACACCGGGTGTTGCAAATTTTGAGGAGTGCGAGGCAACTGCTAGATCACAGGTAGCAACCAACTGACAACCAGCTGCCGTGGCGATACCATCCACCTCAGCTATCACAGGTTTTGGGTTTGCTAAAATCAATTTCATAAGTTCACTGCATTTATCGAATAGTTTTTTAAAATAGATAACGCCCTTATTTTTATTTTTACGTGCTTGAGTAATTTCCTTTAGGTCGTGCCCTGCACAAAAGACTGGCCCATTCGCACTTATTATAACCACCCGAATTTCAGAATTTTCTGCCGAAGCTATTATTTTAGAATGTAATATATCAAGCATACGCTCTGAAAGAGCGTTTCGACGTTTCTCGTCATTTAAAATGAGACGCATAATACCATTGGATAATTCTTCTACCACCATATCATTTTGACCATTTATCATTATCTTTCTCCGAAACAGCACCGAATCATCATTCACATTAGATGATTGTATGCTTCGTAGCAGTGAATCAACTAAAATTATTATTTTAGCCTACTGTTTTTTCTCTAACTGCTAATTTTTTTTGGGGGTCATAAAACGGTTTTTCAACAATTCTTAATTTTCGAGAACCGAAAGGTGTATGCACTTCTGCCTTTAATCCAATATTACTATAATCAATTTGAACCATGGCTAAAGCAATATTTTTTTGAAGCCTTGGAGAGTAAATTGCAGAGGTAACATAGCCGATATACTTTGTTTTTATAAAAATATGCCAAAATTCATTATTTACATCCTCAAGCCTGTCACCCTCTATTTCTATACCAACCTGCTTTCGAGACACCCCTTTTTGAGATATGCGTATCAATGCATCTTTGCCGATAAAGTCAGCCTCCATATCTAGATCAACCAATCTATCTAATCCTAGCTCATATGGGTTGGTATTTGCGTTCATATCTGCGTGGTATGAGAGCATTCCGCCTTCTATGCGCCGAATTGAGGAAGTATGGCCAGGTTCCAAACCAAGTGGCTGGCCAATTTTCATAATGTGTTCCCATATTTCGTCAGCATGATTATGATCACATAAATAAATTTCATAGCCCAACTCACTCGACCATCCAGTTCTTGAAACAATTACAGATATTCCTAGAAGACTAAATTCTCGTAACCAATAATACTTGAGCTCTCTAATGGTTTTGCCAAATATGGCTTCCATTATCTCACCCGAGAGAGGACCTTGAAGTTGTAATGGAGATACATCAGGTTCACATATATCGACATCAAAACCAGAATTTATTGCAACACCCTGCGCCCAGAGCAGAATATCACTATCAGATAGGGAGAGCCAAAAATGATTCTCTGCCAATCTCAACAAAACTGGGTCATTCAAGATACCGCCATCAACATTTGTAATTAGTATATATTTACATTGACCAACTTGACATTTAGACAGATTTCGTGGAGTTAACACTTGAACAAACTTTGCCGCATCGGGTCCTTTAATTTCTACTTGTCTTTGCACTGAAACGTCGCTCAAAGTAGCTTTTTTCACTAAGTTCCAAAAATTTTTTTCAGGGTTCCCGAAAGACCTTGGAATATACATATGATTGTATACTGAGAATTGGGTAGCACCCCATCTTTTTGTGGCTTTAAAAAAAGGGGATTTCCGAATTTGCATCCCAAACCCAAAATCACGGTTATTTACAACTTTTATCATAGTTAACACCTAGTTATCTTGAAAAAACCATAAATAATGTCATGAAAACATTTATGATTGTTCTGATGCGACAAATTACTCATCTTGGCCGACGCTTAAATAATACAGCATATTTTTCGAACAAGCTTTGAAAGAAGATAGCCCATATATTCAAAATCACGAAAAAGTAGATGAATGTATCTAGAAATATGGAGAGGATTTTAAATGCTATCTTTTTTTTAAATTGGTCAAAAGGTATATTTTTATCACGGTATAAAGCTCTTGAAGTATAAATCTTAATCTTGTTTGATTTTATCAATCTGATGAGTTTTATTAGTCGTATATATTGTAATTTTTATTAAAAAAATTGTTACAAATTTAAATTAGAAAAGAAATATCAGTTTTTCATCATGACAGTCATTTCGATGGGTATTGTATTCTTATCAAAAACTAAATTATAATTTTATCAGACAATTATTTTGCTATTTAGGAACATTTATTATGTACAAAATTGGTCTTCATTCGTTAAGCCTTTATGTTTTATTTACTATCTCTATCCTTCCGTTTTATGCTAATCTAACATCCAAATTGGCTTATTCAGACACAATAAAATCGCATGGGATTTCGACATTTGGTGAGCTAAAATATCCAGCTAATTTTCCTCATTTAGATTATGTAAACCCGAATGCACCTAAGGGTGGTGAAATATCGATTTGGGGTTTTGGCTCCTTTGACTCTATGCACCCCTACAGCACCAAAGGAAGAGCGGGGAGTCTTTCATCAATATTTTTTGAGACTTTACTAGAGGGTACTGCGGACGAACCGGATTCCGCTTACGGTCTTGTTGCATATTCAATGGAATATCCGGAAGATAGAAGCGAAGTCATTTTCAACCTTCGTCCGGAAGCTAAATTTTCTGACGGTACACCTCTAACAGCTGAAGATGTAGTGTTTTCTTACGAAATTCTCCGTGATAAAGGACTTCCTTCTTTTAGAGCGGTGATTGAGAAAGAAGTTGAAAGTGCAGAAGCTTTAAATTCACACCGAGTGAAATTTGTATTTAAAGATAATGTTCCAACACGTGACCTACCTCAAATGGTGGGCGGTTTGCCGATATTCTCTAAACAATACTACTTAGATACTGGTGCTGATTTTGAAGCCTCCTCTCTTACTCCAGCAATTGGCTCAGGACCATATGTTCTAGATTCAATCGATGTAGGTCAGCAAATCATTTATAAGCGCAACCCTAATTATTGGGCTCGAGATCTACCTTTGAATAAAGGACGCCACAATTTTGATAAAATACGAATAGAATATTTTGCTGACTATAATAGCGCATTCGAGGGCTTTAAGTCTGGCGCTTATACTTTTAGAAATGAAGCATCTTCAAAAATTTGGGCCACTGGATATGACTTTCCTTCAGTTGAAAAGGGATGGGTAAAAAAAGATACACCACCAGATGGGACATTAGCATCTGGACAATCATTTATTTTCAACCTTAGAAAAGAGCAATTTAAAGATATACGCGTACGTGAAGCGATTGGAATGATGTTCAATTTTGAATGGTCAAATAAGACCCTTTTTTTCGGAATATATGAGCGCATTCACTCTTTCTGGGAAAATAGCTACCTAAAAGCTGAGGGGTTACCAAGTGAAGATGAATTAGTTTTTCTAGATCCGCTAAAGGGAAGCTTACCTCAAACGGTATTCAGTGAGGAGGCTAAATTAGCACCACAATCTTCTGAACGTCAGCTTGATCGAAAAAATCTGCGTTTAGCCTCGAAATTGCTAGATGAAGCGGGCTGGATTGTTGGCGATGATGGTGTGAGGCGCAATCAGCTAGGCGAAACACTCAGATTAGAAATATTAAACGACTCACAGGCATTCGACAGAGTTATTAATCCGTTCGTAGAAAATCTTCAACAACTTGGTGTTGATGCGATACATACCCGGATAGATAATGCACAAATGACAGAAAGAGAGCGCAATTTTGATTTTGATATGTTAGTTGGCAATTTTAGGACTTCATTAACCTCTGGCTCCTCTCTAAAACAGTATTTTGGTTCGGAGTCAGCAAATTACTCGATTTTTAACTTAAGCGGGTATAGTAGCCCTGCTGCCGACAGTTTAATAGAAAATATTTTAGCAGCAAAAGATCGTGAAACTCTTAATAACGCAACTCGTGCATTTGACAGACTATTACGGGCCGAAATCTTTTGGATCCCTCAATGGTTCAAGAAACAACACACGATTGCTTATTATGATATGTATAGATACCCAGAAAAACTACCTCCTTATGACCTTGGAACACTAGATTTTTGGTGGTTTGACGAAACTGCTTTCAATGATCTTAAATCCAAAGGTGCGTTGTAGAGCTGAAGAGAAAGCATAAATGATATCTTATATTTTAAGACGACTTTTTCTAATTCTACCTACCTTATTCGGAATTATGTTGATAAACTTTACGCTTGTACAATTTGTACCAGGCGGTCCTGTAGAACAAATAATTGCTAGTTTAGAGAGTGATGTTACTGTTTTCGACAATATTGCAGGAAGTGCAGGGGAAATTAGAGATCTTAGCAAAGCAGAGAATTATCTTGGAAGCAAAGGGCTACCTGAAGACTTTATAAGAGAACTCGAGATTCAATTCGGATTTGATAAACCACCATTAGAACGATTCACCACAATGTTGTGGAGCTACATTAGATTTGATTTTGGGGAAAGCTATTTTCGTTCGATTAAGGTTACAGAACTTATTATCGAAAAAATACCCGTATCGTTATCATTAGGTTTATGGACAACCCTGCTTGCTTATCTTATCTCTATTCCACTAGGAATACGAAAAGCTGTAAATGATGGCACAGCCTTCGACAGCTGGACTTCAAGTCTTATTATTATAGGGTATGCTATTCCAGGATTTTTATTTGCAATTTTATTATTAGTTTTATTTGCAGGAGGCTCTTACTTAAAATTATTTCCTTTACGCGGTTTAACTTCACCTGATTTTGCAGATTTGTCTTACTGGCAAAAAGTGCTTGATTATTTTTGGCATATTTCACTTCCAGTTCTCGCCTCCACAATCTCTGCTTTCGCTACATTAACGCTTCTAACAAAAAATTCTTTTCTAGATGAAATTCGAAAACAATATGTGATGACTGCACGGGCAAAGGGATTAACAGAAAAAAGTGTTTTATATGGGCATGTATTCAGAAATGCCATGCTAATTGTTATTGCGGGGTTTCCTGCTGTATTTATCTCAGTTTTTTTTGGAAGTTCTCTTATCATCGAAACTATATTTTCGCTCGATGGACTGGGGAGAATGGGATTTGAGGCTGCAATTGCAAGAGATTATCCAGTTGTATTTGGGACTTTGTTTATATTTAGTCTCATTGGATTAATAATCGGTTTGTTATCTGATTTAATGTATATCTGGATTGACCCAAGAATTGATTTTGAGAAGAGACTTTCGTGACGTTCGAAAAAAGGAAAAACCAGAATATTGGTCATCGGCGTTGGACAAATTTCAAACAAAATAAACGTGCTTTTTGGTCGCTTATCATTTTTTCTATTTGTTTTATTTTATCGTTATTTGCTGAGTTTATTGCAAATGACAAGCCAATTCTCATCAAGTATCGAGACAATTTTTATGTGCCAATTTTTTCCTTTTATCCTGAAAAAACGTTTGGAGGAGACCTAAAAACAGAGGCAATTTATTCAGATATAGAAATTGAATGCTTAATTGTTACTGGAGGTTTAGAAGAGTGCTGGAGTGCTCCTGAGTTATTAATTTCAGATGCACAAGATAGTGTAATTCAAAATAGAAAAATCAATAAAGGATTTGTTATCTGGCCGCTCATTCCTTTTCACTATTCCACCGTAGATACACTTGATGTACCCGCACCTTCTCCTCCAGATAAAAGGCACCTTTTAGGCACAGATGATACCGCGAGAGATGTTCTCTCGCGTGTCATATACGGTTTTCGGCTTTCAGTTTTATTTGCTATAATAGTTTCCATCCTTTCATCATTAATTGGCATTTTAATGGGTGCTATTCAGGGATATTTTGGCGGCAGGATAGACCTTTTTACGCAAAGAATTATTGAGATTTGGGGAGCAACGCCTTCTTTATATGTAATAATAATTGTTGCTGCTATCTATAGAATGGATTTTTGGCTACTTATATTTCTCATGACTTTATTTAGCTGGACAGCTCTTGTTGGTGTTGTGCGTGCAGAATTTTTGCGGGCAAGGAATTTTGAATATATTCAAGCCGCAAAAGCTCTTGGGGTATCTCCAATTAAAATAATGTTTCGTCATGTCCTACCAAATGCAATGGTCGCTACCTTAACCATGCTTCCTTTCATAGTAACAGGAGCAATTGGCTCACTTGCTGCGCTGGATTTTCTCGGTTTTGGTCTACCATCTTCTGCGCCATCTCTCGGTGAATTAACTCTTCAAGCAAAACAAAACCTTCAAGCACCATGGCTTGGTCTTACTGCATTTTCTGTTTTTGCGTTAATGTTAATGATGCTTGTTTTCATATTCGAAGGAGTTCGTGATGCGTTTGATCCTAGAAAGACATTTTCATGACATCTGCATTATTATCCGTAGATAATCTAAAAATCGTATTTAGGACAAATGATATCTATACCAACGCAGTTAACGGATTGACTTTCCATATTGAAGAAGGAGAGACATTAGCGATTGTCGGTGAAAGTGGCTCAGGCAAATCAGTATCAGCGCTTGCTTGTCTTGGCCTTCTGGCAGATAACGCCATTATTTCTGGGTCAATTACATGGAACAGTCAAACTAACCTTAATAAAAAGGAAACGGATTTTTCAAAAATTCGTGGCACCGAAGCCGGTATTATTTTCCAGGAACCTATGACGTCATTAAACCCACTGCACACAATTGAAAAACAAATAGGAGAAGCAATTAGGCTCCAAGGAAAATACGATAGACTGGCACTTCGCAAACGGGTTCTTGAGCTACTCGACAGAGTTGGAATTTCAGATGCGGAACGTCGTTTATCAAGTTATCCTCACGAACTATCAGGTGGACAAAGACAGAGAGTTATGATTGCGATGGCACTCGCAAATCGACCGAAGCTGTTAATTGCTGACGAGCCTACGACTGCTTTAGATGTTACCATCGAAGCTCAAATCGTTGATTTGCTTTTGGACCTCCAACGAGAATTAGGAATGGCAATGCTTTTTATTTCTCATGATTTAGGGCTAGTCCGACAGCTTGCAAGACGTGTAATCGTAATGAAAGAAGGAGACATTATAGAACAGGGTGACAAACAACAAATTTTTGATAGTCCGGCATCTGACTATACTCGTTCACTAGTTGAGGCCGAGTTAAAAACTAAAAAAGACGAATTAATTGGTGTAAAAAAAACGATTTTAGAAGCAAGGGACGTAACAGTAAAATTTCCCATTCGAAAAGGTCTTTTACGTCGCACAGCCGATTATATTATAGCTGTTAAAAGTGCAAATTTTCAACTCCACACTGGAGAAAGTCTTGGTATAGTTGGAGAGAGTGGTTCAGGAAAATCAACGCTTGCACGAGCTTTAACAAAGCTTGTACCTCATGAGGGTTCAATTTTCTGTGACGGAGAAAAAATTACAAACTCAAGTTCTAAATTATTAAAACCGTATCGTCGCAAGGTACAAATCGTCTTTCAGGACCCTTTTGGCTCATTATCACCGAGACTTCCTATTGGACAGATAATCGCTGAAGGACCAAAAGCACATGGTCATAAAGATAACCCAACACTTCACCAGAAAGTGAGCGAGGTTTTAAAAGAAGTAGGATTAGAGCCAGATACCCAAGTGCGCTATCCCCACGAGTTCTCTGGTGGGCAAAGGCAACGTATTGCCATTGCAAGAGCTCTTATTTTAAATCCAAAAATCATTATCTTTGATGAACCTACCTCTGCCTTAGATGTAACTGTTCAAAGACAAATTGTGGAATTACTTCTTAAACTTCAGGGGCGTCACGAATTCAGCTATATTTTCATAAGCCATGATATTTCACTTATCGGCATGGTTTGTCACTCTATAATGATAATGAAAGATGGAGAGATAGTTGAAAAAGACACTGCTCAAAATATCCTTCGAAAACCCTCACATGTTTACACACAGTCCCTTATTGAGGCGGCAAGCCGAAAATAAATAAAGGTATTCTTATTTTAAAAGATAATTAGTTAATGTCTTATTTTATCCTATCTATGAATTTATTACTATTTTAAGATTGCACACATGGACTATTTATACTCAAAAAAGTCACAAATAGGTTGGGCACTTTATGACTGGGCTTCATCTCCTGTCCCAACACTTCATGCAACATTTATTTTTTCGGTATATTTCACAACAGTTATCATGCCTGATGGAGGGTCCGTACTATGGGCTTATATGACCGGGCTTACTGCATTGTTAGTTGCTCTAATCGCTCCTTTTTTAGGAAGTTACGCAGATAGTTCCGGCAAATTTAAAGAATTAATCGTTTTATTTATTAGCATAGGGTCACTAGCAACTGGATTATTGTGGTTTGCCCGACCAGAAGCAGGCTTCATTAGCTATGCAATAATTTTTTCTGCAATATCTATATTTTTTCTAGAAAGTAGTTTTGTTTTTTATAATGCATTGCTAAGTAAAATGATAAAAAAGGATAATATCGGTGCTTTATCTGGTCTTGCGTGGGGTGGTGGATACGTTGGAGCAGTAATCGCCTTAGCTATAGTTCTAGCAGTCTTCATTCTACCGGAAAAACCAATATTTTCTCTCGATAAATCAGAATCAGAACATATACGTGCTACAATGTTATTCGCCGCGGGCTGGGCACTTGTTTTTTCTTTGCCAATGATGATTTATCTACCCTCGTTTAGCAAGCAAAATAAAAACCAACAGTCCACATTCACAAGCTTAAAAAAGAGCTTAGTTGAAGCTAGCAAAATTCCCAATTTGATACGATTTCTTTTTGCAAGAATGGCCTATAATGATGGACTTGTGACGCTTTTTGCTTTCGGCGGAATTTATGCCACTAAAGTGTTTGACTTTAGCCAGTTGGAAATCATTATATTCGCCATCTGTCTAAATATTTCTGCTGGTTTAGGAGCGATGATAGGTGGATATATAGATGACTATATTGGCTCTTTAAAGACCATTAAACTTAGTTTAATTGGTCTTTTTTTATGTGGACTTATAGCTATAATTACTCCATATAAAATTCTGTTTTGGTGTATAGGAATTAGCCTTGGATTATTTGTTGGACCTATACAATCCGCCTCCAGAACATATATAAGCCTCAAGGCATCTGATGTTCACAAAGGCGGCTTGTTCGGTCTCTATATGGTATCGGGTAAATTGACAAGCTTTATTGGACCCTTGTTGTATGGCTGGATAGTTATGATAAGCGGACATGACAGACTTGGAATGGCTATTATATTAGTTCTATTAACAGTTGGGTACTTTTTATTACCTCCAAAAGATAATAATACTCGAAATTAGTTTACTAATGTGCTCTTTGTAAAGTATTAATAACTTTTCGAAAAACTTACCGTAGAACAAATGAGCAATTTTTTATTTTTTGAAAATTTGATTTTTCTTAATAAAAAAAAATAATTTAATTATTCTTTATTAATTTTTTTTTGGATCTGTTTGTGCTTTCTAAATACCTAAACGCTTATTTATCTAGATACAAAATCCATTATGGCTGGGTAATGGCTGGATTGGTGTTTTTGATGACTATAATGTCATCTGCTGTAAGTAGCACTCCTCAACTAATAATTCTGCCAATTACTGAGGAATATGGATGGCAGATATCCGATATCTCAAATGCAATAGGTCTCATGTTTTTTACACTTGCATGCCTTGCCCCTTTCAGCGGTGCACTTATGTTAAATTTGGGGGTTACACCCGTAGTTCTGACCGCGATTGGACTTAATATTGTTGGTTTAGTATTATGTATTATCTCTTTTGAGACCTGGCATTTTTTAATCGCAATAGGAGTATTTTTAGGCTCAGCGTCGGGCATTATAGGTCTTGGTCTTACTGCTACGGTGGCATCTAGATGGTTTGTTAAAAGACGTGGCTTAGTAGTAGGAGTTCTCACAGCTGCATTTGCCGCGGGACAACTACTTTTTGTACCATTAATGGCTTGGATTACAACAATAATAGATTGGCGTTTTGCGCTTTTAATTCCAATTTCGGGTTCCTTAATTTCTTCTATCTTAATATTATTTTTTGGAAAAAATTGGCCGGCAGAGTTAAATTTAACTCCGTTTGGTGGCACAAAAATATATGACCCCCCGAAAAAAGCTGAGAAAAATGCCGCTTTGGTTAGCTTAATGGTACTAAAAATTGCTTGTGCCCACCCAGCTTTTTGGATCTTATCATGCACTTTTTTTATATGCGGTTTGTCGTCTACTGGTATTGTTGGTCAGCATTTCATTCCATTTTGTGCAGATAACAATGTCGGCATCGTTGCCGCATCATCTTATCTTGCGATTATGGGTATATTTAATTTTATGGGTACCATAGGTTCGGGATGGCTTTCAGATAGATTTGACAATTATAACTTATTAATGTGGTTTTATGGACTTAGAGCTCTTTCGTTAATATACCTGCCTTTCAGCGGGTTTGAGTTTTTTACTTTACTTTTATGGGCAATGTTCTTCGGACTCGATTTTATTGCTACTGTTCCTCCAACAGTCAAACTCACTAGTAAATATTTTGGTGCTGTGAATGGTCCTGTTCTTTTCGGCTGGATATTTGCGGCTCATCAGATGGGCTCAGCAATTGCGGCGTCTAGCGCAGGTTGGTCACGTGACACAATATTAAGTTACATGCCATCATTTATAGTTGCTGGCCTTTTCAGTCTAATCGCTGTGGTTTTGATAATGATTTTTAAAAGATTAAACATATCAAAAGGCGAGGCAAAAGCCGCCTAGTTTATAAAAACAAAGTAAAGTATTTTTTATTATGCGTCGTTTTTTTATTTGCAGGAAAGTAAATTTACTTAAAGATTTTTCAGCCTTCAATAAATTTTATCATTTAATATACTTTAATTTGAATACAATCGCAGTTAGATTCACCATTCCTTCTTCCAACAATTTCAATGCGATGTTCAATGACTTCATACCCCATCTCTTTAGCTATGGAGTCAAGTATCTTCTTTAATTCTTTATTTTGAAATTCATGAATATGACCGTTATCTGCGTCTATGAGATGGTCGTGGTCGTTTCGCACTGGTTCAAAACGAGCTTTACCATCGTTCATATTAATTTTCTTAATTATGCCGGCTCCTTCAAACAGGTTCAGTGCTCTATAAACAGTCGGCAGGGAAATAGATTGGTCCCGCTCTACTGCTCTACGATAAACTCGGTCAGCATCTGGATGATCATCAGACTCCAAGAGCGTTTCAATTATTAAAGAGCGCTGAGCGGTCATTCTAATTCCCGCATCTGTGCATTTTTTAAGTAATTCTGCCTGCACCATAAATCCTAACTAAAAAAAACATATGCAATAAATTAAATTAATTTATTTCTACTATCAAGTGTCTTTCGAATTTTTACTTTTCTATAATTATATAGCTTTTCAATCAAATAGATTTTTTTCTTAATTAATTTTATTTATACAACCTATATCTGGGGCTGCAGCAATTAACATTTTAGTATATTTTTCTACCGGACTTGAAAATAAAGTTTCGGGTGTTGCCTCTTCAATCAACACCCCTTCCTTTAAAACACCTATTTTATCTGCCATCTCCGAGACTACAGCTAAATCATGTGATATAAATAAATAAGTTAAAGAAAATTCTTTTTGTAAATCTTTTAGCAACCTAAGTACTTGCGCCTGCACGGAAACATCAAGTGCCGAAGTGGGCTCGTCACATATTATCAATTCTGGCTGTGATGCTAAAGCTCTAGCAATACAGATTCTTTGACGCTGACCCCCAGAAAATTCGTGAGGAAATTTAAAAATATCACGTGGCAATAAACCTACCTGTTCTATTAATTCTACAACTCTTTTATTCTTGGTTTCTTCGTTTTGTCTCAAATTCAATACGTTAAGCGGTTCCTTAATAATATTACCAACTCTCCAACGAGGGTTTAAACTAGCATAAGGAGATTGAAAAATCATTTGGACGGCTCTTCGCATTAATAATAATTCTTCTTTACCAAGTGTTACGTCTGTGAAGTCTTTTCCATCTATTTTGACGCTTCCTGCCGAGGGTCGCAGAAGACCTGCAACCATTTGGGCTATTGTTGTCTTACCAGAACCACTTTCGCCGACTAATGCATAGGTTCTACCCTTATCAATTTTAAAATTTACTCGGTCTACAGCCTTTAGTATTCTTTTCCCAGTTCCTGTGATTTGCCTCACCAACCATGGGTCAGAGAGATCAAAAAACCTTGTAAGCTGATTGACCGCTAAATACTCTAATTGATCAAATTTTTCCTTGTTTGGCCTCTGAAAAGAAGGTTTAGAATTTCTCTTTTTAGTTAAATGTTGAAAAGTTGGAGTAGAGTCTATAAGTTTTTTCGTATAACTACTTTTTGGTTTGCTCAAAACATCATAAGTTTTACCCATCTCAACGAGTTTACCGGCATTAAGGACCGCCACTCGCTCAGTTGTCTCAGCTATTACCCCCATATCATGTGTTATTAAAATTATAGCTGTGCCCCGTTCCTTGCAAAGCTTTCGTAACAAATCTAAAATCTGCGCTTGAACAGAAACATCTAGAGCAGTTGTTGGCTCATCTGCAATGATTACTTTTGGTTTTGGTGCTAAGGCTAGAGCAATTACCACTCGTTGACGCATACCACCAGAAAAGGTGTGTGGGTAATCGTAAAAGCGATTTGGTTCTATCCCCACCTCTTTAAGTAAGCTTTTTGCGTAAGTTTTTGCTTCAACCTTACCCATTTCAATATGAGTTCTTATGGTTTCAATAAGCTGATCACCAATACTTCTTAAAGGGTTAAGACTAACAAGAGGATCTTGAAAAACCATGGAGATTTGTGATCCTCGAACAAACGCTGAATTTTTTTCTATTCGCCGACCTTCAAATATTATAGCCCCTTCAGAAATCAAAAGTGGCGGGTCTATAAGTCCTAAAACAGATGAACCGGTCATTGACTTTCCAGCGCCTGATTCCCCTACCAGCCCAACTATTTCTCCAGGATATACTTTCAAAGAGATCTTATCCAAAATAATTTGTGCATTTTTACGCTGCTTGAAAACTACACTTAAATTTTGAATTTCTAAAATAGGAGCACTCATTTTTATCTTCATCTAATGAATTTTGGGATTTAGCATGTCTCTTAACCAATCCCCAAAGAGATTTATGGATAATGCAAGTGCCAAGAGGGTTAACGCAGGAAACAATAAAATCCACCATTCCCCAGAAAATAGAAAATCTTGGCCGATTCTTATTAAAGTTCCTAAACTTGGTTTAGTAGTTGGAACACCGACGCCTAAAAAAGATAAGGTAGCCTCTGCTATTATAGCCAAAGCAAATGTTATTGTTGCAATAACTAAAACAGGACTAAGAATATTAGGTAAAATGTGACGCGTCATTATTGAAAAACGTTTTAGACCTAACATCCTAGCCGAAGTTATATAATCTTTCTCTTTCTCAACTAAAGTCGAGCCCCTCACAGTCCGTGCGAACGGTACCCACTCTGAGAGTCCAATTGAAATAATCAAAACAGTTATTGACATTTCATATCGTAACTCTGGGGGTAGCATACCCCTCGCCACACCATAAACTAACATTGCTACGAGTATTGAGGGGAATGTCATCTGAATATCTGCTAATCTCATTATAATTATATCTAACCAACCTCCTGAAAAACCAGAAATTAAGCCTAAAATGACACCTAGAACCATTGCTAAAAGAACAGCCATTAAACCTACAAAAAGTGAGATTCTTAAGCCATATAATATAGTTGAAAATAAATCCCTGCCCTGGTCATCTGTTCCCATTAAAAAAACTTGGCCGGTAAACTCATTTGGCTCCATTGGTGGGGTGAAGCCGTTCATAAGATTAAGTGTTGAGGGGTCAAATGGGGTGTGCGGAGCAAGATAGTTCGCAAAAATAGCAAGAAGAATAATTGTAGTAAAAACAAAAAAAGAACCGACAGCCAACATATTGTTCCGAAAATTATAAAATATGTCAGATTTTAGGAACGACCTCATTGTTTTATACTTCTCGTCGCAATTGGCTATCACGTAACCTTGGGTCAATTAAGAGGTAAGCTAAATCAACAAAAAGGTTTATTATAACAAAAGCAAATCCTACTAATAATAAATATGCACTCATTACGGGTATATCGACAAAATATACTGCGTTGATAAATAGTAAGCCAACACCTGGCCATTGAAATACCGTTTCAGTGATTATAGCAAAGGCTATAACAGAGCCAAGTTGGAGCCCGGCGATAGTAATTACTGGAATTAAAATATTTGGCAATGCATGAAAAAAATAGATTTTTCTTTTGGTCAGTCCTAGCGCATAAGCTAGTCGGATGTAATCTTGTTTTAAAACCTCTAACATTTCTGCTCGGGTAAGTCTCATTACTAATGTCATTTGATACAAACCTAACGTAATACTAGGTAAAATTAGTGACTTGACACCACTAACGGTTAGAAAACCTGTTGACCACCAACCAAGTTCTACAACTTCGCCCCGGCCAAACGAAGGTAACCAGTTTAATTCAACCGAAAACAGCCAGATCAAAAGAACTCCAATCAAAAATGTTGGTAAAGAAACTCCAATTAAGGAAGAGGACAAAATTAAATTTGAAATAATGCTACCGCGTTTAATTGCTGTATAAATACCCAGTATTACCCCCAAGGATACACCGAGTATGGCAGAACTTAATGCCAATTCAATAGTAGCTGGTAATCTTGAAATAATTAATTCTGAGACAGGAAGTGCACCACGATAAGAGTTTCCAAAGTCAAAATTTATTGCCCTCCACAAAAATTCAAAATATTGTATGAAAATTGGATCATTTAATCCCAGAGCCTCTTCCAAAGCAGCACGTTGAGCCATTGTTGCTTCTTGCCCCATCAAATTCTCAACAGGGTTTCCAACAAACCTAAATATAATAAATGAGACTAATGCAACCAATAACAAGACCATAATTGCCTGCAAGATACGTCTAGCTATTATGAAAATCATTTTTTTTACAAATCAGCCGACTGAGCAAATCCAGTCGGCTGATTTTAATCTTCTAGTTAAATTTCAAAAATTGAAAATGAGGTTGATCTTCAGGTTGAACGTCAAATTCTATTCCTGATCTCATTCCCCAATTCAAAACCTGATTATGAATTGGAAGATACATCTGTGCATCCTGAACATTTGCCCAAATTTTGCTGATCGTATCATTCCGCTTTGAGAGGTCAGTTTCGGACTCAAGACTTACTATCATGGTATCAACCTCTGCGTTTGAGTATCCCGTTGGGTTCCATGAGCCTCGGTCATCAGTTTGGGTATGCACTAAATAGTTAAAAATATAATGAGAGTCAAATGTTGGCACACCCCAACCAAGCATGTAAAAGTCAGCTTCACCACCCTTTGCAATTGGAAAATGTTGCGCCTTCGGTTTGGCATCCAATGTTACATTAATACCAATTTGAGCCATCATACCTACCGCTGCCTGACAGATAGCCTCATCGTTTATATAGCGGTCATTCGGACAATTAAGAACTATGTCAAACCCGTTACTATACCCAGCCTCAGACATAAGAGCTTTTGCTTTATCCAAATTGTAAGCTGGATATTCATTAAGCTTCTCAGTCCACCCATTTACAAAGGGGGGCATGATGACGCCAGTTGGGTCAGATTGACCACGCATCACTACCTTCTTAATGGATTCTCGATTAATTGCTATATTCATCGCCTGACGTACTTTAAGTTCAGCTGTTGGTCCCTCAACTGTATTAAGACCAAGAAAAATTACGCGGTTTTGCGCTGCGGTAGCTAGTTTTAATCCATCTGTTGATGATACTCTGCCAAGATCTTGCACTGGAACATCCTGGATAATATCTACCTCTCCTGATAGCAGAGCTGCGACACGTGTTGCCGATGATTGGATTGGAGTATAGATAATTTCTGTAACCTGATTTGGATATAAATTTTTACCCCAATAATCCGGGTTTGCCTTGAGTACAGTTTTCTCGTCAACTGACCTACTTACAAGCATGAAAGCACCGGTTCCATTTGTATTCATGGTTGCAAAATTCGTTTCTCCCTTTGCAACATCATGCGGTGTCATCACATCATTTACTTCTGACCAACCTTTGTCCATCATAAACATATTAGTCAAGTTATTGATAAGAAGTGGATTTGCGCCATTAGTTTCTATATCGACAACATGGCTATCTACAGCACGAACTTCTTTAATGGATGACAGTAGTTCTTTCATTTCGGAACCGTCTGCCATTGCTCTATTTAAAGAAAAAACTACATCTTCAGAATCAAACGTGGCACCATTGTGAAACTTTACACCTTTCCGAAGATTGAATCTCCAAATTTTTGGGTTATCTGGTAAGGCAGACCAGGCCGTTGCAAGTGAGGGTATAATTGCACCTGACATATCGCGTTGAAGCAGTGAGTCATAAATCTGATGATTTAATGCATGTGTTGGGCCTTCATTTTGAGCATGAGGGTCCATCGTAATACCATCTCCAGCTCTTGCCCAACGAACAGTTTCTGCAGTAGCTGATGAGATTGTAAAAGAAATCATCAATGCGGGAATCACTAATTTTTTAAACATGTGTCATTCTCCTTTTTCTTTAATCTTTTTTGGTGTTTAACTTTTTGGTTTTTATTAAATTATCCCTTTCGAAGACGTTAATACAAAAAACCAATTTCGAGTAGAAATATATTTTTTTCTATGCAAGATTTTGAAAAAATCATTGTAAAGTGGGGCTCCTGGAAAGAAAAAAATCAAAAGTAAGCTGCATTAAAATTCTTTTGTCTAAGAATCACTATGACCAAGAAATTTAGTATCTAATAAAAACTAATCAGACAAAAGTAACTTTTTAAAATTTTTCTCTTCAAATCAAAAAAGATAGGCCTTTGATAAATAATCTACCGTCTTAAATAATTAAACGTAAATAACAAATTAGACATTTTAAGTGCTTAAAGCCACTAAACTAATGATCACTCACCCAAATGTATTCCTCTTCCTGTCTTACATTTATAATGTTAAGTGGTTTACATTCTTTTTGGTACGCATCTGGAGAACCTCCAACCCATTTTTTAACCTCTCCGGATTTAAAGCTAAATTCGCTATTATGATAAGGACATAATATCGTATCTCTTTCTGTTATCTGACCAATGTCAAGTGGCAAATCCATATGCGGACATAGATTCTCTATAGCAAAAATGCTGCCTTGATTTATGAGTAATATTTCCTTGTTTTTCACAGTGTATTTTTTCTTTTCGCCATCCATTAACTCATTGAGTGGTAATGTTCTAAACCATGTCTTACCATCAATTTTTTTCTCGGTTTCTGTAATATTGAGCCTCAATACATCATTATTTATTCCACTTATTTCATGAAGCGTTATAAGATTACTTACTCCCCTAAGTTTTAATCTAAGAAAATTTTCAACAACAACATTATCTTTAACTTGTTCATATACATTTTCAGAAACTAAAAATCTTGTTCCCGCTTCCTTATTGATTGCTTCAATCCTGCTTGCTATATTTACTGCATCTCCAATTACAGTCACTTTCTTATCTTCACCTTGCCCAACAGAACCCGAAATAACTTCTCCGTAATGTAGGCCAACTCTAATATCAAAATCGTTCCCATAAGCATTATTCAAATAAATTTTAAATTCATCCATAGCTCGTAGCATTTCAAGGGCAGCACTCACAGCTCTTAATGTTTGTTGTCTAGATTCTTTTAAACCAAAAATTGCCAAAATCGCATCACCTATATAATTATTAATTTCTCCTTCATGACGAATAATAACCTCCCTCATTATTGAAAAATATCGATTTAAGATAAATATCACGTCGTATGCAGATAAGGACTCAGAAAAAGGTGTAAAACCTTTAATATCACAAAATAAAATAGTTAAATTTCTTAGTGTTCCAACGGATTCCAATCGTTGCTCTGTTACATGATTATTTAGGTCTGCATCTCTCTTATCCAATAAAAGTCTTCGGTAGGACACATTACCTTTTAATTTAGTTTGACAACCTAGTCTGATGTTTGATGGGAAAGATAGCCTATTGGCAAGTAATGCCTCAACATCGTTCCGAGGAAGACAATTTTCCATGCCATCAATTATTTCAACACGACAAGTGGAACACTTACCTGTTCCTCCACATGCACTCAGATGATTTATATTATTACGCAAAGAAGCAATTAAAATAGATTCATCTCCACCAACATCTATTTTGATATCGTCGGGTTGGATATGAGCAGAAAATATTTTATTATGCTCCTCTATTAGCTCTAATTTATTATGGCTTCCATCACAAAATGGAGCATTATTTGTATTTTTGCAGCCGCAAAAATAAACAACCTCTGCTTTTTCAGCAGTAAATTTGAGTGGAGAATATTCGGAACCAACGTGACTACCATCACAAAAGGGCTGCTTCTTACTTTTTCCACAGCTGCACCAAAAGTAATTAGAGCCACTCTCCACATCAATTGAAATTGGTTTGCTAATACTCATTAATTCTAATATCCACTAATTTGGAGGACTCCTAAAGCGAAAATCTATAAAAATCTTAAATTTAAGAATTTTAGAGCGATTAGTCCAACAAAAAAACTTTAAAAAAAAGAGTTGTTTAATAAGAGTTTTGAAGTTTGACCAAGAAAATAACTATCACATAGTAAAATGTTTTTAATAGACATTTTTTTATACTAGTTATTAAAAAATCTCTTAATAGTTTTATATAGTATAATGTTGTTAGAAAAAATTTTTGGTTTATATTTGTATTAATTTAACGAGGATGGGATATTGATAGACGTATTTTTTGACGGTAAGTGCGGACTTTGTAGCAAAGAGATAAAATATTATCGTGATATAGCCAAGAAAGGCATCTTTAATTGGTATGACATTGCGGAGGACCCAACCCCACTTAAAAAATATAATATTCCTCAAAGCACAGCGCTTCGTCAATTACATGTGCGAGATGATAATAGCAAATGGCATATTGGTGTAGATGCCTTTATCGTTATTTGGTTGAGACTTGAAAATTGGTATTACTTAGGAATTATTTTAGGCTTGCCTGGAGTAAAACAGGTAGCCTCTCTATTTTATAACTTGTTTGCTCGATTTCGATTTTCCCGCTTAGAGCACTGTCAAATTGCGTTAAATGAGGAAGCTATAAGTAAGCGAAACCGCTCTTACTAGTATCTATTAAATTTTGTTTAAATACTGTTAATAGCCAAGATTTTTTGGGAAGCAAAACCATTAATCGGAAACTTAAAATTAAGAAAATTAAACAAATAGGAATTTCCATGAATAGGCTTCATTTTAACATTGTCCTAACTATTTCCTAATCGGCATTAGGTATTGGCTTTAGTTCTATTTCTCCACTCATAACCTTCAAAAATTTTTCAAAGAACATCTTTGAAAGCTTTTTCGCGGTACTAGTTATTAGTCTAGCTCCAAGTTGCGCTATTTTCCCCCCTGTTTCTGCTTTTGCGGTATAACGTAGTATCGTTTCCGTGCCGTTCTCAATTAATTCAACATCCGCACCACCCTTTGCGAAACCGGCAATTCCACCATCACCCTCGCCAGAAAGGCTGAAAGCCTCAGGTGCTTTACTGGGATCAAGCAATACGCGTCCGCCAAAACGAGCTTTAACTGGACCTATCTTCAGGGTAACTTTTGCTACCAACTCATTTTCTTTTTCCCTAGCTAATTCTTCACAACCGGGGATGCACTCTTTAAGAACACTTATATCATTTAATGCCTCATATACTTCGGCTCTTGGTGCTGGTATGACTATTTCTTCTTTTAATTCCATTTTTAAATACTCTGATGGTGCTGTTTAGTTAAAGTTATTGGTTAGAAATATTTTCTATTTCACGTATTTTCATTTTCATAAGACAATGGTGTATCTATATCATAAAAGAAACCATCTGATTTGGTAACATAGCTATTAATAAGTTCAGGTTGACGATCTATCAAGCCGCGACATCCTAGGTTTAACCCACCATCAATAACCATATTGCGGGCTGCATTGGACAATATAATGGGGTTCCC
This sequence comes from uncultured SAR116 cluster alpha proteobacterium, assembly GCA_902625725.1. Classification (GTDB taxonomy): domain Bacteria; phylum Pseudomonadota; class Alphaproteobacteria; order Puniceispirillales; family Puniceispirillaceae; genus UBA5951. The sequence continues at coordinate 7,262 of CACOCY010000006.1, read as the reverse complement.
TCTTTTTGAACCATTTTTTGGATCCTGCATTGGAATAGTAATTTGTCCTTGTCGCTTACTCTTATGGGCATCGAGAAGATTTTTACAATCATTGAGCGATAAACGTGGTAAGTCTGCCGGTGCGATCATATAATTTTCTGTTATGTTAGCTCTAGATAATCCGTGAAAAACACTACCTCTTTGTCCTTTTAGATACAACTCATTTATGGTTAAGACAATCTCCATGTCAGCTAACGCTTCACCGACTTTATCGGCCTCATGACCCAGTACCACATATACTCTTGAATCAGAGAGAGACGATAAAATTCTTGCTGATCGGCAAACAAGTGGTTCCCCATTAATTGGCAAAAGTAATTTATTTGTTTTACCCATCCTTACTGATTGACCAGCCGCTAGCAAAATTATTGAAATGTTACTCATCAAGGGTCTCAATTATTTTTGTTGAACGACGACGTTGAACTATTTCTGCCATTATTGACAGTGCAATTTCTTCCGGCGTTACCGCATTAATATTTAAACCTGCAGGTGAATGAACCTTACCTATCGCCTCTTGCTCTATACCCGCGTCTAATAGTTTATTTTTGTAGGAAGCAAATTTACGTCGACTTCCTACGAAAGCGACATATGAAGGACTATTAGATAAAGCAGATATTAGCGTGGCAACATCGCTTACCCCCTGCGTAGCAATAACCATATATTTATCAGAGGTGTTATTCGGTATTTCCTCAATATCAGATAAAGAAGGAAGATATTTATCAGCGTATACGTTTCTCTCGTCGTTTTCTCCACAGTATATCACTCTAAATCCAAATCCACTCGCAATCTCTGACAAAGAAATGGCAACTGGGCCGTTACCAAAGATAAATAGCTCTGGGAGCGGTATAATAGGTTCTACAAAAATATCAAGAGAACCTTTGCTAGGACATCCATTACGAGCAATTGTTACCATTTTTTGGCTTTTTTCTTCATTTATCAATTCTTCTGGGCGCAGACACACGAGAGTTGCAACACCCGTTTTTATTGCTGTTTTAGCTGCCTTTTTAACCGCGGTAGTCACGCACCCACCCCCAAGCCAACCTTCCTTAAATTCGCCATTCTCTAATACAATTGCCTTCATTCCTGGTTTTGCAGCAGTTGACGAATTAGTTCGAACCACTGTAGCTACTGCATGAGGTACACCGTTAGAGTAAAGCTGTTGCTGTTTTTTAACAAATGATTTCAAAAGGGGTTTTTTCATAAAATTCTAAGCTCGTTCTCAAGCGCCAAGAAATTCTGAAGCGTATTACATGGCGCAAACAAATCCAAATATGGAAGTGCAGTTGTTATACTAGCATTAACTGGTTCATAATCCTTCCATCCTAATAGTGGATTTAACCAAATTAGTTTACAGCCACTTTTTTTTAATCGCTTGAGGGAAGAACCCAAGATGGAGGGGTCATCAGTGTCATAACCATCCGACATTACGATAACTAATGATTTTCGTCCAAGAATTCTGCCTAAAAATTGCTTGTTAAAATCGTTGAGGCACGTACCAATTTTCGTACCTCCACCAAAACCTTTTGCCATCATTGATAGACGGTTAGCTGCACGCAGTGTATTATTGTCTCTAAGGGCGTCACTAACACACATAAGTTTTGTATGAAAAAGAAATGCGTCCGTACGCAAATCGTTCCCTATCAAACCTTTTATAAATGAGAGAAATACTCGTGCATAAGGTTGCATTGAGCCAGATACATCTATCAGTCCAATAAGATGCATAGGTGTTTCAGGTCTGCGTTTACGTAACAAATTTAGAGGCTCCCCATCGGTGGATATTGATTTGCGCATAATGCGTCTTAAATCCAATGATGCCCCTTTTTTAGATAATTTTCTTCGTCTCGATAATCGATATCTAATCGCATTTGCAATACGCTGTGCAATTATAGTAGCCTCATTTTCGTCTTCAGCTTGAACAAACTCTCTCATATCTGTTGTCATCTTATTGAAAGTTTTAGCAGCTATCATTTTTCCGTCACCTGAACTATCTGCTTCTTGATCGTTATAATTGTCAGGCACATCAATTTTATCGTTTTTACTGGGGCCGCTTGTTTCAAAAATACTGGGCGATGTTTTACTATTTATGGTCTGTGTTTTATTTCTATCAATTGCTTCATGCTCATGACGTTGTCTTCGTTCATTGAACCAGAAGGAATCAAATAATTCGTCAAACCTAATAAAATCCTCTCTATTTTTCATAAAAAAAGACTTAAGTGCAAGCCGTACCTCTTGATGTTCATTCGCATTAATTAATTTTAACACGGTCAAACACCGAGCTGTATCAATTGGAGCAGTAGCGATACCGTTATTTCTCAGGTGATGGCAAAAATCTGCAATACGATGACTAATGCTTGTTCGAGAAAAAAATTTTGTAACAGGCATCAAGCGGCCCCATTTGCTAGTCTTTGAGAAACTTCCGTGGGAATAGAATATAAGTCCGCCTGGGTCTTTAGCAAACACACGAGTGACGCTTGCAAAGCTTCTGGATCAGAGGTGATGTCGTTAATTCCAAGACCTGATAATGCGGCCGTCCAATCCAACATTTCTGCAATTCCAGGTTTTTTTTCTAGGTCTTCTTTTCGAATACTTTGGACAAATGATACTATCTGTTGTGCCAAATTTGAGCTAAGTCTCGGAAAACGCTTTGTCAAAATAGCAAGCTCAGTCTTTCTATCTGGATAAGGTACATAATTATATATACAACGGCGTCGCAGGGCATCTGATAGATTTCGGGTACCATTTGAAGTTAAGACAACAATTGGTTTACTTGTCGCGGAAATTGTTCCAATTTCAGGAATTGTAATTTGAAAATCCGACAAAATTTCTAACAAAAAAGCTTCGAATTCCTCATCTGCTCTGTCAATTTCGTCTATCAATAAAACTGGTGCCCTCTGCTGTTGAATTGCTCGTAACAATGGTCTTTCCATTAAATAAGAACGAGAAAAAATACGGGACTCGATATCGTTTAATTCAGAGCCAGTATCTACAGAGGCTCTTATAGATAACAGCTGCCGTTGATAATTCCACTCATAAATTGAAGCAGCAGAATCTAATCCTTCGTAACATTGCAGTCTTATCAATTCTGTTTCATACACCTCAGAGAGTGTTTTGGCTACTTGAGTTTTTCCAACTCCAGCCTCTCCCTCCAGTAGAATGGGACGTTCTAACTCTCGAGCGATAAATAAAGCCATCGCTAACTCATTGTTAGCGATATACGCATGCTCAGAAAGTTTATTTTTTAGTTCTTGCCAACTCATGTTTATTTAAGTAGCAGGAGGTTTTTTACCTCCTGCACTTTACATATCATGCAAGCCGAGTTTGTTGGCTATTGTCCAAATTCGCCAATGGTCATGGGGCATGTGACTTTGCGTTAAACCAAAGCTTTTGAACGCATCATGAACGGCGTTAGAAAATGCAGGAACACCGCCAACATTCGGACTTTCGCCAACGCCCTTTGCGCCAATAGGATGGTGAGGGCTTGGGGTTTCAGTATAGTCCGTTTGATAATTTGGTGTTTCCCAGGAGGTTGGAACAAAAAAGTCCATCAGCGTTCCAGTTGTAACATTACCCATCTCGTCGTAAGCTATTTCCTGTCCCATCGCAATCGCCAAAGCTTCAGTCAAACCACCATGAACCTGTCCTTCAATAATCATTGGATTAATTCTGGTACCACAATCATCCAAAGCAAACACCTGTCGGATTTCTGTGGTGCCAGTATCTACATCTATTTCCATCACACAAATATAAGCACCAAAAGGATAAGTCATATTTGGAGGATCATAGTAACTTACAGCTTCTAAACCGGGTTCAACGTTTGGAATGGCCTGATTGTATGAAGCAAATGCAATTTCCTTCATAGTTTTGAAACGCTCCGGATTACCTTTCACTACGAACCGATCAACATCCCACTCTAGGTCATTATCATGAACCTCAAGCAAATATGCTGCTATCATTTGAGCTTTGGCCCGAATTTTTCGTCCTGCCATAGCCGTTGCGGCCCCTGCTACAGGTGTTGAACGTGAACCATAGGTACCAAGCCCGTAAGGTGCGGTATCAGTATCCCCTTCCTCTAAAGTGATGTCTTCTGCAGGTATTCCAATCTCAGATGCAAGAATTTGAGCAAATGTAGTGGCGTGACCCTGTCCTTGAGAAATGGTACCTAATCTCGCGATTGCTGACCCGGTAGGATGTATTCTTATTTCACAGGAATCAAACATGCCAAGCCCTAGAATATCGCAGTTTTTAACAGGACCTGCTCCAACTATTTCTGTAAAATGAGATAGTCCAATACCGATCAACTTTCGCGTCTCACCTCTATGAAATGCCTCGAGTCTTTCAGACTGCTCTTTTCTCAATTCTTTATAATTTACCGCCTTTAATGCTTTATCCCAAGCAGTATGATAATCTCCAGAATCATATTCCCATCCAAGAGCTGACTGATATGGAAATTGTTCCTTTTTTATGAAATTTTTCTCCCTCAGCTCTGCAGAGTCCATTCCCAATTTTATGGCAAGAACTTCTATCATACGTTCTATAAAGTATGCAGCCTCTGTAACCCTAAAAGAACAGCGATAGGCAACTCCCCCAGGTGCTTTATTGGTATAAATACCATCGACAGATAAAAAAGCCGTGGGTATGTCATATGAACCTGTGCAAATATTCATAAAACCGGCTGGAAACTTTGTTGGATCTGCGCAAGCGTCAAAGGCACCGTGGTCTGCTGTGGTATGACACCAAAGACCAGTTATTTTGCCATCTTTCGTGGCAGATATTTTTCCCTGCATCCAGTAATCTCTGGCAAATGCGGTAGCCATGAGATTATCCATCTTGTCTTCTATCCATTTAACTGGCGCACCTGTGACAATAGATGCTACTATGGAACATATATAGCCTGGATAAACGCCCACCTTATTTCCAAAACCCCCACCTATATCTGGAGATATGATCCGAATATTATGTTCTGCTATACCTGAAATAAGTGAAGCAACCGTTCTAACCGCGTGAGGCGCTTGGAATGTTCCCCATACCGTAAGTTTCCCATTCACCTTATCCATAGAAGCTACACTTCCACAGGTTTCAAGCGGACAAGGATGCGTTCGATGATAATAAACCATTTCTTCAGCTACAACGTCAGCTTCAGCCAAAACAGATTCTGTTGCCTCTTTATCTCCAGACTCCCAAGTAAAAATATGGTTAGGGTGCCTTCTTGGCCCATGAGCCCCTTCCTTTTTATCTGCAATATCTTCTCGCAAAACCGGCGCTCCCTCAAGCTCTGCTTTGAAAGGGTCAACTATTACTGGTAGTTCTTCATATTCAACCTCTACAGCTTTAATTCCATCATCAGCAGCATAGCGATTATCAGCAACCACAAATGCAACTTCTTGTCCCTGAAATAAAACTTTGCCATCAGCAAGAACCATTTGAACATCGCCGGCGAGGGTTGGCATCCAGTGAAGTTTCAAAGGCTCTAAATCCGCCGCCGTAATCACTGCATGGACCCCAGGAATAGCCAGAGCAGCCTCGGTTTTAATGGATTTCACCCGAGCGTGTGCGTATGGTGAGCGTACAAAATCACCGAAAAGCATGCCTTCAAGTTTTATATCATCAACATAGTTTCCTTTACCCTGTGTAAAGCGTGCATCCTCTACCCGCTTCCTTGATGTACCTAGTCCGTTTAAGGCACTCATTCTCGCTTCTTTTGGAGGTATTGTTTCATTCATTATGCAGATTCCTTCATTTCACTCATTTTTTCGGCAGTTGCTAAAATAGCTTTGACAATATTTTGATAGCCTGTACATCTACATAGATTTCCAGACATACCAAAGCGAACATCTTCCTCTGTGGGGTTGCTGTTTTCTTGCAAAAGTCTATATGCTCTCGTTATCATGCCTGGTGTACAATAACCGCACTGTAAGCCATGATGTTCTTTAAACATCTCCTGCAATAAGTGTAGACCATCAGGGGTTCCTAACCCTTCAATAGTTGTGATATTAGCACCCTGCGCTTGCGCAGCGAAGACGCTACAGGACTTAACTGACATTTCATTCATATCGATAGTGCAAGCTCCACAGTGAGAAGTCTCGCATCCAATATGTGTTCCAGTGAGTTTTAATTCTTCTCGTAACACATGGGCAAGAAGCTGACGCGGCTCGGTCAAAACATCAATTTCTTTGCCATTTACAGTCATGTTCAATCGAATTTTTTCCATCGTTTCCTCAATTCTAAGCGCGTGCTATTGCGCTATTTAAAGCTTTTTTAACAATTATTCCGGCTACATATTTTTTAAACTCTACAGGTCCACGGGTGTCTGCAACGGGATCTGATGCTTCAACACAATCGTGAACAGCCGTTTTGATGGTGTCCTCATTTAATTCTTTCCCCACTAAATTATCAACCGCCTTTTCGCAATAAACCGGAGTATCAGATAGATTGGTCAAAGCGATAGATACAGAAGAACAAATATTATTATCTATGTTTATAAGAACACCAGCTGCTGCAGTTGCATAATCTCCAATTTTACGCTTCTGTTTTTCATAAGCATAGCCTCCGTTGGGCACAAGAAACGAAATCGATGTAAGAATTTCTTCATCCTCTCTGGCGGTAAAATAAGCAGCCTCATAGAATTCTCGTGCTTTAACATTTCGAACGCCATCTGGACCAGTCAATTCATAACTAGCGTCTAGCGTTTGCATCAACCCTGGCATATCATTTGCTGGATCACCATTAGCAACATTACCACCAATGGTTCCGAGATAGCGAACTTGGGGATCAGCAATCTGTAAAGAGGCCTCCCTGATTAAAGGCACAGATTTACTAAGTTCTTCATTAGTTATTAATTCGTGTTGTGTAGTCATAGCGCCAACAGTAACTGTATCCTGGTCTATGGAAATTCCCTTAAGTTCTGAAATACCACCTAAATCAACCAAATGACTTATGTCAGTCAATCGCTGCTTCATAACTGGTATTAGACTATGTCCTCCAGCTATAACACGAGCATCATCCCCCCATTCTGTCAAAATACTGAGCGCGCCATCTATAGATTCTGGTTTATGATATTCAAAATTACCTGGGATCACTTGTTCCTCCTAGTGCGATTCTTTGTCATATATCTAGACAATTAGATTTCGTCTAATTTCTAAATTGACACATGTTACTTACTTTAAAAAGCTTGTAATGAAGAAGTAACAAAAGCAACTAAAACACTCGATTTATGAAGAAAATTCCGC